>DLCH01000006.1:0-181941 GCA_002480525.1 Gammaproteobacteria bacterium UBA7803 | reverse complement strand
ACCTGGTACTGGAACCGCTATCCCGGCGCGATGTGCGACACGGCGTCGTTCGTGTACATGCCGCTGCTCGAGGAAACCGGGCACATGCCGACGGAAAAGTATGCCCACGCGCCGGAGATCCTCGAGCACTGCCAGCGCATCGGCAACCAGTACGGGCTCTACGACAACGCGCTGTTCCACACCCAGGTGAAGACGCTCACGTGGGACGAGTCGGCCCGGGTCTGGCGCATCACCACCGACCGCGGCGACGACTTCACCGCCCAGTTCGTGGCGATGGGCACGGGTCCGCTGCACGTGCCCAAGCTGCCCGGCGTGCCCGGCATCGAGGACTTCGAGGGCCACTCCTTCCACACCAGCCGCTGGGACTACGAGTACACGGGCGGCGACCCGTCCGGGGCGCCCCTCGACCGGCTGGGGGACAAACGGGTCGCGCTGATCGGCACCGGCGCCACGGCGGTGCAGTGCATTCCGGCGCTGGCGGCGGCCTGCAGGACCTTCTACGTCTGCCAGCGCACGCCGTCCTCGGTGGACGTGCGCGACAACCGGCCCACCGATCCGGAGTGGTTCGAGACCATCGCCACCCCCGGCTGGCAGCAGCGCTGGCTGGAGAACTTCACCCTCAATCAGACCGGCGGCGACGCCGAAGAGGATCTGGTGCAGGACGGCTGGACCGACCTGTCCCGGCGGATCCGCGCGAAGATCATGGAGCTGCCGGAGGAGGACCGCGGCAACCCGCTGAAGATGCTCGCGGCCTACGAGGACTCGGACTTCGAGAAGATGGAGGAGATCCGCCGGCGGGTCGACGCGGTGGTCGAGGACAAGGACACCGCGGCGAAGCTCAAGGCCTGGTACCGCCAGCTCTGCAAGCGCCCCTGCTTTCACGACGAGTACCTGGAGGCCTTCAACCAGCCGGCCACGGTGCTGCTGGATACCGACGGTCAGGGCGTGGAGCGCATCACCCGGAAGGGGGTGGTGGTCGCCGGCCGGGAGTACGAGGTCGACTGCATCATCTACGGCACCGGCTTCGAGGTCGGCACCGAGCTGGTCGCCCGCACCGGCTTCGAGACCGTGGGCCGCGGCGGCCTGACGCTGACCGAGGCGTGGAAGGACGGCATGCGCAGCAAGCACGGCATCCACGTGCACGGCTTTCCCAACGCCTTCTGGGTGCAGCCCACCCAGGGTGCGAACCTCATCTCCAACGTGCCTCACAACATCGTCGAGTCGGCCATGACCATCGCCATGGTCATCCGTCATGCGCTCGACGGCGGGCACCAGACCGTGGAAGTGACCGAGCAGGCGCAGAAGGACTGGGTCGACCTGCTGATGACCGGGCCCGGCATGATGCTCGGCTCGGCGGACTGCACGCCCGGCTACTACAACAACGAAGGTCAGCCGATGTCGCCGGCCGCGCAGTACAACCGCGGCTATCCGGCCGGGGCAGCGGCCTACTTCAAGTACATCAAGGCGTGGCGCGAGTCCGGCGACTTCGACGGGCTCGAATTCGCCTGACGCGCCCTGTGGACGAGGCGCGCGTCAGCCGCCGCTGACCGCCTCGACCAGCGCCGCGTAGGCCGCCGCCTGCATCGCCCAGTCCGCTTCCCGGTCGGCCTCGGCGCGGGCGCTGTGCTGGGCGATCACCACCCCGTTCGCCGGGTCGACGTAGATGCTCTGGCCGAAGATGCCCATGGCCTCGTAGGCGCCGTTCCCGTGCAGCCACCAGAAGTAGCCGTAGCCGTCGTAGCCGGGTGACGGCCGGGTGGACTCGGCCATCCAGCCTTCCGGCAGCACCCGGCTGCCGTCGGCCAGGCGGCCGTCGCCCAGGGCGAACAGGCCGAGCCGGGCGTAGTCGCGCAGGGTGGCGCTGATGCAGCAGCCGCCGAACTCGCCGCCGCCGGGCTCGGTGAGCTGCCAGTAGGCGTCGCTTTCCATGCCGAACGGCTGCCAGATCTTCTCGGACAGGTAGGTCGACAGGTTGTTGCCGATGGCCGCGCGCAGCAGTGTGCCCGCCAGGTTGGTCTCGGCGGTGTTGTAGTTGAACCGCTCGCCGGGCGGTGCGTTGCGCGGCTTGTCACGGAGGTAGTCGTACAGGCTCAGCGTGTCGTAGGTGGCGCGGGCCACGTCGGACTCCGGGTCGGCGTAGTCCTCGTTCCAGGCGACGCCGGAGGCCATCTGCAGCAGATCGCGGATGGTCGCCTGATCGTAGGCGGAGCCGGCCAGCCGCGGCAGGTAGGCGGTGACCCGCTCGTCGACGCTGTCGATGTAGCCGTCGGCGATGGCGGCGCCGATCAGCATGGCGACGACGGACTTGGCCACCGAGAAGGAGATCCAGCGGGTCTGCGCGTCGTTGCCCAGCCGGTAGCGCTCGTAGGCGACGCTGCCGTCCTTCAGCACCAGCAGGCCGGCGACCCGCTGGCGGTCGAGGTAGTCGTCGAGGGTCAGGGTGTCGCCGGCGAACTCGAAGGACACCGTCCCGATGGCGTCGCCGGCCGCGGGGAGTTCCAGCGCCCGGTCACCGGCGGCGATCCATCGTACCGGCGCCAGACGGTCGATGTTGCGGAATCCGGCGATCTGTTCCCGTCCCTGCCAGAACAGCGCGGAGCTGTCGGCTCCGGGCAGGTGCCCGTCGTCCTGGCCGGCGGCCGCCGGGGCCGGCTGCGCGGCGTGGGCGCCGACGGCGGCGGTCAGCAGCGCGCCGAGAGCGAGTCGAGTCAGTGGCGTCATGGGTCCCCCTGGGTCGGCCGGGCCGCGGTGGTCGCACGCCGTCGAGGGACCCCGGATTCGGGCTCGACGAGGCGGCGGCCGCGGCGGCGGCCTGCTTTGATCGGCATCAATGGCGAACCCCACATTTTGCGTAGTCTGATCCGCCGAACCGCAATATATGGGATTTCTGCATGAATTTCGCGCCTCACCCCGCGGCCGCTCCGGAAGCGGCCAGGGTCCCCCTCGAGCCGGCCTTGCCGCTGCAGGCGACCAGCCGGGACATCTGGGCCCAGAAGTATCAGCTGCGGGCCGCCGACGGCACGGCGGTGGACGATGATCCGGACGCGAGCCTCGCCAGGGTCGCCCGCGCGCTGGCCGCGGTGGAGGCGGAGGGCGAAGCCCGCAGGCTCTGGGAAGCCCGCTTCCTCTGGGCGCTGCGCCACGGCGCGATCCCCGCGGGACGCATCCTGGCCAATGCCGGCGCCGAGGCCCACAAGCCGTCGACGTCCACCATCAACTGCACGGTGGCGGGCACCGTCGGCGACTCCCTGGACGCCATCCTCGGCCGGGTGCACGAGGCCGGCCTGACCCTCAAAGCCGGCTGCGGCGTCGGCTACGAGTTCTCGACCCTGCGGCCGCGGGGCGCCTTCGTCAGCGGCGCCGGCGCGCATACGTCCGGTCCGCTGTCGTTCATGGACGTGTTCGACCGGATGTGCTTCACCGTGTCCTCCGCCGGCGGCCGGCGTGGCGCCCAGATGGCCACCTTCGACATCGGCCATCCGGACGTGCTCGAGTTCATCGCCGCCAAGCGGGAGGACGGCCGGCTGCGGCAGTTCAATCTGTCGCTGCTGGTCAGCGACGAGTTCATGGCCGCGCTGGAGGCCGACGGCGAGTGGGGGCTGGCGTTTCCGCTCACCGCCCGGGAAGCCGCCGCGGCCGGTGTCGACGTGGCCGATCCGGCCCAGGTGGTCTGGCGTCACTGGCCGGTGGCCGACGACTATCTGACCCGCCAGGACGGCCGGGTCGCCTGCCGGGTTCACCGGCGCCTGCCGGCCCGGGAGATCTGGGACGAGGTGATGCGCGCTGCCTACGACTACGCCGAGCCGGGGTTCATCCTGATCGACCGGGTGAACGAGCTGAACAACAACTGGTTCTGCGAGGACATCCGCGCCACCAATCCGTGCGGCGAGCAGCCGCTGCCGCCCCATGGCGCCTGTCTGCTCGGGTCCATCGACGTGACCCGGTTCGTGACGGCCCCCTGCACGGACGGCGCCGGGTTCGACTGGGAGGCGTTCCGCGAGGTGGTGGCGGTGTTCACCCGCATGCTCGACAACGTGGTCGAGATCAACGGCCTGCCGCTGGCCGAGCAGCGCCTGGAACTCGCGCGCAAGCGCCGCCACGGCATGGGCTTCTTCGGTCTCGGTTCCGCCCTGGCCATGCTCGGGATGCGGTACGGCTCGCCGGCCTCGGTGGCGTTCACCGAACGGCTCAGCCGCGAGCTGGCCGTCGCCGGCTGGCAGGCGGCCCTGGACCTGGCCGAGGAGAAGGGGCCCGCGCCGATCATGAACGAGCGCTTCGAGATCACGGCGGCGATGCTGGCGCGGCGGCCGGAACTGGCCGCCGACGGTTACCGGGTGGGGGACGAGGTGCCCGGCCGGGTGCTGCACGCGCGCTACAGCCGTTACATGCAGCGGCTGGCGGAGGTGGCGCCCGAGCTGGTGGCGCAGCTCGCCGAGGTCGGCGCGCGCTTCACCCATCACAGCTCGATCGCGCCCACGGGCACCATCGCCCTGTCCGTCGGCAACAATGCCAGCAACGGCATCGAGCCGAGCTTCGGGCACCGCTATTTCCGCAACCTCATCGCGCCGGGCCGGCGCACCAAGGAGCGGGTCGAGGTGTGCTCGCTGGAGCTGCTGGTCTACCGGGAGGCCGTCGACCCGCTGGCGGCGCCCGACGCCGACGACCCGGCCCATCGTCTGCCGGCGTGTTTCGCCACCGCCGACGAGATCACCCCGGAGGAACACATCGCCGTGCAGGCGGCGGCTCAGCGCTGGGTCGACTCGAGCATCTCGAAGACGGCCAACGTGCCCAGCGACTACCCGTTCGAGGACTTCGCGGACCTCTACGTCTCCGCCTACCGGCAGGGCCTCAAGGGCTGCACCACGTTCCGCTTCAATCCCGAGGCGTTCCAGGGCGTGCTGGTGCGGGCGTCGGACCTGGCCGCGACGGTGTACCGCTTCGTGCTGGAGGACGGCAGCAGCGTGGACGTCCGGGGTGACGAGGAAGTCGTCTACGACGGCGAGACCCATACCGCGGCGAATCTGTTCGACGCGCTCAAGGAAGGCTACTACGGGCGGCTCGGCTGAGCCCGGGGCCGACAGGAGACCACATCATGACCATCGAGATCCCCGGTCGCATCGTCGACTTCCGCGTCCTTTCGGACGAGTCCGCACCCCCCGCCGAGGCGGCGCCCGAGCTCGAGCAGATGCACGAGCGCCTGGCGCGCCCCGAGCTGCTGGGGGGGCAGACCTACAAGATCAGGACGCCGCTGTCTGAGCACGCCCTGTACGTCACCATCAACGACGTGGTGCTGAACGCCGGCACGCCCCACGAGTCGCGGCGGCCCTTCGAGATCTTCATCAACTCCAAGAACATGGACCACTTCCAGTGGATCGTCGCGCTCACCCGGATCGTCTCGGCGGTGTTCCGCAAGGGCGGCGACTGCACCTTCCTGGTGGAGGAGCTGCGCAGCGTGTTCGATCCCAGGGGCGGCTACTTCAAGTCCGGCGGCCGGTTCATGCCGTCGCTGGTGGCGGAGATCGGCGAAATCATCGAACGTCACCTTGCAGGGCTCGGCATGCTGGCGCAGGATGACGACCCGCACCGCCAGGCCTACCTGGCGGAGAAGCGGGCGGCAGTCGAGGCGGCGCCGGGCGAGGGTGCCCGGGGCGGGTCCGACGGGCCGTCCGGCAGCGGGTTTCCGGCGGGCGCCGAGCTGTGCATGAAGTGCCACACCCGTGCGCGGGTTCTGCTCGACGGCTGCCTGACCTGCTTGAACTGCGGAGACTCCAAATGCACCTGACCGGACGGGCCTCGCCCCTTCGGCTGCGAGGAACGACATGACGGATCACGGCCGACTGCAGTCCGTGGGAGAAGAGATCGCCAACGCCGTGAGCCACGGCGCCGGGGCCGTGCTGGCCGTGGCGGCGATTCCGGTGCTGATCGTCGACGCCGTCGCGGGCGGCGGCGCGGCGACCGAGGTGTTCGGCGTGGTGGTGTTCGGCGTCACCATGCTGCTGATGTACCTGGCGTCGACGCTGTATCACGCGATGCCGGGCGGGGCGGAGTCGGGTCTGGCCGCCCGGCGGCCGGCGGAAGCGCCGGGCCGTCGCGCCGCCGGCCGCGCCAAGGCGGTGTTCCGCACCCTCGATCACTGCGCCATCTATCTGTTGATCGCCGGAACCTACACGCCCTTCGCGCTGGGCGTGTTCCGCGAGCAGTGGGGCTGGCCGATGGTGGCCCTGGTCTGGGCGCTGGCTGTGACCGGGGTGGTGCTCAAGGCGCTGCCGGGCAACCGCCGGCCGATCTGGTCCACGGCGCTGTACCTGGCCATGGGCTGGCTGGTGGTGCTGGCCGCGGAGCCGCTGTTCACCGCGCTGCCGACCGCCGGGTTCGTCTGGCTGCTGGCGGGCGGGCTGGCCTACACGGCCGGCGTCGCCCTGTTCGTGCTGGACGACCGCATCCGCTACGCCCACTTCGGCTGGCACCTGTTCGTGCTCGCCGGCACCGCCTGCCACCTGGTGGCGGTGCTCGGCTACGCCGCCGGGTAGGCCCGCTCGATCAGCGCCCGGATGTCGACCGGGGCCCGGCCGGCGCCGTAGGCGAAGGCGCGGGTCTCCGGGTCGAGCCGGGCGGCGCAGAAGCCGTCGAACACGAACTCCGGCGCGCCTGCCGCCAGGGCCGCAGCCTGGAGTCCCAGGCCGAGGGATTCCGTCAGTGCCCGCGCCGTGCCCTCGTGGGGGCGCTCCTCCGTCAGCCAGCGCTCCAGACTGCGCAGGTGGGCGTCGTAGTGCGGGTTGCGGCCCGCCGGCGCCGCCAGCTCCGCCCGCACCGCTTCCAGGCTCTCGGGCTCCCGGGCGCAGGCGCGCAGGACGTCCAGCGCGATGACGTTGCCGGAGCCTTCCCAGATCGCGTTCAGCGGCGACTGCCGGAACAGCCGCGGCATGGGCCCTTCCTCCACGTAGCCGGCGCCGCCGAGGCATTCCAGCGCCTCGTAGACGAAGCCGGGCTGGCGTTTGCACACCCAGTACTTGCCCACCGCGGTGGCGAGGCGCATGTAGGCCGCCTGCTGCGGGTCCTCTGCCGCCCGGTCGAAACTGGCGGCGACCCGGAACGCCAGGGCGGTGGCGGCCTCGCTGTCGAGCACCAGGTCGGCGAGCACCGCCTGCATGGCCGGCTGGTCCCGCAGCCGGCGCTGAAAGGCGGTGCGGTGGCCGGTGTGCCAGAGCGCCTGGGCCAGCGCCTGCCGCATGCCGGCGGCGGAGCCGAGCAGGCAGTCGAGCCGGGTGTGCTGGACCATCGCGATGATGGTGCGCACGCCGCGGCCGGCCTCGCCCACCTGCCAGGCCCAGGCATGGTGGTATTCGATCTCGGAGGAGGCATTGGAGCGGTCGCCGAGCTTGTCCTTCAGGCGCATCACCTGGATGGTGTTGCGCTCGCCGTCGGGCAGCCAGCGGGGCACGAAGTAGCAGGTGAGGCCGTTGTCGCCGTAGGCCAGCGTCAGAAAGGCATCGCTCATGGGCGCCGAGCAGAACCACTTGTGGCCCACCAGCCGCACCGCGCCGTCGGCGGCCTCGGCCCGGGTGGTGTTGGCGCGCACGTCGGAGCCGCCCTGTTTCTCGGTCATGGCCATGCCGAGGGTGACGCCGTGCTTGCCGGCAGCGGGTATCGAACGCTCGTCGTAGCGGGCGGCGGTGACCCGGGGCTCCCATTCGGCGGCCAGCTCCGGCGCGGCGCGCAGGGTCGGCACGCAGGCGTAGGTCATGGACATGGGGCAGGTGACGCCGGCATCGGCCTGGTTCATCAGGAACATCAGCCCGGCGTGCAGCACGTGGCCGGCTTCGGGGGCCGTCCAGGCGGCGGCGGATACGCCGCCGTCGAGGCCGAGGGCCATGAGCTCGTGGTAGGCCGGATGGAACTCGGCCTCGTCGATGCGCTGGCCGAACCGGTCGAAGGGTCGCAGCCGCGGCGGGTTCTCGTTGGCCTGGCGCGACCAGGTCTGGGTGCGGGCCTCGCCGCAGCGCCGGCCGAAGGCGTCGAGGCGGGCCCCATGGCTGCCGCCTCCGGCGCGCCGGACGGCATCCTGCAGCGCCCGGTCGGTGGCGTAGAGGTTCACGTCCTCCAGCGGCGGCGGCTGGTTGGTCACGGTATGGGTGGCGAGCTCGGTTCTCGGGTTGTAGGCCATGCGGCACCTCCTCGCGTCGGACGGCACGCCATCAAACCAGCAACCGGGTGGCCGGGGGAACCCGGGGAAACCACGGCCCCGGCAGGGTGTCACCGGGCCCCCGTTCGGGCGATCATTGAAGGCCGGAGAGCAGTGGGGAACCTCATGTCCGAACCCATCTACGATCGCGTGGTGATCGTCACCGGCGCCGGCAGCGGCTTCGGCCGGCTGATCAGCCAGAAGTGCGGGGCGCTTGGCGCCCGGGTGGTCTGCGCCGACGTCGACGAGGCGCAGGCGGCGGCCACCGCGGAGACCATCCGCGCCGCCGGCCACCAGGCCATGTTTCAGCGGGCCGACGTCACCCGGCTCGACGACATGCGGGCGCTGGCCGCCGGCGCGGTGGACCGCTTCGGCGCCATCGACGTCATGGTCAACAACGCCGGCACCATGCCGCTGGCGTTCTACCGGGACCACGAGGCGGCCATGGACGCCTGGGCGCGGTGCATCGACGTCAACATCAAGGGCGTGCTGCACGGCATCGTCGCGGTGCACGATCAGATGCTCTCCCAGGGCCGCGGCCACGTGGTGAACCTGTCGTCGATCTACGGCAACTTCCCGGTGGCCGGCGCCGGCGTGTACGGCGCCACCAAGGCGGCCGTGAACTTCCTGTCCGAGTCGCTGCGGGTGGAGAGCCAGGGCCGCATCAAGGTGACGACGGTGCGGCCCACCGGCGTGCCCGCCACCAATCTGGCGGGCGGCATCGTCAATCCCGAGGCGACGCTGGGCATCACCGGGCACAACACGGCGGACATGGCTGCGCGGTTCGAAGCGCTGCTCGCCGGCCAGCTTCCGGCCCGGGAACTCGACCGGGACGACATCGGTTACTTCGCCCTCGACCCGGAGAGCCTGACCGACCAGATCGTCTACGCCATCAACCAGCCCTGGGGCGTGTCCATCGCCGAGATCACGGTGCGGGCGTCCGGCGAGGGCTACGTGCTGTGACACTCGATTCATTCCAAGCAAAGCAGGAACGACCATGAATCTCGACTTCACGATGACCATCGACGGCCGGGCGGAGCCGGGCTGCGAGCAGTTCGCGGTGGTGAACCCGGCCTCCGGGGAGGCCTTCGCCCAGGCGCCAGACTGCACCCGGGAGGAGCTGGATGCCGCCGTGGCCGCAGCCCGGCGCGCAGCACCGGGCTGGGCCGCCACGCCGATCGAGGAGCGCCGGGCGGCGCTGGGCGCTCTCGCCGGTGCGCTGGCGCAGAACGTCGACGAGCTGATGCGGCTGCTCACCATGGAGCAGGGCAAGCCCCACGCCGACGCCCAGGCCGACGTGCTCGGTGGCGCGCACTGGCTGGCGGAGACCACCAAGCTGGACATTCCCGAGCATGTCTCCGAGGACTCCGAGGAGCGGCTGGCGGTCACCCGGCATCTGCCGGTGGGCGTGGTGGCCGCCATCGTGCCGTGGAACTTCCCGATTCTGCTGGCCATGTTCAAGGTCGCGCCGGCGCTGCTGGCCGGCTGCACCATCGTGCTGAAGCCGGCGCCGACCACGCCGCTGACCACGCTGCGCGTGGGCGAGCTGTTCCGCGACCTGCTGCCGCCCGGCGTGCTCAACGTGGTGTCCGGCAGCGACCGGCTCGGCCCGTGGCTGACCGGCCACGATGGCATCGACAAGGTCAGCTTCACGGGCTCGACGGAGACCGGCCGCAAGGTCATGGCGAGCGCCGCGCCGACGCTCAAGCGGGTGACCCTGGAGCTCGGCGGCAACGACGCCGCCATCGTGCTGCCGGACGTGGACGTCGAGGCGGTGGCCGAGCAGCTCTTCTGGGCGGCGTTCCGGAATGCCGGGCAGATCTGCATCGCCTCCAAGCGCATGTACGTGCACGAGGACGTCTACGAGCCGCTGAAGGCAGCCCTGGTCGAGTACGCGAAGACCGTGAAGATGGGCGACGGCGCCGAGCAGGGCACCCAGGTCGGTCCCGTGCAGAACGAGGCCCAGTACCAGCGGGTGCTGGCGCTGATCGAGGATGCCCGCGCCAACGGCTACCCGTTCGTGATGGGCGGCGAGCCGTCGGATCTGCCGGGCTACTTCGTGCCCATCACGATTCTCGACAATCCGCCGGAGGATGCCCGCATCGTTCAGGAGGAGCAGTTCGGGCCGGTGCTGCCGCTGCTGCGCTTCGCCTCCGAGGAGGACGTGGTGGCGCGGGCCAACGCCAGCGACTACGGTCTCGGGGCGTCGGTGTGGAGCGCGGACGTCGAGCGGGCGGAAGCCCTCGGCCGACGTCTCCAGGCGGGCACCGTCTGGATCAACGAGACCCAGCACCTGTCGCCGCTGGCCAGCTTCGGCGGGCACAAGCAGTCCGGGCTCGGCTCGGAGGGCGGTCAGGACGGACTGCTCGAGTTCACCGTGCCCCAGACCATGTTCGTGCGGCGGCGCCCGCTCGGGGTCTGAGGATCGGGCAGCCGTGCCGGATGAATGCCGCCGGCGAGGCTGTCCTGTTCTGCATCGGAAATTTCAATCGTCAGCTTCAGCCAGGATCACGCACATGTTCGACACACTCATTCGCGGCGGCACCCTCGTCGACGGCACGGGCGCCGCAGCAACCACCGGTGACGTCGCCCTGAAGGACGGCCGCATCGTCGAGGTCGGCGGCCGCATCGACGGCGCCGCCCGGGAGACCGTCGATGCCGACGGCTGTCTCGTCACCCCCGGCTGGGTGGACGTGCACACCCACTACGACGGCCAGGTGACCTGGGATTCGGCCATGGACCCGTCGGCCAGCCACGGCGTGTCGACGGTGGTCATGGGCAACTGCGGCGTCGGCTTCGCGCCGGTGCCGCCCGGCGGCGAGCGCGACCTCATCGAGCTGATGGAGGGGGTGGAGGACATTCCGGGCTCGGCGCTCACCGAGGGCATGCCCTGGGGTGCCTGGGCCAGCTACCCCGAGTACCTGGACTTCCTGGCGACCCGGGAGTACGCCCTCGACGTCGGCTCGCTGATCGCCCACGGCGCGGTCCGCAACTTCGTCATGGGCGAGCGCGGCCGTCGCAACGAGCCGGCCACCGCCGACGATCTCGAAGCCATGGCCCGGGTGGTGACGGAAGCGGTGCGCGCCGGCGCGGTCGGCTTCTCCACCTCCCGGATTCTCGGCCACGTGTCGGTCCGTGGGGAGCCCGTACCCGGCACCTTCGCCCGGGACGACGAGGTGCTGGCCCTGGCGGGCGCTCTGAAGGCGGCCGGCCGGGGCGTGTTCCAGATGATTCCGTCCAGCACCCTCGGCAGCGGTCAGGCGCTCGGCGGCGAGCCCCACGATCTCGGCGCCGAGGTGGAGCTGATGGGTCGCCTGTCGAAGGAGAGCGGCCGGCCCCTGACCTTCACCCTGTTCCAGGTGGAGGAGTGGCGCAGCCGCTGGCACGAGGTGCTCGACCGGGTGGTGGAGCTGAACCGCGCAGGCGCGGCGCTGTTCCCCCAGGTCGGCGCCCGCCCCACCGGCATCGTCATCAGCCTGTCCACCTACCATTCGTTCATGCGCCGGCCCACCTATCTGAAGCTGCGCGCGCTGCCCATGGCCGAGCGCCTGGCGGAGCTGCGCAGGCCCGAGGTCAAAGCGGCCATCCTGGCCGAGCAGAGCGTGCCCCACGAACTGCCCGGCACCATGGAGAACGGGGTGGCGTTTGCCGAGCTCAACTTCGCTCAGACCTTCTGCCTGAAGGAGGCGAAGGACTACGAGCCGACGCCGGATCTGTCTTTCGCGGCGAAAGCCGCGGCCGCCGGGCAGGACCCCTGGTCCTATCTCTACGACTTCCTGGTCGGCGGCAACGGCGAGGACTTCGCGGTGATGTACTTCACCAACTATCCGGACCACAACCTCGACGCCGTCTACGACATGCACATGCACGACGCCACGGTCACCGGGCTGTCGGACGCCGGGGCCCACGTGTCGGTGATCTTCGACGCGGTGGCGCCCACCTACCAGCTCACCCACTGGGTGCGGGACCGCAGCCGCGGGCCGCGCCTGCCGCTGGAGCGGGTGGTGCACCGGCAGACCCTGAAGAACGCGCGGCTGTTCGGCTTCGGCGACCGGGGCGTGCTGGCGCCGGGCAAGCGGGCCGACGTCAACGTCATCGACTTCCAGCGCCTGGCGCTGGGCGACCTCGAGGTCCACCGCGACCTGCCGGCGGGCGGCATCCGGCTGCTGCAGCCGGCGTCGGGCTACGTCGGCACCTGGGTCGCCGGGGTGCGCACCCGCGATCGCGACGCCGACACCGGCGCCCGTCCCGGACGGCTGCTGCGCAGTGGCGCTTGACGTGAACTGGGACGCGGTCGGCGCGCTGGCCGAGCTGGCCGCCGCCGGTGTCGTTCTGACCCTGGTGTACCTGTCGGTGCAGATCCGTCAGAACACGCGGTCCATGGACGAGAGCCGGCGGCTCGCCATCGCCCAGACGTTCCAGGAACGCTCGCGGATGACCATGGATCTGAATGCCCCGCTGATGTCTTCCGAGGCGGTGGCCCGGGTGCTGGCCAAGGTGAGCGACGATCCCAGGCTCGGCTGGAACCCGGACAAGCTGCTGACCCTGACCGGCGACGAGCGGGTGATCTTCAACGGCCACATGACCCGCATCCTCGCCCACCTCGACAACGTCCACTATCAGTTCGAGCAGGGCTACATCCTGGACGCCGAGGGCCACCGCCTTCGCTTCGCCCTCGGGGTGCGGCACTTCCTGCGGGCGATCGACCTGCCGGAGGTCCGCTTCGTGGCGACGTCGTTTCTGCGGCCCGCGTTCTACCGGGACTTCATGCGGGTGGTCAACGAGCTGCGCCGCGAGCGCGGTTATCCGCCGGTGCCGGCGGACGGGGCGGCCGACCGGCGCGAGGCGGCGGAGGTGATGACGTGAGGCGTGACGCATGGCCGGACTGAGCCGGGGGCGCTGGTTCGGCGCGGCCGTCGCCGCGCTGGCCGTGGCGGCGGCCGTGCTGGCCTGGCGCGCCGTTCAGCCGGAGCCGCTGCCGGACGGGTTCGCCGCGAGCAACGGCCGCATCGAGGCCGTGGAGATCGACGTGGCCGCGAGGACTCCGGGCCGGGTCGCGGCCGTACTGGTGGAGGAGGGGGACCTGGTGCGGGCCGGCGACGTGCTGGCGCGCCTCGATACCGCCAATCTCGACGCCCAGTACCGGGAAGCCGAGGCGCAGCGCCGGCGTGCGGCCATCGGCGTGGAGACCGCCCGCAGCCAGGTGCAGCAGCGCGAGGCCGAGGTCGCCGCGGCCCGGGCGGTGGTACGTCAGCGCGAAGCGGAACGGGATGCCGCCGCCAAGACGCTGTCGCGCACCCGGGAAATGGCGGAGAAAGGCACCACGTCCCAGCAGAACCTCGACGAGGCGGTCGCCCGTTTCGAAGGCGCCCGGGCGGCGGTCAGCGCGGCCGAGGCCCAGGTCGCGGCGGCCCAGGCCGCGCTCGGCTTCGCCCGCTCCGAGGTGGTGGCCGCCGAGGCCGCTGCCGCTGCGGCGGCGGCCACGGTGGAGCGGATCGCCGCGGACATCGACGACTGCGTGCTGCGTTCGCCCAGGGACGGCCGGGTGCAGTATCGGGTCGCTCAGCCCGGCGAGGTGGTCGCCGCCGGCGCGGCGGTGCTGAATCTGGTGGATCTCGGGCACGTGTACATGACGTTCTTCCTGCCGACGGCGCAGGCGGGCCGCATCGCCCTCGGCGCCGAGGCGCGCATCGTGCTGGATGCCGCGCCCGAGTTCGTGATTCCGGCCAGCGTGTCCTACGTGGCCGATGTCGCCCAGTTCACGCCGAAGACCGTCGAGACCGCCGACGAGCGTGAAAAGCTGATGTTCCGGATCAAGGCGAGCATCGATCCCACGCTGCTCGACCAGTACCTCGACCAGGTCAAGACCGGCCTGCCGGGCATGGTGTACGTGCGGCTCGACGCGGCGCGGGCCTGGCCCGACGAGCTCCAGGTCGCGCTGCCGCCATGAGCGGCGACGGGTCGGCGCCAGCGGCACGCGTCGTCGGCGCGTCCCTGGTCTACCGCTCCCGCCGCGTCCTCGAGGACGTGTCCCTCGAGATACCGGCCGGCCTCGTCACCGGGATCATCGGTCCGGACGGCGTCGGCAAGTCGAGCCTGCTCGCGCTGCTGGCCGGCGCCCGGGCGGTGCAGTCGGGCACCGTCGAGGTGCTGGGCGGTGACCTCCGCCGGCCGGGCCAGCGGCGCCGGGTCTGTCCCCGCATCGCCTACATGCCCCAGGGCCTCGGCCGCAATCTCTACGCCACCCTGTCGGTGGCCGAGAACATCGACTTCTTCGGGCGGCTGTTCGGCCACGACGCCGCGGAGCGCACCAGGCGCATCCGCCAGCTCACCGCGGCCACCGGACTGGCGCCCTTTCTCGACCGGCCGGCGGGCAAGCTGTCCGGCGGCATGAAGCAGAAGCTCGGCCTGTGCTGCGCGCTCATCCACGATCCGGACCTGCTGATCCTCGACGAACCGACCACCGGCGTGGACCCGCTGTCGCGGCGCCAGTTCTGGACCCTGGTGGCGAGGATCCGCGCCGAGCGCCTGCAGATGAGCGTGGTGGTGGCGACGGCCTACATGGACGAGGCCGAGGCCTTCGATCGGCTGGTGGCCCTCGACGGCGGGCGCGTGCTCGCAGCCGGTACGCCGTCGGATCTGCTCGAGCGCACCGGCGCGGCGAGCCTGGAGCGGGCGTTCGTCGCGCTGCTGCCCGAGGAACGCCGCGGCAGCGCGGCGTCCGGGCCTGTACCGGCGCGGACGGACCATGGCGCCGTGGCCATCGAGGCCCGGGCGCTGACCATGCGGTTCGGCGACTTTACCGCCGTGGACCGGGTCAGCTTCAGCATCCCCCGCGGGGAGATCTTCGGCTTCGTCGGCTCCAACGGCTGCGGCAAGACCACCACCATGAAGATGCTGACGGGCCTGCTCACGCCCACGTCCGGCACCTCGAGCCTGTTCGGCCACCCGGTGGCGGCCTCGGACCGCGAGACCCGCCGGCGGGTCGGCTACATGTCCCAGGGCTTCTCACTGTACGGCGAGCTGTCGGTGCGTCAGAACCTGGCCCTGCATGCCCGGCTGTTCGGCCTGCCCGCCGGCGGCATCGACGAGCGGGTGGTGGAGATGATCCACCGGTTCGACCTGGCGGCGGTGGCCGACGCGCTGCCCGAGCGTCTGCCCCTGGGGCACCGGCAGCGGCTGTCCCTGGCGGTGGCGCTGATACACCAGCCGGAGGTGCTGATCCTCGACGAGCCGACGTCCGGCGTGGACCCGGTGGCGCGGGACGCCTTCTGGTCGCACCTCGTCGCCCTGTCCCGCGACCAGGGTGTGACCATCTTCGTGTCCACGCACTTCATGCACGAGGCGGAGCGCTGTGACCGGGTCGCGCTGATGCATGCCGGCCGGGTGCTGGCCACCGATACGCCCGCAGCGCTGATGGCGGCGCGCGGCGCCACGGACCTGGAGGACGCCTTCGTCGACTTTCTCGCCGAAGCCGATGGGCCGGCGGCGCCCGCCGACGCCGGGCTGACCGCGGCCGCGGGCGCGCGGCGGGCCGGACCCGCGGCCTGGCGGCGCTGGTTCGATCCGCGCCGGCTGCTGAGCTACGCGCGCCGCGAGACGGTCGAACTGGTCCGTGACCCGGTGCGTTTCGTGCTGGCCATTCTCGGCAGCGTCATCCTGATGGTGGCGATGGGGTTCGGGCTCAGCATGGACGTGGACGATCTGACCTTCGCCGTGCTGGACCGTGACCAGACGATCACCAGCCGCGACTACGCGCACGCCATCGCCGGCTCGCGCTACTTCGTCGAGCGCCCGCCGATCCTCGGTCCGGCGGAGCTGGACCGGCGCATGCGCCGCGGCGAGATCAACCTCGCCATCGAGATTCCACCGCACTTCGCGCGGGACCTGGCGCGCGGCCGAGCGGTGGAGATCGGCGCGTGGATCGACGGCGCCATGCCGAGCCGCGCGGAGACGGTGCGCGGCTACGTTCAGGGGATGCACGCCCACTGGCTGGCCCGGCGGGCCCGGGAGGCTGGACTCGGCGACGTCACCGCCGGCCCGGCCCGGGTCGAGGTCAGGTTCCGCTACAACCCGGAACTCGAGAGCATGGTGGCGATGGTGCCCGGCGTCATTCCGATCCTGCTGCTGATGATTCCGGCCATGCTGGCGGCCCTCGGCGTGGTCCGGGAAAAGGAGCTGGGCTCCATCGTCAACTTCTACGTCACCCCCACGCGGCCGCTGGAGTTCCTGCTCGGCAAGCAGCTCCCCTACGTGGCGCTGGCCCTGGCGAGCTTTCTGCTGCTGGTGGCGCTGGCGGTGACGGTGTTCGGCGTGCCGTTCACCGGCAGCTTCACCGCGCTGGCGGCGGCCGCCGGGCTGTACGTGATGGCGGCAACCGCCATGGGGCTGCTGATCTCGACGTTCATGCGCAGCCAGGTGGCTGCCATCTTCGGCACCGCGATCCTGACGACGCTGCCGGCCGTGAGCTTCTCGGGTTTCATCGAGCCGGTCAGCGCCCTGGACGGCGTCGCCCGGGCGGTGGGTGAGGCCTACCCGACCAGCCACTTCCTGATCATCGCCCGTGGCACGTTCTCCAAGGGCCTCGGGTTCGACGACCTGGGCGCGTCGTTCTGGCCGCTGGCGCTGGCGGTGCCCGTGCTCACCGGCCTCGCCGCGCTGGCGCTGCGCAAGCAGGCGCGCTGACCCCGTGCGCCCCGGCAACATCGGTCATCTCGGGGTCAAGGAGCTTCGCAGCCTGCTGCGCGATCCCATCATGCTGTCGCTGATCGTCTACGCCTTCTCGCTGGCGATCTACGCGGCGGCCACCGCCGTGCCGGAGACCCTGAACCGGGCCCCCATCGCGATCGTCGACGAGGACGGCTCGCCGCTGTCGGCGCGGATCGCGGCCGCGCTGTATCCGCCATACTTCAAGCCGCCGGCGTACGTCACCCAGCAGCAGATGGACCGCCGACTCGACGCCGGGCTCGACACGTTCGCGCTGGTGATCCCGCCCGACTTCCAGCGCGACGTGCTGGCCGGCCGCCAGCCGGCCATCCAGCTCAACGTCGATGCCACCCGCATGAGCCAGGCGTTCACCGGCAGCGGCTACGTGCAGGCCATCGTCGACGGCGAGGTGCGGGCGTTCGTGGCGCGCTACCGGGCGGCGCCGGCGCCGCCGGTGGACCTGGTGGCCCGCCCGCGCTTCAACCCCGAGCTGAATCAGTCCTGGTTCGGCAGCATCATGGAGGTGATCAACAACGTCACCATGCTGTCCATCGTGCTCACCGGCGCCGCGCTCATCCGCGAGCGGGAGCACGGCACCATGGAGCACCTGCTGGTGATGCCGGTGAGCCCGCTCGAGATCATGGCGGCGAAGGTCTGGGCCATGGGGCTGGTGGTGCTGGTCGCCTGCGGGCTGTCCCTCGGCATCGTCGTTCAGGGGCTGCTGGCGGTGCCGATCGAGGGATCCCTCGCTCTGTTTCTGTTCGGCGCGGCGCTGCACCTGTTCGCCACCACGTCGATGGGCATCTTTCTCGCCACCGTGACCCGCTCCATGCCCCAGTTCGCACTGCTGCTGATCCTGGTGCTGCTGCCCCTCGAGATGCTGTCGGGTGGGCTCACGCCCCGGGAGAGCATGCCGGACCTCGTTCGCTATCCGATGCTGCTGGCCCCCAACACCCATTTCGTCACCCTGGCCCAGGCCGTCCTGTTCCGCGGCGCCGGTCTCGCCATCGTGTGGCCCCAGCTCCTGGCCATCGCCCTGATCGGGGCAGTGCTGTTCGGCCTCGCGCTGAGGCGGTTCCGGCGCGCGATCACGTTGATGACCTGAGCTGCGGGGGCAGGGCGCGGCCGCCGCATCGTCGGACACGGGCCGCATTTCCCCGTCCCGGACCCTGTGGTAGCGTCGTGGGCTCCGGGGAGAGGTCGGCGGTCGGCAGGCAGTGATGGGTGAAGTAGCGGTTCCGCCGCTGAGCGCGGGTACGAAGGTTTCCTACGGTATCGGTCAGGTCGCCGAAGGTCTCAAGAACACGGCGATGGCGACCTTCGTCCTGTTCTACTACAACCAGGTGCTCGGCCTGTCCGGCACCCTGGCGGGGCTCGCGCTCGGCATCGCCCTGGTGTTCGACGCGCTGACGGACCCGGTGGCCGGTTCCATCTCCGACAACCTGCGTTCCCGCATGGGACGGCGCCATCCGTTCATCTACGCCTCGGCACTGCCGCTGGGCGTGGCGTTCTTCCTGATGTTCTATCCGCCGTCGTCGCTGCTCGGCGAGTGGGGGCTGTTCGCCTGGATGACCGTCACCGTGGTGCTCACCCGGGCGGCCATGACCCTGTTCCACGTGCCTCACATCGCGCTGGGCGCCGAGCTGTCGGACGACTACGAGGAACGGACCACGGTCGTGAGCTACCGGTACTTCTGCAGCACCTTCGGCAGCCTGCTGGTGTTCGTGCTGGGTTTCGGCTGGTTCTTCGCCGACGCCCGGGGCGGCCAGGTGGCGCCGCAGAACTACGCGCCGTTCGCGCTGACCCTGGCGGTGATCATGGTGGCGTCCGTGCTGTGGACAGGGTGGGGGACGCGGCATCGTATCCCGTACCTGCGCAGCCCGGAACCCGGGCCGGATCTGCCGGTTCGTCAGGTCATCGCCCGGGTGTTCCAGGATCTCGGCGGCGCGCTGCGCAACCGCTCGTTCCGCTGGCTGTTCGGCGGCGTGCTGATCCTGTTCGTCATGGTCGGCGTCGATTCGGCGCTGAACCTGTACATGTTCAATTACTTCTGGGAGCTGCCGTCGTCGCTGACGCTGTGGCTGTTCCTGGCGCTGCCGCTGGGCGCCCTGGTGGGTGCGCCGCTGACCCGGGTGCTGCACCGCTACATCAACAAGCACACCACGGTGCTGCTGGGCACGGCCTGGTTCGCGGTGCTGGAGCTGATGCCGGTGCTGCTGCGGCTGGCCGGATGGTTTCCGGACAACGGCGATCCCGCGGTGTTCTGGATCCTGCTGGTGGTCCGGTTCCTGATTGGGGGTCGGCGCCATCCAGTCCACGGTGAGCTTCAACTCGATGATGGCGGACATCGCCGACCAGCACGAGCTGGAGACCGACCGCCGCCAGGAAGGCATCTTCTTCGGCGCCATATCGTTCTCCGCGAAGGGCACCTCGGGACTCGGCAATCTGGTGGCTGGTATCGGCCTGGACGTCATCGCCTGGCCGCGCGGCGCCGACGTCCGCTCCGCCGCAGACGTGGCGCCCGAGACCATCGTTCATCTCGGCATCCTCTACGGGCCCCTGGTCGCCGCCTTCGCGGTGGTGGCGGTCTGGTGCCTGTCGCACTACGACCTGACCCGGGAACGCCACGCCGAGATCCAGCGGGTGCTGGCGGAGCGGCGGCGGGCCCGGGCGGCACTGGCCGCGGAGGGGGCCGGCGGTTCCGTGCCGGCCGGCTGAGGTCCTTTCGAGCCTCCGGCGGCTGAAACCTTCCCCGGTCTCACGGGTCGAAGTCTGCGTCCGGTATTCGGGCGGTCAGACAAGGCGTGCGGGGCCGTTCCCGGGCCGGAGTCGGCCTGATCACCTCAAGTGACTGATTTTCCTGAGGGAAAGCTGACACGAAACTGTGATCCAGGCTCGATTATTTCTCCATTTTTCTCTCCATTTTCTCTTCATTTTGAGTGCGTCGGTCTGTATAGTCCCTCCTCAAGCTGCTGAATTAGAAAGAACTACCCAGATGTTGCGACAGAAAACCATCAGACGCCCGGTTCATGCCATCGGCATCGGCGTGCACTCTGGGAACAAGGTCCGTATGACGCTGCGCCCTGCCGGGGAGAATACGGGCATCGTGTTCGTGCGCACGGACGTCGCCGGTGCCTCCGGCGCCGGCGTGTGCGTGCGTGCGGACGCGCGCAAGGTCTCCGACACCACGCTGTCCACCAGCCTCGCGGAGAACGGGGTTCAGGTGGCCACCGTCGAGCATCTCATGTCCGCGCTGTGGGGCATGGGCATCGACAACCTGGTGGTGGAGCTGAACAACGAAGAAGTGCCGATCATGGACGGCAGCGCCGCGCCCTTCATCTACCTGATCAAGTCGGTCGGCGTGGTGGAGCAGCGTGCGCCCAGGCAGTTCATCCGCATCACACGGGAGATCGAGGTCACGCAAGGGGATGCGGTGGCCAGCCTCAAGCCGTACGACGGGTTCCGTGCGGACTACGTCTTCGTCGCCGACCATCCGGTGTACAACCGCTATCCGAAGCGGACCAGCCTGGATTTCGGCCGCGACTCCTACGAGCAGCAGGTCAGCCGGGCCCGCTCCTTCGGCCTCATCAAGGAGCTGGAGCAGGCCCAGGCCATCAACCGCTGCCTGGGCTCGAGCCTGGAGAACGCGGTCGGCATCGACGACTTCGACGTGCTGAACCCGGAAGGGCTCCGGTACCAGGACGAGTTCGTCAAGCACAAGCTGCTCGACGCCATCGGCGACCTGTACCTGCTGGGCAGGCCGCTGCTGGCCTCGTTCCACGGCTTCAAGTCCGGGCACGCCCTCAACAACAAGCTCGCCCGGGCGGTGGCCCGTTGCGAGGATGCCTGGGAGATCACCACCGTCGGTGACGCGGACGCCGTCTCCGGCGTGCGCTTTCCGGTTCCGGCCCAGATCTGACCGGCCGCGGCGGCGGTACTCCGCCGCCGCGCCCGCCCGTCTTGCGGTGGCCCCGCCCGGGGCCGCCAGTCACTCGAGCAACGTCCTGCGCGCCGGCGCCATGGTCGGCCGTGCTGCGGACGCCTCGCGCCGGGTCCGGACAGCGCCCGCCGATCATCGCCGCACAACTGTTCAGAGCCCCGCAGCCGGTTTGCAGCCAGGTCGGCGGCGTTGCATGTCTTGCATCCATAAATTTATGTTTAACGATAAAAAATACTTGCTAAACATAATCTCGGCATCTTAGAGTCGCGGCATGGCAATTCGCATCAACCTCGACGTGGTCCTGGCCCGCCGCAAGGTGTCCCTGACGGAACTGTCCCAGCGGGTCGGCGTGTCGCTGACCAACCTGTCGCTGTTGAAGACGGGCAAGGTCCGGGGCATCCGCTTCAGCACGCTGGAATCGATCTGCCGGGCGCTGGAGTGTCAGCCCGGCGACCTGCTCGAATACGTCGAGGGCGACGCCGAATGGCCGAGCCAACCGTCGAAGCAGAGGAGGGCACTATGAGCCGTCACGACTATCTGTGGCCCGCGGTGGCCGCCCTCGCCCTGGCGATTCTGACCCCGGTCTACTGGCTCCATGCCCTGGCCTCCACGGGCGGCGCCGACCTCGACACCTACGTGCGCGCAGGTCTCGGCCCTGGCGATCTCGTGTTTCTGCTGATCGGCGCGCTCAGCGTCTACGTCTATCTCAGTCTGAAACGGATCCTCGCGGACCACCAGAACTACCACGCGCTCGACGTGCCCATCGCGATTCTGGTGGGGTTGTGCGTGCTGTTCTACGGTGGCGTGGTCACGCTGGCCGGCATCGCCGCCGTCGTGCCCGGGATCGACCTGGCGGTGGCCCTGCCGCTGCTGTCGGTGCTGTGCAGCGTCGCGTTCGGCGTGGTCGACATCGTGATCGCCGCGCTGCTGCTCAGAGATCGGGACGAGCTTCCCCAGCTCCTGCTGGCCTTCGCCATCGTGAATCTGATCGTCGGGCTTCTCGAGCTGACGGTGGTTCTGGCCTTTGCCGCCGTCGTGGTGCTGCCGATCGCCGTGCTGATTCTCGCTGCGCACTTCCTGCGGGAGCCCGAGGTCATCGAGATCGTGTAGCGGCGTGACCGGCGCGACCGCGCGGCTGCGGGCCGTTTCGACTCTGAGAACCGCGGCCTCCGTGTTGGAGCGCCGCGTCTTTTTGCTCGCGCCGCTCTCGCGGCCCCAAGATGCCGGCTTGGCGCCGCGGGCTTCAGGTTCTCGGCGCCCCGCCGGATCGGGCCTCGTCGTGCATCTTGATGAGAAACCCCCGCAGCGCGGTCTCGGCCTCACGCCGCGGCATGAGCTGCTGCTCCTCGAGCACGCGCGCCATGTCCTTCAGCGAGCGCTGTCCGTCGATGAGGGACATCAGAAACGCGTGCATGCGGGTGGTCATCGCCTGTGTGCGAAAGGCGGGCAGAGCGGGTACCGGGGACCGGCCTTCGACGATCCAATCCGGCAGGGAACGGTGCCGCCCCGGCAGCTCGGCGGGGGCGGTCCTGATGCCGGACAGGGTTGCCACCTGCTCGCGCCGGGCGTGGCGGCTGTCCGGGCAGGCCATGTAGGGCATCCAGGCTGCGCTCGACTCCAGGTTGCCGAAGCCGTGCGCGGCCGCGGTCTCCTCGAGCTCGGGCAGGGTCAGACGCTCCGCCGGGTCCGGGCCGTCGAAGGCGACCGACCCGTGATGAATCCAGCGTCCGCCGTCGGTCAGCAGTCCGTTGATCCTGGCCAGCGCGTCGCCGGCGGGCTCGCCGAGCACGTCCAGCAGCCAGGGGGTGACGACCAGGTCGAAGCTGCCCGGGCGGAACGGCCCGCGCATGACGTCGGCCATGACGAACGCCAGCCCGGCCCGGCTCGGCGCCGGCGCGGTCAGGGTTCGTTCGATCGCGGCCGACCCTGGATCGGCGGGGGCGAGCGGAAACTCCACCAGCCGCAGCGACCCGCCGGCAGCGACGGCATGGCCGACGTAGCAGAGCAGGGGGTTGAAGTCGACGGCGACCGTAAGGTCCGCTTCGGTGCGCTGATGCAGGTCGTACGCCAGGCGTCCGGCGCCGGACCCCAGCACCAGGATGCGGCGCGGTCCGTCGCCGTCCAGTGCCGCCACGACGGCATCCGCCGCCTGCCGGCATTCCTCGTCCCCCCAGCTCCAGTCCCGGAACACGTTGGCGGCGTAGCTGACGATGTCCTGGCCGGGCGGCAGGCGGGTGCGCAGGGCCAGCAGCGTTTCCAGGGACCCGCCGGCGGCGCGCGCCATGGGCGCCAGGATGCGGTCGAGGTGCTCCGTCTGGGCACGATAGCCGGCGGCAAGGGCCTCCAGCCGGGTCCGGGTGGTGGCGAGGAGCTCGCCGCGCAGCACCTCGGTGACCCGGCCCAGATCCTCGCGCAGCCGCGCCTGTGCGAGCTGCCAGCGGTTGTGCCAGTCGCTGACCGCGGCGGATGGATCGGCGAACAGCCAGGGCACGCCGCCGTAATCGGGAAACGACACGTCGCAGGCACGGCAGGTCCGGTCGTCCAGGTCCTGGCCGCACCGGGGGCAGGCGAGCAGATCGTTCAGCAGTGCTGCGGGGTCGGGCATGGCACGTCCATATGCCTGATTCGATGACTCTGCGCAGGAGCGGCCTCCCGGCCGCGATGGCTCCTGGGCATCTCCGATCGCGGCCGGGAGGCCGCTCCTACGTTTCAGCCTAGCCCATCAGGTCGGCGAGTCGATGGTGCCGTTGACGATGGGCTCGAAGGCCGTGAGGCTGTCCTGCATGGCGGCATTGCCGAGGTTGCCGCCGAACAGGCCCGGGAAGGCGCCGTTCTCGCCGTGCAGCGCCATGTAGTTCAGCACGATGGTCTCAGCCAGCAGGTTGACGTTGCCCGCGGCCGGAGTGGCGGCGGTCTCCACCGACCCGTCGGGCCGCATGTAGCCGATCTGCTGGTGCCTGGCCTGCTCCTCCGGCGTCGCGCCGATGATGGTCGGTCGGCGGGACGGGTTGTAGACGAGGAAGAAGGTTGCCGCGGTGGAGCTGTTGTCGCTCGACCACTCCCCCTTGCCGCGACCGTCGGCGGTGTTGTCGATGGCGCCATTCGACGACAGCGAGCCGTCGGACATGACGTACAGCATCAGCGGCATGCCGATGCGGGCGGCGTACTCCAGGCAGGCGCCCATGCACTGGCCGGCCCGGAAGTCCTTCACCTCGCCTTCGGCGCGGCGCCCGCCGTGATAGTCGTAGCCGCCCATCTCCACGGTGCCCGCGCCGGCGAAGCCGTTGATCACCATCTTCATGACCGACGCGGTCTTGCGGAACTCGCTCGAGTCGCGGCCGCTCTGATTGAACTCGACGTCGGAGAAGATGCCGGCCGGGCCGACGATCTCCGGGTCGCCGGCGGGGTCCAGCGTGGCGGGGTTGCCGAACCGCTCGGCGAGGTCCGCGCTCTTCAGGTAGCCGCACTTCACCAGATCCCGCACCACGTCGTCGGAGGTGATGGTCTGGCCGTTGTTGACGCTGTTCATCTTCTGGTCGGAGATGCGGTAGATCGATTCCATCACCGCGACCGCGTCGGACTGGTTGAGCACGCTGACCAGGTCGCCCACGTCCACCAGGCCGGTGACGTCGCTGGGACGGTCCACCTTGGTGGGGCGGATGGTGAGGTCGATCAGGTGGGCCGGCGCCATCGAGTTGCCGCCGGAATCGGAGTTCTCCGAGCCGATCAGGGTCAGCAGCGAGCCGTCGGCCCCGGCACGGGCGATGCCGTACATGGGGTTGTGCGGATTGTTGCCGGTGTCGTTCTCGGACCGGGCCGGAATCACCGCGCCATTGATGTTGGCGGCGGTGGCCGGGGACAGCTTGGTCATCATGCCGCGCAGGAACGCGCTGTCGCTGTGGAAGGCGAGCCCCAGCGTGGTGTCGATGAAGTCGTTGGTTCCGGTGGCCGGATTCAGGATCGGCGGAATCATGTCGCCGGGCAGCCCCTGCCGCTCGTAGCCCATGGTGCTCAGGAAATCGAGCTGGCCGCCGCGCTGGCCCACCAGCACGTTGGAGCCGGCCTGGCTCGACCCGCCGGCCAGATCGAAGCAGATGAACGGAATCTTGCCGGCGCCCTGGGTGGCGATGCCGCACTGGGCGACCAGCGGCGCCAGGTCGCCGGACAGGGCCACGCTGCGGCCCGGTGCCAGGGACAGGCTGACGCCGCCCAGCACCGACGCGCCGCCGAGAATGAAGCCCTGGGCGAGGAAGTCGCGCCGGGTCCGCGGACGACTGTGGTCCGGATGCCGGATCGGGTCGTCGTAGTTGCGCTTGCCTTTTCTTCGCATGGTTCGAATCCTCGAGAGTTGGCGCTACTGGACCAGCATCGCGGCGCTGCCCAGCGCGGCGGCGCAGCTCGCCTTCATGATGTTCTCCGTGCGGCCGGCGGGGCACGAGCCGCCGCACGCCGCCAGGCGCGTGATCAGGTCGTCGATCTCGCCTTCGACCGCCGCCACGTCGGGCTGGGTGGCGATGCCGAGGCCCACCACGTTGGCGATGATCGGATCGATCACCGCGCTGCGATCGCCACCGAACGCGGTGCCGGGATCGGCGCTCCAGGCGCTGAAGGCCGGCCAGAACGCCGCGCGCCGGGTGGTGTCGTCGACCAGCACGCTGCAGTACTTGATGGCGAGCTGGGTGATGCCCATCTGCTGAGAGGAGATGAATCCGCCCAGGTTGGGCTGCACGGGCATCGCCTGGTACACCAGATCGTAGGTGGCCGAAACCTCCGGATGGCTCACCGGCACGCCGGTCATCTTCCCCATGGTCGCGTTGACCTCCGCGAAGTCACGCACTCCGTGGGGCGGCGTGCGCTCCGCCGGGGGAACGTCGGCCGGCGCCGGCGGCGGCACCGGAGACGGCTCGATCACCACGCTGGTGGAGGCGCCCAGGCGCTCGAAGGTCAGGAAGAACTCGTCGTCCGCCGGACCCTGCTCCAGGGGGATGATCGTCCCCAGGGTGGACAGCACCTGGCCGGTGCCGGGCTGGTAGTCCGTGGCGTTGAGCGTCACGTCGAGGGTGCGGAAGGCCTGGCCCACCGGCACCTCGCGCCCGTTCAGGCCGATGCGCATGCCGGCCATGGGGATGCCGCCGGGTACTTCCGCATCGTCGAGGATGATGAAGAACGGCTCGTCGAACAGATAGCTGTAGGAGTCGAACTGGCTGACCTCGAACACCACGTAGGCGTCGGTGACCCCGACGTGGTCGCTGACGTTGAACAGCAGGTAGTACTTCTCGCCGACGCCGACCTCGAAGTTCTGCAGGATCTGCTCGTCGGTGAGCACCCGGTTGTGGACCGCCAGCAGCCGCACGGTGCCGGCCCAGCGCTCCTCGTTGTCGACCTCGCTGCCGATGGCGAAGGCGAAGGTGTTGTCCCACTCGTTCAGCAGCCCCGGCGGCACCGGGTCGGTGTCTTCGGTGAACTGGCCGTTGACGAAGATCCGACGGCCGTTGACCGGATCGTAGGTCATGACCACGTGCTGCAGGGTGGCCTGCAGGTCCTCGTCGTCGGGATTGGTCGACAGCCGCGGCTCGCCGGCCTGGTCGGTGCCGTCGTGGCGCAGCAGACCGTCGTACTGGTACAGGGTCTGTCCGAGCATGAAGTTGCGGGACGTGGAGCCGCCGCTGTAGGTGACGATCCGCGCGGGACCGTCCTGAGTGACGTTGCCCGGGGCGACCCAGGCTTCGATGCTGAACTCGCCGGTGGCGGTGATCAGGTCGTAGAGCTTGGTGCTGGCGGTGGTGGAGCCCTGGGCCTTGCCGGCGGTGAACGCGACGCCCCAGCCGCCGACCCACTCGTACTCACCGGACAGGTTGAGGTTGAGCGCGGGCTCGACGCCGCTGGTGTCGTAGGCGACGGTGCCGCTGCCGGTCTTGAACTCGTACAGGGCAATCACGTTGGTCTCGTGGCGGCCGCCGGCCGAGGACACGATGCCGTCCGGCAGCGACAGGGCCATGGAGGTCACCAGGCTGGGGTCGACCTCGGTCACCGGAATGGCGTCGGACAGGGCCTGAATGGCGTCCTGCATGTCGGCCGCGTCGCTCGGGCAGGATCCGCTCCAGCAGTTGTGGAACTCCTGGCCGAGACGGATCACGAACCGGGAGTTGGCCGGATTGTCGAGGTCCATTCTCGCCTGGGCGGCTTCGTAGGCGGTGGCCACGTCGGCGCTGGCGAAGTAGGGCGACTGGGGCACTGCGGCGGTGTCGGTGTGACAGTCGGCGCAGAAGCTGGTCAGCAGCGGATACACCGTCGCCGCGAACTCGGACGGATCGTCCGGGAAGTTCTTGGACGAGCCGGGGGTGTACTGGGGCGGGGCGATCAGCTCCACCTCCTTGGCGACGCCGCCGAGCGCGTCGCCGGCCCAGTTCTCGATGTAGGACTGGATGATGTCGCCGCAGGCGTCGTCGCTGGCGAGCCAGCAGTTGTGGCCGCCCCGCACCTTGGTGACCATCACGGACATGCCGGGGTCGGTGAGGTCGACGACACTGTTGGCCGCGTCGTAGGCGAGGTTGATGTCGTCGGCCCGCACGAACCGCGGCGACTGCTCGCCGTTGTGGCAGGCGCCGCAGCGGTTGTTCGGCACCAGGTTGTCCCAGAGGTTGAGCTTGAAGCTCTGCACGTCGGCGGTCGCCGGCGGCGGGCCGCTGTAATTGCTCACCTCCGGAGGCGTGGTGACCGGATTGGCGATCGTGGCCGCGCCGCTGCCGCCGCCGCAGCCGGCGGCTGCGAGCAGCATGGCGAGCATCGAGGCGCCGAGGATACGTCGAGTGATCATGGTGTCTGCTCCTTCCTCAGTCGCCCATGCAGTACACGGCGGATTCCGCGAACGTGCGCTTCAGGCTGTAACCGTTCGCCGCGAGCGACGTCACCATGGCGTCGATCTGGGCGCGGTCGGCTGCGGTCTCCGGCGCGCGCAGGCAGACGTTGCGGAACACCTTCTTGACCTGGCACTGGGCGAAGGCCTCGCTGTGCGCGAGCTCCTGACCCATGGTCTTGGCGCCGCTGCCGGAACCCGGCAGCGACGGATCCCAGCCGAGCAGCTCGTTCTGGCCTGCCCGCCAGTAGTTGTCCCAGGAGTCGTCCGGGGTGGCGAAGCCGTGCTCGAAGTTCAGCGCGTTGTTGAAGTACTTCGACTCGACGCGGGTGCCGGTCGCCGGGTCGGTCTCGCCGACGCCGTTGTAGCTGATGGCGCCGAACTCGCCGTCCGGGTCGCTGACCGGGTCGTACTGGTAGTCGTAGTAGGCATAGGCCTGAGCCAGCGGGTCCATGCCGGAGTGGCAGCCGATGCAGTTGTTCAGGAACACCCGGCTGTCGCCGCCCGGCGACCGGGACACGTCCTGGCGGATCCGGTCCGGGGTCCGGGTGATGTCCAGCACCTGCTCCATGTCGTTGCACAGATGGTTGAGCATGGTGAAGCGGAACATCGCCCGGTTGGTGCCGTCGATGAAGAACGCCTTGGCCGCCGCCCGGGTGGTCATCACCCCGGCGGTGGCGTCCGAAGGCAGGCCGGTGACGCCCGACTGGGTGGTCTGCTGGAGCACGTCGCGCAGATTCGCGCCCTGCTGCTCGAGCGCCTCGTAATGGGCGTTGCTGCTGTTCGAGTAGGCGGGCACGCCCGAACCGCTGCCGACGTAGAGAATGTCCCCGTAGAGAAGCTGACGGAAGTCGACCTCGTCGCGGACCATGCCGATGACGGTGGCCGTGTAGTCGTTCAGGGGAACGAACACCGAGCGGTCCCGGTTGGTCCAAGGCGCCGCGAAGTTCTTGAGCGTGACGCTGTAGAACTCCGGGGCGTCGGTGGCGATCATCGCGGCCGCGAGCGGATCGCCGCCGCTGATTTCGCTGGCCATGTCGCTCAGGGTGGTGGCGTCCGGCGGGACGCCGGCGATGCGGTCGTGAATTCGCTTGGCCTGGTCCACGCTGTCGGCAACCGCGCCGGCGGATGCCAGCGCGGAGAGGGTCCCGGCCAGCAGCAGCGGGGCAAGAACCGAGCGCTGCGGCGAGCGCGGCAACGCAGACGCTTCCGTGTGCTGCCCGCGACGACGTCTTGGCATCATTGGTCGCTCCCTATGTCGACGGGCGTCCGGCGCCTTTCCCCGCGCGGGACGCTTCTTTCCATGAGCCGAAGGCGGCGGCCGCCTCGATCTCTCGTTCAGGTCGGCTGCTCGTCTCCGCGCCGTGTTCCATCCGGCGCTGGTTCGGATGGCGCTAGCTTCCAGCATTCCATGATGCTGCTCCGTGATTGCGTTCACAAACCGGCGAACACTGGTTGACGTGTGATGACGATCACGTTCAACGCCGGGGCCGTATGGAAGAATGCCCGGCAACTTTGGCTTGCGGTCCAGGGATGGGTCGGTGGAGAACGCCTCAGTGAAATGTCTTCGCGCTCTCTGCGCCGCCGCGTCGGCGTCGCTGTTGCTCACCGCCTGCGGTGGCGGCACGTCGTCCAGCGGGGGCGGCGGGCTGCTCGGTGGAGATCAGGACCCCGATCCGGTGGTGCTCGATTTCGCCGTGGCCTACGTCGAGCGGCCGCTGCTGGTCGACGACGACGGCGAGCTGATCACCACCGACGTGCGTGAACCCGCCGACTTCCGGCCGGGCGCGGAACTGTTCCTGCGCGATCGCGCCTCCCCGAGCGCCGCGGCGGTATCCATCACCGCCGGCGTCTTTCCCGACGACGACGACGGCAATCCGCCGCTCTACGACGTCAAGGATCTGTCTGCCAGTTTCGACGGCACCAGGCTGGTGTTCGCGATGCGTGCGCCGGAAGACCCCGACCTCGACGAGGACGAGCAGCCGACCTGGAACATCTGGGTCTACGACCTGGAGCTGGACGAACTGCGGCGGGTGATCGAGTCCGACATCACGGCCGAGGACGGTCAGGACGTGGCGCCGCGCTTCCTGCCGGACGGCAGGATCGTGTTTTCCTCCACCCGGCAGCGGCGGGCCAAGGCGATCCTGCTCGACGAAGGCAAGCCGCAGTTCTCCGCCTTCGACGAGGATCGCGACAACGAGGCGTTCGCGCTCCACGTCATCGACGAGGACGGCTCCGATCTGCACCAGATCACCTTCAATCAGAGCTCGGACCTCGACCCGGCCGTGCTGGACGACGGCAGGGTGGTGTTCAGCCGCTGGGACAACGTGGCGAACATCAACCGCATCAGCCTCTACAGCGCCAACCCGGACGGCACCAACCTCCAGCTTCTCTACGGCGTGCACAGCCACGACACCGGACCGAACGGCGAGACCGTGGAGTTCATGAAGCCCCAGGAGCTGCCGGACGGGCGCCTGATGGTGATGCTGCGTGCCCCCGGCGACCAGGCCCGGCTCGGAACGGTGCCGGTCGCGATCGACACCGATGCGTTCGTCGAGCACGACCAGCCGACCTTCGCCAATCAGGGGCTGCTCACCGACGCGCAGGAACTGCTGATCGCGGGCGAGCTGAGCCTCGACGAGGATCAGCCGGTGGTGCAGGGCCGGTACGCCTTCGTGACGCCGCTGTTCGACGGCACGGACCGGCTGCTGGTGTCCTGGAGCCAGTGCCGGCTGGTGGACGAGATCACGGACCCGGCGGCGCCGGTCTACGCCCCGTGCACCGACGAGAATCTGCAGGACTCCAACTTCGTCGAGGCCGACCCGCTGTACGGCATCTGGATGCACGATCCGGTGGAGGACACCCAGCAGCCCATCGTCGTCGGCGAGGAGGGCATGGTGTACAGCGAGGTGGTGATCCTCGAGCCGAAGGTGGCGCCGCCGGTCATCCTCGACCAGACGCCCGGCATCGAGCTGGACTCGGATCTGGTGGCGGAGTCCGTCGGCGTGCTCAACATCAAGAGCGTCTACGACATCGACGGCGCCGCCACCGCCGACCTGGTGACCCTGGCGGACCCGGCGCTGACGACGGGCGCCGACCGGCCGGCGCGTTTTCTGCGGCTGGTGAAGGCGGTGTCCATGCCGGACGACGACCTGGTGGATCTGGACGGCACGGCGTTCGGCCGCAGCCAGGCCCAGCTCATGCGGGAGATCCTCGGCTACGCGCCGATCGAGCCCGACGGGTCCGTGGCGGTCAAGGTGCCCGCCAACGTCGCCTTCTGGCCTGAGATTCTCGATGCGGACGGCCGCCGCATCGGTCCCCGACACCAGAACTGGCTGCATCTGCGCCCCGGCGAGGTGCTGACCTGCAACGGCTGCCACACCGCCGCCAGCGAGGCCGCCCACGGACGCCTCGACGCCGAGCCGCCGTCGGCCAATCCGGGGGCACCCGTGGACGGCTCGCCGTTCCCGAACACCGACCCGGCGCTGTTCGCCAACCAGGGCGAAACCATGGCGGAGGTCTACGCCCGCATCAACGGCTACCGCACGCCGTCGGTCGACGTGATCTACGACGACGTGTGGACGGACGCGAACGTGCGCGCGCCGGACGTGAGCTTCGCCTACCAGTACAGCGCGCTCAGCACCACGCCGCCGGTGGATCCGGGCTGCGTCACCAACTACAACGCGACCTGCCGCGTGGTGGTCAACTACGAATCCCACATTCATCCCATCTGGGGCGTGCCGCGCACCGACGCCATGGCCGTGGACCGCACCTGCACGAGCTGCCACGGCGAGATGGACGCCATGGGCATGGCCCAGGTGCCGGCCGCGCAGCTCGATCTGGGCGACGGTCCGTCGGTCGACGAGGCGGACCACTTCAAGAGCTATCGCGAGCTGCTGTTCGGTGACACCGAGCTGGAGCTGGACGAGAACGGCATGCTGGTCGAGCGGCGGGTGCCGGTGCTGGACGGCAACGGCAACCCGGTGTTCGAGACCGATGCCAACGGCGATCTGATCCTGGACGCCGACGGCAACCCGATCCCCGTGACCCAGCCGGTGGGCGTGCAACCGCCGCTGTCGGTGGCGGGCGCCAACGCCAGCCCGCGGTTCTTCTCGCGCTTCGCCGCCGGGGGCACCCACGAGGGCTGGCTGACGCCGGACGAGCTGCGGCTGATCTCCGAATGGATCGACATCGGCGGCCAGTACTACAACGACCCGTTCGACGTACCCCAGTGAGCTGAGCAGGACGATGACACAGCCGAAAAGGACAAACGGCGCGACGGCCCGGCCCGCCTCGATGGACCTCTGGCTCCGGGCCGGCATCTGTGCGCTGCTGCTGCTGGCGAGCCTGCCGGCCGCCGCCTGGTTCGAAGACCACCAGCCGTCGGTGGTGGTGGCCGATCCGTTCATCGAGATGCACACCGGCCCCGGCCGCGGCTACCCGATCTACTACGTGGCGGGCGAGGGCGACGAGGTGGTGGTGCTCAAGCGGCGCACCAACTGGTTCAAGATCCGCGGCCCCCGGGACAAGGAAGGCTGGGTGCACATCGACCAGCTCCGGCGCACGCTCGACCTGGCGGGCGAGCCCATCGACTTCGGCGCGGTGGGTCTCGAGCAGTTCCGCGGCCGGCGCTGGGAAATGGGCATGACCGGCGGCGACTTCGACGGCGCGCGCACGCTGTCGGCCTACGTGGGCTTCGCGCTCACCCCCAACATCTCGCTGCAGGTCGAAGGCACCCAGATCCTCGGCGACTTCTCCGACGGCCTGATGGCGACGGGCAACATCATCATGTACCCGTTTCCGTCCTGGCGGGTGTCACCTTTCTTCACCATCGGCACCGGCGTCATCAAGACGGAACCCCAGACCACGGTGGTCCAGGCGGAGGACCGTCAGGACGAAATCGTGCATGCCGGAGCGGGTGCTAACCTTTATTTGAGTGACCGTTTCATTCTGCGCGTGGAGTACAAGCGCCACACGGTGCTGACCAGTCGGGACGACAACCAGGAAGTGGACCAATGGAAGGCAGGATTCAGCGTATTCTTCTGATCGTGATCGGGGCGGTCTTGGCCGCGCCGGTCTACGCCGCCCAGCCCGAGGACCTCGAGCTGGAGCCCCTCGTGGTCCGCGAGCCCGAGCGCCGGGAAGTGGACGTCGACGCGATCGATTCCGAGGACTGGGAGATCGGCGTGTTCGGCGGGCTCATGAACGTCGAGGACTTCGGCACCAACTCCGTGGTCGGCGTGCGGCTCGCCTATCACGTCACCGAGGACCTGTTCGTCGAGGGCATGTACGGGCGCACCACCCTGGGCGAGACCAGCTTCGAGCGGCTGTCGGGCGGGGCGCAGATCCTCACCGACGACGAGCGCGACATGAGCTACTACAACGTGTCGGTGGGCTGGAACCTGTTTCCCGGCGAGTCGTTCCTCGGCCGGCGCTGGGCCTACAAGGGTGGCCTGTATCTGGTCGCCGGCGCCGGCAGCACGGAATTCGGCGGCGACGACCGCTTCACCATCAACGCCGGCGTCGGCTACCGGCTGATCGCCACGGACTGGCTGGCGTTCCACGTGGACGTCCGCGACCACGTGTTCAAGTCGGATCTGCTGGGCACCAGCGAAACCCGGCACAACATTGAATTTTCCGGCGGCCTGACGCTGTTCTTCTAGGAGAGCGAGATGCGCAATCGAATTCTCACCATGGTTCTGCTCGCTCTCGGCTGCGGCGTCGCCGGTGGCTGCAGCTCCCTGGAGGTGAAGCCCTGGGTGAGCCCCTACGAGCGCAACAACCTGGCCGACCCCATCATGAGCTTCCAGCGCGCGCCCATCTCGGCGGGCTACATCACCCACGTCTACCAGGTTCGTGAGGGCGCCAGCGGCGCCGAGGGCAGCACGGGAGGCGGTTGTGGCTGCAACTGATCCCCAAGCCACCCCGACCACCCCTGTAGGAGCGGCCTCCCGGCCGCGATCCTCGTCGGCCCGCCGAACGAAGGTCCAGCCGCCGCTCGGCCGGACCACTGCTGCGCGCCGCGCCACCCGGTCGCGGCCGGGAGGCCGCTCCTACGGTTGGGTGGTCGCGTTGGTGCTGGCGCTGGTTCTGCCGTCCGCCCACGCCGCCATCCTCCCCGAAGACCGGGTCGACGTGATGTACCACGGCTACGAGGGCGGCGGCCTGACGGTGGAAGGGCCGGCGGTGCTGGTGCGCAAGGCCTACAAGGACAAGGTCTCCGTCTGGGGCAACTATCTGGTGGACATGATCTCGTCCGCGTCCATCGACGTGGTGGCGACGGCCAGCGAGTACACCGAGGAGCGCACCGAGTACGGCTTCGGCGCGGACTACCTGCATGGCAAGACCATGATGGGCATGTTCTACATCAACAGCACCGAGAACGACTACGAGGCGAATACCGCCGGCCTGTCGATCAGCCAGGACTTCTTCGGCGACCTCACCAACCTCGGCATCAGCTATTCCCGGGGGTGGGACACCATCACCCGAACCGGTGACGAGACCTTCGAGGAGGAGCTCGACCGCCAGAGCTTCGGCGTCAGCCTGGCCCAGATTCTGACCCGCAACCTGCTGATCAACATCAACTACGACAGCACCACCGAAGAGGGCTTTCTGCAGAGCGCCTACCGGCAGGTGCGCTATCTGGACCCGAACGCGGCCCGCGGCTACAGCTACGACCCGGCGCTGCATCCGCGGACCAAGACCACCAGCGCCATCGCGGCCCGGGCCATGTACTACCTGCCGTATCGGGCCTCGGTGAAGGCCGAGGCGCGGCGCTACACCGACACCTGGGGAGTGGATGCCTGGAACGTGGAGTTCGGCTACGTCCACCCCTTCGACTTCGGCATGACCACCGAGCTGCGGTTCCGCTACTATGAGCAGACCGAGGCGGACTTCTACAGCGACCTGTTCGAGCGTCAGGCGGCGCAAAACTTCATGTCCCGGGACAAGGAGCTGTCCACCTTCAGCACCATGACGGTGGGCGGCGGGGTCTCCTACGAGTTCGCCACGCCCTGGCTGCCGCTCATGAAGAAGGGCGAGGCCAACCTGTTCGTCGACTGGCTGCGCTTCGACTACGACTCGTTCCGCGACGTCACCGCCGAGGGCCTGGCGCCGGGCGAGGAGCCGCTGTACGGCTTCGACGCGGTGGTGATCCGGGCGTTCTTCTCGTTCTGGATGTAGTCGGTCCGCAAAGGCGGAATCGCGATCTGGAGATCGCTCCTACAGACATGGCCATGCCCCTGTAGGAGCGGTCTCCAGACCGCGATCGAGCAGACATGGCCATTCCCCTGTAGGAGCGGTCTCCAGACCGCGATAGAGGCCGCTAGGGCTTCACGCACACGAACACCTCGTGCGCGCCGGCTTCCACCTCCGAATGCTCCAGCGGCACCGCCCGGGCGTCGACGAACCCGGCGTCGGCGATGATCTCGAGCCACTGCGCCCGGGGAAACAGACCCTCCCGATGGGTGTCGTGCTCCACCCAGGTGCGCGCGCCCTCCCGCAGCAGGAACGCGTAGTCGACCTGGTACCAGCAGTCCTTCGGGTCCGGGTCGTGCACCCACTCCAGATAGCGCAGCCCGCGGCCGTCGCCGTCATAGCCCCCGTGGTCCGTGCCGGAGCGGAACGTCTCCCGGACGTAGTCGGGCGCGAACAGGGCCGCGCCGCCGGCGCGGCAGTGCACGAAGGCGGTGTCGAGGGCCTGGCGCAGGTCCTCCGGGGTGGCCATGTAGACGATGGCATCGTGGATGAAGACCCGGTCGAACTCACGGTCCAGGCGGACGGTGCGCATGTCGCCTTCGACGTGGGTGCAGTCGGGATTCAGCGCCTCGCTGACCCGGCGCATGCCGTCGGCGGGCTCCACCAGGGTCATGTCGAAGCGTCGCTTCATGAACGCGGCGTTGTTGCCCCCGCCGCTGCCCAGTTCGAGGAGGGTTTCTGCGGGCGCGGTGCCGGCCTGGCGCAGCAGCCGGGTGTAGAAGCCGGCTTCCTCCTCGTAGTCGGCGACGGCCGACATCAGCGGCCACCAGTCGGCCATCTGGCTGTAGAACCGGGATACCGTGGATTCCGCCATGTTCCCCCCTGACGTGTCGCACTGGAGAGGCGCCCCCGATGCGGTCCGGACGGGTGGCGCCGTGGCCGCTTCGCATACTACCCGACCGGCCGGGCCGGTATAATCCGCCGCCATGACAGTACGTACCCGAGTCGCGCCTTCACCCACCGGCGATCCCCACGTCGGAACCGCCTACATGGCCCTGTTCAACTGGGTGTTCGCCCGCAGCCAGGGGGGCGAGTTCATCCTGCGCATCGAGGACACCGACGCGGCGCGCAGCACGCCGGAATCCGAGGCCATGATCCTCGATTCCCTGCGCTGGCTGGGACTCGGCTGGGACGAGGGCCCGGACGTCGGCGGCCCCCACGGCCCCTATCGCCAGAGCGCCCGCAAGCACGTCTACCACGAGCACGCCCAGCAGCTCGTGGCCCAGGGCGACGCGTTCCCGTGCTTCTGCAGCACCGAGCGGCTCGACGAGATGCGCAAGGCCCAGCAGGCCGCCGGCGAGAACCCGCGTTACGACGGCCTGTGTCTCAGTCTCACGGAGTCCGAGGTGCGCACCCGTCTGGACGCGGGCGAGCCCCACGTGATCCGGCTCAAGGTGCCCACCGACGGCGTGTGCGCCTTCGAGGACGCCCTGCGGGGGCCGATCGAGATTCCCTGGAGTCAGGTGGACATGCAGGTGCTGGTGAAGCAGGACGGCTTCCCGACCTATCACCTGGCGGTGGTGGTGGACGACCACCTCATGGGCATCACCCACATCCTGCGCGGCGAGGAGTGGATCAATTCGGTGCCGAAGCACAAGCTGCTCTACGAGTGCTTCGACTGGGAGATGCCGGTGCATTGCCACCTGCCGCTGCTGCGCAATCCGGACTCCAGCAAGCTGTCGAAGCGCAAGCATCCCACCAGCATCAACTACTACCGGCGGCTGGGCATCCTGCCCGAGGCGCTGATCAACTATCTGGGCATGATGGGCTGGTCCATGCCCGACGAGCGGGAGCTGTTCTCGCCCCGGGAAATGGCCGCCGACTTCCAGCTCGGGCGGATCCACCTCGGCGGGCCGGTGTTCGACCTGGCCAAGCTCTCCTGGCTGAACGGCCAGTACCTGCGCCAGCTCGAACCGGACGCCTTCATGGACCGCATGGCCGAGTGGGCGTTGAACCGCGACAACCTGTCCCGGCTGGTGCCGCTGGTTCAGGCGCGCACCGAGCGCTTCTCGGACATCGCGCCCCAGGTGGACTACCTGCTCGGCGACCGCCGGTCGCTGACTGCCGAGGACTTCCGGACCAACCGTCTGAGCGACGACCAGGTGGCACAGATTCTCGATCATGTGTCCCGGGAGTTCGACGCCATGCGCGGCTGGGAGCGTCAGGCGCTGTTCGACACCTGCCAGGCCCTGTCCAAGTGGATGGACCTGAAGATCCGCGACTTCCTGCTGCCCCTGTTCATGGCGATCTCCGGGCGCGACGTGTCGCTGCCGCTGTTCGACTCCATGGTGTTTCTCGGCGCCGACGTCACCCGGGTGCGGCTGCGCGAGGCCCTCGCGGCGGTGGGCGTGTCGAAGAAGCAGGCCAAGCGCCTGGAGAAACAGCATCGCGAGTTTCTGGCGGCGACCCGGGGCGACGCCGGCGACGACGGCAACGAAGGCTGAGGCCGGCATGGCGGAGCTCGAATTCTACGGCGCGACGGGTCAGGTCACCGGTTCCTGCCACATCCTGCGCCTGGGCGGCCGCACCGTGCTGCTCGACTGCGGGCTGATCCAGGGCGGGGACGAAGCGGAGCGGGGCAACCGCGGTCCGTTTCCCTTCGATCCCGCGGACATCGACGCGGTGGTGCTGAGCCATGCCCACCTGGACCATGCCGGCCGGCTGCCGCTGCTGGTGAAGCGCGGCTTCACCGGCACCATCCATTGTCAGAAGGCCACGGCGGCGCTGATGCGCATCCTGCTGACGGATGCCGCCCACATCGAAGCGGGGCGGGTGCGCCGGGAGAACCGGCGCCGCAGCGACCGGGGGGAGGCGCTGGCATCGCCGCTCTACGAGCAGGACGACGTCGAGCGCACCCTGAAACTCACGTCGGGCCACCGCTACGCAGCGCCGTTCGAGGTGCTGCCGGGACTTCGGGCGACCTTCCGCGATGCCGGCCACATCATGGGTTCCGCCGTGGTCGCGCTGGAATTCGACGGCGCCGACGGTCCCCGGCGCCTGGTGTTCAGCGGCGATCTCGGTCAGTACGGCGATCCGATACTGCGTGACCCGGTGTCGCCCGGGCCGGCAGACGTGGTGCTCATGGAGACCACCTACGGCGACCGGCGCCACCGGGACATGGCCGCCTCCCTGACGGAGTTCGGCGAGGTCCTCGAGCGCGCCCATCAGGTCGGCGGCAACGTGCTCATTCCGGCCTTCGCCGTCGGCCGCAGCCAGGAGCTGCTCTACAACCTTGGCAAGCACTTCGACGACTGGCACCTGGACCGCTGGCAGATCTTTCTCGACAGCCCGCTGGCCATCGAGGCGAGCGAGATCTATTGGGACTTCGCCCACCTGTTCGACGAAGAGGCCAGCGAGCTGTTCCGGCAAGAGGATTTCATGCCGTCGCTGCCGAACCTGCACTTTACCCGCACGGCGGACGAGTCGAAGGCCATCGCCAAGCTGAAGCGCGGCGCGATCGTCATCGCCGGCAGCGGCATGTGCAACGGCGGGCGCATACTGCATCACTTCAAGCGCGAGATCGGCGACCCGAAGACCCAGATCGTGTTCACCGGCTTTCAGCCGCGCGGCACCCTCGGCCGCCGGATCATCGACGGCACCGACACCGTGCGGATTCACGGCGAACACTTCCCGGTGCGGGCCCAGGTGCACACCATCGGCGGCTTCTCGGCCCACGGCGACTGTGAGGATCTGCTGCGCTGGTTCGGCGACATCGAGCCGGATGCCGCGGGCGGCAGGGCGGCGGTCTATCTGGTGCACGGCGATCCGGAAGCGACCGCGTCGTTCCAGGGCCGGCTGCAGGAGCGCTACGGCGTGGCGGCCCACATGCCGCAGGTCGGAGAGGTGATCACTCTGTGACGCGGCCGGCCCCGACGGGGCCGGCCGGACGGGCGCCTGGGGGCAGGCCTCAGAAGTTGAAGCCGACGCCCAGGGTGTAGACGAACGCGCCGTCGTCGAAGCGGTCGTCGATCTCGGAGGCGTCGTCGAACAGGAACTGATACTCCGCCTGCACCTCGATGAACGTCGACTCCTTCACGTAGTACTTCAGGCCGGCCTCCGGCCCGGCGGCCAGCGTGTCGTTCACGTCCTCGCCGTAGATGGCACCGAAGTTGGCGCCGAGGTAGGGACGCAGCGCGCCGTCGCCGAAGTGGTAGTCGGCGAACACCCGGGTGCTGCCGGACCAGGCGTCGTCGGCCTCGTCGAAGGACAGGATGTTGAGGCTCTGGCGCACGCCGGCTTCCAGCCGGTCGTTGACGAACCAGCCGAGCTCGCCGCTGGCGCCGAGCACGGTGCTGTCGAAGCTGTCGTCACTGCTGCCGGTGCCGGACAGGCTGAAGGTCCGCTCGCCGGCCTGAGGGCCCGCCCAGGCTGCGCCGGCCAGGGCGCCGCAGGCTACGAAGGTGGCCGCTCTCAGGATGGATCGGGTGGTCATGTGTGGGTGACTCCTGTTTCTTTTCGGTGGTTTGTCCGGCTCAGGACCGCTGATCGATCTCGAGCCGGTTGTCGACGCGCGCAATGCCGTCGGTGTTTCTGGCGATCATTTCCGCCAGCAGTTTTTCCTTGCGGGAGCGGACGGCGCCGCTCAGCGTCACGACGTCGTTCTCGGTGTCGACGTCGATCGCCAGCCCGCGGGTGTTGCCGTTGGCGACCAGATTGGTCTTGACCCGTGCCGTGGCCGTGGCGTCCCGGACCCACTGCGAGAACGACCGGTCGCCGTCCGCGGGGCCGGCGGGTTCGCCGGCGTTGCCGCGCTCGCCCACGGTGAGCTGGTCGTCGACCTCGCGCACGCCGCTCAGGCCCCGGGCGATGGCGACGGCCAGATCCCGGTCGATGTCGCTGGCGACCACGCCCCGCAGGGTGACGACGCCATCCGCCACGTCGGTCTCGATGTCGAGGGCCTCGAGGTGGGGATTGAGCACGTAGGTGGTCTCGAGACGCCCGTCGATCCAGGCATCCCGGATCGGCTGGGACGCGCCGTCACCGGGGCCGTCGTTGCCAGCGGCCAGCGGCGCGAACGTCGCACCGAGCGCCAGGACGGCGCCGGCAGCCAGGCGCGTGGCGCCTGCCTGGGGTCTGGTGTCGGTCATCGTGTGTCTCCTCGGCAGGGACTGATGAGAAGGCGGCGCTGACCGCGGCCGATCGATGGGGACTGGGGGGAGGTGGGGATCGATCGGGTTGCCGCGGCCAGCGCCGGACCGGCTCAGCTACGCTTCTCGGCGCCGGCTTCCATCTGGATCCGCGCCATCGCGTAGGTGAATTCCTGGCGGTCGAGCTCGCCGTTGCCGTCGCGGTCGGCCATCTCGAACTTCTCGGCCAGCGCCTCGTGGGCCTGGGACTCCTGCTGATCGATGGCGCCGCTCTGGTCCTGGTCCAGCTCGGTGAAGCTGGCGTTGTCGCCGGCGGCTGCGGCCATGGCACTCAGCAGGGCAGCGGAGGCGACGGTTGCTGCTAGTTTCATGTCGATTCTCCTCTGTGGTCTGGCAGGGCACCGGCCTCGCTTAAGTACGACGACCGGCGTCGCCTGGTACAGAGCAACGGGCGTGCCAGAGTGGCGAGGGCCAGATTCGGCGGGGCTTGCGGGGGTGGTCGGCGAATGCCGGCGGCATTCACGCCCCGGAATCCGTCGCGGGATGGCGACGGATTCCGGGCGTCATCTGCAAGGCTTTGAATATCTTGAGTTTTTTGTGTCGCCAATCGGCGACGCCCGATCACGCGTCGACGTCGTCGCGCTCCAGGCCGTGGCGCTTCATGAGCTTGTAGAAGTCGGTGCGGTTGCGCTGGGCGAGCTTCGCCGCCTTGGTGACGTTGCCGTCGGCGATCTTGATGAGCTGGATCAGGTAGTCCCGGGTGAACGAGTCCCGCGCCTCGTCGAAGGACGGGAAATCGCCCGCGGCCTCGCCGAGCGCGTCGCGCACCTGTTCCCGGGAGATGACGACCCCCGGGGCCAGGGCCACGTTGCGCTCGACCACGTTGCGAAGCTGACGCACGTTTCCGGGCCAGTCCGCGGCCATCAGCAGCTCCATGGCCTCGGGCGCGAACACGCGGCGCTGGCCGGGCGGACACAGTTCCTTGAGAAACGCCTGGACCAGCAGCGGGATGTCCTCGCGCCGCTCGGCGAGGGGCGGCAGCGTGAGCTCCAGCACGTTGAGCCGGTAGAACAGGTCCTCGCGGAACTCGCCGTCTTTGATGGCCCGGGTCAGATCCCGGTGGGTCGCCGCTACGACGCGAATGTCCACGGCGTGCTCGATGGTCGAGCCGACCGGCCGCACGGTGCGCTGCTCGAGCATCCGCAGCAGCTTGGCCTGCAGGTCGAGGGGCATGTCACCGATCTCGTCGAGGAACAGGGTGCCGCCGTCGGCCGCGCGCACCAGGCCGGTGTTGGAGCCGGTGGCGCCCGTAAAGGCCCCCTTCACGTGGCCGAACAGCTCCGACTCCAGCAGGTGATCGGGTATGGCGGCGCAATTCACGGTGACCCACGGGCCGCCGCGTCGGGGGCTCGCGTCGTGAATGAACCGGGCCAGGCGCTCCTTGCCGGCGCCGGTGGCACCGCGGATCATGATCGAGGCGTTGCTGCGCGCGGCGGCCTGGGCCTCGGCGATCAGCGCCTGCATGCGGGCGCTGCGGGTCGGCCAGCCGGCCGCCGGGTCGCGCTCGACGCCGCCGAACACCCGCATGGCGGTCTCGAGCTTTTCCCGCAGTTCCTCCCGGTCGATGGGCTTGGTGATGAAGCCCACGGCGCCGCGCTGGGTGGCGGCCACCGCCTCCGGAATGGTGCCGTGGGCGGTGATGATCAGCACCGGCAGCGCCGGATGCTCCTGCTGCAGGCGTTCGAGCAGCTCGATGCCGTCCATGCCGGCCATGCGCAGGTCCGTGATCACCACGTCCGGCACCACGGTCTGCAGCAGCGTCAGCGCGCGCTCGCCGCTGTCGGCGGCAGTGACCCGGTAGCCGTCCCGTTCCAGCCGCGTGGTCAGCAGCGTGAGGAAGTCGGCGTCGTCGTCGACCAGCAGAACGTGGCCGGCGCTCACGGCGTGCGCTCCGCCGGCGGCGGGTTGAGGGATGCCTCGATCTCCGTCAGCGACTCGATCTGATTTCTGAGCTCGGTGATCTGCCGGCCCAGCGTCAGACGGTCCTCGACCAGGACCAGGGTCAGCAGCGCCAGGTGGCGCTGGCCGTCGGTCAGTTCCTCGCGCCCGTTGGCCAGCACCTCGAGATCCGCCCGCACGGATTCGAGCTCCGCCGGCAGCGCGGCGGTGAGTGCGCGCACCAGCGACAGGCGCAGCAGGTTGTCGTGGCTGGGCGCCGCCTCGAACGCTTCGGCCAGATCCCGCTCGATAGCGCGGCGGGCCTCCGGCGTGGCCGCGGTGACCACCTCGGCAGTGAGATCGAGCAGGGCGTCCGTGCCGGCCGCGGCCGCGGCCTCGGGGGCGTCCGGTGGCTCGACGGTCTCGGCGGGCAGCGGCTGCTCGTCCTGGGGCTCGGCCACCTCGGGTTCCGCCGGGGCCGGAGGCCGCACGGCACAGCCGGCGGCGACCAGCAGCGCGACGGCGAGCAGCCGCTCAGGCCGGTGGCCGGAGCGGCAGCGTCGCCCGCAGATGCGCGCCGCGCTCGCTGTCCACGATGTCGATGGAGCCCCCATTTGCCCTCGCTGCCGTCAGTGCCAGAGACAGGCCGATACCGGTACCGGCCGTGGTTGCCGCGGCCGGTCCGCGGTAGAACGGTTCGAACACGCGCTCGCGCAGCTCGGCCGGTATGCCCGGGCCCTGATCCTGCACGTCCAGCGCGATCTCGTCCCCGCGGCGGGCCAGGGTGATGTCCACGCGCCCGCCGTCCGGGGAGTACTTTATCGCGTTGCCGATGAGGTTATCCACGACGGCCCGGAGCTGGCCCGGATCCGCGGTGAGGGTGACGTTGGCGAGCGTGGTCGCCACCGTGATGCCCCGGTTGCGGGCCTCGAAGGTCTGCTCCTGGACGGACTGTTCGACCATCGCGCGCAGCGCCACCGGCCGCGGCTGCTGGGGCGGCTGGGTGTCCTGCCAGCCGGCATAGCTCAGCAGGTCGTCGATCTGCCGCTGCAGGCGCGTGGCGTTGCGCTCGACGATGTCGGCGGTGTCGCGCCAGCCGGCGTCCTCGCCGGCTTCCTCCCGCAGCAGCTCGATGCCGGCGCGGATGTTGGCCAGCGGCGACTTGAGCTCGTGGGACATGTGGCGCACGAACGACGACTTCTGGGCCTCGAGATCGCGGATGCGCAGCCGCAGCCAGTCCAGGGACGCGCCGATGGCCTGCAGGTCCCGGGGCCCGGCGATCCGCACCGGCCGCTCGAGCTCGGCGCGGCCGAGGGCATCGATGCTGGTGGTGATCTGGCGCACCGGCCGGCTCACCAGCCGGGCGAAGGCGAGGGCGGCCAGCAGCGCGGCGACGACGATGGCGACGGTCAGCGCGAGCAGGGCGGTGCGCACCCGCTCGACGCCGCGCTGGAGCCCGGACAGCTCGCTGTCGAATCGCGCCTGGGCGACGTCGCGCACCCGCTGTGCAATGGCGTTCATGGCGGCGAAGGCGTGGCCGGCCGCCTGGGCGTTCGCGGTCGGCGCGAGATTGTTCTCGATCCGGTCGAGCAGCACCCGCAGCTCCTGCAGGGCGGGATTGACGCTGGGCACGTCGTCCCGGGCCGTCAGCGCCTCCATGGTGGCGAGCAGGGCATTGCGGCGGTCCTGATAGATGCGGGCCTGGTTCGGCGTGCCCAGCACCGCGTACTGGCGCGCGGTGCGCTCCACGTCGGTGATCCGGTCGGCGAGCTGCTCGATCAGCCGGGTGGTGTCGACCCCGCTGGCCAGCAGGCGTTCGCTCTGATCGCCCAGCCGCTCCAGGCTGCCGATGGCGTAGCTGGCAGCGAGCCCCAGGCAGATCGCCACCACCACGGCGCCGCCGCCGACGAGCGCGCGCAGGGACAGGCCCGAAGGCTGGGGCGCGGAGGGTTCCATGAGGGCGTGGTGCGGATGGCTGACGACGGGCCGAGTCTAGCGGCTGGCCGGCTGACGGAACAGGCTCGCCTCAGTGCACCAACAGCCACAGCTCGCGCAGCACGAAGGTACTGCTGAGGACGAAGCCGGCGGCCGGAACGGACCGGGGAAACGTGTACGCGCCCTCGGGCGCGCTCAGCCGCCCCTTGATGCGCCACAGCGCCAGATTGACGCCGGCGAACACCACCAGGATCAGCAGGGACGTGGTGCTCGCCAGGCCGCCGACATCGCCGATCAGCGCCAGCGTCAGCACGGCGCCGCCGGCGATCGCCGTGGCGATCAGCGGCGTACGGGTACCGCCGTGCACCCGGCTGAGAATCGCCGGGAGCTGCCCCCGGGAACTCAAGCCGTAGAGCACCCGCGACGCCATGACGATCTGCACCAGCGCGCCGTTGAGAATGGCGAACATGGCGACGACGCCCATGCCCAGGCCGGAGCCGCCGGCGTGGGCACGGAACAGGTCCGCCAGCGGCGCGCCGGAGGCGGCGAGCTCCGCCGGCGTGAGGGTGGTGAGGGCGGTGGTCATCAGCAGCGCATAGAGCACCGTGGAGACCCCGAGAGTCAGCAGAATGGCCCGCGGCATCGTCAGCCGCACGTCCTTGACCTCCTCGGCCACGTCGATCATGTCCTCGAAGCCGATGAACGCATAGAAGGCGAGGGTGACGCCGAGCAGCACGGCGCCGATGCCGGCGTTGCCCACGGGCGCCGGCAGGAAATCGGCGCCGTGGGCCGGCAGCTCGGCGAGGGACGGCAGGCCGAGGCCGATCACCACCACCAGTCCGCCGATCTCCACGACCGTGATCGTCGCGGCCACGGCCACGGACTGGGCGATGCCCCAGGCGGCCAGACCCGCCAGGCCGATGGCGGTGACGACGACGACGGCCGCCGCCGGCGCCGCGACATAGTTCGTGAAGTAGCCGGCGAAGGCGTTGACCAGCGCCGCCGAGGACACGGTGCCCGCCAGCGTCATCAGCAGCCCGACGGCGAGGGCCAGGCGCGGTGCGCCGAATCCCTGCTGCACGTAGAGGGCCGCGCCCGCGGCCCGGGGGTAGCGGCCGGCGAGTTCGGCGAAGGAGCAGGCCGTGAAGCCGGCCACCACGGCGGCGACCACGAACGACAGCGGCGCGCCGTAGCCGGCCACTCCGGCGATCTCGCCGACCAGCGCGTAGATGCCGGCCCCGATCACGGACCCGAGGCCGTACAGGGTGAGCAGCGGCAGATTGAGGGCCCGTTTCAGCCGGGCCGGGCTGTCTTGGTCGTCCACGCAGGCTCGACTGGCACGATGCTGAATCCCGGCTATTCTGGGGCTGGAGGCGGGTGCCGTCGACGCCGGGCCATCCGGCGGCTGGCAAAGTTGACACCCACCGGGGTGCTACGTAGTATCCCGCCTCCTCTGCACCGTCCTGCCGGGACGGTCTCCGTGGGGCCATAGCTCAGCTGGGAGAGCGCTACAATGGCATTGTAGAGGTCGACGGTTCGATCCCGTCTGGCTCCACCATTCCCTCTGTTCGATCTAGATCGTGCGGGTGCTGAGGCACCCAGCGCCCTGCTACGCTGTTCGGCTGTGGGTGTTCAGCCTTGCTCGTGTCGCTTGCACACCTCATCAATCTCGTTAGCCGATATGCCTTCTTGGCGTGCCCACTCATACAGGGCGGGCCAGTCGATCCCGCCGCGGGGATCCATGGTTGCGACGAGCTGGCGCACCTGGGTGCGTAGCTCCGGCTGTCGGTTCCAATGAAAGTAGGCTGCCAGTCGATCCATGAGTGATTGTGTTGGCGTAATCACCCTCAGGCGTCCCTGCTCGTAGTCGGTGATGGGGATGTCGTCCTCGCTCAGAAACGTGTCGCCGAAGGAAACCGGGCCAGGTGGGCACTCCACCAGCCAGCCGGATGGCTCGTGCACAAAGTGCCGCCCGTCGGGCGCTGCGGTGAATCCAAGAGGCTCGAGGACAGCCTTCAGATCATTGCCGCGCGCCGATGTCACGAAATCGAGATCCCGGGTCAGGTACTTGTTGTCGGTGTAGAGGGACATTGCCGCTCCGCCGGACAGGGGTGCCGGGATGCCTGCAGCCTCGAGTGCCTCGGACACCGCCAGTGCCACCTCGAGTAGCGAACTGTCCGCACGAAGCCTCAAGGCGTGGACTTCTGGCCGTCCACGTATTCGACAGGCTTGCCGGTCGCCCGCGGGCGGTTCCGCTCGTGGAAGTACCGGTCGATGACGTCCTCGGGCAGTGCGTCGAGCTCGGCCCGTAGAAACAGCCGCAGGTGCTTGGCGGTCTGGCTCCGCGGATTCCAGGTGAAAACCCGGGTTCGGCCGACATCCCGGCCGACAATCAGCCCGCCGGATTCAAGGCGCTTCAGCTGTTTGTGGACCATGCTGGCGGGTATGTCGAATGCCCTGGCAATCTGACGGCCGTGGGCTTCGCCGTAGTGCTCGAGGAACAGCATGACCTGGCCAGCCGTTCGGCTGCCGAACACGGCATCGACGCTGGGGCTGATATCTGTCATGGGAGGATATTGGCCGACGACAACAAGGGCGTAGTGTACTCCTTAGGAGGACATATGTAATCCATAATAGTCCAAGCGTTCATTCTACGGGACGGGCCTGCCAGTCACTACGACACTGCGCGCCGTAATCGGGCTGCCAACGAGCCCGATTGCCGGCGGATGCCTGATGGTGGTGTCCGAAGTGGTGAAATATCTGCCTCCAGAACAAACACTTAAAGTCGGGAGCCCATGACAATGGCATTGTAGAGGTCGACGGTTCGATCCCGTCTGGCTCCACCAACTTCCTTCTTTCCACCTCATGTCATCGCAGCCACGTCCCGTGGCCGACATTCCGGAGCACCGCGGTCTGTTACGCCACGAGGCGGTTCGCCACGTGGTCGACCGTCGAGCAGGAGTTCCTGCGCGGCATCTGGTTCAATGCCGTCATCAGCAAGCCGGCGAAACGCAGGCCGGCGCGCTGCGGAGCGACCCTCATGGAGCGCCGATGGCCGATCGACCGTCGGGAAACGCCCCGCCGTCCCGAGGCCGATCCCTCCGCGACGCACGGAGTTTCACCAGGAAAAGCAGGAAGGCCCTATGTTGTTCCCACAGACCGAAAGATCCCTCGAAATCAAAGACAGAGTCGTGGATTTCCTGAACCGGCACGTCTACCCGATGAACAAGCAGTACCAGGACGTTGCCCACAGCGATCGGCGCAATGATGCGGAGGCGCTGGCCTTCGTCGACGATCTGCGGGCCATGGCCAAGGAACAGGGCCTGTGGAATCTGTTCTTTCCCCACCTGCGGGAGGACGAACCCGGCACCGGGCTCAGCAACTTCGAGTTCGCTCCCATCTTCGAAGAGATGGCCAAGCTGCCCTGGGCGCCGGAGGTGTTCAACTGTCATGCGCCGGTCACCGGCAACATGGAACTGCTCGGCGCGGCGGCCAACGAGGCGCAGCGGCAGAAGTGGCTGCTGCCGCTGCTGGAGGGCGAGTGCTACTCCTGTTTCGCCGCGACGGAACCGGAAGTCGCGTCGTCGGACGCCACCAACTACCAGACCACCATCGTGCGCGACGGCGACGACTACGTGGTGAACGGCCGCAAGTGGTTCATATCACTGTCCATGCATCCGAAGTGCCGGTTCATGATCCTCATGGGCAAGACCAACCCGGAGAATCCCAACCGGCACAGGCAGCACGGCGTCATCATCATTCCGATGGACACCCCCGGCGTCCAGATTCTGCAGGACACGACCGTGATGAACGCCTACCACACCGGCGGCCATCCCGAGATTCTGCTGGACAACGTTCGCGTGCCCGCCGAGAACCTGCTCGGCGAGCCGGGCGAGGGCTTCGCCATCATGCAGAAACGCATGGGACCCGGCCGCATCCACTACGGGATGCGCTGCGTCGGGATGGCCGAGGTCGCCCTCGGCCTGATGATCTCCCGGGCCAAGGAGCGCTTCGCCTTCGGCAAATACCTGCACGAGCACGGCAGCGTGGCCAACGACATCGGCCGCTCCCGGATCGAGATCGACCAGGCCAGGCTGCTGTGCCTGCATACCGCCCGCGCGCTGGACGAGAAGGGCCCGAAAGGGGCGCGCCAGGAAATCAGCATGCTCAAGATCGTCGGCACCGAGCTGCTGCAGAACGTCTCCGAACGTGCGCTGCGCGTGCATGGCGCCATGGGGGTGTCCAACCAGACACCGCTCGCATCGCTGTTCGGGCTGGGCATGCATCTGAGCATTGCCGACGGGCCCAGTGAAGTACACCTGCCGGGCATCGCGAAGACGGAGCTGCGCAATCACGATCCGGCGGATTTCGCGCGGTACTACGACATACCGGCGCGTTGAGCGCTGGTCGTCAGCCGAAGCGGCCGAATGGAGCACCTGGCGTTCCGGGTGCTCCTTTTCGGGCGTGGGCATGGACCAGGCGTCGTCCCGGGCCGTGCGGGCGTTCACCGGCTTTGGGGGCAACTGGGCTGCCGAATGCCAGGTTCTCCGGCTATCATGGCCCCATCGGAACCCTCGGTCGGGTTCGTCGCCAACCTTGGCGGGTGGTCAGATGCGAAGGGGCCTGCGGCAGTGACCAACCGTGACAACATCGAAGGCGCGGCGCGATTCGCCGTGCTCGTCGAGTCGTCTGCCGACGCCATCATCGGCGTAGACTCGGACGCGCGCATTCTGATCTGGAACAAGGCCGCTGAAGCGCTCTTCAAGTACAGCGCCAATGAGGCTGTCGGCCAGCCCATTTCGATCATCTGGCCGGAGCACAAGCGCGCCGAGGCGGAAGCCAACGTCGCTGCGGTCCGTCGGGGCGAATCCGTGGTCGGCTTCGAGACCGAGCGGCTGGCGAAGGACGGCACCCTGTGCAGCGTGTCGATCACGCTCTCGCCAGTGTTCAACGACCAAGGAGACCGAATCGGCAGCTCCATGATCTGCCGGGACATCTCCAGGCGGCTCGAGCTGGAACGGGAGCTCCGCCACTCCCAGAAGCTGGAAGCCCTCGCGATGATGACCGCGCGGGTCGCCCACGACTTCAACAATCAGCTCATGGCCATCATGGGGTATACGGATCTCGCCCTCGCATCGGAGCGCCGCGACGATGTCGACCGTTCACTGACGCAGGTCAGGATGGCGAGCGAACGAGCAGCCGCACTGGTCGGAAAGCTGCTCGCGTTCGGAAGAAAGAGACCCGGCTCCGTGGAGCCCGTCGACCTGAACGAGCAGGTTCGACGGACCGCAGAACTCATTCGGTCGTTGCTCAGTCCGGACATCGAGTTCGAGCTGCGTCTCCAGGATCAGCTCGACAGCGTGCGCCTGGATCCCGTCGGCCTCGATCAGGTGTTGATGAATCTGGCTGTCAATGCGTCGGACGCCATGCCGGCGGGCGGCCGGTTGACGATCACCACCCGGCAGCAACGCCTGGTTGCAACGGATCCGGGCACGGGCGTACCGGCGGGTACCTGGGTGGTCATCGACGTGGCGGACACCGGTTCGGGCATCGACGAGGCGCTGCAACCCCTGGTTTTCGAGCCGTTTCTCACGACGAAACCGGAAGGGAAGGGCACGGGCCTGGGGCTGTCCACCGTGAAGGACATCGTCGATCAGGCGGGCGGGTTCGTCGCGTTCGACTCACGGCCGGGCCAGGGCACCGTTTTTCATGTCTACCACCATGCGGCCGATGGGCGCGCGGAGAGGCTCGAGTCGACCGGGTCCCGCGCTGGGCGGAGTGAACGCCCCAAATCGGTGCTGCTGTTGGAAGACGACGATCAGCTTCGCGCGCTGATGACCCGGGTGCTCACGGAGGCGGGCCATGACGTGGCCGCGTTCTCGTCGACGCACCAGGCCCTGGTCTGGAGCGGCCTCAACTCGGTTCAGTTGCTGATTGCGGATCTGCTGGCGCCCGGTATGGGCGGTATGGACTTCGTGAAACGCCTGCGCGCGACCAATCCCCGGCTGGCCGTGCTGGTTCTTTCGGGGAATGGAGGCGACGCGCCGCAGCTTCCTGCTTCCTCCGAAGGATTCGGGTTCGCGCAGAAGCCGATCTCCCCCTCGGAGCTGGTCGACGTCGTCGACTCGCTGACGGGCCGGGCATGAGCGTTCGCGTTCTGCAATCGTCCGACGACGATCTGATCGTCTATGACGTTTTCGGGGTCGTCACCATAGATGAAGTCATGGCGTGCAGACAGACGATTCTGCAACTGCCGCCCGAGGTGAGGCATGATCTCAGCCAGTTCGTGTTGTGTCGCGATACCGCATCGATTCGACTGACACCTGTGGAACTGAGGCAGTTCGCCATGCTTCAGGCCGCATTCGCCCCGGGAGCACGCAGAGTGTATCTGGTGCCCGATCCGATAGCGTTTTCCCTGGCCAGGATGTATGCCTCGGTGAAGGAAGGGGCGTCGGGCCGTTTTCAGTTCGTCGAAACCATCGAGGAGGCGGCATCGCTGCTCGGGGTCACGACGGACGTGCTCGACGGCATCCTGAACGGCGAGCGTGGCGAAACCCTGCGAGTCGTCGATGGATGCTGAGGTTCGATCAGCTCCGGCCGAATCGCGGCGGCCGCTTCTCCACGAAGGCCCGGAACGCCTCTTTGGCGTCGTCGTGGGCCATGACCTCCATGTGCCGCTCGGTCTCGAGGTCGACGTAACGGTCGAGCGGCAGCCTCTCGGCATCGAGGAAGTTCTGCTTCATGGTGCGCAGCGCATGCGGTGAGGCGGCGGCCAGGCGCGCCGCGATGGCGGCAACCTCCGCCTGGAACGCGTCCGGCTCGAACACCCGGGTGACCAGTCCCCAGGCGAGCGCCTGGTCGGCATCGAATTTGTCCGGCAGCAGGTACAGGTCCCGGGCCCGCGCTGCACCGACCAGCCGCGGCAGGGTCCAGGGCCCGGCCATGTCGCCCGCCGAAGCGACGTTCAGAAAGGCGCTGTTGAAGCTGGCGCCGCGCGCGGCGACCCGCAGGTCGCAGGCGCACGCCCAGCCGAAGCCGGCGCCGGCGCAGGCGCCGTTGACGGCGGCGATGGTGACCTGGGGCATCTCGTGCAGCAGCACGGGCACGTGGAAATGCCGGGGCTCGGTGGCGATGTCGTCCTCGCCGGCCGAGAAGTGCTTGAGATCGGCGCCGGGGCAGAAACCGCGGCCGGCGCCGGTCAGCACCAGCACGCGCACGTCGGTCCGGTCGGCGACTTGGGCGAGACAGTCGTGGGTTTCCACCACCATGCGGTTGGTCATGGCGTTGAGCCGCTCCGGCCGGTTCAGGGTGAGCCAGCCGATGCCGTCGCGGGCGTCGAAGGTCAGCGTCTGATAGTCCGTCATGGTCGTTCTCCTTGCCGCCCGGTCGTCGTCCGGCGCGGCCGTCGGGTGCTTCAGGCGCTGGCGCAGGGCCGGTCGCCGGAGTCTGCCGGGTCGAGGGGCGGGTTGGGAACGCCCAGCCAGCCGTGGGCTTCGTCGGCGTCGTGGAACACCCGGATGTCGGGCATCAGATGGTGATTGTCCTCGAGCACCGACAGGGCCGCGGCGGAGGTCAGATTGGACACCAGCACGGCGCTTCGGCTGCCGCGCCGGCGATGCAGTTGACGGCTGCGGTAGCCGTCGAGGTGCTCGTGGATGGTCGCCAGATCCGCCAGGGACGCGTGAATGAACTGATCCCGACAATCCCACAGCACCGGCAACGCCGGGTCGAACCGATGGTCCTCGAACCAGCGGCGGGTGGCCTGCAGTACGGAGTCGATGGTGATCGCCGTGATGGCCCTGTGGACGACCAGCAGCCCGTCGACGACTCGGGTCTGAAACACGCATCCCTCCCACGGGCGTGTCTAGGCAAGTAGCTATTCTAAGTTGCGGCCGTGCCGCCGGGAAGTCACCCGGTGAGGCGCTGGAACAGTCCGCCCCAGAACCGCGACGGCCGCTGGCGGTTCAGTTCGATCCAGTCCGCGCGCGCACCGATGGCGCGGATCGCCCGCACGCCCAGCCAGCGCAGGGGTTCGGGCTCCCAGCGGGGCGGGACGTCGTCGACCCAGGGCAGGGCCGTGAGCGCGGAGTCCCGCTCCAGCACGAGGTCCGTGAGCATCCGGGCGGCGAGGTTGGCGGCCGCGACGCCCTCGCCGACGTATCCTCCGGCCCAGCCCAGGCCGGAGCGCCGGTCGAACTGTACGCAGGGCCGCCAGTGGCGGGGCACGCCCAGCACGCCGCCCCAGCGGTGGGTGATGGGCACTTCCGCAAGCTGCGGCACCAGGCCCCGCAGCGTCCGGACGATGCCGTCGAAGTCCGGATCGTCCGGCGGCAGCGTGCGCCGGCGCCGGGAGCCGAATTCGTAGCCGGCGCGCCCGCCGAACGCCAGCCGGCCGTCGAGGGTGCGCTGGCCGTAGATCACCATGCGTCGGTCGTCGCCGAAGGTCTCCCGGTTGCCGAGCCCGATCTCCTGCCAGAGCGCGTCCGGCAGCGGCGCCGTGACGACCATCTTCGAGTAGATGGGCAGCAGGGTGCGGCGATGGCCGGTCAGCGACGCGGTATACGCCTCGGTCGCGCGCAGTATCCGGCCCGCCGCGACGGCGCCCCGGGCCGTGTCCACCCGGCCCGGCCGGATCGCCGTCACCGGCGTGCCTTCGAGTATCGTGACGCCGAGCCGCCGGACCGTGTCGGCCAGGCCACGGACCAGGCGCGCCGGCTGAATGGCGGCGCAGTGCGCGGCGTGGATCGCGCCATGGTTGCGCGGCACGTTCAGCCGCGTCCGCGTCGTGTCCGCATCCAGCCAGCGAAAGTCGTGCTCGGTGAAACCCAGGGCATGGAGCTCGTCGATCTCCCGGCGATGGCGCTCGACCATGAATGGCGCGGTGGCGATGCGCAGCGTGCCGCCACGGGCGAAGTGGCAATCGATGTTCTCGGCCTGGGTGACCCGGCCCACTTCGTCGACGGTGTCGAACAGGGCCCGTTGCAGCGCCAGACCCCGGGATCGGGTCTCGGGGTTCGCCAGCAGTGATTCCGTGCCCCACGCGGCGCCCATGCACCAGCCGCCGTTGCGGCCGCTGGCGCCGAAGCCGGCGACGTCGGCCTCGAACACGGTGACGTCCAGGCCGGGCTCCGCCCGCTTCAGGTAATAGGCCGTCCACAGACCCGTGTAGCCGCCGCCGACGATGGCGACGTCCGTGCGCGCGGGCAGCGGCTCGGGGTCCGGCTGCGGGTCGATGCCGAGCTCGTCGAACCAGAAGCTGCCGTTGTGATGGGAAGACGCGTTCATGGCGGCTCGCCGGCTGCGGTGTCGTCATGGTGCCCCACGCCGTCGCCGATGTCGCGGCGCCGGCTGTTACGCCGCCGGCGCCGTCGGTATGCTGCGCCGGGTCGATTCCTGGACCCGCACGTTGCGCCACGCCAAGCCGTCATCCTCCGAGTCCGTCCGCCTGGTCGTGGAACGCCTCAGCCACGAAGGCCGCGGCGTCGTGCGGCCCGGCGGCAAGGTCGGTTTCGTGGCCGGCGCGCTGCCCGGCGAGAGCATCGAAGCGCGCCTCGTCGAACGCCACCGCCGGTTCGACGAGTATCGCCTGCTCGACGTCGTGGAGGCCTCGCCCCGTCGGGTGACGCCGGCGTGTCCCATCGTGGAGCGCTGCGGCGGCTGCGACCTGCAGCATCTCGATCACGACGCCCAGCTCGATCACAAGACCGCGGTGCTGCGCGAGCTGATGTCCCGCACCGCCGGGCTCGAGCCCGCGGTGCCCGAGGCGCCGCTGCGATCGCCGCCGTTCGGCTACCGGCGCCGGGCCCGCCTGGCCTGGCACGTGCCCCGGCGCGGGGCGCCCCGGCTGGGGTTCCGCCAGGCGGGCAGCCGCGAGATCGTGGCGCTGGCGGCGTGCCCGGTGCTGGATCCCGTGCTGGCGAGCCTGCCGGGGCGGCTGCAGCCGGTGCTCGCATCGTTGCGGCGGCCGCGGCAGCTCGGCCATGTCGAGCTGACGGTGTCCGAATCCGGCGATGGCCGCCCATGGCCGGTGCTGTACCTGCACCTGGTGGAGGCGCTGGCAGCGGAGGACCGCGCGCGCGTCGCCGGGTTCGCGGCCGCGGAAGGCGCCTACCTCTATCTGGGTTTGGCGGATCAGCGCGCTGAGTGCGTGTATCGGCCGGAGCCCCAGGCGCCCGGCTACCTGCTGCCGGAGTCCGGCCTGCGCCTGACCTTCGAGCCCGGCGACTTTCTGCAGGGCAACGCGGCGGTGAACCGGGCCATGGTCCGGCGGGTGGTCGAGTGGCTGTCCGGCGACGGCGTTCGGCGGGTCGTCGATGCGTTCTGCGGGCTCGGCAACTTCGCCCTGCCGCTGGCGGCCGCCGGCCTGGCGGTCGAAGGCTACGAAGGGGATGCCGCGCTGGTCGACCGGGCGCGGCGCAACGCGGCCGACCTGGGGCTGGACGACCGCGCCCGCTTCTCGGTTCGGGATCTGGACGCCGACGCCGGCCTGCCCGATGGCGTCGACGCGGTACTGCTCGATCCGCCGCGCACCGGAGCAGCGGCGCTGGCGGCGGCGCTCGCGGCCCGTCCGGTGCCTGTGGTGGCCTACGTTTCCTGCGCGCCGGCCACGCTGACCCGGGACGCCGCCGTCCTGGCGGGCGCAGGGTACCGTCTCGAGCGGCTGGCGGCCGTCGACATGTTTCCGCAGACGGCCCACATCGAGGCCATGGCGCTGTTCACCCGCTGAGCGCCTCCGGCGCCATTCGCGTCATGAAGTAGCACAGGCAGTCCTGCCGGACGACCGCGGGATCCACCGTGTACATGGCCGGGATCACGGCCTCCCGCAGGACCAGCCGGCCGCCGCGGGACTCGAAGTAGCGCCCTGTCGCCGGCGCGTGGCCGACGTCGCGGACGTCCAGGGCCCGGGCGGCGGGCAGCACCGTGGCGGCGAATTCGGTGCCGGCAGGGAGTTCGTGGAAGTTCACGGCTTCGAGGCCGCCGGTCAGCACCAGCGGCGTGTCCAGGCCGTCGCCGGCGAACGAGAAGGCCACGTCGTCCGGCACGTGCACGCGGGCCTCGGTGCGGTAGACCCGCAGGCGCGCCCGGTCGGACGGCGGGATGCGGTCCAGGGTGAGCATTCTGGAGAGAAAGTCGTACGCGCGGTCCGCGCAGCGCGGATCGCCCACCGGGCCGAGTTCGAGGGTCACGGCGGGACAGCGCCCGTCGAACACCCGGGTCATGACCGTGTCCGGCTCGCGGATGTAGACCGCCTGGTCGTCGAACAGGTAGGCCAGCCCGTAGTTGTCCGGCGCGAGCTGGGTCAGCACCGCGTAGTGCGGGTTCTGGCCGGTGTTGTTGTGCAGGTCCACGGCGGCGAACAGCCGTCGGCCGTCGAGCTCGGTCAGCACGGCGTTGGCTAGGGCGCCGTCGACGCCGGCGGAACCGCGCCAGATCCGGTTGAAGTCGTTCTGCTCCGGCAGCGTGCGCACGCCGGCAGCGGCTGCGCGGACGTTGCCGACGAACACGATCAGGCTGCGGGGCAGGGGGACGCCACGACCGATCGTGTCCGCGATCAGCCGGCGCAGCCCGTCCCAGCCGGAGGTCTCGTTGCCGTGAAGCAGCACCGACAGGAACACGGGCGGGTCGGCCGCACCGGACAGGTGCAGCAGCGTCGGGCCGCCGAGGCGTTCGAGCAGGGCCCCGGCCGGCACCGTTTCCAGCCCGGCGGGCCATTGCCGCCATACGCGCAGGGGGCTGCTCACAGCGGCCAGGTATGCACGGGCTCGCCGGCGTCCTGATGTTCGCGGTAGGCCTGGACCAGCGCGTTGAGGTCGACGCCGTGCATGGCGACCCAGCGCCGCTGCCAGGCGGCGCCGTTCTGAGAGGACTCCACCCGGGCGCCGATGACGTCGAGGAACTCGCTGATCTCCACGTCCGGGATGTTGCGCGACTCCAGGCCGCGGCGGGCGAGGGGCAGCAGTTCCTCGATGACGAGCTGACGCACGCCCAGTTCCCGGTCGCCGCGCTCGTCGACGCACAGCAGGCGGGCATTGAGTCCGTAGCGGGCGGCGCTGTAGAAGTTGTCCCGGGCCTTCTCGAAGGGCAGCAGGGATTCGGGCGGGGTCTTCCACAGACCCAGGCCGTACACGAGGCCGTAGTAGAACGCGGCGTTGGCGATGCAGTCGCGGATCGTCGGCCCCGCGGGCACCACCCGGTGCTCGATGCGCAGGTGCGGCTGGCCGTCGAAGTCGAAGCCGATCAGGGGGCGGTTCCAGCGCCACAGCGTGCCGTTGTGAAAGCGGACGTGCTGGAACCTGTCCGGCGGGCCGTCGAGTTCGGCCGGCAGCAGGATGGGGTGGTCGGCGTGGTTCTCCTGAAACACCTCGAGCAGCGAACGCTCGACGTAGCCGGTGCCGAAGGTGACCCGGGGCGCATAGCGCCGGCCCACGTCCACGCTCTGCTCGAACAGCGGAATACGGGTCTCGTCCCACAGCGCATGGCCGAACAGGAACGGCGAGTTGGCGCTGACCGCCACCATCGGCGCGGACGCGACCAGGCTCGCGTTGAAGTCCCGGACGATGCGCTCGGGCCGGCACTGCAGATGGATCTGGAACGACGTGGTGGCCGCCTCCAGCATCACGTCGTGGTGGGTGGTGCGCAGCGGCACGTCGCCCTCGATCTCCACGGCCAGCGGGCGGCCGTCCCGCAGCGCCATGACGCGGTCGTTCAGGGAGTGGTAGCGCTGCATGGACGACATGTGGGCGGAGTCGAGCATGGCTTCCTTCACCGTCGGCAGGATGCCGATGGTCACCAGGCCCATGCCCATGCCGCGGGCCGTCTGCTGGCAGGTGCCCCAGGTGGCGGACAGCTCGTCGTGGAGCCTCGAGAACGCGCGGCCGGTGAGCGCCGTAGGGCTGCCGTTCAGCTCCACGTTGTAGGCCGCGAGCTCCGGGACCACCAGCGGGTCGTTCAGGGCGGCGAGGTATTCCTCGTTGCGCGGCAGCGGGTCGCCGGTGTCGTCCACCAGCCAGGCCTCGAGCTCGAAGCCGGCGACGTCGCCCCGGCGGCTGAATCGCTGCTCGTCGAAGTAGCGGCCGAGCAGCGCGTGCTCCTCGTCGAGCGCCGTGCGGAACGCGCTGAAGTGCTCGCCGTCGAAATAGCGCCGCTTGATCTCGTCGCCCACGTTCCGCTCCCGGTCGCCGCCGCTGGCCCTCGACGATCGACTCTACCCAACGCGCGCCCGGCCGCGCGATAGGTAGATGCCACAGCGGTTGCGGTTACACTGGCGAATGGCAGATCGGCAGGAGGGGGACCATGACGACCATCGACCGCGACGGCGTGACCATCTACTACGAGCACCATCCGTGCTTGGACGCGAGCGCGCGGACGGTGCTGCTCACCCACGGCTACAGCGCCACCGGCGAGATGTGGGCGGGGCAGATCGAGGCCCTGACCCGCGATCACCACCTGATCACCTGGGACATGCGCGGCCACGGCCGCTCGGACAGCCCGGACGACCCGGACCTCTATTCGGAAGCGCTCACGGTGGCGGACATGGCCGCGCTGCTCGATGCCTGCGGTGTCGAGCGCGCCGTGATCGGCGGCCTGTCGCTCGGCGGTTACATGACCCTGGCGTTCCATCTCCAGCACCCGGACCGCTGCGAGGCGCTGATGCTGTTCGACACCGGGCCGGGCTACAAGAGTGACGACGGCCGGGCGGCCTGGAACCACACCGCCCGGGAGCGGGCGGAAGCCTTCGAGCGGCAGGGCCTGGCGGCGCTCGGCGAGAGCGGCGAGGTGCGCATCAGTCAGCACCGGTCCGCCCAGGGCCTCGCCCACGCGGCCCGGGGCATGCTCGCCCAGCGCGACGACCGGGTGATCCGCTCGCTGCCGGACATCGCGCTGCCCACCCTGGTGCTGGTGGGCGCCGACGACACGCCGTTCCTGATCCCGACCGACTACATGGCGGGCAAGATCCCCGGGGCGCGGCGCGTCGTGCTGGACGGCGCGGGCCACGCCGCCAACATCGACCAGCCGGAGGCGTTCAACGCCGCGGTGCTGGATTTTCTCGGCGGGGTGTAGGCCTCAGTTCGTCGCGCCGCCGACCAGCGTCGTGGCGAGGCGGGGGCCGGTCGCCGCCACCCGGTCGCGGATCGGCACCACGAGTTCGATCAGCTCCTCGATCAGCGCGTCCCGGTCGGTGGTGTTGCGGTGGTCCTCGAACAGGCCGTCGAACAGCATCATGGCGGCGCCGAAGGGCACGGCCTTGGTGTAGAGGGTGAGCAGGTCCAGCCGGGCCTCGGGGTGGCGTCCGGCCCGCTGGGCATCCGCCACCGCATCGCGGATCGCTTCGCGGAATCGGCGGATGGCGGCCCGCAGGGCGTCGTCAGCATAGCGGCTGACGTCCGGATGGCAGATGGCGCGGAAGCTCGCGCGGTTGTCGAACACCCAGTGCAGGAAACCCCGGCCCATGGCGTTGAGGCGGATCCACGGGTCCGGCCCGGCGGCGTCGGCGGCGGACAGGGTGGCGTGGGTCAGGCCGCTGTAGCCGTCCTCGGCGAGGGCGGAGAGCAGGTGGGCCCGGGTCTTGAAGTGGCGGTTGGGCGCGCCGTGGGAGACGCCGAGATCCCGGGCGAGGCCGCGCAGGGTCAGGGCCTCGATACCGTGCTCCTCGATGACCTCCGCGGCGCGCTTGAGCAGCGCGTTGCGCAGATCGCCGTGGTGGTAGGTGTCTCGCTGGGACGGTTTGTAGGCTGTCATCAGGCTTTCCGGAATCGTTTCGTCGATTCTACCGCAAATCCGCCAGGTGTTGTCATTCGTCTACATTTCGCGGGCCGGCCCGCCGCGCACGGGCGCGTGGCTCCCGCGCCGTGCCGGCGGTAGCATCGTCGGCTTTCAGCAGCCCCAGGAGCCACCATGACGGAACTCGTTGCGATCGAAGACCGCGGTCACGTGCGGATCATCCGCCTCAATCGAGCCGACAAGAAGAATGCGTTGAACGAGGCGCTCGCCTGGAGCGTCGTCAACGCCGTCGAGGACGCGGCCCGGGACGACGACGTCTGGGTCATCGGCATCACCGGTACCGGCGACGCCTTCTGCGCCGGGCTCGATCTGTCCGGCAGCGGCGAGCGGGCGACGCCCCACGGGCCCATCAGCGACCGGCTGGACGACATCCACTGGGTCGGGCGGTTCCTGCTCGGCCTGCGCGACGACTGCGACAAGCCCGTGGTCGCGGGCATCAACGGCGTGGCGGTGGGCGCCGGCCTCGGCCTCGCCATGGCCTGCGACATCAAGCTCATGTCCGACGCCGCGCGGCTGATGGCGGGGTACACCCGGATCGGCGGCTCGCCGGACGGCGGGTTGACCTGGACGCTGCCGCTGGCCATGGGCTACGAGCCTGCACTGCGGTTCATGCTGGAGAACCGCACGGTGGAGGCCGAGGAGGCCCTGGCCCTCGGCATGGTGGGCGAGATCTGTCCGGCCGCGGAGTTCGACGACCGGTTCCGGGCCTACCTCGATCAGCTCGCCGCCTGGTCGCCGTTCTCGATCCGCATGACCAAGCGGGGCATGCACCGGGCGGTGCGCGCCGTCGATCTGGAAGCCCAGGTGCGCCTGGAGCTCGGCAACATCCGCCGCTGCTTCGAGACCGAGGACGCCAAGGAAGCCCGCAAGGCGTTCTTCGAGAAGCGGGCGCCGCAGTTTTCCGGCCGCTGACGGGGCGCGGACCGGGCCGGCTCAGTCGTCCCAGTCGGGCGCCAGTCCGGACGGGTCGACCACCCGGCCGTCCGAGCGGGCGAGGGCGCTGATCCTCGCCATGTGCTCGTCGGTGAGGGCGAAGTCCAGGGCGCCGAGGTTGTCCTCGGCGTGGGCCGGTGACGCAGACCGGGGGATCGCCGCCACGCCTGGCTGCTGAATCAGCCAGCGCAGCCCGACCTGGGTCGCGCTGCGGCCGTACTCGGCGGCGATGGCCGCCAGCGTGTCGTCCGCCGGCACGCGGCCCTGGGCCAGCGGCGCGTACGCCGTCAGCCCCATGCTCCGGCGCCGCAGCTCGGTGAGCAGCGGTTGCTGGCTCAGGAACGGGTGATACTCGACCTGGTTGGTGATCAGCGGCGCGTCGCTGGCCGCCTGTGCCTCCCGGGTCAGGGCGACCGTGAAGTTGCCGATACCGATGTGCCGGGTCCAGCCCCGTTCGAGCACGTCGTTCAGGGCGCCGAGGGTCTCCGGCAGCGGCACCCCGTCCGGACTCGGCCAGTGCAGCAGCAGCAGGTCGACCCGATCCAGCCCCAGACGTTCCAGACTGGCTGCGACCGAGTCCTGCTGATCCCCGTCCCGGTAACGGTCCGGCCATACCTTGGTGGTCAGGAAGATCTCGTCCCGCGGCACGCCGGCCTCGGCGATGGCAGCACCCACCGCGCGTGCGTTGCGGTACATCTGCGCCGTGTCGACGTGGCGGTAGCCCATGTCCAGGGCGTGGCCGACCATGTCACGGCAGGCATCGCCCTCGAGCTGGAAGGTGCCGAATCCGAGCACCGGTATGCGGGCATGGCCCGCGGTGACGTTCTGCATGGGAATCTCCGGTCGAAGCTGTGCTGGAGAGGGTGCAACGACCGTGCCGCTGGCTCCGAAGCCGGAGGATCAGGCGCTGGCGGGCTGCCCTTCGGCCTGGCCGGTCCGGCGGATCACGGTGCGCAGAATGCCACCGTAGCCGTGGAACACCCGGTCCTCGTCCACCAGGCCCTCGCGGGCGAAGATCCGGTGGACCTTCGGCAGGTGGCAGAACGGCACGCCCGGAAAGTAGTGGTGGTACACGTGCATGCCGAAGTTGAGGTCCGGAATGAACAGCTTCTGCCACCAGGGCAGGATGATCAGCGGCGTGGTGTCCTCGACCCGGGCTCCCGGCATGTCGTACTGATGCTCGCAGATGGCCTCGAACCGCAGCAGCGCCTGCATGACGGTGACCAGCGGCAGCACCCAGTAGAGGAGAAACTCGATCCAGGTGCCGGTCAGCGTGAGCACCACGGCGAGGGCGGCGTAGTAGGCCGGCCGCACCCAGCCGGGGATCGTGTCCAGCCGCCTGTACAGGGTGACGTTGCCCAGGGTCTTGCCTTTGATCAGCCTGACGAGGTTCAGGCCCAGGAACTCCCTGGCGAAGGTCCGGAACATCTGTGTGCGGGTCTGCGGGTAGGTCCACTCCGGTCCCTGCTTGCGGACGAAGTCGGGATCCTGCTCGGTGAAGTAGTGCCGGTGGTGGCTGAGGTGCACCTGGGCGTACTTCTCGGTAGTGGCCACCAGCAGGGGGTAGGCGGCCAGCACGTTGGCCAGCAGGTCGCCGCCCTTGAACCGGAATGCGCTGTGGTGCGCCTGGTCGTGCATCAGGTAGCCGAGCGCGAGCTGGCGCGAGCCGATCAGCAGCACCGCCAGAACGGTCACCGCCCAGTGATCGGCCAGCTCCGCGGCAGTGACGAACAGGGCCACGGACGCCCAGATGATCGCGCACTGGAGCAGCCACCGCCCCGGCGCCGGCCGGTTCAGCGTCTGAATCTCGGCCATGGCCTCAGCGGACAGGTCGTGCTGCGTCCCCTTCATGGACGGGGGGAACAGCGGCTCGCGGAGCGGGGTCGGGCTGGTCATTCCACACTGGGCTCGAAGATGCCTCGGGTGGTTTGTATCACAGGCGGGTGTCCCGTGCATGGCCGCCATGGACATGCCGCCGCGATCCGGCATGCCCGGCGGCGTCAGAGATTGAAGATGCCGACCAGGCCGATCAGGATCAGATAGCCCGCCACCACGTAGTTGAGCAGCTTGGGCATGGCGAGCACCAGGATGCCGGCGCCCAGGGCGAGCAGCGGTTCCAGCGCGATGTGAATGGTCATGGGGGCTCCTTGGCGGGATGTGGCAGGACGCCCGGCGGCCTCGGCAGTGCCGAGGCTGCTGGGCACCGGATGGGTCAGTGTGCCCGTCCTGCGGCCCGGCCAACAAGGCCCGGACGTTGAAGTGGACCGGAGTGGCCCTCTACTCTGTGCCGATGGAAGGTGTGAGCTGGACCACCGTCGCGCTGGCCCTGGGCGTGCTCGCCCTGGCGGCCCCGTACGTCAACTGGATCCGGCATCCGGCCCAGCGGCCGTTCGCCGCGTATCTGGTGTTCGTCAGCGTGTTCGCGCTGGCCTGCATCGTCCTGTTCCTGGCGCTGGCCTGGCTGGCCGGCGTGCTGGGCGTGCGGGCGTCCCTCGGACCGGGCGGCCTGGCGGCGCTGCTGCTGGCGCTCGGCGTGGTGCCCGCGTTCGCCATCGCCACCTGGCAGGCGCGTCAGCCGCCATCGCGGCGGGGCAGGCCGCCGGATTGAGGCGCTGCCCGGCGTTCGATCCCGCGGGTCCTACCGGCCCAGCTCCGCCAGCAGCGCCTCGGTGTACTGCATGGTCGAGGCCTGGCCGCCGAGGTCGCGGGTCAGGGTATGACCGGCGCCGATGACCTGGCGTATGGCGTCGCGCAGACGCCGCGCCTGATCCGAGTGGCCGAGGTAGTCGAGCATCATGGCGGCCCCGAGCATCAGCGCGGTCGGATTGGCGATGCCCTGGCCCGCGATGTCCGGCGCGCTGCCGTGGACGGCCTCGAAGATGCCTTTGTTCTCACCGATGTTCGCGCCGGGCGCGAGGCCCAGGCCGCCGACCAGCCCCGCGCACAGATCCGACAGAATGTCGCCGAACAGGTTGGTGGTGACGATCACGTCGAAGCGCGAGGGGTTGATCACGAGCTGCATGGCGCAGTTGTCGACGATCATCTCCTCGAACTGGATGTCCGGGTACTCGGGGGCGATTTCCCGGGCGACCTCGAGAAACAGCCCGGAGGTGGAGCGCATGATGTTGGCCTTGTGCACCACCGTCACCTTCTTGCGGCCGACCCGGCGGGCCATGTCGAAGGCGTAACCGATGACCCGGCGGGAGCCCGCCCGGGTGATCACGCTGCGCAGCTCGGCGCGCTGGCCGTCCTCGCTGCGGATGTGGCCGACGCCGGAGTACAGACCCTCCAGATTCTCCCGCACGGTGATGATGTCGACGTCGTCGTAGCGCGATGCGACACCGGGAATGGACAGCGCCGGACGGACGTTGGCGAACAGCTCGAAATGCTGGCGCAGCGACACGTTGACCGACGAGAAGCCGCGGCCCACCGGGGTGGTGATCGGGCCCTTCAGGGTGGCCGGGTTCCGTTCGATGAGGTCCAGGGTTTCCGGCGGAATCAGGTCCTGGCCCTGTTCCAGCGCGGTCTGGCCGGCGATGGCGTGATCGAAAGTCAGGCCGCAGTCGAGCTGCTCCAGAACCGCCAGGGTGGCCTCGACGATGTCCGGGCCGATGCCGTCTCCGGGAATGACCGTGATGCGGGTCTCCGCCATGCCGATAACCTCAGCTCCATTGGGGTTCGAGAGGAATTATAAGGGTCGCGCGGCGCGCACGATACGCGCGGCTCAGGCGAGGGCGGCCTCGCGCGCGTCGCCGCCGCCGGACCAGGGCTCGACGCGATTGCGGCCGAGGTGCTTGGCGCGGTACAGGGCCTGATCGGCCCGGGCCAGGGTGTCTTCGATGCGCTCGCCGGGACGGTGGGCGGCGATGCCGATCGAGGCTGTCGGCACTTCCGGCAGCCCGAGGGTCTGGGCGGGCAGGCGCGCCACGGCGGAGCGCATGCGGTCGGCGGCGGACAGACCGCCCTCGAGGCCGGTCTCCGGCATGATGATCAGGAATTCCTCGCCGCCGAACCGGGCGACGAAGTCGCCCTGACGCAGCGCCTGCTGCAGCGCCTCGCCGATGCGCCGCAGCACGGCGTCCCCGGTCTGGTGCCCGTAGCGGTCGTTGATGCGTTTGAAGTGATCGACGTCGAGCAGGCCGAGGCACAGGCCGTCGCCGTCCTGGCGGCGGCGTTCCACCCGGGACAGCTCCCGTTCGAGCTGAGCCATGGCCGTGCGCCGGTTCGGCAGACGGGTCAGCGGGTCCCGGGTCGCCAGCTCGGTCAGCTCCGCCATCGCTTCGTGGAGAGACTGGTTCTTCTGCCGCAGCTTCAGCCGCAGGCCCGCGATGAAGGAGCCGAGGGAGGCGACCTGGAGCAGCACGATGCAGTAGGCGAGCGCCACCAGGCTCTCGCCGCGCAGGTCCACCCGTTCGGGCGCCACGTTGGCCAGGGTGGCCAGCAGCGCCAGATAGGACAGCAGGAAGACCGCGCTGATCCGCATCAGCTGGCGCCGGTCCAGGGCCAGGGCGCCGAACAGGATGGCGACGGTGCCCATCAGCAGGAATGCCGCCCGCACCATCGGCTCCGTGACGAAGAACATGACGTAAATCGAAGGCGGCAGGCACGACAGCACCAGCGGCGTGGTCAGGCTCGGATCCTTCAGGCGCAGATTCCAGCCGCTGGCGATGGCCGCCAGGGCGATGCCGTTGATGGCGACGACGGCGATCACGTAGTGCACCGCGCGAATGCCGTCCAGGAAGTTCCAGGCCCAGCAGGCGCCGACGATGGCCGCCGTGCAGGCGAACGACAGCGTGCCCCGCAGCACGCGGCCGAACCGCAGGCGCTGGGCCGACGCCAGGGCGTCGTCGCGCCGACTGTTCTGCGCTTCCTCCATGTTCAGAGTCTAGCGGCCGGGCGTGTCCGGCATCGGTCGACGGCGTGAAAGGGTGCGGGAGCGCGCGGATGATTCGTGACGGACGTCACAGCGAGGTCGCAGGGTCCGGTCGGAGGCGGCAGGGACCGGCCAGCGGGCGGCGCGCGGGGGCGCCGCCCGGGAACGGCTCACTGGATGGTGATGACCTTCACGTCGCCGGTGACGGCGGAGGCGTCCACGTAGCCGATGGCGTTCGGGTCGCCGGCCACGCGCTTCAGCATCGCCGACGCGTCGGCCACCTCCTCCGGAGGCGTGCCTTCGCCGGTGAACATCAGCTTGGTCCAGTAGGCTTTCATCTGCGACGGCGACTTGTGCAGCATGTCCTGCTCCATGGCCGCGCGCACCGCGTCTTCGGCGGCAAGATTCACCGGCACGGCCCGGGACCCGTCAGGGAACGTGTCCTTGCGGCCCAGATAGATGCGGGTGAAGTCCGCTTCGCTCAGCGAAGCGTTGGCATTGTCCGGGTGGACGATGATCGCGACGTCCGCGGCTGCCGCGCCGGAGGCGACGAACGCCCCGAGTGCGGCCACGAGGGCCAGCAGCGCTTTGGCTCGATTCATGATGGGTAACTCCTTTAGCGACCGAAAATGTAGGAGACGTCGAAGCGGATTTCCGGATACCGCTCCGTGCTGCCGTTGAATTCCTGGATGTGCATGCTGGCATCCAGCTTCATGGCGATGTCCGGCGACGGCCGGAAGACCACGCCGACCGTGGCCTTGGAGAACTCGCCGTCGTCGGCCAGGCCGGCTTCGGCGTCGCCGCCCCAGGTCTTGCTTTCGATCGTCTCGGGGTTCTCGTAGTAGTCCCACTGGACGTAGGGGACGACCTCGCCGCGGCGCGTCATGAACGAGTAGCCGCCGCGCAGGTACCAGGTGTCGACGTCGTAGTCGCCGTCCACGTCCACGTTGGCTTCGGTGACCGGGCCGTCCGGGTCGAGGAGGAAACGGTCGAGCTGAGCGGCGTTGACGCCGGCGTTCTGGATCACGGTCACCACCGAGGCGGGGTCGCGCTCGGCGTCGTGGGACGCGTGCCAGTAGGCCGCCTGGAGCTGCCAGCCGTCGCGGTTCAGCTCGCCGTAGGCGCCGATGATGTAGAAGTCGTCTGCGGCCATCCACGGCAGCACGCCGCTGTTCGGCGATCCTTCGCCAAGATCCACGTCCGAGGTGGTGTCGCCGTTGGAGGTGTAGCCGCTGATGCCCACCCGGTAGTTGCCGAGGCCCCAGTCGTAGCGCAGATCGAAGCCCATCGGCACGTTGTCGTCGTTGGGGCCGCCCTCGCCGTTGTCGGTGGACCAGCTGTAGCGCAGCTCGCCGTCGCCGAGCGGGACCCAGCCGTGGACCATCGCCAGCGTGGTGCGGGAGATCAGCAGGTGGTCGCCGTCGAACAGCTCCGGGGCCTCGATGCCGATGTAGGTCGGCACGGCGTCCAGCATCTCGTTGTACAGGCCGAACCGGCGGTAGGTCTTGCCGAGGCGCACGTTCAGGTACTGGTTGTGCTGGTACTCGCCCCACAGGTTGGCGACGGACACGTCCTCGGCTTCCTCGCCGTCGAGGTTGACGAACACCTTGAAGCGGTCGTCGAGGGCGTACTGCAGCATCACGTTGAAGGAAGGCAGGGTGATCTCCCGGTCGGCGTCCGCCTTCACGGTCTCGCCGGCCTCGTCGAGGGCCGGTTCGTCCCACACCTTCTCCACGCGCCACGACAGGTAGCCGTAGAGGTTCACGTCCGAAGCCGCCGCGGCGTTGGCCAGCGGCGCTGTCGCCGCCATGCCGAGTACAGCCAGCGCGCACGTCGTCGATTGCAGTTTTTTCATCCTGTGGTCTCCGGGTACATGGACCTGTTGCTCGATTCGCAGGATAGGTCCGGATCCGGAGTTCGCAGGGGATCGGGGGATTCCGGGCGGGTGGATGCCCCAGGGTGTGATCAGGGTCCCACGGGGGACTTGAGGGATTGCCCAATACCCTGCGCCAGCGTGTCGACCAGCGCGTCGTGGGCGTCCACCAGCGCGGCGTAGCCGTCCGCCCGGGTGAGCACGCTGTCGACCATGCGGTGGTGGCTGATGCCGTCGTCGCGCCGTACGGTCCAGCGCGCCGCCAGCGTCACGCGGCCGGACTCAGTGCCATGGAACCGCTCGATGGTCACGTCCACCAGCAGCGGCGCGGCGGCGGTCGCGTCCGGCAGCACCACCAGCCCGGAGGCATCGCTCGCAACGCGGGCGATGGCACGGCGCAGTCCCGCTTCCAGCGGCTCGGCCCAGCGGTGGGCGAATGCGGGCTGAATCACGCCGTCACGGGTTTCCACGACGATCTCCGGGCGGTTCAGGTACTCGGCCACGGCCACCCGCGCGAGCGCCGCGTCGACGGTGCCGTGGTGCTGCCGTGACGACGACTCGGACGGTCCGCTCAGCAGGTACTCGGACGGCGTCGACGGCGTCGAGGCGCAGGCCTGCAGCAGCAGGATGGCGATGACGAGGGTGCTCGGCTTCATGGCGTTGGTCCGATGGTCATGGCTGGCCGGCCCGGGGTTCCGGGTCCTCGGGACGCTCGGTCGGGAAGACCAGGGTGTTGGGGTTGCGCTCCAGCGTCTCGGCCAGGGCGCGGACCCGACGCAGCGTGCGCTCGAGCTCGGTCAGCGCGGTGTCGAGCCGATCCGGCAGTCCGCGCTCGCCGGAGTACGCGTCCAGGGTGGCGTCGAGCTGATCCAGCGTCGCGTTCAGCCGGTGCGGGAGTGTCTGCGCCGCATCCGAGGCGAGCAGGGCCTGCATCTCGGCCGCGGTGGCCTCGAACTGGCCGATCGCCCGGGTCGCCGCCTCGACGGTCTGGTCGAGGGGCAGCTCGTTGAGCCGCGTCAGCAGCCTGCCGAGCTGCTGCTGCAGACGCGCCAGGCCGCCGGAGACCGTGGGCAGGGCGGGGTAGCCGGCGAACTCCCCGAGCTGGTCGGGCGGTGAGTCGGGCACGTAGTCGAAGTTCACGTAGAGGCTGCCGGTGATCAGGCTGCCGGACTCGAGCATGCCGCGCAGGCCGGAGTCCACGGCCCGGGCGAGGTCGCGGTGCAGGCGCGACACGCCCTCCGGGGAGTCCGGCATCTCGAAGCGGCCGGGCTCCAGACGGATCAGCACCGGGATCGGCCGCTCCCGGCCATCGCCGAGGGCGCCGGCGGTGCCTTCCCGCACCATGATCCGCTGCACCGTGCCGACCTGGATGCCGCGGAACGTGACCGGCGCCCCGGCGCTCAGGCCGCGCACCGACTGGGAGAACGACACGACATAATCGCGGTGATAGCGGTGGGGATGCTCGTCTACGCCGCCCCGGTCGGCGAACAGCTGGAAGGTGTCCTCGGCGGCGACCGCCTCGCCGGGCGCGGCGCCCGCCGGCAGGTCGAACGCCACGCCGCCGCTCACCAGCGTCTCCAGCGACGCGACGTTCAGGGTGGCGCCGTCGGCGCCGATCTCGGCGCTGATGCCGCTGGCGTTCCAGAAGCGCGTGCTGGAGGTGATCAGGCTGTCGTAGGGGGCGTCGACGAAGATCGAGTAGCGGACCTCCCGGGCGGCAACGTCCAGCTCGGTGCGCTCGACCCGGCCCACGGTGTAGCCGCGATAGAGCACGGGATCGCCCAAGCCGAGCGACCCGCTGGTGTCGCTCACCAGATTGAGCCTCAGCCCCGGCGTGCCGGCCGGCGTCGGCGGCGCATGGTCGAGCCCGGTGAAACGGTAGTCGTCGGCGGCGTCCCCGACCCCGGGGGAGACCTCGATGTAGGCCCCCGAGACGATGGTGCCGAGCCCGGAGATGCCGGTGCGGCTCACCCTGGGACGCACCACCCAGAAACGGGTGTCCTCGCGCAGCAGGCTGCGCGCCTCGGCGTTCAGCTCGGCGGTGACGAGAACGCCGCTCAGATCCTCGGTCAGGCGGATGTCGCCGACCACGCCGATCTCCACGTTGCGCACCTTGACCGGCGTGGTGTCCTCCTCGAGCCCCTCGGCGGTCGGGAACTCGATCACCACCTCCGGCCCCTGCCGGCGGTAGGCGTCGATCACCAGCCACAGCCCCAGCAGCATGGCGACCACCGGCACGATCCACACCGCGGACAGCCGATGGCGGCGGACGTCGGCTTCGGCGGCCTCAGTCACGCGCGCCCTCCCGGCCGTAGCGGTCCCAGATGAGGCGGGGGTCGAAGCTCTCGGCCGCCAGCATGGTCAGCACCACCACCCCGGCGAAAGCCAGGGCGGCCCCGCCGGGCTTGACCTGCATGATGCCGCCGATCTGCACCAGGCCGACCAGCACGGCGACGACGAACACGTCCACCATGGACCACTTGCCGACGAACTCGGTCACCCGATACAGCGCGGTGCGCTGCCGGGGCGGGGCCGGGCGCCGCTGCCGAGCGGCCCAGCACAGGAGCGCCAGGGCGGCCAGCTTGCCCAGCGGAATCAGCACGCTGGCGATGAGAATGACCGCGGCGACGGGGTAGGAGCCCGCCTCGATCAGCCGCACCACGCCGCCGATGATGGTGTTCTCGGTGGTGCGCCCGAACTGGCTGGTGACCATGATCGGCAGCAGGTTCGCCGGCAGGTACAGCAGCGCCGCGCCGAGGCCGAGGGCCATCGTGCGCTGGAGGCTGTGAGGGATGCGGGCATGCAGCGTCGAGCCGCAGCGCCGGCAGGCGGACTCGGAGGCCGGGCTCGGGTGCAGACACACGTGGCAGACGGCCCGGCCGCTGGCGAGGGCGGTGGTCATGGTGCGGCCCGCAGGCGGTCCACGGCATGCCAGACGGTGAGACGGTCCAGCCGGGTCATGGCCAGCAGGAAGGTGACGGTGAAGGCGATGTACGCCCAGAACGCAGTCCCGGGGACGATCTCGGCCATGGACGACAGCTTCACCAGGCTGACGATCACGCCGATCGCGAACACGTCGGCCATGCTCCAGGCGTTCAGGCGAAACAGCAGGCGCGCCAGCGGCACCAGGGCCGGGCTGGCCCGTTCCGCCCGCAGCAGCAGGCACAGCGCCACCACGCCGAGCATCATCGCGACCGGAATCAGCAGCACGAAGGCGAGGGTGGCCACGGCGACGCCGTCGGCGCCGAAGCGCGCCAGCGAACCGATGGCGGCGAACAGGGTCATCGAGTTCTCCAGGCCCGCCGCCGAGACCGCCAGGAACGGGAAGCTGACCGCCAGCACCGCGAAGATCAGCGCGGCGAGGGCCAGCGCGAACGGCTGCACGAAGGTATCGTCGGTCGCGTCGGTCAGCAGATACCCGCAGCGCGGACAGTAGGCGGCGTGGCTGGCCCGCTGCAGCCCGACCCGGACCAGCAGATCGCATTCCAGGCATCCGACGATGTCCTGGGCGGCGGCGGAATCCGGGGGAGGCTGGTCGATGGCGGGCTGCATGAACGCAGTGTACGGCATCCGCTCGGGACGAAGCAGGACCCCACTATGACCCCGCTTCCGGCTGCCTCTTCCGCATCGCAGCAGAAGTTGGTATCTTGCGCGCCCTTCGGGCGCGTAGCTCAGTTGGTTAGAGCGCTGTCTTCACACGGCAGAGGTCGCTGGTTCGAATCCAGCCGCGCCCACCAGATTATCTTTTGAAATCAAGCTGTTGCTGTCCCTGTCGAGCTCGTTCGAGCTAGATCTCCGACTCCTAAATGCATGGTAAGTGCAATAGGAGTCTGAGGGGTCGGCGGTCGGCGGTCACAGAATTCTTACGCCTTGCGTAGATCAGGGACTGGGCCAGAGGGTGGTTCGCTCGTTCGCTCCAGAGTGCCCACTTGCCATCCAGTCTTCCGCTTTCGCTTGGTCGCGATGCGCGTCGACGAAGACCGCGCTGGGATGGGCTCCTGCCGTTAACACTGGCCGAGCGCTGGCACCTTTGAGGTCAATCTCGGCGGACCTCTGCGCCGGGAGCGAGCGCGCGAGGATGGGCGGCGGGCGGCGCATCGGCCCCGCGCCGTCGGGCCGAGCGAGGATGCACGCAATGATACTGCAGCCACACGGGCTTTCGATCGGAATCGGGCGACTCTTGAGGGTGGCGGTTCTGATTCGAAGCGGTGGTCGACTGTGCGACCGATCCGTCGCGCCGCTCACCGTATCGAGGGGGCGCGGCACGATCTCCACGGCGACCGCGAGGACGATGCCGGCGGCGCCATGCAGGGACAGCTACTCATCGACAGCCGTGCATCTGCAGACCCGCACCCCAGAGGTAAGGCTCCTCGGTCATGTTCTCGAGTTGGGCGCAAAGGCTGGCGCGACCTTCCTGCCAGCGCTCGGCGAGCCGTTCGTTGTCCAGATCCTCTGGAGCATCGATGCCCGCAGCGATCAGCAGGCGCCGGTAGAGCGGATACAGCGGTTTCAGCGGACCGTGGTCCGGCTGGGATTTCACGAAATCCATGATGGCGACGCTGCCGCCGGCTCGCGTAGCGTTGAGCAGCCGATCCAAAGCTGCCGGCAGATCGTGCACGATGCCGAGGCACCAGGCAGAGACGGTGGCGTCGGCAGGGTCTTTCACCTGCTCGAGCCGGGCTGCGTCGTCCCGGATGAGCTCGATGTTCCGCCACCCCGCGCGCTCGATCCGTTGGCGAGCCTTCGCGAGCATGCCAGGCGAGTAGTCGACACCGATGATGCCTCCGGTAGAGCCTACTCGCGGCGCGAGCAGCGGGAAGTTGTTCCCTGTGCCACATCCGACATCGAGCACCGTGGCCCCATTGATATCTCCGAGCACGTCGACCATCCGCCGGCGCCAGCGACGCAGGCCGAGGAGGCGATGGAAGACGAGGTCGGTGGCGACGTCGTAGTACGCTGCCGCTGCATCGTAGTTGCGTTGAACATCTTGCAGTTCCAAACCCCGTCCCCTGACGTTCAGGTTTGTCGCGCCGCAAACGCGGCCGGTCCCCGGGCTCCGTCGTCGATGCGCGTCGCGCTGTGCAGTTGCGAGATCATGACGCGACCATCGCCAGGGTGGCCCGGCCCGGTGCGTGCCTCGGTCTCGATGCAGTGTGCCGCACGCTCCGCGTCCTCGAGGCTCGCGACATCCACCTCGAGCTTGACCATGTCGACGCGGGTAAGCTTACCCGTGGTGAGTGCGTGTCCGTACTCGTGCAAGCGTACTACTGCGATCCCCGTGACACACTCGAGCTGCGCAAGCGCATCGATCACGGCCTCCATCTTGACCTGTTTGACGTAAGCCTTCACTTCGAACATGACAATCCCTCCTGGGCGGGTTGGGTTGTTATCAGATCTCAACTTCCTTGCGTGGCAGGGCGAACCAGCGATAGACGCTCGGCAACACCAGCAGGGTCAGCAGCGTGGACGTGATGAGCCCACCGACCACCACGGCGGCCAACGGCCGCTGCACGTTCGAGCCGATCCCATCCGCCAGCAGCAGAGGCACCAGGCCCAGAATGGCGACAGTCGCGGTCATGAGCACCGGGCGCAGCCGTCGCTCCGTGCCGACGGCCACGGCTTCATCCCGGGGCATACCTTGATCGCGCAGCTGATTGATATAGCTCACCAGCACGACGCCGTTCAGCACCGCGACGCCGAACACGGCGATGAAGCCGACGGCAGCCGGCACCGAGAGGTACAGGCCGGAGAGAAGCAGCGATAAGATGCCCCCGGTGATGGCGAACGGCACGTTCATGAAAATGAGGGTAGCGTAGCGCAGGCTGCCGAAGGCGGAAAAGAGCAACAGGAAGATGAGCGCCAGGGTAATGGGCACGACCACGTAAAGCCGTGCCATGGCGCGCTCCTGGTTCTCGAACTGGCCGCCGAACTCGACGAAGTAGCCTGGCGGCATGTTCACCCGGTCGCGTACGAGCTGTCGCAGTTCGTCCACCACGCCGCCCATGTCGCGGCCACGCACGTTCATCTGGACATAGAGGCGGCGACTGGCGTTGGATCGGGAAATCTGCTTCGGGCCGGTATAGAGGTCGACGTCGGCGACGCGCGACAGCGGCACGACAGCCCCGCCTGCGCCCCGCAGCGGCAGCTCCCGGATCAGGTCCAGTCGTCCGCGTTGGTCTTCTTCGAGTCGCAGGAATATGTCGAAGCGGCGGATGCCGTCGAACACCAGACCGGCGGTCTCGCCGCCGACTCCGGCCTCCAGCGTGCCGAGCACGTCGTCGATGTTGATGCCATAGCGAGCCAACGCATCCCGGTCGGGCCGGACCACGATCTGGCGTTTGCCACTCTGCTGTTGCGTGCGCACGTCGGTAGCACCCCTCACGTCTCGCGCCAGCGCTTCCACTTCCTTGCCGATCCGGGCGAGCTCTTCCAGGTCGTCACCGTAGATGCTCGCCACGAGCTGAGCCTGTACGCCGGAGAGCAGTTCGTCCGTGCGTAGCTGGATCGGTTGCGAGAAGTTGTTGGCAAGCCCCGGCACCGTTGCGCTGACTCGGTCGGACATCGCCGTCTGCAGTTCCTCGTAGGTGCGCCCGCTTTGCCACTCGCCGAGGGGCTTGAGGGTCACCACGGTAGACACCACGTTGACCGGCTCCGGGTCGCCGCCGACCTCGGCGCGGCCGACGCGCGAATAGGTGCCCGTTACCTCGGGAAACTCCCTCAGCACGCTCTGAATGCGCTTGCCGTACTCGATGGCGGAGTCGAGACTCGCGCCCGGCGGCAAGGTCGATCGCACCTGGACCGTGCCTTCTCGCAGGGTCGGCACGAATTCGGTGCCGAGCAGCGGAAACAGGGCCAGGCTGCCGAGGAATACCGCAAGTGCAATGGCGAAGACGGTCTTCGGCGCCGCCAGTGCCCGATTCAGAAGAGGCCGGTAGCGGCCCTTGAGCCACTGCACCAGACGCGGCTCACCGTGCGCGCTGTCCTTCGAGAACGACAACGTGGCAAGTACGGGGACCAGCGTCAGGGCCAGCAGCAACGCACCCACCAGGGCGAAGCTGATGGTGTACGCCATGGGGCTGAAGAGCTTGCCCTCCACCCCTTCCAGCGTGAACAACGGCAGGAACACGATGATGATGATGGCCATGGCGAACACGATGGGCCGAGCCACCTCCCGGGCTGACTCACTGACCAGCCGCCACATGGGTACCTCCTCGTCGCTGCGTTCCTCCAGGTGGCGAAAAATGTTCTCGATCATCACGACGGAAGCGTCCACCATCATGCCGATGCCGATCGCCAGGCCGCCGAGGCTCATGAGGTTGGCGGAGAGCCCGGAGTAGCGCATGGCGACGAACGCTACCAGGACCGACAACGGCAGACTCGCGATGACGATGAGCGTGGAACGGACGTTGCCGAGGAACAGGTACAGAAACACCAGCACCAGCACCGTGCCTTCGAGCAGGGCACGCTCGACGGTCCCGATGGCCTTATCTACCAGATCCGCTTGTGAGTAGAAGGGCTCGACGCGCAGGCCGTCCGGCAGCGACTGGTTGATCTCGGCAATCTTTGCCTCCACGTCCTCCAGCACCTGCTGGGTATTGGTGCCGATGAGCTTGAAGACATAGCCGCCGGCCGACTCCTCGCCGTTGGCGACCTGGGCGCCGCGGCGGATGGCCGCGCCATAGGTCACATTTCCGAGATCGCGCACGTACACCGGCTTGCCTTCGTGCTCGGCGACGATGACGTTGCCGATGTCGGCGAGACCTTCCTCGTCCGGCGCGATCCAGCCGAAGCCACGAACGATGTACTCATCGCCTGCCCGATTGATGAAGGAGGCTCCGACGTTGCGGTTGTTGGCCGCCAGCGCGCTGCGGACGTCGGCGATCGTCAGGTCCCGCGCGATGAGGGCATTGGCGTCGAGCTGTACCTGGTATTGCTTCTCGTATCCGCCGATGGAGAGCACGCCGGTGACTCCCGGGACGGTGCGCAGTTGCTGCTTGACGATCCAGTCCTGGATGGTGCGCTTGTCCATGAGAGAAAAGTCCGCGCCTTCTTCCTCGGTCAGCGTGTACATCAGGATGCGGCCAAGGCCGGTGGTGATGGGGCCGAGCTCCGGCTCACCCAGACCCGGAGGGATCTGGCGGCGCGCATCGGCAAGGCGCTCCATTACCAGGCGTCGGGCGAAGTAAATGTCCGTGCCGTCTTCGAAGTACGCGTCGACGCGCGAGAGCCCGAAAATCGACGTGCTCTGCACCTTCTCGAGCTTGGGCAGACCGTACATGCTGATCTCCACCGGATACGAGATCAGCGTCTCCACGTCTACGGGCGACAGGCCGGGACTGGATGTGAAGACCTGCACGAGGGTCGGGGTGGCGTCCGGAAAAGCGTCCACCGGCAGGGCCCGGAACGACATGTAGCCGCCGATGATGATCCCGACGACCGCCACGAGCACGAGCAGACGGTTTGCGAGGGCGTAGCGTACGATACCTTCGATCATGTCCCCTCCTAGTGGCCGTGCTCAGCGCTGCGCGACGATGCGGTCAGTGCGGACATGAGGTCGAACGCGCCTTCGAAAACCACCGGATCGCCCGCCTCGATTCCCGCTGTGACCTCCACCCAGCCGTTGCCTTCGTGGCCGAGCGAAACCGGTACGGCGCGAAACGCGTGATCCTCTTCTGCGGGCATGAAGACCACGTCCTCTTCGCCGAGGCGCTGAACCGCATCCACGGGCACACGCGGCGGTCCATCGCCGTCGCCGGTCTGGATGCGCGCGGTGCCGAACAGGCCGGCCCGGAGGCTGCCGTCGGGATTGTCCAGAACGGCCCGCAGCGTGACCGTTCGGGACTGCTCGTCGAGCTGCCGGGACATCCAGTCGATCCGGCCCGGGAACCGCTTGCCATCGAGGGCGCGGGAGGTGAATTCCACCGGCTGGCCGACGGCGATTCGGTCGAGGCTGCCTTCGAAAGCGTCGATCATGAGCCACATGCGATCGCTGTCGACGATGTGGATCGGCGTGTCGGCCGGCCCGAGCGTCTGGCCCGGGGACAGGTCGCGCCGCTGGACGGTCCCGTCCATAGTGGCAGTGAGGGTCAGGCGCGAAAGCACCTCGTCGCGACCGGTCGTAGCGATCTCGTCCTGGCGCAGACCGAACAGCCGCAGGGCTTCCATGGCGGCTCGCTGCTCCGCTTCGGCCTCGTGCAGGCGTGCCCGGGCCTCCAGCAGTTCCTCCTGGGAGGAGATCTGCTGCTCGGCCAACCGCTGCTCGCGTTCGAAGTCCGCCTGCGCCGTCTCGAGCAGTGCGTTCGCCGTGAGGTAGCGGGCCCGGGCCTGGCCGAGATCGACGCTGTCGAGCACGGCCAGCAGATCGCCGCTTTGCACGGTATCACCGAGGTCCACCGGCACCCGCACGACCTTGGCCTCGAGGCGCGGGCCGATGCGCGCCATACGGTCCGGATCGAACCGGACCACGGCCGGTGCGCTGATCATGGCATCCGCATGGCCGCGCGGGGCTTCGCCGACATCGACCTGCAGCAGCCCCCGCTGCTCCGGCGACAGGTGAACCTCCCGATCGGTTGGCCCGTGGGCTGCCTCTTCGTCGCCATGCTGGTCCTGTGACTCGGCCGCATGGTCGTCCGGTGCGGCGGCCTGCGGATCGGTGTCGCCGGAACAGGCGCCGAGAGCAAGCAGAGCGAGGACGATGGAGGCCCAGAACACCGGGCGCGATTGTCTCTGAGTTGGATAGGGTCCTTCGTGAGTAGACGGATTCATAGCGTTAGGTTTCCTGGTGTTCATGGTGCGGCGTCTTTGTCCGATTGAGCGTTGTCTTCCAGAACGATCAGGCCGCCGGTGGCACGCTCGAGGTCAGTCACCGAGAGGATCAGGGCGCCGAGGGCATCGAGGTAGCTGCGCCGCACGTTGATCAGGTTGTCCTGGGCGGTGGTGATTGCGGGTGATCCCACTTTCCCGGCCTCGAAGCCCTCCCGGGTCAGTCGCAGGTTCTCCTCGGCACGCTCGAGCATGGACGTACCGAGCAGCTCGGATTGGCGTCGTGCGGCACGGTAGTCGGCGAGCGCCTCCAGCACTTGACGGCGCACGGCCAGGCGCAGTTCGTCGGTGCGCAGCTGCTCCTCGAGCAGACGCCCGGCTGCCTGTTCCCGTTCGCCGCCATAGCGATGCAAGGCAGGGATCGGCAAGCTCGCGCCGAAGCCGGTGATCTCCGCATCCTCCTCTTCCTGATAGAAGCCGAACACGGTCAGGTTCGGGATGAGCTGGCGGCGGCTCAGGCGCAGGTCCTGGCGGGCGGCCTCTACGCGCTCGGCGGCTGCTGCAAGATCGCCTCGCCGGCGGACGGCGGCGTTCAGCAGCCGTGATTCGTTCGGCAGCGTGACCGGCCAGGGTTCGATGTCACCGCGAACCGTCAGCGGCGAAGCGGGATCTCGCGCGAGCACCTCGGCCAGCACCAGTCGGGCCCGTGCCGACAGCCGTTCGGCCTCGGCCAACTCGGTGCGTGACCGGGCCGCCCCGATCATGGCCGAGTTGACTTCCAGGGCGGTCGCTCTGCCGGCCTCGAGCCGGTTGCGGGCGTAGTCTGCGAACGTCTCGGTGAGCTCGACCAGCCGTCCGGCGGTTTCCTCGGCGCGCTGGGTCAACAGCACGTGCAGAAAGGCGCGGCGGGCGCGGGCCGCAATTGCGGACCGGAGAAATTGCAGGTCCTGTTCAGCGGCGGTGAGACGCGCTCCGGCCGCGTTGCGCTGCAGCCCTCGCTGGCCGCCGATCCAGAGTTCCTGACTCAGCCGGATGGAGAAATCCCGACTGCTGTCCCCGGAGGCGGGCTCACGCTCGGCGGATTCCACCTCGATCTCGGGATTGGAGGGCGTCCAGCGGCCGGCGTGGGTCAGGGCGCCGCTTTGCTGCTGGACGCGAGCCAGGGCCTGACGAACGGCGAAATTCGCGTCCACGGCCTCCATCACCGCCTCGTGGAGGGTCAGGGGCTGCGCCAATTCGTTGGCGGACACCACGCGGGATTCTGCCGCATGCAGCGGCGGGCCGATGCACGCGCTCAGCAGCGCTGCCGCTACCATCGATCGCAACATTCGAGGAGTCTCCGTAACTGATTCGAGAGAAGGGGCGGGGTGACGCTCGAAGCGTCACCTACCCCGCATCAAGCGACTGGAATCAGATGGAGAGAGACGGTGGACGGAGTGGCAGTCGGAAGAATCCGGGAGGTGGGTGGCCGAGTTTGCGCGTCGTGCGGAACGAAAACGGAGTTCGGTGGGCACTGATCCCGTTTAGCGGCGCCATTCCAGCGTGCGGGCAGCAGGTATGGAAGTGGGCGTGGCTTGGACCCGCGGGCTTGGACGAAGATGGCGCCGAATTGTCGACGTTACCGTTGCTGTCGACGTAGAGGCCGGACGCCACGTGATCCGGTTGATCACCGCCGTGGGCATCAACGAAGGGCGCGCTGCTCACGATCACGAGGATTGCCAGCAACACGGGGAGCAACCGAGGGTTGTTCGCCGTGAGAAACATTACGGCATGATACCAGTTGGGGCGAGCGAACTCCACGCGGTGTGCTGCTCGGCTGTGCGGCGATCGTCAAGATGTCTTCCGCCAGGGCGGCGAATTCGACCCGCACGCTCTAGCGAGCGTTACCAGCCCGGCGCACGCGGATAGTGCCGAGCCGACAACGATACTGACATTGGACTTGAGGACCATGCCGGGCTCCTCGTAGGCCAGCCCGGCGATGAACAGGCTCATCGTGAATCCGACCCCGGCCAGGATGGCGACGCCGTAGACCTGCGCCCAGGACACCGTATTCGGGAGCTTTGCCAGCCCCAATGCGACGGCCAAGCGGGCGGCGCCGAACACGCCAAACTGTTTGCCAACGAACAGGCCAGCGACGATCCCGACGGAGGCGGGGTCGAGCAGTGACGCCGCGTTGAGTCCGCTGAACGTGATTCCGGCGTTGAAGAATGCGAACACGGGTATGACGAGCAGCGGTGCGGCCAGGAATGCCATGGCCGTAGGTGACGACAATTGCCCTTGGGGATCTCGCGCTTCGTATCCAGGCCGACCAGGAAAAAGAAGAACGGCTCTGCAGCACGAGAACGCGTCAGCTTTTGAGCAGCCGCAGGCCGTTCGCGATGACGATGAACTCGCTGACCTCGTGCGCGATCACAGCCGCTGGTAGCGACAGAGCGCCGGTGAGCGCGGTGGCCGCCAGTACGACGATCACCGAAACGGACAGTATCAGGTTCTGACGCACCACGCGCCAAGTCCGGCGGCTGAAGTGGATGAGATAGGGCAGCTTCGAGAGGTCATCGGCCATCAAGGCGATGTCTGCCGTCTCCAAGGCGACGTCGGAACCGGCTGCGCCCATGGCGATGCCGACATGAGAGGCTGCCAGTGCGGGGGCATCGTTCACGCAATCACCGATCATCGCCACATGGCCGTGCTCGCGCTCCAGTTCGGCCACCGCCGTGCGCTTGTCGTCGGGTTTCAATTCGGCGCGCACGTCGTCGATGCCGGCCTTCGCTGCGATCGCTGCAGCGGCGAGGCGGTTGTCGCCGGTCAGCATCACCAGGTTTCGGATGCCGGCCGCCTTCAATGCCCGCATGGCCCCTGGCGCACCCTCGCGCAGGGGGTCCGCCATGGCGATCAGCCCGAGGATTTCTCGGTCGGTGCTGACCAGCACCACCGTGTTGCCCTCCGCCTGGAGGGCGTCGATGCGATCGGCCACCAGTCCGAGGGCGCCGGCGATCGCCCCGATTCCGAGATCGTCGAACAGTCCGGGGTTGCCGATGTAGTACGCCTGCCCGTTGACAATGCCTTTCACGCCGGCACCGGTCAGCGCCTGAACGTTTTCCGCCGCGAAGATACGGAGCCCGGCTTCGTCGGCTTCTGCCAGAACCGCACGGGCTAGAGGATGTTGTGAGCGAGCTTCGAGTGCGCCGGCGATGGACAGGAGCTCACGTCGATCGACAGCGCCCACGGGCTCGACATGAGTGACGACCGGCGCTCCCCGTGTGAGCGTGCCGGTCTTGTCCAGAGCCAGGACGCGGATTCCGGCCAGATTATCGAGGTGCACGCCGCCTTTGATGAGGAGCCCGTTGCGGCCCGCCGTGCCGAGCGCGGCCACCAAGGTGATCGGAATCGAAATCACCAGCGCGCAGGGCGCGGCGGCGACGATGAAGACGGTGGCCCGGCTCAGCCACTCCTGCCAGCCGAAGCCAAGCAGGCCTGGGATCAATACGATCAATACGCCGGCAATCAGGACAGCGGGGCTGTAGCGGCGACCGAACCGCTCGATGAAGCGCTGGCTCTGCCCCTTACTCGCCTGGGCCGTTGCTACCATCTCGATGATGCGTGCCAGCGTATTGTCGGAAGCGGTTTTTGTGGCGCGAACGGTGAGTGCACCTTCGCCGTTCGAGCTGGCCGCAAATACCGTGTCGCCGACGGCCTTGTCGACAGGCACCGACTCGCCGGTCACCGGTGCCTGATTGAGGCTGGATGTGCCCTCGACGATCTCGCCGTCGGTGGCCACGGCTTCGCCGGGACGCAAGACGAACAGATCACCGACATCAAGGTCGTCGATCGGTATCTCCATCGCGTACGACGTTGGCGACCTTGGGTGCCAAGTCCATCAGCGCCCGGATGGCGCCTCGGGTTCGCTCCTCGGTGTAGCTCTCGGCGGCCTCGGAGATCGAATAGAGGAACACCAGCATGGCAGCCTCGCCCCATTGCCCCATGAGGCCGGCGGTGACGGCCGCAATGCTCATCAGGAGCTCGATGCCGACCTCGCGTTCTTCGATCAGCTCGCTGAGTGCTTCGCGGCCGAAGAACCAGCCGCCGACTACGACCGCAGCAATGTAGATCGGGGTTTGCGCAGCGGTGTTCAAACCCAGATGGCCGGCGGCGAATCCGATCGCCAACAGCATGCCCGATACCGATGACGTCACCACGAGCGGACTGCGCCACGGCGGCGGCGCCGCTGAGCGTGCGTCGGTTCGGTTGCAGGTGTCCGCGCTCATTTCAGTCTCCTGTTTGATGACGTGGCGAGGCGATTCAGGCCGGCAATGCACTGGCGGCAATCCCGGACAAAGGTGTTCGGGTCGGCTCCGGGTGCTTCAGGTCGCACGGCGTCGCCTCCTTCTAGACAGGTGTTCGTGAGCCTGCTGGGCGTCGAACTCACGGGTCGAGTTGCCCGTCCTGACGAAGTAGCGTGCGACGTCTCCGTCCCGAAAAAAGACTGGAACATCGGAGGGCTCGATGACGATCCGACAGACCTCTACGCCTGCAAGGAACGGGAAGTGGCAGTGAAGCAACGTACATGCCTGCGGCCCGAGGGCATGTCGCACCAGGTCCATCACGGCCCGCTCGAAGCCATCGCTGTTCTTGTGTTTCAGGGTCTGATAGTCGTCCTCGATTCCCACCGCCTCCCCCGCGTCCGTTATGCCGATGAGCAGAGTGCCGCCCCGGTGATTCATCAATCCGGCAATGGACTTGGCGATGACCTGTTCCAGTGCTTTGTTGGATCGTCCCGCGCGGCGGTCCCATCGCAACGACGACTTGAATTCGAGGCGCTCCCCCTCGCCTTCATCGACCAGGCTCGGGAGATGACGATCGAGCTCGCCGTGGAGACTGTCGATCCGGCGTTGTTCGGCCTGGAGCCTGCGAGTATAGGAACCCACCACGTGAGCACCAACGGCCCCGACGAGCGCATACACCGCGCTCATCGGCACGAGCTCCATCCAGGGGTCGAGTCGCAGTCGATTGGCTAGGAAACTCCAGGCGCTGGATGGCGGCGGTTCGAGATATTGCGCGAACTCGAAATAGAAGATGAGCGTCGTCAATGGGTGCAGCGCCACCACACCGAAGAACGCGCCGAGGAGCAGTTGGATGAGATCGTGTCGACCAAGGTGTATCTTCATGGATCGTTTGACTGTTCGTTGCAGGTGCATGTCGGCGCGTACGGTCGGAACGCGCGGGCGGGGCCTCAGAAGAGCTGTTGTGCCGAGACGAATTCGTAGCCGATCCCGCCGATCACGACGTACCAGACGGCAACCGCAATGAAGGCGGCCGCCGCCGCCATGTCCTTGATGTCGCGAATGCGCTCATCGTAGTCGGGGCACAGATAGTCACACAGCGCCTCGATCACAGTGTTCATCACTTCGGCGACGAGCATCAGCGCAGTGACGACGAGCAGGACCAGGAAGTGAAGGGCCGACTCCGTAGCCGCCGCAAGCACCAGGAACACCGTCGCGACCGCCAGTTTGTAGGCCACGCTGAAGTCGAGCAGCACGGCGTGCCTGATCCCGGCCCAGGCGATCTTGAGCTTGCGCAGCGGATGGTAGGTGTCGGCGCCCTGGCGGAACGCGCTCACGGCGCATGTCCCCGCGACCGGTCGGTGAATGCGAGCAGCCGCAGCGCATTGAAGACCACGACCACCGTCGACCCTTCGTGCATCAGCACGGCGGCGCCGATGCTGAGGCCCGCGAGGGTCGACGGCACGAGGAAGGCGACGACGCCGAGGCTGATCCAGAGGTTCTGGCGGATGACGCGGCTGGCCGCGCGGCTCAGCGCCACGGCGAACGGCAGGTGCTCGAGGTTGTCGGCCATGAGCGCGATATCGGCGGTTTCCAGTGCCACGTCCGAGCCGGCGGCGCCCATGGCGATGCCGACGGTGGCGTTGGCCATGGCGGGGGCGTCGTTGACACCATCGCCGACCATCGCGACGCTGGCCGTCTGCCGCAACTGCTTGATGGTCGCGACCTTGTCCGCCGGCATCAGGTCGCCGCGTGCCTCGTCGATGCCCACCGACCGGGCGACGGCGGCGGCAACCCGCTGATTGTCGCCGGAGATCATCAGCATGCGCTGGATGCCGAGCTCGCGCAGGCGTGTCACGACCCCCCGGGCGGCGGTACGCGGTGTGTCCATGAGGCCGAGCACGCCGAGGTAGCGGTCGCCGTGGCGGACGATCATCGTGGTGCGGCCCTGCATCTCGAGCACCTCGACCTCATCGCGCAGCACGGCCGGCAGCGCCGGCCCTTCGATCTCGTCGAACAGATCGTCCTTGCCGACGTAGGTCGGCGTGCCCTCGACGCTGGCAAACACGCCGCGGCCGGTGATGCTGCGCAAATCGCTGGCGGGCAACGGCCCGGTCGTGCCGAGGCGCTCCCGGCCGTCCCGGGCGACGGCGCGGGCCAGCGGATGATCGCTCAGGGCTTCCACGCCGACGGCAACGCGCAACAGCTCGGTGTCGTCGGCGTCCGGGGCTGCGACCACGTCCACCAGCCGGGGACGCCCCTCGGTGAGGGTGCCGGTCTTGTCGAACGCGACGGCCTTCAACCGGCCGAGGTGCTCCAGCGGCGCACCGCCTTTCACCAGCACCCCGCCGCGGGCGGCGCGGGCCACGGCGCTCAGCACGGCGCTCGGCGTGGCGATGGCCAGGGCACACGGGCTGGCGGCGACGAGCAGCGCCATGGCCCGGTAGAAACTGTCGCTGAACGACTCGTCGAGAACCACCCAGCCGAACATCACGACCACCGCGCCAACCAGTACCGCCGGCACGAAGACGCGTTCGATGCGGGCGGTCAGGCGCTGGGTCGGCGACTGATTCGTCTGCGCTTCCCGCACCATCTCGACCACCCGGGCCAGGGTGGAGTCGGCGGCGACGCGGGTGACCTGGACCTCGAGCGCGCCGGCGCCGTTGATGGTGCCGGCGAACACCCGGTGTGCGGCGTCGAGGCCGTCCGGGTGCCTGGCCGCCTCGTCGGCGTCCGCCACCGGGGCCTTGTCCACCGGCACGCTTTCTCCGGTGATGGGCGACTGATCGACGCTGCTCTCGCCGCTGGCGACGAAACCGTCGGCGGGCAGGCGTTCGTTGGGCCGCACCAGGGCGAGGTCGCCGACGCGGAGATCTTCAAGCGCGATCTCGACCGCCTGGCCGTCGCGGCGTACCGTGGCCGTCTTCGGCGCGAGCTCGCCCAGCGCCTCGATGGCTCTCCGGGCGCGGCCCATGGCATAGCCTTCCAGCGCGTGCCCGAGGCCGAACAGGAACAGCAGCAGGGCACCCTCTGCCCACTCACCGAGCGCAGCCGCACCAGCCGCGGCCACCAGCATCAGCGAATCGATCTCGAAGCGTCCGGCCCGGAGGTTCGCCACCGCTTCGCGGACCGTGAACCAGGCGCCGAAACCGTACGATCCGATGAGCAGACTCCGCGGCACCCACGGCGCCAAGGCCGTGAACGTCTCGAGGGCCCAGCCTGCGGCCAGGGTCGCGCCGCACAGGGCGACGAAGATCAGCTCGGTATTCGGACCCAGGAAGCCGCCATGGGCGTGGTCGTGATTGCCGGCAGCCTCTTCGCGGTGGCCGGTCTGTTCGCCGGGGCCGCGACCGAACGCGTCCCGCAGGGCCGCCTCGTCCGTCACCTCGCGGTCGTATTCGAGCCGCACCGTGCCGTCCGCTGAGACTACGCATTCCAGCACGCCCGGCAGACGGGCCAGCTCGGCCTGGCGGCGGCTGGCGCGGCGCGCCGGCATCGGCGCACCGGCGACGAGCAGGTGACCGTAGCGGTCCTGCAGCTTCATGGCCGCGCGCTCGGCGATTTGCCTCAGGTCCTGGAGCGTCAGCGCCTCGGGGTCGAAGTGTACGCACAGCCGGGCGGGCGATCCGTCAGCGGACTCGAGCATGTGCGCGGTATCCACGCCGGTTCTCGCCTCGATGGCGTCGCAAAGCCGTTGCCGGCACGCGTCTTCCGCGTCCGGAACCTCCGGCAGCAGCACTTCGATGTCGAGTCGGGTTTTTGGCATGGGATTCCTCATCGGCGGGTTGGGGGGACTACTCCTGCTCCTGCGCACGTCGGCCGCGTGCCGCGTCCTGACACACGGCCCCGATCCGCTCACGGGTCTCCGCCAGCCGTTCCTGGCGTTCGCCTTCCGTCATGCGGCGGGCAGCGTCTTCGGATTCGATCACCAGCAGCCTCGACCCCGGCCTGCTTTCGAGCTTGGCCTGCCACTCACGTAGGCGTTCGCACTCGTCCCTCCGTGCGGCGGCCTCTGCGGCCTGCTGGCGCCTTTGGGCACGTTGGCGGCGCTCGTCGATCAGACCCTGCTCGGCTTGAGCTTCGATAGCCCGTCGCCGCTGCTCGGCTGCCGCATCCGGCGGCGGCGGGCCTTCGGTGGCGATCAGGTCGTACGCGTCATGTGGCGGTGGACGCTCCGCGTAGTGGACGTCCCCGTCCGCCGGATCCACCCAGCGATAGATGTAGACGTGCTCGGCCGACGCGGTGGTGGCCATGAGCATCAACAGCACGCTGAGCGCCGTTCGGACCGTCGGGAGCGGCGTCATCCGCTGATCTCCACGCACGAGCGGATCTCGCTGACGTAGATCCAGCCGGCCGATGGCTGGCCGGTGCGCCCATGCTCGCGGATCAGGGCGACCGCCTCCGCGGTCCGGGTTTCGTCTTCACAGACGAGCTCTAGCTTCACCTCGGTGATGACCTTTCTGCCGATTTCCACCGAATAGCGCTGCTCCTGGTCGTCGAGGGCCTGCAGGAGACCCTCCACGTCGATCACGGTCATCCGCCGGAAACCGGCGCCGTAGAGCGCATCCACCACGTCGGCGATGCGGTTGCGGTGCACATAGGCTTTGATTTCCCGATAGTTCATGAGGCATCTCCTGCGTGGCGGGTGCCACGGGTTTCGATCCATTCGTAGATGACGGGCAGCAGAATCAGCGTCAGCAGCGTCGAGGTGATGAGCCCGCCGACCACCACGGAGGCGAGCGGCCGCTGGGTCTCGGCGCCGACGCCGGAGGACAGCAGCATGGGTACCAGGCCGAGGATGGCCACGCTCGCGGTCATCAGCACCGGTCGCAGCCGCAGCTCGGCGCCGCGGCGCACGGCCTGGCCGACCGCGAGCCCGCTCTCCCGCAGCTCGTTGATGAAGCTGACCAGCACGATGCCGTTCAGCATGGCGACCCCGAATACGGCGATGAAGCCGATGGCGGACGGCACCGACACGTACTGGCCGCTGATGAACAGAGCGAGCAGCCCGCCGATGGTGGCGAACGGCACGTTGGCGATGATCAGCACGGCGTACTTCACCGAGTTGAACGCCGTGTACAGCAGCACGAAGATGAAGAAGATCGTCAGTGGCACGATGACCGACAGCCGTGCCAGGGCCCGCTGCTGGTTTTCGAAGGCGCCACCCCATTCGATCCAGTAGCCGGGTGGCAGCTCGACCTGCGCCTCGATGGCGGCGTTGGCGTCGCTCACGAACCCGTCGACGTCGCGACCACGTACGTCCATCTGGATCACGGCGTAGCGCTGCAGCTGCTCGCGCCGCACGAACGAGTAACCTTCGGCGACCTCCACGTCGGCGACCGCGGACAGCGGAACGATGGCGCCGCTGCCGGTCTTCATGGGTATACGCTGGATGGCCTGCAGTGATTGCTTGGAGCTGTCATCCAGACGCGCCGTTATGTCGAAGCGGCGCACGCCGTCGATCAGGGTGGATACCGGTTCGTTGCCGATACCCGTGCGGACCACGTCGAGCACGTCGTCGGCATTGAGACCGAATCGCGACAGCCGCTCCCGATCGACTCGGATGCGGATCTGCGGCTTGCCGGCGTTGGCCTCGAGTGACAGGTCGGCCACACCCGGTACGCCGGCGACGGTGTCCTTCACCTGCTGGCTCAATCGGTCCAGCGTGCCGAGATCCTCGCCGTATATCTTCGCCGCCAAGGTGGCACGCACACCGGAAATCAGCTCCTCGACGCGCATCTGAATCGGCTGGGTGAAAGCGATGACGGCGGTCGGCACCACGGTCTCGAGGGACTCCCGCATGGCTTCCGCCAGCTCGCCGATGTCCCGGTCGCCCGACCACTCGTCTTCCGGCAGGAGCTCGGTGTAGATTTCCATGTAGTTGACGTCGGCCGTCTCTCCCTTCTCCGCGCGCCCGATCATGGCGACCGTGGTCACGACTTCCGGGAACTCGGACAGGGCATTCTCGATATCCTTCGAGATCGCGATGGACTGCTCGAGGGACGCCGAGGGGATCGAGGTTACCCGCCACATGATCGAGCCTTCCTGAAGCTGGGGCATGAACTCCTTGCCGAGCAGCGGGAACAAGGCCAGGCTGATCGCCAGCAGCGCCGTGGCACCGCCGACCACCATCCGCTTGTTGTCGAGCGACCAGGACAGCAGCGGCAGGTAGCGGCGCTTGATCACCCGCACCAGCCACGTGTCACGCTCCTCCTTGGGCTTCAGGATGATGGCCGCCAGCACCGGAATCAGCGTCAGGGTCAAAAGCAGCGAGCCGGCCATGGCAAAGCTGATGTTGAAGGCCATGGGCTTGAACAGCTTGCCCTCCAGGCCTTCGAGCGCGAACAACGGCAGAAAGACCACGATGATGATGAGGATGGCGAAGGCGATGGGGTTGGCAACCTCCCGCGCCGCGGTCAGCACCGCGGCGGTCCGGTCGACCGGCCCGCCTGCGGCGCGCCGCTCGGCCATGATCCGGAAGGCGTTCTCCACCATCACCACCGCGCCGTCCACCATCATGCCGATACCGACGGCGAGGCCCGCCAGCGACATCAGGTTGGCCGATAGCCCCGCTTCGTTCATGAAGATGAAGGCGATGAGCATGGCCAGCGGCAGGGCCGCGATCACGACCAGGGCGGATCTCAGCTCGCCGAGGAACAGAAACAGCACCACGGCCACGAGCAGAGATCCTTCGACGAGCGCCCGGACTGCCGTGGACACCGCCTTGTCGACGAGGTCGGTTCGCTCGTAGACCGGCCGCAGCGTCACGCCGTCAGGCAATGAAGATTCGACGATGTCGACCTTCTCCTTCACCGCTTCCACCACGTCCGCGGCGTTCTCGCCGATCCGCGACAGCGCCATCCCGAGCACCACCTCCTTGCCATCCCGGGTGACGGCGCCGAAGCGCAGTCCGCCGGCCTCCTCGATCCGGGCGATGTCACGCAGGTAGACGGGGGTACCGTCCACGACCTTGACCACCATGGCGCCGATGTCGCGGGTGTCGGACACCAGCCCGAGCCCGCGCACCAGGAACTGCTCGGCGCCGATGTTCACGTACTGCCCGCCCACCTGACGGTTGTTCGACTCGATGACGCTCATCACGTCCGAATAGGTGAGGTCGTACTCGATCAGGCTCAGCGGGTCGATGACGACCTGGAACTGCCGTTCCTGCCCGCCCCACGACATGACGTCGTCGACGCCCGGTGCGGTGCGCAGGATCAGCCGCACGTTCCAGTCCTGCAGCGTGCGCAGATCCATGTCGCTGATGGCGGTCTCGAGCTTTTCGTCGGCGCGCTCCAGGGTGTACCAGAACACCTGCCCGAGACCCGAGGTGTTCGGGCCCATCTCCGGCGTGCCGTAGCCCTCGGGCAGGCGGTCGCCGACTTCCTGCAGACGTTCCATCACCAGCCGGCGGGCAAAGTAGATGTCCATGTCGTCTTCGAAGTAGACGGCCACGTAGGAAAGCCCGAACAGGCTGACCGAGCGGATCTGCTGCACTTTGGGCAACCCGGCCATGCCGGACTCCACCGGAAACGTCAGCAGTTGCTCCACGTCCTCGGCGGCGAGTCCCGGCGACTCGGTGTAGATGTTCACCTGCACCGGGGTCACGTCCGGAAAGGCGTCGATGGGCACGGACACCACCGCGCGCCAGCCGAGGAAGGCGACAGTGCCGAACGCGATCAGCACCAGGAACTTGTAGCGCAACGACGCTTCGACGAGTTTTTCCAGCATGTCGCCTCCTAGTGCCCGTGGCCTTCGCCGAGGGAAGATTTCAGCAGCAGCGACTTCAGATGAAAGACGCCCGCGACGGCAATGGGGTCGCCTTCGCCGAGACCCTCCCGCACGACGGTCCAGCCGCCGACCGTCGGGCCGGCGACGATGGCCTGGGGATGAAGCTCCTGCTCGCCTTCGAGCTTGAACACGGTCGGTTGGCCATCGATCATGGTCAGCGCGGTGTTCGGCACCGCGATGACCGGATCGCCGCTGCCGGTGGTGAGCTCGACCTCGACGAACAGCCCCGGATGCAACTGGTCCCCGGCATTGTCCACGGCGATTCGCAGGTTCTGGGTCCGGGTGGCTTCGTCGAGAGTGTGGTGGCGCTGAATTACGGTGCCGTCGAGCCACTCGGCCCCGTTCACGCTGACGCGGGCTGCGGATCCTCGAGTCACGCTACCGAGTGATCCCGGCGCGGTGCGCGCCTCCACCCAGGCGGTATCCTCGTCGCTGATGCCGATGAGCACGCGTCCGGGCTCGATCAGCTCGCCGACGATGAAGTCGTCACTCAGTATCGTACCGTGCCGCGGCGCCAGCAGCTCGAAGGTGCCATCCGCCTTGCTGGCGTCGCCGGCGCTCATCAGCGCGTCGGCCTGGGCTTGCGTCATGCCGTAGGCGAGCACGGTGGCGAACGCCTGCTGCTGTGCCACCTGGGCTTCCGTGTAGCGCCGCTCCGAAACGGCATCCCGCCCGAGCGACTTCACCCGCTGCCATTCGCGGTCGGCAACGATCAGTGTGCCCTGGGCCTCGGCCATGGCCACGCTCGACAGCGTGACCAGCGGCTCATCAGCTTCCACGTGATCGCCGAGCTTGATGTGGCGGGCCATCACCTGGGCCGGAATGCGCGGCGTCACACGGGCCGATTGATAGGCGTTGACCACGACCTCACCCGGTACCCGCAGCGTTTCGTCGAGCGCACGCGCCGCAACGCGATCGATGCTGACGCCGGCTTCGCGCCGCTCGTCGGCCGTCAGCTCGATCACCCCCTCGGCCTCCTCGCCCTCGTGATCGTCATGGGCTTCCTCGGCGGCCTGGATCTGAGCGGCACAGAACGCCAGCAGACCCAGGCACAGCACCCAGCGTTTGCGGTTCCGGTTCATGGACTTCTCCGTTGATTTCGTTCGGGTTGGTGTGGTCACGGGGTCACCCCCAGCCAGGTATCGAGCCGGCCTGACGCCTGCAGCCATTCGAACCAGGCTTCCCACAGCGCGAATCGCAGATCGAGGGCGCTCTCGCGGACGTCGAGGGTCTGCCGAAGCTGTACCAGGTAGTCGGTGGTGCTGAGCTCGCCCGCTTCCCACAGCCGCCGCAGCAGGTCGGTCTGGCGGCGCAGGCTCACCTGGCCGGTACGCTCCCAGTCGTCCCAGGCCGCGTTCGAGAGCCGGTAGCGTTCGGCAGCACTCAGCAGGCGCGCGTAGGCGCGCTGCAGCACGTCGTCGGCGAGTTGCTGCGCCTGCTCGTACTCGGCGGCCGCGGCGTCTACCTCGTAGCGGAAGCGGTTGCGGATGTAGAGCGGCATCGATAACGTCAGTCCGACCAGGCTTTTGCCGCCTTCCTCTCCGCCGGAGAGGCTGACGGTGGGGTCCGGACGCTGCTCGCGGCGCCTCAACTCGACAACCTCTGCGGCGGCTGCGGCACGGCGGCGCGCGGCCTGCACTTCCGGCAGCTCCACAACCATCTCTTCCAGGCGCGGCTCCGGCGACGCCAGCGCCGGCAGCTCCGAAGGGAGCAGCGGCCAGGCCGTTGGTTCCGACCGTGGCGAGATGTTACGTACCGCCTGGCGGGCGGCCGCCAGTTCCGCTGCGGCGGTGGCCCGCTCGATCCGGGCCTCGCTGTAGGCCAGCAGCGCCAGATCCAGCTCCACTTGCGACAGGTCACCGGCGTCGAATCGGCGCTGCGCCAGGGTGGCGAAGTCGTGCATCAGGTCCGCCCGGGTCCGGGCGAGCGCGTCGCGGTCGGCGCCGGTTTGATGGGATGCGAGCCCGCCTAGCAACTCGGTCATGATTTCCCAGCGCACGGCGCGGTACTCGGCCTCCGCGGCCAGGCGTTCGGACTCGGCGACCGCCGTGCGGGCCGAACGCTTGTTGCTCCAATCGATGGTCTGGCTGAGCTCGAGGGCGCGTGTGTCGGATTCCCCGTTCTCGGCCTGAACGCCGACTTCGGGGTTATAGAGGGGTCGCGCGGCAGCGGATTTGAATGCGGTGGTGGCCTCCAGCGCGGCACGAGCGGCACGTACCTGGGGATTGTCCTCGACCACCGACTCGATGAATGCGCTCAGCGCGCTCGGCGCCGGAGTCGTTGAGGGGGGCTCGGCGGCAGTACCTGGCTGGGCGATCCAGAAAAGCCCAGCCAGCGGCAGCACGAGCGCTCGATTGCGTCTCGTCATGGGGATGCGGTTCCACGTTGCTCGCCGGCACCTGCGCGCCGGTCGATGTCGCTAAGGAAAGATCAGGCGAACTGCGGCAACGAGGAACGTTTCGGGGGGCGGACAGGCGGGCTGAACACCAGGCTTTCAGCGCTGACCGGGGCCTGCCGAGTCAGACAAATCGGATCGATCGGGCCGGCTATTTGGGTCTGACCGGGGTCGGCCATAACGTGGCCATGACAGCAGTGATCTTCATGCTGCACGCTGTTCGAATCCGACGATGCACCGGACTCGACCAATGACGAGACCGCCACGATCAGTTCGGCGGACGTCATGTGAGCATCCGGAAGCTCGACCTCAGCAACAACGGTGACGCTGGCGAGCAGAACGCACACCGTCACGAGCCGTATGACAAACCGCCTCACCACCGGGACTATCCGGCGCTCGCATCAACGGCTGGGCGTTGTACATCGCCATGCCCTCTGGCGTCCGCGAGCTCACCTCTGGCGAGTCGGATCACGTGCACAGCGGCGCTGATGTTCAACCCTGCGATCACAGCGGCGACGATCAGGTCCGGCCATCGGGAAGAGCTGGCGAAGACTCCTGCGGCAGCCAGAATGACGGCGACGTTACCCACGGCATCGTTGCGGCTGCACAGCCAGATGGAGCGCATGTTGCTGTCGCCCTGACGGAAGCGGTAGAGCAGGGCGGCGACTGCGACGTTGGCGGTCAATGCCAAAAAGGCGATCCCACCCATGACACCCGCATCCGGGGCGCTGCCCGTGACGGCCCGATAGATGGCGCTGCCGATCACCCAGCAGCCGAAAACCGCCATCGTCGCGCCCTTGACCAAGGTCGCTCGGGCCCGTGCGGAGATGGCCATGCCGACGACGAACAGGCTGATGGCGTAGTTGGCGGAATCCGCCAGGAAATCCAACGCGTCCGCCTGCAGAGACACGGAGTCGCCGATAAAGCTCGCCACGATCTCGATGCCGAACATGGCGCCGTTCACCAGCAACGCTGCCCAGAGGACCCGGCGAAATACGTGATCACCTGAGACGTGGCCGTCGTCCACGCAATGGCTGCAGCCTGGCATCAGTCAGTGTCCTCGAATTCCGTGGGCTCGACGACATGGGCCATGATGTCATCGATGACGCACTGGATGTGGCGATCCAGCGCCGAATAGAAGATCTGCTTGCCACGGCGCTCGGCTCGCAAGACCCGCGCGGCCCGCAGCAGCCTCAGATGATGGCTCACCAACGACGGCGACGCATCCAGCTCAGTGGCGATTTCTCCTACGCTGGTCGGATGCTTCAGGCAGACGAGTATGATCCGTAGTCGGGTCGGGTCGCCCATGAGCCGGAACAGATCGGCGACATGAGCTACCTGCTCCTCCGAAGGGGCTTGGCGGGCGATCCGTACGGCTGCCTTCTTCATCGTTATCACGATAGTTCATATGAACGAGCGTCGGAATGTTCGCTGGAATCACACGCGCAGTCAAGCGGTTCCGCTAGATCAGGTGTGATTCGCATCGCGTTTTGGCATCGGAATTCGTGCGCAAGAGGCACGGCCGCTGGCCGCAAGAAAATACGGTTCGGCAGGCACACTGAGAACCCGGTGGAACGGTGTGGATCGAGCGTCGGACTGGCGTTGCCGCCCTGGATGGGCCTGAACGGTTCGTCTTCAATCCGTGTGCACTGATGGCGCCTTGCGGCCCGTGATGATTTGGTATTGCTGCGGCGCCAGCTCGTGCAGCCGATTCAGAAACGCCACCGTGCACCAGATCCGGTCGTCATCGTGTTCGGGTCCCCAGGCAGGCATCCCGGAGGCCACTATCGCTGACCGCGCGGGTTCTGCTGTTCGTCGCTCTGGCCCGCGGAGTCAGCCTGTTGATCAGCGCTTCGCTGCTGCTGTCGGTCGTCGAGCGCCACTTCCGGGAGCAGGACGTCGAGAGGCTGTCTGTCGCGCTGGATGCCATTGCCCGCTTGGCGGAGACGGGGGCGGGAGACCTCCGCCCAGCGTTGTCCGGAGCGATCTCCGGTGTCGGACATGCTTTGGCTGGCGAAGAGTGACAACGAGTTGATCGTGCCGGAGCGCACGACGCTCGACGCGGCCGAGTAAGTTCGGGCGTTGTTCGACTTCTTCGAGGCGCTGGCGGCCGATCGCGGCGTTCGAGTTGCAGCTCGAAGGGGCCGCGCCGGCGTTCCCCGGCGACCGTGCGCAGATCCGCCGTGCGCATCGTCAAATCCATCGTCGAGGCGCATGGCGGGCCGGTGTCGGCCCGGTCTGCCCACGGCATCACGGAGTTCCGGGTGACCGTGCCTCGCGGGTGACAGCTTGGCGGGAACGGTGCCGTCGCGGGCGAGCGGGTCGCGAGTAGGCGCGACGGCAGATTCACAGCCATTCGCGACCTCACCAGTCCACGCGGATTCCGATGGCACCGGTGCGGGGCTTGTTCGGTCGAGCGCCGTCCGGCGTACGCGATACGATGGCTTGCTCGTCGAACAGATTTTCCAGCTTGAGGAACACCTCGATGCCGGGCGTGAACCGGTAGCGGCTGATGAGGTCGACAACCAGCAGCGATTCCGTCTCGTCGAATCGTCCGCCGAGCCGGTCGCAGCCAACGGTGACGCACATTTCGTCGAGGTACTTGATCACGGCGTGGTTGTTCCAGGCACCGCTGCTCTCGAGGCCCAGCCGCAGGCTGAACGTGTTCTCCGGAATGTCCGCCAGGGTGTCGCCGTCGAGAAACCCGTTGCCCGCGTTGTCCGCGCTCAGCTCGGCCTGCGTGTAGGTGTAAGCCAGAGCGACCGGAATCCGGAAGCGGCCACGCTCGAAGGCCGTGCTGGCCTGCAGCTCAACACCGGACACCTCGGCCTCGCCGGTCGTGAAGCTGCCGGAGTTGGCTCCGTTGCTGCAGGGATTGGCAAGGGAGCAGTTCTCCGTCTTGTTGTCGAAATCGCTGTAGAAGCCAAGGGTTTCGAAGAACAGCCGTTCGCCGTCGAAGCGCACACCGACCTCGTAGTTGACGCTCGTCTCCGGTTCCTCGAACGATTGAGCGCCGCCGCCGAGCGGCGAGAAGCCGCGGTGCACGCCGCCCAGCACCTGCCAGGCGCCGCCGACGTCGTAGGTGAATGAGGCGCCGGGCAGCCATTCGTCGGTCTGGTTGGAGCGCGTCGAGTCCAGCTGCGTTCTGGCGGGATCGGCGAACTGGCGGCGCGCCGTCTCCACGTCCTCGTAGCGCAGTGCCAGATTCACCCGCAGCGCGTCCGTCACCTGCCAGGTATCGAGCGCCCACAGCGACAGCGCGTCGGCGGATTCGAGCCGGTTGTCGCTGCCCGTCGGCGCCTCGCGCCCGCGGAACACCAGATCTCCGTCGATCTGATCGTAGCGGTCCACCGGTTGAAACCGGTCCATCTCGTCCTCGTGGAGGCGGCCGCCGAGGGCCAGCTCGTGCGACCCGAGATACGCGGTGACGTTCAGTTCCACCCCCTTCGATTCGTAGCTGCGGTCGTTATGCTTGTACTCCAGCCCCGCGGTATCGGCGGTGCCGTCGAGTACCGCCTGCGCCATCGTGTCGCCAGCATTGGCGGCGGCGATCAGGTCGCCGCCGCCGTCGAGCTTGAACCAGTCGCGTGAGAAGGCATTGTAGTATCCGGTGATCGAGGCGCTGATCCGTTCGTCGAGCGTGCGGTTGTAGGTCAGGCTGTAGCCTTCGTGTCGGTTGTCCATACGGTCGATCTCGGACAATCCGTAGCGCCTGCTAGCGTCTCGATCGAAATCGGTGTCGGTGAGGCCGACGTAGGTGGCGTTGGAGGCCTCTTCCGAGTACTGGGCCTTGAACAGCAGGCTCTGTCGGTCGTCCTCCCAGCCGAGCTTGAGCACGTAGTCCTCGATGTCGAAGCCCGCATCCCGGCTGCTTCGATCGATGTCCTTGAAGCCGTCCGAATCGCGCTGGGCAGTCTCCAGCAGCCACCCGAACCCCCCCTGGCGGTCGCCATAACGGGCGTAGACGTCGTGGCTGTCGTACTCTCCGAGCATCGCGAGCAGGGTGCCGCTGGCCGTGTCCGGGATCGGCGCGGTCACCAGGTTGATCACACCGCCCGTCGTCTGCGGGCCGTAGCGCAGCAGTGGCGCGCCTTTCAGAATCTCGACGCTGCGCATGCGCAATGTGGTCGGGAAGTAGTAGGCCGCGGGATTCGAGTAGGGGGCGGGCGCGATCATCACGCCGTCCTCAAGCAGTGTGACCTTGCTGGAACGTTCCGAGCCCGCCGCGCGAACGCCGATGTTGGGGCGCAGGCCGAAGCCTTCTTCCTCGCGGATGTAGGTTCCCGGAACGGTTTTCAGTAGCTGATTGATGTCGGTAGCGGCTTCGATGCGCACCTGCTCCGCGTCGACCACGGTGCCGGAGCCCGGGAGGCGGCGTGCGGCCTCCGCTGAGCCGATGATGGTCATGACTTCGAGATGCGTATCGTTCGGGGGGTGCTCAGGCTCCGCAGCGACCGTGGGGCTTCCCGCGGCGGCCAGGACCATCAGCGCGACTCGTCTGTTCATGCTCGCTCCAGGTGAGGGGGGCGCCGAAAGCGCTCCATGTGGTCGGGAATCGTATTATGAAATGAGAAGCATTTGCAATAAGGCCATGATTGGCCGTCGAATCGGCACACGCAGGTCCGGCCCCTGATCAGCGTGAGGAGCAGGAGCAAGGCCAGCAGTAGGCTGCCGACCTGGGCGTCCGAGTGCGCGAGATGCCGAGGGCGTTGCCGCCGATGAAGTAGGCGGGAAGCAGGGCGGACCGGACGAGCATGGTGATCATCTGAGGATCTCTGACGTAGGACTTGCACCGAGAGTGGCCTGGCGCGAGGCCCTCCGGCTTGCAAAAACCGGCGGCGGGGTACACTAGGACCCGCCGACAACGGTCTCCAGGCCGACGGAAACCAGAGTGAAGAGCACGAACCCGCCGATGAAAGCGAGAACCGAGCTTGGGGTGTCGCGCCTGGCGTCGTGCGCCTCTTCCAGCATGTCCTCGACCGCAGCGACGGTCAGCAGACCGGCGACGAAAGTGAGCGCCGCCATCTTCGGCGCATCGCCCGCCTCCCGCAGCAGCAGGTAGGACAGAAGCGCCGCACCCGTGCAGAACAGGATGAAGGACGCGGAGAGCAGGATGCGCCGGCCGCGCGACAGGCCTTTGTCGCGGAAGTTGGCGAGCGACGCATAACCTTCCGGCAGGTCCGCCAGGACCTGCCCGGCTGCAAGCACGATCGCGAGCTCCGTGGAGACGGCCGCGCCGGAGCCGAGCATCAATCCGTCCGACGTCAGATCGACGGCGACGGCGACGTAGATCATCCACATGCTGGTCCGGTCGTCCCCGCTGCCCGATTGCAGCTTCTCGACGCCAGCCTCGACCAGAATGTAGGCCACGCCTCCCGCGCCGAAAGCGGCCGCGATCCACCAGCCGGCGAGGGTGTCCAGCGCCTCCGGGATGAGTTCTACGGCGACGATGGCAATGACGATGCCCGAAGCGGCGTGCAGCGCTCAGTTCAGCAGGCGACCGGACGTCTTGCCGAATTCTGCCAGCATCCCGCCGGCGAAGTTGCCGAGGCCTGGAAGAAGCGAGAGCAGGAGAACCGTCCACAGACTCATGGATCGATACCTTTGGCGTTGGACGACCGCTATCGAGCCCGAAGCGCGCCCAGGGCCGTACCGCTGTTTCCGGTCCGGGGCTGGGTGGCGGTGACCACCACCTCGTAATCGCCTGAGGCGGTGATCGGAAGCTCTGCCGAGAATTCGCTGCTCTCCCCGGCATAGCGCAGGGGCACGAACAGCAACTTCGGCTTCAATCTGCCCTGGTGGGACCGACTGCTTGGCACCTACCGCGATCGACCTCGAGACGGTCACGAAGCCATGATCATCGGTATCGAACTGTTTCGCACCCGCCGCGATCTTCGCCTCGATCAGATGTTGCTTCAGCCGCTGCGGGGGCCGGCAGGCGGCCATCCCATCAATGTCCGGCATGAAAGGACGTGAGCCCATCGTGAGTGGGCTGATTGCCGCGCTGAGGCTGCTGGCGGTTTTACTCACGATCGCGCTGGCTCCAGGACGACCCTGACCAATCCCTGGCCCCGACAATCCATAACCGGCTGAAGTATGGTGATTTGGGGACATGCCGTGCGGTACGGGTCGGTTCTGGAAGCGCTTTGCGCGGGCTGGTGTCAATGATCTCATTGCGGCTGATGCCAGTCCGGCGATGCTCGAGGTTGCCGCGGAGCAGCGCCTCGGCGCGGGGCTGCCTCGGTCGCAAGGGGCGCGGGTGCAGCGTCGCGGTCGTCGAACCAGCGACGACCCCCGGGCGTGGGCAGGTCGTTCGTCAAACGCCAGTGCCATTACTACTGTCGACCGGCTTGGCGGATGTTCCGCCGCACGCCAGGGCGCACAACGGGGCTTCACGGCTACCTCAATCCCGCAGGTTATCGAGGTCTGCTAGATCCTAGACCGCCAGTACGGGGCTCGCGAACATCCAGCCGGCATTAGATCAGACTCCCAGAGGAGGGTGCGATCACCATTGACCTGTATGCGGCATACAGGTCGTAGCCTTCGAATCGGCTCGGCAGGTATTCGCCTTCGCCATTGGGGTGTTGGAGTGTGCCGGCCCTCGCAATCCGATAGCCCGATTCAGGAGACTTTGAGATGAAGACGTTCAGGCCCGCAGTGCTCGCCGGCGTGCTCTTGCTGACCGCTGGCGCAGCCTTCGCCGCCGAGCAGATGGATCACGACTCACATATGCAGAAGATGCAGGAGTCCATGGCGCAGATCCGGGCGACCGAGGATCCGGAGGAGCGCGCCCGGTTACTCGAAGCGCACATGGATCAGATGATGGCGGCAATGCGCGAGATGCACCAGAACATGGGTCAGATGATGAAGCAGATGGACGCTCAGAAGCGTGAAGCCCGCAAAACCCACGATCACCGGAAGATGCGGGGAGGGTGAGTATCCCTCGCGTGTGAGCCGGTGATATGCTCGTGGTCGACCGGCGCGGGTCGCCGCACCCGTGGGCCTCCGCGAGTGCGGCTCTCGAAGGGAGAGACCGAGATCGTGGACAACAGAGCGTGAGGCGCGACGTCGTCGTCTGGTCGTGGGTTTTCTTTCTCTACCTGTTTCTGGCCGCGCCCGATGTGCGCGGCCAGCCTTCCCAAGCTGAGGGCGGGCACGCGAGTCACCACGGTGGTGCCGACCCCACGGGACCTTCCGAAGGGTCTGCCGACGGCGCATCGAGCGAGGAGCTTGCAGCTGATCGGCGCGGAGGAATGCGTGGTGCCCAGCCGACGCCGCTGTTTTCCCAGATGCTCGATGCCGAGGGTGCCACTCCGGTCGGACGCGCGCGTATCCGGGACCGGGCCGAGCGTTTGATGCTCGCGGGGGCGCAGGAGATGTCGGCGGGCATTGCCGAGATGAACGCAGCAACGTCGTCCGACGACCAGTTTGCCATGCGCAAAGCGGCCCTCCGCCTTCATCAGGGCGCCCAGCAGCTCGAGGCCGGTCTGGTAGCTCTCGACGCTCTGTCGCAGGCGGCAGTGCCACGCGAGGCAGCGATGCGCTGGTTCCAGGAGAATCTGGGGCTGCGGTCGCCTGTCCCCAGTGATCGCCCGGCTACGGGTTCGTCACGCGCGAATTTGAGCGGCTTTGGTCTCTGACCGGCGCGGATCAACTGGACATCCGCGACATCGAAAAGCTCGTGCGGGAAATCGAGCGCTTGCGGGCCGATCGGCGGCTGGCGTTCATTCGGTCCGTTGGTGCGGCGGCCGCGGTGCTGACCGACGAACAGCGGCAACAGCTCGTTGACATGGCGCCCGCGCCAGCAGCTAGCGATGGCCATCATTGAACTTCGCTCCTGTGGACGCGCCTGGCGGATGGGGCTGGCGGGAAACCATCGAGGTCATTGGATTCGGTTTCGAATCATTCGGCGTGGCTGTAATCACCATCGGTTCGATCACCGGGATCACTCGTGTGCTGTTGGCGCCGACATCGCGCCTGCGGCTGCCTTATCGCGAGCTGCGTCAAGAACTCGGCGGCGCGATTGTTCTCGGGCTCGAGTTTCTGGTGGCGGGCGACATCATCCGGACGGTGGCCGTCGAGCCCACGCTACGGAACGTCTCCGTGCTGGGGATGATCGTACTGATTCGTACGTTCCTCAGCCTTGCCCCGCAAGTCGAGATCGATGGACGCTGGCCATGGCAGCGCGATGTTCGGGCCGAAACCTCTGGAACCGGCGGCTCCAGAGAGAGCTGATCTCGAGTGGACAACCGGCCGCACACAACCAAGTTGCTCCCTGGCGTATGCATTTCTCGGGCATGGAAAATTCTCAGACGGTGGTCTGTCTCGGACGCTTTCTGACCGGACCGGTCGAGCCGAGTGCCCCCGACCGCCGGGGTGCCGATTCAGATGGTGCTGCGCTTCCACAGGTAATAGATCACAGGAACCACCAGCAGTGTCAGAACGGTGACGCTGATCATTCCGCCGACCATCGGCGCGGCGATGCGCCGCATGACTTCCGAACCCGTGCCGCTGCCGAGCATGATCGGCAACAGACCGGCGATGATCACGGACACGGTCATCAGAATCGGCCGCACCCGGAGCAACGCGCCCTCGGTGACCGCCTGCCGCAGGTCATCCGGGTCGGGCTTAGCAGCCCCTTCCGACAGCCGCGTCCTCATCTTGGAGATGGCTTCGTCGAGATAGACGATCATGAGCACGCCGATCTCGACGGCCACGCCGGCAAGCGCGATGAATCCCGCACCCACCGCAACGGATTGGTTGTAGCCGAGCAGGTACAGCAGCCAGTAACCGCCAACCAGTGACAGTGGCAACGTGCCCATGATGATCAGTACCGAGACGAGATTGCGGAAGTTCATGAACAGCAGCAGAACGATGATGCCGATGGCAGCCGGCACCACCACGCGCAACTTCGCGGCAGCGCGTTGCATGTACTCGTATTGGCCGGACCAGCTGAGGGAATAGCCTGGAGGCAGGTCTACTTTCTCGGCTACCTCGCGTTGTGCCGCAGAGACGTATCCACCGATGTCTTCGCTGGACACGTCGACGTAGATCCAGCCGTTCAGGCGAGCGTTTTCGGTCCGGATGACCCCGGGTCCGCTTTCGACACGCAGCGTTGCCACGGCCGACAGAGGGATTTCTTCGCCTCCCGGCGTAATGACCGTGAGGTTGCGCAGGTCGGTCAAGGATTCACGCAGGTCTCGTGGATACCGAACGTTTATTGGGTAGCGCTCCAGACCCTCCACGCTCTCCCCGACGTTCATGCCGCCGATCGCAGAGCGGACGATCTCGTGGACGTCTGCGATGTTCAGGCCGAACCGAGCGGCGGCCTTTCGGTCGACGTCCGCCGTGACGTAGCGTCCTCCAGTCACGCGCTCGGAGTACACGGAGGCCGTGCCAGGGAGATTTCCGATCACACGCTCGATCTCCTCGCCGAGCGCAGCGATCACTTCGAGGTCCGGTCCCGCGACCTTGATCCCTACCGGCGTCTTGATGCCGGTGGCGAGCATGTCGATTCGGTTCTTGATCGGCATGATCCACGTGTTGGTAAGGCTTGGTACCTGAACGAGCGAGTCGAGTTCGGCTCGCAGCTTGTCCATGGTCATGCCGTCCCGCCATTCTGAGCGGGGTTTCAGGCGGATAGTGGTCTCGACCATCGTCAGCGGGGCGGGATCGGTCGCAGAGTCCGCTCGGCCGGCTTTGGCGTAGGCCGTTTCCACTTCCGGCACGGACATGATCAGCCGATTGGTCTGGCCGAGAATCTGTGCCATCTTGCCGCTGGATGCGGCGGGAAAGGCGCTTGGCATGTACAGGAGGTCTCCCTCATCGAGCTGCGGCATGAACTCGCTGCCAAGCCGGGAATAGGGTACCCAGGTGCTCGCAAGCACGAGGAGGGTCGCCAGTATAGTGAGGGTCGGGTGGCGCAAGGCCAGATCGAGCACGGGTCGATATCCGGCAATCAGAGCGCGGTTGATCGGGTTGCGCTCTTCGGGAATGACCTTCCCGCGGATGAGATACCCCATGAGCACGGGTACGAGCGTGATCGAGATGCCGGCCGCCGCCGCCATGGCATAAGTCTTGGTGAACGCGAGCGGTTTGAACAGCCGTCCCTCCTGTGCCTCCAGAGCGAATATCGGCACGAAGCTGAGCGCGATGATCAGCAATGAAAAGAACAGCGCAGGCCCCACCTCACTGGCGGCGTCGGCTACGGCGCGCCATCGAGTGGTCGGATCGATGTCGTGCCCTTCCTTTTCGAGGTGCTTGTGAAAGTTTTCGATCATCACGATGGTGGCGTCTACCATGGCGCCTATGGCTATGGCGATACCGCCAAGTGACATGATGTTGGCATTGATGCCTTGCAGGTTCATCACGATGAACGCCGCGAGAATTCCGAGCGGAAGACTCAGTACCACGACCAGCGAGGAGCGCAGGTGAAACAGAAAAACCACACACACCAGCGCCACGACGACGAACTCTTCGATCAGCTTTTCGTTCAGCGTGTCGACTGCGCGTTCGATCAGTGCCGATCGGTCGTACGTTTCGACGATCTCCACGCCCTCCGGCAGACTCTTTTCCAGTTCCTCGAGGCGGGCTTTGACCCGTTCGATCGTCGCCATGGCGTTGCCGCCGAAGCGCATGATGACAACGCCGCCGACCGCTTCACCTTGACCGTTCAGCTCACCGATGCCGCGGCGCAGATCCGGGCCGAATCGCACACGGGCCACGTCCTTGATCAGCACGGGCACGCCTTCGTCGGTGGTCTTGAGCGGAATGTTCTCGAGATCTTCCAGTTCGTCGACATAGCCCGTGGCCCGGATCATGTACTCGGCCTCGGCCATCTCGATCACCCGGCCACCCGTTTCCTGGTTGCCGCGCTGAATGGCATTGCGCACTTGAACGAGAGGAATGTCGTACGCCCTCAGCCTGTCAGGGTCGACGATGACCTGGTATTGACGCACCATACCGCCGATGGCGGCGATCTCGGAGACGCCTTCTACGGTCTGCAACTCGTACTTGAGAAACCAGTCCTGCAGGGAGCGTAGCTCACCGAGATCCCGCTGACCTGTCCGATCGACCAGCGCGTACTGATAGACCCAGCCGACTCCGGTCGCGTCCGGGCCCAGGGCTGGTCGCGCCCCGTCGGGGAGGGTTGGAGCCACCTGGCTCAGGTACTCCAGCACGCGGGAACGAGCCCAATAGAGATCCGTTCCGTCTTCGAATATCACGTATACGAAGGAATCGTTGAAGAACGAGTAGCCGCGCACCGTGACGGCGCCTGGTACGGCCAGCATCGCGGTGGTCAACGGGTAGGTGACCTGGTCTTCGACCACCTGGGGGGCCTGACCGGGGTAGGTGGTCTTGACGATCACCTGCACGTCGGATAGATCCGGAATCGCATCCAGCGGCGTGCGCATCATCGACAGTATGCCCCAGCCGGCGAGCAGACCCGCCAGCATGAGCACCAGGAAACGGTTGGCTACCGAGGCCCGGATGATGGCTTCGATCACGATTGGTCTCCAAAGTGGCCTGCATGATCGCCGGTGCTGGAGTCATCCGGAACGGCGTGGTCGTGATGCGTACCCTCCTGCGAGTCGCCGAGGAGCCGGAGCAGGCTGGCGTCCAGGCTGGCTTCGGAATCGATCAGGAACTGACTGGACACCACGATGCGGTCGTCAGGTTCCAGTCCGCGCCGGACCTCGACGCGTCCTCCGCTCTCGACTCCGGTTTCCACTTCGGCCGGGCGAAATCGACCGTCGCCGAGGTCGATGATGACCCGTTCCTGAGCTCCGGTCCGGATGATCGACTGGCTTGGGGCGTAGAGCACGTCGTGTCGCGGGTCCGCGTCGATGTCGACCTTGGCGTACATGTGCGGTTTGAGCGCCAGATCCGGATTGGCGAACACCAGCCGAACCCGCGCCGTGCGGCTTTCCGGGCGGATGGTGGGATAGACGTAGTCCACCGATCCTTCCCACTCCCGCTCTGGTGCGAACGGCAGCCGCATGCGCGCGGTCTGGCCGGCGTCGATCCAGTCGATCTGCTGCTCGAACACGTCGACATCGACCCAGACTTCGCTCAGGTCGGCCAAGGTCATGATGGTGGTCCCAGGCTCCACGAACATGCCCTCCCGCACGTTCAGGCCGGTCAGGTAGCCGTCCTGGGGTGAGCGGACCGAGAAAAGCTCGGTTGTTCGTCCGTCCCGACGGAGCGCCTGGATCTGTTCGGACAGCATGCCGAGGGCTCGCAGGCGGCTTGCCGCAGCCTCGACCAGCACCGGCTGGTCGGCACGGACGGCTTGCAGATATTCGTCCTGTGCGCTGACCAGCGCCGGCGAGTAGATCTCGAACAGCAGGTCTCCTTCTGACACGAAATCACCTTCTGTGTCTGCTGCCAAGTGTTCGATCCAGCCCTCCGTGCGCACGTGGACATGCGCCACCCGCTCCTGGTCGGGCATGATGAAACCAACGGTTTCGATGTTGCGGTAGATGGTTCCGCGCTCGACGGGCGTGATTTTGACGCCGATGTTGTTCACGACGGCTGCGCTGATGCGCAGAGCGGGTTCGTCGCTCGCCCCACCGGCGGCCTCGTCGGCGTAAACGGGTACCAGATCCATACCCATGGGTGACTTCCCGGGCTTGTCCGAGCGAAAGTTCGGGTCCATGGGCGCCGCCCAGTACAGCACCTCACGCTCCGAGCTTTCGCCCGAGCTCGCGCCGGAGGCCCCGGGGCCGTACCACTGAGCTGCCAGGAACCCGGCTCCCGCGGCGATCAGCGCGATCAGCACGATTCTGGCGAGGGTCATGAGCTTTCTCCTGCAAGATAGACGATTCGCGCCCAGGCCTGTGCGGCCCGTGCCTCCAGTTCTGCGGCCGTTACCCGGGTGTCGAGCTCAGCGAGCTGGCTGCGAATGAGCTCAGCGAAATCAGTCTGACCGTTGGCGTAGGTGGTGATCGAGGCTTCGGCGGTCTCCCGAGCACGGTCTCCGACAGCGGACCGATAGAGCGTCAGGCGTTCGGTGAAACGCTGCCAGTCGGACCATGCCTGGTCGAGTCTGCGCCGGAGTTCCAGCAGCACCGTATCCCGGTCCAGTTGCTCGGCGCCACGCTGACGCACCGCAGCCCGGTGGCGGCGATCCTGCCGCTTGTCCGTGAACAGTGGCAGCGTGACGGTCAGGCCAATGCTGGCAAGATCGGTCCGGTCTTCGCGGAAGCCGTAGCCGCCCTCCAGCGCCCAGGCGGGTTTGTAGGCTTCCGCCGCGATGGCTACAGCGGCGTCGGCGGCCGCGATCTCGGCCGACTCGGCCTGTACGGCTGGATGGTCCACGAGCCGCGATACCAGCACCGGTAGCCTCGGTAGGGTAACCAGTGTGGGCCAGCCCTCGGGCAGGGGGCGGTCCGCGTGTTCCTGGATGTAGCGAGCGAGCTCCGCTCGGGCGATCTCGGCCCGACGTCGGTGCTCGGTAAGCCGGTCATCGAGCAGAGACAGTTCCAGCTCGGATCGCAGCACGGCCTGGGCGTTGATGCGCCCCGTCGCAAAGCTGGCGGCCAGCGAGTCCACCTGCTGAGCGACGGATTCCCGGCTGCGGGCAACGATCGTCATTGCTTGGCGCTGATAGGCGAGTTCGAACCATGCCTGGCGGGTAGCGAGTGCGATCTCCCGCAGTTCGAGCTGTCGGCGCGCTCGCTGGGCCTGCGCCTCCTGGTGGCGCTGCCGTCCTCGTTCGGCCAGCGTTCTGCCTGGTGGAAACTCCTGGCGCAGTCCGAGCCGCGCCTGAGTCATGTCGGCTTCGTCCAAGGCGAAGGTATCCGTAGGAACGTTGTTGAGCTGGGCCGTTACCATCGGATCGGGTAGCTGTGCATCCGCAACGGCACGCTCTTCGAGTGCCTCGGCGCGCTCCGTCAGGCGCTCGAGCGCAGGGTCGCTCGATTCGGTCGCCAACGCAACGGCCTGCTCGAGGGTCAGCAGCGCACCGACCGTGGACGGAGGCGGTGGTGCAGCCGCGGTCGCTGGCGCGGCTGCTCCGGCCAACGATAGGAGAGACGCCACCACCAGGTGGGCCAGGTTCGGTCTCATGGGCATGCTCCAGGATGAATCGAATGTCCAGCCGCCAGGGCGGCGAGGCGCATCGCTGCCGGCGACGATCTCTCGTCGAAGCGAGCGAGCATCAAGTGGGCTCGATGGCGGTTTCCGTGCGGCACGTGATACGCGGAACGGCCCCGCTCCTGAACGAGCGAAAAGCTGACAGCCAGCAGGCTGGATTCAGCCGCGATGTCAACCGGTGCACGAGCCAGGTCGCTCGAGGCAGGCGGCGAACAGGACCCGCCAGCGCGGCCGTCGGCGGTGGAAGATCTGCCGTTGTCGTGGTAAGGAGCATGCCAAGCGGGTTCCAGTGTCTGGGAATCTGACCCGGAAGGCTAAGACCTGTGTCCAGCATACAGGTCAATCTTCGAGGCGAGGGCAGCATGCTTTCTGTCCGATCGCGTTGTCGCGGTGTGCTTCATGTCACCCGCTTCTTGAACACCATGGCCGACAGGCAGAACAGCCCAGTGCCGATGGCGAGAAGTGCGAGAGCCTCGTCCCAGAGTTCGGCCCAGCCGGCGCCCTTCAAAAAGACGGAGAGGATGATGTCCATGTAGTAGCGCAGCGGACTGGCCAGAGACAGGGTCTGCAGCACGCTGGGCATGGACTCCACCGGTGTCAGGGTGCCGGACAGAAACATGATCGGGAACAATCCGAAAAAGGCGAGCAACAGCGCCTGCTGCAGCGTCTGACTCACCGCCGCGATCATGACGCCCAGTCCGATGGCGCTCAGCAGGAACAGCGCGGTCAAGACCATGAACAGCGCGAAACTTCCCCGGAGCGGCACGTCGAACCAGGCGACGATGAGCAGGCTGGGAAACAGTGCCAGCGTGCCCATGAGCAACGTTGGCGCCGTCTTTGCCGTGAACAACTCGACCAGCCGGATCGGGGTCACCAGCAGCTGCTCGATGGTACCCCGCTCGCGTTCGCGTACGATCGAAGCTGCGGGGTGGATGACGCCCACCATCATCCCGGCCAGTGCGATCATCGACAACACCATGAAGGCAGAGGTTGTCTGGTCCGGGTTGTACCAGGTTCGGATGATCGGCTCGGCCTGGTGCGGGACCGGTCCGGCAGACAGCGACGGGTGCTCGAGCTCGAAACGACGCAGCAGCTCCATCGCGTAGAGTCTCGCGTTCGCGGCGGTATTGGAATTCGTGCCGTCGAACAGAAACTGGATCGCCGGCAGCGTGGCAGTGTGATAAGCCCTTCCGAAACCGCCGGGTACGATCATGACCATGTTTACACGGCCGCTCTCCAGCCAGGTGGCTGCTTCACGTGGGCTGGCCGCGTGGTCTGCGAGCTCGAAGGCGTCGCTGAGGGTGAACAGATCGATGAGCTTTCGGCTGGACAGGCTCCGATCCTGGTCGACGACGGCCACCGGGAGGTTTTCGACCTCGAAGCTGAGGGCATAAGTACACAGCACTGCCTCCACGGTGTAGAGCCAAAGCACGAGGGCCAAGACCAGGCGGTCTCGCAGGAACTGCACGGCTTCCTTGCGCAGCAGGCCGACGAGGCGAACGAAGCTCATGCGACCTTCTGTCGCAATCGCCGTGTCGCGATCGCGAAGATCACCAAGGTATAGAGGAAGAGCAGCGACACCGGCAGCGCAAGCGAGTCGATGCCGGCTCCTTTCAACACGATTCCTCGAGAAATCTCGGTGAAGTACGTCGCTGGGAAGAGCTGGCTGTAGATCTGCAGTGCCAGCGGCATCGTGAATACCGGGAAAAGAAAGCCGGAGAACAGAAACGAGGGCATGAGCGTCACAACCAGCGCGAGCAACATGGCTGAAAGCTGCGTGCTCGTCACTGCAGAGACCAGCAGGCCGATTGCAACTGTGGTGAGGACATAGATCATAGCCGCCGCGAGGAAGAGCAGCACGCTGCCTCTGAACGGGACGTCGAACCACAGGGTGCCGATGGCGACCACCATCACGATCTCGAAGAATGCGACCACGCCGTAGGGAACGAGCTTGCCGGCAACGAATTCGGCAGAGGTGGCCGGGGAGGCAAAGATCTGAGAGATGGTTCCTGTCTCCTTCTCCCGAACGATGGCGAGCGCTGTCAGAAGCGGCGGAAAAGCCATGAGGATCACTGCGAACAAGCCGGGAACGATGTAATGACTGCTGCGCATCGATGGGTTGTACCAGACCCGAACCTGGGGCTGGATTGCACTTGGCCGCGGCCGCGGAAAAGCGCTGACGATGGCTTCCGCGTAGGCGCCAGCGAGGGCCGCGATCGCCGGATAGCTGCCATCGACCAGAATCTGCGTGGGGGCAGGCGCCCCTTCGAGCAGGTGGCGGTGGAAGTTTCTCGGCACGATCAGTGCCAGCCTGATCTCGCCCTGCTGCATGGCCTTCTCCAGCTCGCCGAGTGACCCGAAGGTTCGTCGCAGGTCGAAGTAGTCGGTGGCGGCGAAGCGTTCGGTCAGATCTCGGCTGGCGGGCGTGCGGTCCTCGTCGTAGACCCCCATGGCCACGTTTTCCACATCCAGGTTTACCGCGTAGCCGAACAGAAACAGCATGATCAGCGGCATGACGGCACACAGGCCGAGAGTGATCGGATCTCGGATCAGTTCCCGGCCTTCCTTGCCGATGAGTGTGATGACTCGAGCAGGCTTCATGACGGCGCCACACCCGGGCGGCGCAAGGCGTTGAGGAACACGGTCTCGACGGAGTCAGTATCGCCGCTTGCCGTCTGGCGTCGCAATTCCGGCAGCGATCCGAGGGCGATCAGCCGGCCGCGGTCCATCAGACCGATGCGATCGCAGTATCTTGCCTCTTCGAGGTAGTGGGTCGTCACGACGATGACCATTCCTGCCGAAGCGAGAGCGCGAATGAGCTGCCAGAAGCGGAATCGGGACAACGGGTCCACGCCGGAGGTCGGCTCGTCGAGAAACAAGACCGCCGGCTCGTGCAGCACGCTGCAGGCTAGCGCCAAGCGCTGACGGGTGGCTCCGGACATCGCTTCTACCCGCGTTCCAGGCGCAACGGGTTCGAGCCCGGTCAGCGCTCGTGCCCGGAAGATCGCTGACTCGGACGCGGAGCCGGTCAGTCCGTAGGCAGCGGCGAAGAATTCCATATTCTCACCGACCGTGAGGTCCGGGTAGAGAGAGAAACGCTGCGACATGTAGCCGATTCGTTGTCGGACCGACGTGGCTGCCGTCGTGACGGGCGTGCCGGCAATCCTGGCTTCGCCGCTGCTGATCGGCTGCAGTCCGCAGAGTGCGCGGATCAGCGTGGTCTTGCCGGCGCCGTTCGGGCCGAGCAGAGCGAGCAGGGTGCCGGGCTCCGCTACGAGCGACACATGATCCACCGCTCTGAACCCTCCGAACGTGACGCTGACATCGTCGGCCTCGATGGCGCCAGGCGTCTCGACGTTCGGTAACTCGCCCCATGCAGCAAATGGTTCCGCGTGTTCATTGCTGTGGAAAACGAAGAGATCTTCCAGGGTCGCGTCTGCCGTACGTGCTCCCATCGAATCCAGTCGCGGGTCGGGCCCTGGTGCTTCCGTCGAGCCGTGCTGGAATCGTACGCGATCCGGCAGCACCTGGATTCCTTGCGCGGAGTAGCGGCTCGACAGTTCTCCCGCAACTCTCGTCGGGTCATTGGTGACGATCTCGTAAACACGTCCAGCTACGGCTAGGCGTAGTGCTTCCGGGCGGTCGGTGCCGATCGGATGGCCCATCTGCAGGAGCAGCACCCGGTCACAGCGTTCTGCCTCGTCCATGTACGAGCTCGCGACGACCACCGTGACACCCCGCTCGCGGAATGCCTCCAGCATACGCCACAGTTCCCGCCTGGATAGCGGGTCCACGCCGAGCCCCGGCTCGTCGAGAATGAGCAGGTCGGGTTCGTGAATAAGATTCAGACACAGAGCGAGTTTCTTCCGCATGCCGCCAGACAGCTTTCCGGCGAGGCGGGACTCGAACTCCCTCAGGCCCGCCATGTCGAGCAGCCGCTGGCTGCGGTCGGTGAATTCCCGCGCCGACAGGTTTCGCAGCCCGGCGGAAAAACGCAGGTTCTCGGCCACGCTGAGCCGGTCGTACAGTGTGAAGCCCTGGGACATGTAGCCGATGCGCGACGTGACGGCCTTTGATTCGCGGACCGTGTCGTAGCCGAGCACCGTGCAACGGCCCTCCGTCGGGTCGAGCAATGCGGCACAGAGTTGCAGCAGTGTGGTCTTGCCGGCGCCATCTGTTCCGACGATGCCGAACATCTCCCCGCGTTGAATCGTCAAGTCGATATCGCGCACGGCCCAGTGCTCACCATAGCGGCGCCCTGCGCGCCGGAGGTCGATCATGGGGGATTCGGTCTCGGCCACGGACGGGCTACGGTGCAGGACAGCATGACGCCCAACTCTTCGCGTCGTCCCAGCGTATCCAAGCGTCCGCCGGCATTCCAGGCTTGAGACGTCCGCCGCTGTCCTCCAGTGCCAGCGTAACGCCGTAGACCATCCGGGTACGCTCCTCGGGAACGTGGATGTCGCGCGGGGTGAACTGGGCGTAGTCGTCCACTCGGCTGACCTGGGCATCGAAGAATCTATCGGGGAAGGCGTTGACGGCGATCCTGGCCGGATTGCCGAGACGGATCTTCCCGATATAGCGCTCTGGAACGTACACCTTCAACTCGAGGCGGTCGAGATCGACGATGAGTGCCAGCGGCGCGCCCGGCTGCACGACCTCGCCGACTTCTATCGCCCGGATGAGAACGGTTCCGTCGGCCGGAGCCTCGATGTCATGGTTGGAGAGGCGGGTTTCGGCCAACCCGACGCGGGCCTTGGCGGCCGCGATCTGCTCCTGCAGGGCCGCGCTCTGGGCCTTCAGGGCGCGGGCCTGCTGCCGGGCTTCCTCCAGAGCGTTCTCGGCCTGGTCTACGTCGCTGTCGCTCGCCAGGGCCGACGCCCGCAGATCACGGACACGGGCGCGCTGGCGGGCCGCCGTCTCAGCGTGATGCTCCCAGAGCTCACGCTGGGACTCCAGGGAGCCGCGCGACTGTTGGAGCGCGGTGAGCTCGGCCTGTGCGGCCTGTAGCAGGTCGATGCTGGACTGCGATTCGATCACGACCACCGTGTCGCCGCGAAGGACCTGGTTGCCCTCCTCGAGCCGGTGCTCGACGACTCTGCCGGGAACCTCTGAGGACACCCGAACCTCCGTGCCCTCGACGTGACCGTTGCCGTACAGAAAACCGTCGGGCACGGGCGACGGTCGAGTCGCCTCGAACACGCCGTAGGACAGCCCAGCCACGATCAACGCGACGGCGGTTGGAAGCCAGAATCTGTTCACGGGAAATTCCACAGTACGGTCCGGCGAACGTGTACCACGGAGTAGGGTAGAGCGTCTACCGGCGCGCGTGGGCCTGGGCGGCTCGAAGGTCCGAAGGTCACGAGCGACAGGACCCGGGCAGGCATAGTGTTGCACCGAGGGGTTCTGACTGCGCTCGCACGCCGATCAGATCAGCGTCGGCAGCCCGTCGATCTACACGCCGGACCGTTGCCTCACCCCTCGGGGAAACGTTTGCGATCGATCCGGTCCACAGGCCGATGGCTACTTCGATCACGCAATCGACTCAGTGAGAAGGCGATCGGCGCGGCGGGTTTGGTCGCGACCGAGATCCGCGCGATGGCGTCGCGGCCATCCTCCGACCAACCCGCGGTGCGGCTCCGGGAAGCCCCGGTATTGACCTGTGTGCGGGATACAGGTCTTAACGTAGCCATCGTCCACCAATGTTTGGAACGCTCGGGGGTGGTTGATGCATGTGGGAATGTGGGGGCTCGCGGCAATCGTCATTGCCGTCGTTTCGTGGCTGCTCTATCGATACCTGGCACCTCAGTCCTGGAAGGAGTGGAGCCGGGCGGGGGTCGTGCAGGCGTTCGTCATCGCCTTCTATGCCGAGATGTACGGGTTTCCCCTGACCATTTACTTTCTCGCGCGTTTTTTTGGTCTCGACGTTCGCTGGGCGGAGGGCGGAAACCTCTGGGCGCAGCTTTTCGGCACCCCCGCGGCCCATCTTGTCGCCATGTTTCTCGGCTATGCGATTCTGTTCGTGGGCGCGACGCTGGTGGCCGACGGCTGGCGCCGCGTGCACCGGGCGAGGCACGAGCATCGCCTGGTGACGGATGGGGTGTATGCCCGCATGCGGCATCCGCAATACACCGGATTGTTCCTGATCGTGTTCGGTGAAGGCATCGTGCACTGGCCGACGATCGTATCGGTGGTTGCGTTTCCGGTCATCGTCGTTGCCTACACCGTGCTGGCCCGCAAGGAAGAACGGGACATGGTGGCGGAGTTCGGTGACCAGTACCGCGAGTATCGGGCGCGGGTCCCCATGTTCGTACCGCGCCGGGAAACCGGTTTCGCGACGGGAGGACAGACAGGAGGATAGATGGACGCGCAGGTTCTGACTTTGACCAGCGGCGTGGTGTTGCTGATCGTTCTAGCGCTCGCCGGCATATACGTACGCCGTGCGCGAGCAAGACGGCGCACGCATCGCCAGTAGAGGCTGACCCGGCATTGTGTCGGTAGGCCCACAGGGCTTGACCCGTGCGCGGGACACATGTTGCAGCATGTGTGTGGATTGGCCGGGAGGGCAGGAGCCATTGCAGCAATGGGGAGAATGGGGAAAGAGTTTCTGCTGCTGCTGGTGACGGCAGCAATTGCACCCGCAAGTGTGGTCGCGTCCGCCCAGGACATCGCTGCGATCATAGACGACTGCGAGAGCTGCCACGGGCGCGGCGGAGCCAGCGCGTGGAAAGACATACCCGTGATCGGCGGCATGTCCGCCTTCTATCTCGACGCTCAGCTTCATGCCTACCAGGACGGTTACCGCCCTTGTGGTGAAGTGGAATACCCGGCTGGCCCAGAACGGGGCCTGGTCGGTGACATGTGCGAGGCGGTGGACGGTCTCGACGCCACGCAGATCGCTGCGATTGCCGACTACTTTGCCGAGCAGGTGTTCATCGTCCCCGATCAGCAGGCTGACCGGCAGCTTGCGGAGCAGGGTGAAGAACTCCACGAGCGGCTCTGCGCCAAATGTCACAGCGAAGGTGGGGGGCTGGCGTTCGACGATGCCGGCATTCTGGCCGGTCAATGGCGCGGCTATCTGCAGCAGTCGTTCCGGCAGTTCCGAGCCGGCGAGCGTTGGCAGCCCGAAAAGATGGCGCCGACGGTCGAGCAGCTTGACGATCGGGATGTGGAGGCCCTGGTGGAGTTCTACGTCACGCGGGCGCCGGTCGAGTGACGGGCACAGGCGGATCTCGGCTGTGGCGACGGCGTCGCTTGCTTCTGGGCCTGCCCGTCGGCGCGCTGATCGCCTTCGCCCTCGGCGTGGTCGCCTGGATCGGCTTTCATGCGTCCCTCGAGGCCAGCAATTCGCTGACGTTCTGTACGTCGTGTCACGAGATGGCGACGTTCGTGTACCCGGAATACCAGCGCAGCGCTCACTACCGGAACGTCAAGGGCGTTCGCGCCGTGTGTGCCGACTGCCATGTTCCCGCGGCCCTCGGGCCGAAGCTCGTGCGCAAGGTGCAAGCCACCCTCAAAGAGTTGCCCGGCCATTTTCTGGGTGTCATAGACACGCGTGAGAAGTTCGAAGCACGACGATCGGCAATGGCCATGAGGGTCTGGGCGCAGATGCGCGCCTCCGACTCCCGGGAGTGCCGCGGGTGCCACAGCTATGATGCCATGGCGCTGGACATGCAAGAGCGCTCCGCTGCCAAGAAGCATTCCCCGGAGTGGAGGGAGCGGTTCGGCGATACTTGCATCGATTGCCACTTCGGCGTTGCTCACGAGGTGCCGGATGGACTCACGCCGGCCGATCTGGGCGCGCAGACTGGCTCGTAGGCCCGATTCGAAATACATGGCCAGGCCCGTCGCCTAGCGGTTATACGGGCCGCGACTCCAGTTTGGAAGGGGAGGAAGCATCATGGCCCCGTTCGGATGTTCGTTGATGCTGACGCGCACCGTAGGCGCTGTGGTCGTTGCCTTGACCGTCGGCGGCTGCGGTGGTGATGGCGATCGCGGCCCGCCAGGGCCGTCCGGTCCGCCGGGAGATCCCGGCCAGATCGTGGTTCGTCGCGGCGAGGTGACTGCGCTTGAAGTGAACGTCGTCGACGCGCGGATAGACGGCCGGCCCGTCGTGGAATTCTGGGTGAACGACCAGGACGGTGTGCCCTTCGCCGGACTGCCTGCCGACACACTGGAATTCACCATCGCCAAGCTCGTTCCCGGCACGGAAGGGGACAGCGATCGCTGGCAGAGTTACCTCAATACGGTTGAACAGCCGGGTGTCGGACCCGGCACCGAGCCGGCGATCCAGGCCGTCACGGACAGCGGTGGCGAGCTCACCGATCACGGCGACGGTACATATACCTATTCCTTCGGCAACGACATCACGACCATCACGGATCCGGTCAGCGTGACGTTCCAGCCGGAGCTGACGCATCGGGTGGCGCTTGCCGTCCGCTCTGCCGAGCTACCTGTCCCGGACAACGCCGTCTTCACCTGGCAGCCGTCCAGCGGTGTCAACTCGGGCATCGCCGGCCACGAAGTGGTCGCCACGGAATCCTGCAACGAATGCCATCGGGGCCTGGCCACCCACGGCGGCCCGCGCAACGACGTGCGCCTGTGCGTCACCTGCCACAACCCGGGTAGTGCGGATGCCAACAGCGGCAATACCGTGGACTTCCGGGTGATGATTCACAAGATCCACCGCGGCCGCGACCTGCCGAGCGTGGTGCAGGGCGGCGAGTACGCCCTCTACGGGTTCCGGGACGTGAAGCACGACTTCTCGAACATCGGTTATCCCCAGGACGTGAGGAACTGCGTCAAGTGCCACGATCCGGCCGATCCGCAAACACCGCAGGCCGGCAACTTCGCCGGCCAGCCGAGCGTCGCGGCCTGCGGTTCCTGTCATGACGACGTGTCGTTCGAGACCGGCGAGAACCATGCCGGCGGCGTGGTCTTTGACAACAGCGAGTGCACGGTCTGTCATGCAGAGAACCGTATCGCCGGCAGCGTGGAAGCCGCTCACCGGATGCCCGCCAGCGAGGCTGCCCGGCGCTTCGCTTACAACATTCTCGAGGTCATGAACACCGGCCCCGGCGAGACGCCTTCGGTCAGGTTTTCCGTCACCGATCCGACCCGCAGCAATGCACCTTACGACGTGCTCGGCGACCCGGCATTCACCGGCGGTGGTGCCAGCCTGAACGTGGATCTCGGCTGGCCCACGAGCGACTACACGAACTTCGATCCGGATGTCCGCGCGGTAGCCGGGGGCCCGCCCGCACGTCCGGCAACCTTCAGTCTCCTCGATCCGGGCATGGTCAGCGACAATGGCGACGGCACCTTTACTGCCGTGCTTCCGCTGACCATTCCAGCCGGCCTGGAGGGTTCTGGTGCCGTAGCGATCGAAGGGCACCCCGCGGCGGACTTCGACGCAGACGGAGACTACGACGACCAGGTGCCGGTGACGGGCGCCGTCGAGTTCTTCGCCGTGACCGACGCCGAACCCGAGCTGCGGCGGACCGTGGTGGACGTGGCGAAATGCCGGAGCTGCCATGGCGAGAACGACGGTCTGGCCTTCCACGGCAACAACCGCACGGACGAGATACAGCTTTGCGTGTTGTGCCACAACGCCAACGCCACGGATCTTGCTCAGCGGCCCGCCGATCCGGACGCTGCGGAAGACGGCGTCAACGCGGCGGCCGTGGACGGGCTCGAGGAGCGCGCCATCGACTTCAAGCGCATGATTCACGCGATTCACGGCGCCGCGCCGCGCACACGGCCGTTCCAGGTGTATGGTTTTCGCAATACGCCGCATGACTTCAGCGAGGTGGCCTATCCTGCCGCGGCCAGCGATTGCGAAGCCTGCCACGTCGACGGCTCTCAGGCCGTGCCGCTTGCCAGTTCCGTGCTCGCCACCACCATCGATACCCAGGCCACCGTGGGCACGGCCAGCCCGTTCGGTACCAGCGATTTCGTCCCAGCGGATGGCTCGGCGGGGGATCCGCGCGACGACGGCAACCTGACGGCGACGGCGGCCGTCTGCTCGGCCTGTCACGACACTCTGCAGGCAAGGGCCCACATGCTGGACAATGGCGCCGGATTCAGCCTGGAGATGCCTGGAACGGATGCTTCTGGCACCGGTACGTCGGGCTTCGTAGTGCTGCAGGGAGACGTCGATGCCGGCACCGTCATCGAGAGCTGCGAGGTCTGTCATGGTGCCGGCCGCATTGCCGACGTGAACGTCGTGCACGGCCTGGCCGAGGCCCGATAGGCGGCGCGCCATGTGGTTCGGACGCGCGTTCCTCTGTGGGTGGTGGCTGGCGGCCGTGCTGACGCTACTGACGGCGAGCGATCCGGCGGCGGCAGCCGCAGCCGAGACCCCACTCGCGCCCTCCGAATACAGCCGGGAGGGCGCGGACACCTGCCTGCGTTGCCACGATAGCCCGGACGTGCTGTCGTTTTTTGCCACTCGGCACGCCGTGCGGGACGATCCGGACACGCCGTTCGCGCAACTGCAATGCGAGGGCTGTCATGGTCCGGGCGCGCATCACGCGGGACGCCTCCGGCCGGGCCAGGCACGGCCGCCGATCCTGAATTTCGGCAGCGACCAGCCGTTTCCGCTGGCGCTGCAGAATGGCGTGTGCCTCGACTGCCACCGAGCGGACATGAGTGGCGGCTGGCATGGCAGCGCCCACGATGCGCAGACACAGGCGTGCGCCGATTGTCACAGGTCCCACGCCCGGGAAGATCCCATGCTGGCATCCGCTGCCGAGCAGGCCGAAGCCTGCTACGGCTGTCATTTGATGGTACGTGCCGAACTGCAGCGCGCTTACCACCATCCGGTACGTGAGGGGGAGATGGCCTGTGCCGAGTGCCACTCGGTACATCGGGCGGCGGCGCCCGGATTGCTCACGGAACCAACCCTGAACGCCACCTGCCAACGCTGCCACGAGGAACTGCGCGGGCCATACCTCTGGGAGCACGTGCCGGCTGCGGAGGATTGCTCGCTGTGTCATCGCTCACACGGCTCGGTGCATCGAGGGTTGCTCGCGAAAGCGCCGCCGCTGCTGTGCCAGGACTGTCACTCGCGGGCCGGGCATCCCAGTATCGCCCGCACGGGCCGCAGCCTGCCGGGTGAGCGGCCGTCGCCGTTCCTGCTGGGCGGAAGCTGTGTCAACTGTCACGCCCGGGTGCACGGCTCCAACCATCCGTCGGGTGCCAATCTGCTGCGTTGAGGGGGTGCCGCCTGATGAACCGAATCGCTCTCGTCGCGCTGGTGCTGACCTGGGTCGTCCTGTACGGCGGGCCACTTTTGGCAGCCCCCCCACAGGACGTGGACACCAGCCGTTGGCGATGCCGGTTCTGTCCTGATCCGGGCGCCGGGGTATCGGGTTCGGTGCGGGCGGGGGCAGGGTACGTGAACGAGAATGCCGTGAAGTTCGGTGAACACAACGGGCTCACCGGCCGAGGCGCCTTTCTGGATGCTGCAGCGGAGGTTTCCTGGAACGGTACGGCAGCCCGATACTGGAAGGCGGTCGCCCGCGATCTCGACCTGGGAACGCGGTCGTTGACGCTGGAGGGCGGTGAGCAGGGCCGCTACGAGATCAGCTTCCTGCGTGACAGCCTGGTCGATCACGACTTCGACAACTCGCTCACGCCGTTCCTGGGGATTGGCGGTGGCGACCTGACGCTGCCTGGCGGCTGGGTACGCGCGACTGCCGCCGATGGGATGGAGCAGTTGCGAGCGAGCCTATCGAGCGTCGACGTGGAATCCCGGCGCCACCGGACCGGTCTCGGTGTCAGGCTCGAGGATGCCGAGCACTGGAGCTACTACGTCGGCTATCGCCACGAGCGCCGCGACGGCGAACGGGTCGCGGGGGCCGCGTTCCTGGTCGATTCCGCGGAGCTGCTGGCGCCGGCGGATTACCGCTCCCATGCGGTGGACGCCGGTGTGCGGTACGAGCGCGACGCATGGCATGTGGAAGCTGCCTATTACGGCTCCCTGTTCCGCAACGAGCACGATGCGCTGACCTGGGAGAATCCCTTCTCGGCCGTCGCCCCCGGAGCCGACCGAGGCACGCTGGCGCTGGCGCCGGACAACCAGTTCCACCGACTTTCCCTGTCCGGGTCGGGCAGGCTGGCGAGCCGGTTTCACCTCTCCGGAACCGCGAGCATCGGCTACCAGTATCAGGACGACGATCTGCTGGAACCGACGGCCAACGCTGCACTTCTCGCGCCGCTGCCTCGCCGGTCGGCGGAGGCCGAGGCGACGGTGCTTTCCGTCGACGCGCGGCTGCGCTACGACCCGCCGGTCGCCGGCCTCACGACAAGTCTGGACTATCGCGCGGAGGTGCGTGACAACGATACCGAGATCGATGCCTTCACCCAGGTGGTGACGGACACCTTCACCGCCGGCGTCGTGCGCAACCAGCCGCTGAGTTGGACGCGGCACACCCTCTCCGGCAGTGTGCGATATCGGTTCGATTCCGCCTGGCGGCTCGCCGGCGGCGTGGCGTACGAGCGCTACGATCGGGACTATGGGGCGGATCCGAGCACCGACGAGTATCGTATCTGGGGGGAGATGCGCTCGAGGCTGGGCTTTGGCGAGCTGAAGCTCGAACTGAAGCACGCCGATCGGGACGCTTCCGGCGTTGAACCCGTGGCGGCCGGCGGTACGCCGCAGAACCCGCTCATGCGTTGGTTCGACGTGGCCGACCGGGACGAGCAGTCGGTGCGCGTCACGCTGACCGTGTTCCCGGCGCCCTGGGCCGAGATCACGGTGACGGGACAGTCCGCGCGCAGCGACTACGATCAGACCCGCATCGGCCGCACCAGACGCTGGAAACAGGGCTACGGCATCGAAGGCTCCGCCACGATTGGCGAACACGTCGATGCGTTCGGATACGCGCTGCGCAGCGTCGACCGCACGGATCAGCGCAACAGTCAGGTATTCGGCCCGCCGGACTGGCGTGGCGAGGCCGATGACGACTACGCTACCGTGGGGTTCGGGGTGCGATTCGTCGATCTTATCGATCGCCTCGACCTGGAGATCGATCTGACATACTCCGATGCCGAGAGCGACAATTCGGTGGATCTGCCGGGCCTTGCCTCGCCCCTACCGGAAATCGAGGACGAGCGCTACACGGCCCGTCTCGGTGCCGACTATCGGCTGGCGGATGCCTTCAGCCTCGTTCTGGGGCTGACTTACGAGACGCTGCGCCGCAATGCCTGGCAGCTCGACGAGGTAGGCGTCGATACGGTGCCAGGATTCCTTACCCTGGGTCGAAGCGAGCCAGAGCACGACGTGCTGGTGATGACTGTGTCGGCCCGGTATCGGTTTTAGCCGCCGCGCCGGCCGCAGCGGACGGCCCGCCCCGCGGCACGCTGGAAACGCGCGTCGCCGTGTCAACCCTGAAGACCGAGAGCATTGACCTGCATCTGGCTGACAGGTTGTAAGCTGGTGCAAAGCCACTTCCGTGGAGCTTTCCGTGGAGCCATTTCCGTGGAGCAATGTGGAGCAATGACGTGTCCGAAGTGACCCTGGGTGCAGACGAGCTCTTGGCCCTGGATGCGCACTGGCGCGCCGCCAACTACCTGTCGGTCGGTCAGATTTATCTGCTTGCCAACCCGCTGCTGCGCGAGTCTTTGCAGGTCGAGCACGTCAAGCCGCGCCTGCTCGGTCACTGGGGTACCACGCCCGGACTGAATTTCATCTACGCGCACCTCAATCGCGTCATCCGCCGCGACGATCTCGATGTGATCTACGTAGCGGGCCCCGGACATGGGGGGCCGGCCATGGTCGCGAACACCTGGCTGGAAGGCAGCTACAGCGAGTTGTATCCCGAGGTAGGCCGGAACGCCGACGGCATGCGGCGCCTGTTCAAGCAGTTTTCCTTTCCGGGTGGCGTGCCGAGCCATGTGGCGCCACAGACGCCGGGCTCCATTCACGAGGGCGGCGAGCTCGGCTATTCACTCGCTCACGCCTTCGGCGCCGTCCTGGACAATCCCAGCTTGATCGCGGCCTGCGTGATCGGCGACGGTGAGGCGGAGACGGGTCCGCTGGCGGCGGCCTGGCACTCGAACAAGTTCCTGAATCCGGTGAGCGATGGCGCCGTGCTGCCGATTCTGCACCTCAACGGCTACAAGATCGCCAATCCGACAGTGCTGGCCCGGATTCCCCGCAGCGAGCTCGAGAGCCTGCTCATCGGGTACGGCTATCAGCCGCACTTCGTCGAAGGCTCGGAGCCCGACACCATGCACCGGGCCATGGCGGCGACGCTGGACCGGGTCCTCGAGGAGATTCGAGCCGTTCAGGAGCGGGCGCGAGAATCCGCTCACACCGAGCGCACCGAGCGGCCCCACTGGCCGATGATCGTGCTGGTGAGCCCGAAGGGCTGGACCGGCCCGCGTGAGGTGGACGGACAACGGAGCGAAGGAACGTGGCGCGCTCACCAGGTGCCCTTGGCGGGCTTGGCCGAGAACCCTGAACACCTCGCCCAGCTCGAGGCCTGGCTGAAGAGCTATCGTCCGGACGAACTGTTCGACGAGGCCGGGGCTCCGACGGCTCTGGTAACCGCGCTCGTCCCGAGCGGCACTCGGCGCATGGGCATGAATCCTCACGCGAATGGCGGAGTGCTGCTCAAGAACCTGCTGCTGCCCGGCTGTCGGCCGTATGCCGTGGAAGTTCCCGCACCGGGCACGGTGACGGCGGAAGCCACGCGCGTGCTCGGCCGCATGCTGCGCGACGTGATGGAGCGCAACGCCGGGCATCGCAACTTCAGGGTATTCGGGCCCGACGAGACGGCATCGAACCGCTTGTCGGCGTTGTTCGAGGTTACCGATCGAGCTTGGGTGGCGGAGTCGTCGCCGGATGACGATCACCTGTCTCCCGATGGCCGGGTGATGGAGATCCTGAGCGAGCATGTCTGCCAGGGCTGGCTGGAAGGCTATCTACTCACCGGCCGGCACGGCCTGTTCTCCTGCTACGAGGCGTTCATTCACATCGTCGACTCGATGTTCAATCAGCATGCCAAATGGCTGAAGGTCGCCGTGCCGGAGGTTTCCTGGCGTCGTCCCGTGGCCTCTCTCAACTATCTGCTGACCTCCCACGTCTGGCGTCAGGATCACAACGGTTTCTCCCATCAGGATCCCGGTTTCATCGATCACGTAGTCAACAAAAAGGCAGATGTCATCCGGGTGTATCTGCCGCCAGATGCCAACACGCTGCTGTGTGTGGCGGACGGCTGTCTGCGCTCCCGGGATCGGGTCAACGTGATCGTCGCCGGCAAGCAGCCGCAGACCCAGTGGCTCGACATCGACTCGGCGCTCAAGCACTGCAGCGCCGGCATCGGGATCTGGAGCTGGGCCAGCAATGACCAGGGCAGCGTGCCGGACGTCGTCATGGCGTGCGCGGGTGACGTTCCGACGCTCGAGACTCTCGCGGCCGTTTCGCTCCTCCGGGAACACCTGCCGGATCTCAAGATTCGCGTGGTGAACGTCGTGGATCTGATGACCCTGCAGCCGAGCGAGGAGCATCCGCATGGACTGCCGGATCGGGACTTCGATGCTCTGTTCACCACGGACCGGCCGATCATCTTTGCCTACCATGGTTATCCGTGGCTGATCCACCGTCTCACCTATCGCCGCACCAATCATCGCAATCTGCATGTGCGCGGCTACAAGGAAGAAGGCTCTACCACCACGCCCTTTGACATGACCGTGCGCAACGACCTGGATCGCTATCATCTGGTGGGTGACGTGGTCGACCGCGTGCCCGCAATGGCGCACGCAGCGGGGTATCTGAAGCAGTTCGTTCGCGACAAGCTGATCGAGCATGCTCAGTACATCGTCGAGCATGGCGAGGATCTCCCCGAAGTGCGCGAGTGGCGCTGGCCGGGCGACGCGCCGGCGCCCGCGCAGCCGGAGATCGGAGCATGACGTCCGGACCCTGGGGGAAGTCGGGCCTCGCAGGGCCGTTGCTGGTGATCGGCTGGGCCGCTTGCGCCGCCGGCCCCGGGCAGGCCCCGAGCACGCTGATGGAGGCGGTCGCGGGCCGCGTCTATCTGCGGACGGTCCAAGATGCCCGCGGAGACATCGTCGAGGTGTCCCGCCTGGGAGTGGGCGCGCTGCGGCGACTGGAGGATGGCCGCGTGGCCGTCCAGGTCGAGCTGACCTCGCGATCGCCGGGCGGCGACTGGTCGCCGGCGTCCCGCTTTCGCTGGATCTGTGAGCCAGGGGCCACGGACATGCTGATGAACGTCTTCGCGACGGGGAGTCGACCCGAATCGTCGGAGCCGCGGGACGGCTGGCGGTTTGCCGTGGAGGGTGCCGCGGTCCGCTACCCCGGGCAGGCGTCTCCCGGAACCGTGCTCGACGACGTGGTGCTGCGGTTGCGCACGGGCGAGGGTATGGCGTCCCGGTTCCGCAAGCGCATCGTGGTGAGACTGGTCGACAGGCGGGTACGTGCCGACCAGACCGCTGTCGATGGCAGCGGCTACGTGATCGAGAGCGATGTGGATGCGACTGCCTACTGGTTCGGCGTCGCGGTGCGTCGCTGGCAGTTCCGGAGTGTCGAATGGGTGCGCCCTGGCTTCGGCCTGCTGCGGCAGCGCGTCACTTTCGAGGACGGCGGCCGTGCTACGGTGGAGGTGCTGCGGGAAGGGCAAGCCGGCGCGAAGACGGAACGGAATTCGGAGGTGGTGTCGTGACGAACCCGCTGCGCCGGCTCGAAGCACTGGGGCAGAGCGTCTGGCTGGACGATCTGCGCCGCGAATGGCTCGACGACGGCACGTTGCAGACCCTGATCCGGCGGGATGGCGTGAGCGGGTTGACCACCAACCCGGCCATCTTTGCGCAGGCGGTCGAAAGCACGGACCAGTATCTGGACGACATCGCCGGGCAGGCGCGGTCCGGGGCCGGCCCCGAAGCCATCTACGAGCACCTCGTTATCGACGACGTGCGCCGGGCGGCGGACCTGCTGCGTTCCGTCTATGACCGTACCGGCGGGGCTGACGGCTACGTCAGCCTCGAGGTGTCACCGCACCTCGCGCACGACACGGCAGCGACCATCGAGCAGGCACGCCGGTTCTGGGACCGCGTCGACCGGCCCAACCTGATGATCAAGGTGCCGGGAACGAGCGCCGGACTGCCGACGGTGCGCGTCCTCATCGCCGACGGTATCAACGTCAACGTGACGCTGCTGTTCAGTGCGGCGCGGTACGCGGAAGTCGTCGACTGCCATCGCCAGGGACTCGTGGACCGGGCTGCCCGGAGTCTTCCGCTCGACGGCGTCGCTTCGGTGGCGAGCTTCTTTCTCAGCCGCATCGACACGCACGTGGATGCGTTGCTCGATGCCACGCCAGGGACGATGGCAGCCGGGCTGCGGGGACAGGCCGCGCTCGCCTGCGCCGGCAGCGCGTACGCGGCCTTCCTGGCGGCGGAGAGCACCGCTCACTGGCAGGCGCTCGCGCACAATGGCGCGCAGCGCCAGCGGCTGCTGTGGGCCAGCACCAGCGCCAAAGATCCGGCCTACGCGGAACTCAAGTACGTCGAGCCGCTGGTCGGTCCGAGTACCGTGACCACGCTACCCTTGGCCACCCTCAGTGCCTATCGGCAGCGGGGCGAACCCGCCCGGCGGCTCCAGGCGACCATGACTCGGGCCGAGCGGATCACCCGCGCACTGGCAGCGTGCGGCATCGATCTCGATCGGGTGGCGGCCGATCTCGAGCGTGAAGGATTGGAGAAGTTCACCGCGGCGTACGATCGCCTGCTCGAGCGCATCGACGAAGCCCGGTCCCAGGCGCTGCGGCGGTGACCGGGCCGGCAGGGGAACGCGTGAACGCGCCGACCCTCGAGGTGGTCGGCGCCGGCCCTTCGGGCTTGAGCGCGGCGCTGGCCGCGCGGGCGGCCGGCGCTCGCGCGACGGTCTACGAGAAACGGCCCGATGTCGGCATGCGCTTCCACGGCGACTTCCAGGGGTTGGAGAACTGGACGTCCGACACCGATGTCCTCGACGAACTGGCCGGTGTCGGCATCGACGCGAACTTCGATTGCCGGCCGGTATACGAGTTCGTCTGCTTCGACCCCGGTGGGCGGGCTCACGGGGTACGCTCCGGCCGCCCCATTTTCTATCTGGTTCGACGGGGCAGCGATGCCGGTACGCTGGACCAGGGCTTGAAGGCCCAGGCGCTCCAGGCCGGCGTGGAGATCCACTTCAGCGAACGTCGGCGGCGGCTCGAGGCGGGCGGCATCGTGGCGGAAGGCCCGCATCGGGCGGATGCCATAGCAGCCGGCTATCAGTTCGAGACCGATATGGCCGATGGCTGCTACGGAGCTATGTCGGAAGCGCTGGCGCCGGGCGGCTACAGCTATCTGCTGGTGGACCGTGGGCGCGGCACGATCGCAACCTGCATGTTCGCCGATTTTCACAACGAACGGCAGTACGTCGAGCGGACCGTGGCGTTCTTCCGCCGGACCGTGGGATTGCAGTGGCGTGACCCCAGACGCTTCGGCGGCAGCGGCAACTTTCATCGGGTTGCCACGGCCTCCGTCGGTGACCATCTCTACGTCGGCGAAGCCCCCGGATTTCAGGACGGGCTGTTCGGATTCGGCTTGCGCTACGCGCTGCTTTCCGGCTACCTGGCCGGGCGTGGCGGTGGCTCGCCGGAAGCCTACGATCGCGCCTGGCGCGCACGCCTCGCTGGGCTCAATGCCGTCAGCCTGGTCAATCGGCGGTTGTTCGAGGTTCTGGGCGATCGCGGCCGGCGTTTCGTGATCAGGCGCGCCGTGGCGGGTGGCGATCCGCGCGTGCTGTTACAGCGCATCTACGCGCCGGCGGCCTGGAAGCTGGCCGTTGCCCGGTGGTTGCCCAGCCGCCCGTTGCTGGGTCACGCGGATCCCGTCCAGGGTTGTGAGTGCACCTGGTGTCGCTGTCACCGGGACGCGACAGCTTCCGCGCCGGAGCGCCGGCGGTCGGGAGCCTGATGATGCCGCTGAGCGAGGCTCTCGATGTGCTGGTTGTGCTCCTGCTCGGCGCGGCACTCGGCTGGGCGAGCAAGCGCTGGCGGTTTCCCAACGCGGTAGCGCAGGTTCTGCTCGGCGTGCTGCTGGGTGGTGCCGTATTGGGGCTGGTGGAGCACGGCCCGGTGCTGCATCAATTGGGTCAGCTCGGCGTCCTGCTGCTGCTCGGCCTGGCAGGCCTGGAACTGGGGGTCGACCGGCTGCAGGACGCCGGCTGGTCCGGCGTCGCGGTAGCCCTGCTCGGCATCGCGTTCAGCTTCGGCGGCGCCTTCGCAGTCGCCTGGTGGAATGGCTCCGAGGTCCCGGAGCGCTGGTACGTCGCGTTGGCACTGACGGCTACCAGCATCGGCATCAGCGTGCAGGTGCTGGAGCAGTTCGGGCTGGTAGAGCATCGCGTTGGAGAAATCATCATCGCGGCGGCGGTGATCGACGACGTGCTGGCCCTGTACCTGCTGGCGGCTGTCCATGGTGTGTTCGGCGACGGGCAGGGCGCTGGCGGGACGCTGGCGCTGGTCCTGCAGGCGCTGGTCGCGCTTGCCGCGCTGTACTGGATTGCGAGGATCGTCACCCGGCGCTGGAAATGGCTTCATATCCGGTCGGGGTCGTGGCTGCGGGGCGGGTGGGCGGTGCTTGTCGTGGTTCTGGGTGCTGCGCTGACGAGCCGCTGGGGCCTGTCCGCGGTGGCGGGCGGATTCTTTGCCGGTCTCGGTGTCGGCGATGGTCTGGGGCGCAGCGAGCGCGAGCGAACGACCCGTGTGCTGGAGCCGCTGGTGTGGGCGACCATGCCGTTCTTCTTCGTCATGATCGGCGTGCAGGCTGATTGGCGTGGCCTCGTCGAGCCGGGCGCGGGCTGGCTCCTGGCGGGATTGTTCCTCGCCGGGGTTGCCGGAAAGACGCTCGGAGGGTTGCTCGGCGCTGTGGTGAACGGCGCCCGGGAACGCTGGCTCATCGGGCTCGGCATGGTCCCCCGGGGCGAGGTCGCGCTGGTGATAGCCACGCTCGGCAGCGCCCAGGGTCACGTGGGGCACGCCGCGTTCCTCGCGCTGGTATCCGTAACGATTCTGCTCGCCGTTCTGGGCCCGTTATCGATGGCGCCGCTGGCGGGCTCGGTGGCCACGGCCCGAGGGTCAGATCGCAGCCGCGCAGGGACCCCGTGATCGGCCCGTTGCACGCGGAAGTCCGCGGCAGCCTGGCCGACGGCCCAACCGTCGTGTTTCTCCCCGGTCTCGGCGGTACCACCCGCTACTGGTCTTCCCGGGTCGCCGCATTGGAGCGCCGCTACCGCGTCGTTCTGGTGGACCTGCTGGGCTTCGGCGACTCGCCGCGGCCATGGGCCCGCTACAGCGTGGAGCGCCATGTGCAGTCGCTGGCCGAAGTTCTGCGGCCGTACGGCCGCGTGACGCTGGTGGGTCATTCGCTCGGCGCCTTGCTGGCCATCGCCTATGCGGCACGCGAACCGGAGCGGGTCGGCGGGCTCGCGTTGCTGGGCATGCCGTGTTTCACTGGCCAGCGCGACGCTTACGAGCACTACCGGCACGGGCCGATGCGTGCCGGGTTCCTCGCCACCAACGTGGTCCTGGCGGCCGCCACCTGCATCATGACCCGGCGCCTGCTGGGCCGACTTCTGCCCTATCTCCTCCGTCACGTGCCCCGCGAGGTGGCCGAGGATCTGGTCAAACACAACTGGCGTTCCGCCACCTCCTCGCTGTGGGAGGTCGTCTATCGTTACGATGCCCTCGCCGACCTCGAATCGCTGCCCCGGCGCATCGACGTCCTGTTCATCCACGGCGGCCGTGACGTGATGGCGCCGCTCGCGGCGGTCGAACGCGCCGCTGCCGGCCACCCGTGGTGGCGGTTGAACGTCTTCCCGGACAGCGATCATCACCCCTTCCTGCGGGATCCCCGAGCCTGCCTGAGGCTGATCGACGGGCTGGTGTCGGGGCGCGCGGTGGCAGCACTCGGGACCGAGCCGACGGCGCGCTTGACCGAGGGAGCCGGAAGCGACTCACCTTGAAGACCGTCGCCGGATCGCCATCGAGGTATTGACCTGCATCCGGCGCACAGGTCGTAGCGTCTGGTCGTGGGTGGAGACTCGGCGGAGGAGTCGAACAGGTCGCCATGGCGAGGGTCGTCAGGATCAGAAAGGGGCTCGACGTGCCGATATCCGGCTCGCCGCGACAGATCATCGACGATGGTCCGACGGTGGGCTCGGTGGCCGTCCTGGCGAGCGACTACGTCGACATGAAACCTGCCGTGCTGGTCTCGGAGGGCGATCATGTCGCCCTGGGGCAGCCTCTGATCGAGGATGGCGCCAACCCCGGCGCGCTGATCACCTCGCCTGCTGGAGGAACGGTCGTGGCCGTCAATCGAGGGGCGCGACGCCGGCTCGAGTCTCTCGTGGTGGAAGTGGGCGACGACGACGAGCGGTCGTTCCCGGCGTGGCCGCGCTCCGCCCTGGAGGGCCTGGATGGCGCGGTGGTTCGACGCCGCCTGTTGGAGTCCGGCCTGTGGATGGCATTCAGAGCGCGACCTGGCGGCCGGGTACCTGGAGCGGCCGACGATCCGCCGGCGGTTTTCGTCACCGCCATCGACACCGAGCCGTTGGCGCCCGATCCGGCGGTGGTGGTGGGCGACTCGCCTCAGGCCTTCCAGGATGGTCTGCGGATCCTGACCCGGCTCACCGCGGGCACCGTATTCCTCTGTGCGGCGGAGGGCGGTCCGAACGTCGACGCGGACGTGGAGCGGATCGAGCCCGTGGCATTCGCCGGCCCTCATCCCGCCGGGCTCGCCGGTACCCACATTCACCACCTCCATCCGGTGCGACAGGGAGACCGGCGGGTCTGGTACGTCGGCTACCAGGATGTCATCGCCATCGGCAGATTGTTCGTCGACGGGCGGTTGGACCCGAGCCGGGTGATCGCGCTGGCCGGCCCTCGGGTTCGCGAACCACGCCTGGTGCGCTCACGCCTGGGCGCGAACGTGCGCGACCTCCTGGCAGGCGCTCTCCACGACGGTGCATCCCGGCTGGTGTCCGGTTCCGTGCTCTCCGGGCGTCGCGCCGTGGATCCCGTGGCCTTTCTGGGACGCTACCACCAGCAGGTGAGCGTGCTGCCCGAAATCGCCAGGCGCCGCTTCCTGGGATGGCTGGCACCCGGATTGCGCACGTTCTCGGCGAGCCGGATGTTCGCGTCGAGCCTGGTTCGCCGCCGGCATTTCCCCATGAGTACGTCGCAGCGCGGCAGCCCGCGAGCCATGGTGCCCATCGGCAGCTACGAGCGGGTGATGCCCCTCGACCTCCTGATTACGCCGCTGCTGAAGGCGCTGCTGGTGGGTGATACCGAGACAGCCCGCTTGTTGGGATGCCTCGAACTCGAGGAGGAGGATCTGGCGCTGTGTTCTTTCGTGTGCTGCAGCAAGTACGAGTTCGGCCCGGCGCTGCGTGACGTGCTGGGCTCGATCGAGCGCAACGGCTGATGGGTGCGCTGCGCCGCAGCCTCGATCGGCTCGCGCCCCACTTCGCCCAGGGCGGTCGCCTGCAGCGTTACGGCGCGCTGTTCGAGATGATCGACACCCTGCTCTACACGCCCGCCGACCGCACCCGTGTCGCGCCCCATGTCCGCGACGGCGCGGATCTCAAGCGGGTGATGATTCTGGTGGTGCTGGCGGCAGCGCCCGCGGCGCTGGTCGGGGTATGGAACACGGGTCATCAGGCGAGTCTGGCCATGGCCGAGCTGAACCTGGCGGCGGCGCCGGGATGGCGGGGCGCCGTGATGGCCGCGCTCGGCCTGGGCTACGAGCCCGGGGCGGTACTCGCCAGCGTGGTGCACGGATTGTTGTACTTCCTGCCCATCTATCTGGTCACGCTCGCGGTCGGCGGTGCGTGGGAAGTTCTGTTCGCCACGGTGCGCAACCACGAGGTCAACGAAGGCTTTCTCGTCACCTCGCTGCTCTATGCCCTAGTTCTGCCGCCGACCGTGCCGCTCTGGCAGGTCGCGCTGGGCATCTCCTTCGGCGTCGTCATCGGCAAGGAGGTGTTCGGTGGCACCGGCAAGAATCTGCTGAATCCCGCCCTGCTCGGGCGTGCATTCCTGTACTTCGCCTACCCAGCAGAGATTTCCGGCACCGGCCCGTGGGTTGCCGTGGACGGCTTCACGCGGGCGACGCCATTGTCCGTGGCTGCCGAGTCCGGCCTCGGCGGCGTGCTGCAGGCGGATTACACGTGGTGGAGCGCCTTCCTCGGAAACCTTCCGGGCTCGATCGGCGAAACCTCGGCTCTGGCCTGCCTGTTCGGCGGCGCATTTCTCATGTACGCCGGTATCGCCTCCTGGCGCATCGTCGCCGGGGTCTTCCTGGGAATGACAATCAGCGCTCTGCTCTTCAACGCGCTGGGCCCCGCGGCCGGAGCGATGGCGGATCTGCCGTGGCACTGGCATCTGGTGCTGGGCGGCTTCGCGTTCGGCATGATGTTCATGGCCACGGATCCCGTGACGGCGGCTCAGACCGATGTCGGCAGATGGTGGTTCGGGTTGCTGATCGGAACGTTCACGGTGATCGTCCGGGTCATGAACCCGGCGTTCCCGGAGGCCGTGATGATGGCGATTCTGTTCGGCAACCTGTTCGCGCCGCTGATCGATCAGGTCGTCGTGCACTTTCACGTCCGCAAGCAGGCGCGCCGCCATGTCTGAGCCGCAACGGGAATCCGCCGGCGGTTGGGTGGGATGGCTGTGGCGTCAGCCCCGGAACAGTCTCGCCAAGACCCTGCTGGTGCCGGCGCTCGTCAGCCTGGTGTGCGCAGTGCTCGTCGCCGGCTCGGCCATGATGCTGCGCCCACAGCAGCGGGCCAACGAAGAGCGGAACCGCCAGGAGAACATTCTGGCTGCTGCCGGCCTGCTGGAATCGGGCGGCGACGTGGCGCGACGGTTCGCCGACATCGAGGCGCGGGTCATCGATCTGGCGGCGGGCGACTTCGCGCCGGATCTGGATGCGGCGGCGGTGCTGGGCGAGGGCGGCACGGGCGTCGCGGCTACGCGCGTTGCCGTGCCGCCGGCCCTGGACATCGCGGTGATCAAGTCCCGTCCGCGCTATGTGGTCGGGTACTTTCTCTACGACGACAGCGCGCTCGAGATGATGATTCTGCCGGTCTACGGCTACGGCCTGTGGTCGACGCTCTACGGCTACATCGCCCTCGAGCCCGACGCGAGCACCGTCGTCGGGCTGCGCTTCTACCGGCATGGTGAAACACCCGGTCTCGGCGGCGAGATCGACAACCCGCGCTGGCTGGCGCAGTGGCCGGGTAAGCGGGTCTACGACGAGCGTGGCGAGCCTGCCATCGAGGTGACCAAGGGCCGCAGCGCGGAGCCCGACGGAGCCCGGCGGCGCTACCAGGTCGACGGCATCAGCGGCGCGACGATGACCGGCCGTGGCGTCACCAATCTGTTGCGCTACTGGTTCGGGGATCACGGCTTCGGGCCATTTCTGCAGCGGTTGCGCGAACGCGCCGAGGAGAAGGCATGACGTCCGATGCGAAGACGCTGATCAGCGAGCCGCTGATCGACGACAACCCGATTACCTACCAGATCCTGGCGCTGTGCTCGGCACTGGCCGTGACGACCGCCATGTGGCCCTCGCTGCTGATGAGTCTCGCGGTGACGGGCGTGCTCGCCTTCGGCGGCGCCGTGATCAGCGCCATTCGCCAGCAGATTCCCGACAACGTGAGAATCGTCGTGCAGATGACCATCGTGGCATCTCTGGTCATCGTGGTCGACCAGATTCTCAAGGCGTACGCCTACGACACCAGCCGGGTGCTGTCGGTGTTCGTGAGCCTGATCGTCACGAACTGCATCGTCCTGGGCCGGATCGAGGCGTTTGCCATGAAGAACGGCGTGACGGCGAGCTTTCTCGACGGCCTGGGCAACGGTCTGGGGTACAGCCTCGCCCTGCTGAGCATTGCCGCGATCCGGGAGGTGCTCGGTTCCGGGACCTTCTTCGGGTTGACGGTGCTGCCCCTCGTTCGGGACGGCGGCTGGTACTATCCGAATGGGCTGATGATTCTGCCGCCCGGGGTGTTTCTGATCGTCGGGCTGATGATCTGGGCGATCCGCACCTGGCGTGTGGAGCAGGTCGAAGCGCCCGAGTTCCGCATCCGTCACGTGCACAGATCCGAGGCGGGCGCGTGAGCGGCTATCTCAGTCTGTTCGCCCAGTCGGTTTTTACCGAGAATCTGGTGCTGGCGTTGTTTCTCGGCATCTGCCCCTTCCTGGCGCTGTCGCGGCGCACGGATACGGCGCTCGGTCTGGGGGGAGCGGTGATCGTGGTCATGACCGTGACCGTGCCGCTCAACACCCTGCTGCTCGCCTACGTTCTGAGACCGGGAGCGCTGGTGTGGGCGGGTCATGGCGACATCGATCTCAGCTTCCTGGCGCTGGTGAGCTTCATCGGCGTGATCGCAGCCGTGGTGCAGGTGCTGGAGATGGCGCTGGACCGGTTCTTCCCCGTGCTGCATCAGTCTCTGGGCATCTTTCTCCCGCTGATTGCCGTCAACTGCGCGATCCTGGGCGCTTCGCTGTTCATGGCCGAGCGTCGCTACACCTTGACGGAAAGCGTGGTTTACGGATTCGGCAGCGGTGTCGGCTGGGCGCTGGCCATCGTGGTGCTGGCCGGTCTGCGTCTCAAGCTGCGTTACAGCGACGTGCCGGCGGGCTTGCAGGGTGCGGGCATCACCTTCATCTGCGCCGGCCTCATGGCCATGGGGTTCATGGTGTTCTCCGGGCTTCGTTTCTGATGGGCAGGGATCGGGCATGGCTGAGCTGACCGTAGCCGTAACGGCGTTCGCCGCGATCGTGATGGTGTTGACCGTGTTCGTCGTCGCTGCGCGCTACGTACTCGTGGCAAGTGGCGACGTCGAGGTCGACGTCAATGGTGGTGAACGGCTGCTGCCGATCAGCGTCGGGCGGACGCTGCTCGCAGGCCTCGCCGATCACGGATTGTTCCTGCCCTCCGCCTGCGGCGGGCGGGGCACCTGCGGCCAGTGCCGGGTCAAGGTGCTTCAGGGCGGCGGGGCGCTGCTGCCTACCGAACGGGCACTTGTCACGCCGCGCCAGGCTGCCGCCCACGAGCGTCTGGCCTGTCAACTCGTGGTCAAGCAGCCGCTCGACATCCGCGTTCCGGCCGAGGTCCTCGGGATCGAGCGCTACGAGTGCGTGGTGCGCTCCAACCGCAGCGTCGCCACCTTCATCAAGGAGCTGGTTCTCGATCTGCCGCCGGACGCGGCTTTCGAATTTCGTGCCGGGAACTACGTTCAGGTCGAGGCGCCTCCGCACAAAGTCGACTTTCGGGATTTCGTCATCGACGAGGCGTACCGCCCGGAATGGGACCGGCTGGACCTCTGGCGCTACCGGTCGACGAGCGATGCGACGGAATCCCGCGCCTATTCGCTGGCGAACTACCCCGGCGAAGGGCGCCAGTTGATGTTGAACGTCCGCATCGCCACGCCGCCGGCGGATGCCGACCGCCAGGTGCCGCCCGGCATCGTATCGTCTTACCTGTTCAAGCGCGGCGAAGGTGACCGGGTCGCTCTGACAGGCCCGTTCGGTGAGTTTCTCGCTCAGCAGACGGAGCGGGAGATGGTGTTCGTCGGCGGCGGCGCCGGCATGGCGCCCATGCGTTCGCACATTCTCGATCAGCTTCTTCGAATCGGCACCGACCGGACCCTGTCGTTCTGGTACGGCGCGCGCAGTCTCGGAGAGCTGTTCTATGCCGAGCTGTTCGACGACCTTGCCGCACGCTTCGACAACTTCACGTGGCACGTCGCCCTGTCCGACCCGCTCCCCGGCGATCGGTGGGAGGGCGCCTGTGGCTTCATTCACGACGTGCTCTACGACCGGTACCTGCAGGATCACCCCGCGCCGGAAACCTGCGAGTACTACGTTTGCGGACCACCGGTGATGAACGCGGCGGTGATCGGGTTGCTGAAGGACCTCGGGGTCGACGACGCGCAGATCGCATTCGACGATTTCGGCGCCGCGGAGCCGTCTCGGCGGCGCGGCCGTCGGCGGGCCGGCTGAGTCGTGCGCCAGGGCGCTTCCACCAGCCAGCTCCGTGGGAGCCTCCAGCGCGCCGGAGTTCCGCCGCTGTCGCGGAAGGAAGTTCGGCGCTTTGGCTGGCCCACGGGTTGCAATGAACTTCAATGAGAGGCGCTCATGTGCGCGATGATGCTGCCGCAGAATCTGCGGGTGGGTGACTTCATGAGTACCAACGTGCTGACGTTGCGCCCCGACATGGATGTGCTCGCGGCCATGCGCCTGCTGCTGTCCCGGCGGGTGTCCGGTGCGCCGGTGATCGACGCTTTCGGCACTCTGGTCGGTATGCTGACGGAGCGCGACTGTCTGGAGACGCTGGTGATTTCCGGCTATCACGACGAGCGCGAGGCCGGCCGCGTGGAGGAGTTCATGAGCCGTGACGTGGCGACGGTCGCGGCGGATGCCAACGTCCTGAGCCTCGCACAGCGTTTCATCACCGTCGCGTACCGGCGTTACCCGGTGGTCGAGGAAGGCCGGCTGGTGGGGGTCATCAGCCGTCGGGACGTCATGCGGGCGATCGTGGCGCATGGCTGAGGGGGGCTGGAACCTCGACACGCTGCCCGGACGGCCGATGCCGCTCGGCTGCTCGATGACCGCGCACGGCTGGAATTTCGCCGTCTTCAGCCGCCACGCTACCGGCGTGTCGCTGCTGTTGTGCTCGGCGGATTCGCCGGCCACGGTCCGCCGGGTCGTCGACCTGGATCCGGCGTGCCAGCGGACCGGCGACGTGTGGCACGTGGCCGTGACCGGACTGCCGCCGGGAGCGGCCTACGGATGGCGGGTGGCTGGACCGTACGAGCCGGACCGCGGGCACCGATTCAATGCCGCAAAGGTATTGCTCGACCCCTGTGCCGAGGCGCTGGTGGGAACGGCGCATTGGGCCGACGGCGAAGACGTCGAGCCCGCGGTCGCCGGCGTCAGGTGCCTGGTGCCGCAAACCGAGGAGTTCGACTGGCAGAACGATTGTCCCCCGGGGCATGCCTGGGAAGATACGATCATCTACGAAACCCACGTGCGCGGCTTCAGCATCGACGGGTCCTCCGGCGTGACCCACCCTGGAACGTTTCTCGGGGTGATCGACAAGATCCCTTACTTCCTGTCGCTCGGGATCACCGCGCTGGAACTGATGCCGGTGCAGGAGTTCCCCGAGCATGCCTCTATGCCCATCGATGTGACGACCGGCCGGCGGCTGCGCAACTACTGGGGCTACAATACCGCCGCGTTCTTCGCGCCGAAGGAAGCCTACTCCACGCGAGCGTACCCAGGTTGCCAGGTCGAAGAGTTCAAGACCATGGTGCGGGCGCTGCACGCAGCCGGCATCGAGGTCATTCTCGATGTCGTGTTCAACCATACGGCCGAAGGCGATGCGGACGGACCCACCCTCAGTTACCGCGGGCTCGACAACGGCCTCTATTACCTTCTCGATCCCGCCGAGCGTAGCCGATATCTGAATTACTCAGGCTGCGGCAACACCCTCAACTGCAGCCACCCGGTGGTGCGCGATCACGTGCTCGACTGTCTGCGCTTCTGGACCACCGAGATGCACGTTGATGGCTTCCGCTTCGATCTGGCGTCGGTGCTCGGCCGCGGCGAGCACGGCGAGTTGCTGGCCGATCCGCCGCTGATCGAGCGGATTGCGGAGGATCCGATCCTGCATCGGGTCAAGTTGATCGCGGAAGCCTGGGATGCCGGCGGCGCCTACCAGGTGGGCAGCTTTCCGGGACAGCGCTTCTCCGAATGGAACGGCCGTTTCCGGGACGACGTGCGCCGCTACTGGCGGGGCGATGGCGGCATGGCCGGGGCGTTCGCGAGCCGGCTTTGCGGCAGCGCCGACATCTATCGACATGCCGGCAAGCAGCCGCTGCACAGCATCAACTTCGTCACCTGCCACGACGGCTTCACCTTGAACGACCTGGTGAGCTATCGGGACAAGCACAACGAAGCCAATGGTGAGAGCAACCGGGACGGCAGCGATCACAATCTGAGCGCCAATCATGGCGTCGAGGGCGAAACGGACGATCCCGCGATCGAGTCGATGCGCCGGCGCCAGATCAGGAACCTGCTGGCGACGTTGCTGCTGTCGCGTGGTGTGCCGCTGCTGCTGGGGGGAGACGAGTTCCGCCGCACCCAATCGGGCAACAACAACGCGTACTGTCAGGACAATCACGTGTCCTGGTACGACTGGCGGCGTCTGGACAGCCATCGCTCGGTGTTCGAGTTCGCCGCTCGCATGATCGAATTTCGCAAACGCCAGGCCATCCTGCGGGTTGGTCGGTTCTATACGGACGAGGAGCTCACCTGGTTCGATCCGTCCGGCGGGCGGCCCGACTGGCACAATGCCGGCGCCTTCGGCTGCGTGATCGCGGATGGCGCAGGGCGCGGACAGTTGTGCCTGCTGTTCAACCCTGAAGCGCGTGACGTGGCGTTCACCGTGCCGGCGGGGTGGAGCGCCGATGCCTGGCAGGTAGAAATCGACACGGTGTCCGAGGCGTCTGATGGTCGCCCAGAAGCACCGCTCGGGGATGGCGCGTGGGTGCTGCGGAGCCGATCCTTGAAGGTGTTGACGCGTCCCGGGACTGGGTAGCGGTCAGGTGAGACCGAGTGGATCACGACGGAGCGAACCGCGGCCGGCGCGGGCCGTCTCCTGCATCGAGGCCCTTCGCGGCGTGCCCCGTTTTTCGGTCGAAGCCTGGGCTGCCACCAATTCGCTGACGCGCTGGCTGATCGTTTCGCGGGCGGCGGTCCTGCCCATGACGCTGTCCTCCGCAGCCATCGGCGGTGCGTGGGCCATGCTGGCCGGCAGGTTCCGTCCGGGGCTGTGGGCGCTCGCCGTCCTCGGTCTGCTGCTCGCCCATGCTGCCAACAATCAGCTCAACGATCTCGTCGACTGGCGGCGTGGCGTCGATCGCGGCAACTACTTCCGCCGTCACTATGGGGCGCACGCAGTGGCAGACGGCCTGCTCACGGCGCGCGGGCTGCTCACGGTGTTCGTCTGCACCGGGGCGGCTGCGATGTCCATAGGGGTCTGGTTATGGCTCGGGGTCGGTGATGCCGTGCTGTGGCCCCTCGTTGGGGGCGTGTTGCTGTCGTTGGCCTACACCTGGCCGCTCAAGGGCTGTGGCCTCGGTGAGCTTGCCGTATTGCTGGTCTGGGGCCCCCTCATGGTTGGCGGCGTCTTCGTGGCGACGGCGGGCAACTGGTCCTGGGGGGCGGCCGGGGCCGGCACGCTGTATGCGCTGGCGCCGGCCATGGTCGTCCTGGCGAAACACATCGACAAGCTCGAATTCGACCGCGCGAAGGGCGTGCGCACGTTGCCGGTGCGCATCGGCGACGCCGCGGCTCGACGCGTCGTCGTGGTCCTGGCCGTCCTCCAGTACGTCGGCCTGGCCGCGTCCGTGTTCGCCGGCGCAGTGCCGTGGACCACGCTGCTCGCGTACTGCGCACTGCCGCCAGCGTGGCGGATGGTGAGGGTTCTGCGCGTGCCCCGGCCGCGCCGTTGCCCTGCCGAGTATCCGTCGCGCATCTGGCCTCTCTGGTACACGGCTCCCGCGTTTGCCCATGCGCGGCGTTACGGATTCGCGTTCGTGGCCGGTCTGGTGCTGGGTGTGCCGCTGGACAGCTTGCCGGCCCCTTGACTTGTGTGCGGCATTCAGGTCGTAACCTCCCGGTTCATGCATCGAACGAGGGCGCGGCGGAAACCGCGCGTCCGGTGAACCGAGCGGGAGGCTCGTGAAGATGGAACCTTCGGAACACCAAAACCCGCAGGCCCTGGCCGAAGACACCACCGCGGTGGTGCTGGCCGGCGGCCGGGGCGAGCGCCTCGGGCCATTGACCCGTCATCAGTGCAAGCCGGCGTTGCCGTTCGGCGGTTTGTATCGGAGTATCGACTTTTCGTTGTCGAATTGCGTGAACTCCGGCGTGACGCAGATCGGCGTGCCGACCCAGTACCGGGATGCATCGCTGGTACGTCACCTCGAGCACGCTTGGTTGGCCGGCTCGTCCCCGGCGCCCGCCCGCATCGACGTCTGGCGCGCGGCGGCGCTGGCGGATTCGGCCGGGTACCGGGGCACCGCGGACGCGGTGTACCGCAACTGGGGAGCCATCGAAGCATTCGGCCGTCGTCTGGTGCTGGTTCTCGCCGGCGATCACGTCTATCGGATGGACTATCGGCCCATGCTGCTGGCCCACGTTGCCGGCGGTGCCGACGTAACGGTCGGATGCATCGAGGTGCCCATTGCGGAGGCGCGGCAGTTCGGGGTGATGACGGTGGACGGCACCAATCGGATACGGCGCTTCTCGGAGAAGCCGGCACGACCGGAAGCCGTGCCCGGTCGGCCGGGAAGGGCGCTGGGGTCCATGGGAATCTACGTCTTCGATCGCGACCTGCTGGGCCGGCTGCTCCGGACCGATGCCCGATCGGCGGACTCTACCCATGACTTCGGCCGCGATCTGATCCCACGGCTCGTCGCTGGTGCCAGCGCTCTGGCGTATCCCTTCACCGAACACGTCGGCCTCGGCGCCGGCTACTGGCGGGACGTGGGCACGACCGCCGCGTTCTGGCGAGCCCATCTGGAGTTGCTCGATGGTATCCCGGGACTGGATCTCGCCGGCGAGGACTGGCCGGTTCTGCCGTTCGACCGCCTTGGCCGGCCCGCCCGGGCGCGCGCCTGGGCGGCGGCTCGGCGCAACGGTTCGCTGCTCGCTCACGGCTCTATCGCCGGCGGCGCCAGCGTCAGCCGGTCCGTCGTGTGCGGCGGTGCCCGGGTCGGTCCCGGCAGCGAGCTGGTCAACGCCGTCGTGCTTCCCCGGGCTTCGATCGGCGAGGGCTGCCGTCTCGTGAACGTGATCGTCGATGCCGGCGTCCGGGTCCCGGCAGGCACCGTGGTCGAGGCCGCGCGGCATCGGTTCGGCATCGTCGAGCCCGTGCTGCTGAGCGTGGACACCGATTTCGCCGCTTTGGCCGGTGCACCGGGCGCGGAGCCCACCGCGTTGCGGCGAGCCCATTGACGCAGCGATGACCGGGGTCGCCACCTGCCAGCCGGCACGGTCGTGATTCCGCTCCGCGACGACAATCCGTCGGCGACCCCGCCGGTGGTGACGGTAGGCGTGTTGACCGCTGTGGCGGCCGTGTTTCTCTGGCAGTGGTCGCTGCCACCCGCGGGCTTCGAGACCGCGGTCTATGCCTTGGGCCTGATTCCCGGCGTGCTGTTCGGTCTCCATGCCCTGCCCGCCGAGCTGGCGATCGTTCCCGCGGAGGTGACGGTGCTGACCTCCATGTTCCTGCACGGCGGCTGGATGCATCTGATCGGCAACATGCTGTTTTTGTGGGTCTTCGGCGACAACGTCGAGGATGCCATGGGTCACGGCAGGTTCGCCGTGTTTTACGTGACCTGCGGGATCGCGGCGGCTTTCGCTCAGGTGCTGCCCGATCCTCATTCGGTCGTGCCGATGATCGGGGCGAGCGGTGCGATCTCCGGTGTGCTGGGCGCCTACCTGCTGCTGTTTCCGAGAGCCCGGGTGCTGGTACTGGTGCCGCTCGGATTCTTTCTCTACACCGTGCGTTGGCCGGCGCAGCTCGTTCTGCTCGGCTGGTTCGGGCTGCAGCTGCTGAGCAATGCATTCGCTGACAGCGGTAGTGGTGGCGTGGCATTCGGCGCCCATGTCGGCGGCTTTCTCGCCGGCGTGACTCTGGTGGGGCTGTTCAAACGCCCCGGCGTACGATTGTTCAATCCGCTGCGCGGCTGAGAGAACGTCCGGTGTCCAGGAAGAAGCGGACGTGATGGACGGTCAGGGCCGCAGTTCGATGAGGGTGGTGGTGCGTCCGGGGTCTTCGTCTGCCGCGCACGCGGCCGCCGTCTGCATCGCTCGTCTGCTTCGTCAGGCCGCGGCGCGGCGCGGCACCTGCACGCTGGCACTATCCGGCGGCGCGACGGCGGCGTCGCTGCTCGATGCGCTTGCAAAGCAACGGTTGCCGTGGCCGGTTGTGAGCATCTTCCAGGTCGACGAGCGCGTTGCGCCGGAGGGAAGTGCGCTGCGTAATCTGACGGCACTGCGGGCGCGGCTGGCGAACCAGGCGCCGGCAGGATGGTCCGGGCTGCGGCCGATGCCGGTTGCCGACGATCTGCACGAAGCGGCCGTTGCCTATGCGGCCCGGCTGGAGGCCGCAGCAGGACGTCCTGCGATGCTCGACGTCGTACATCTCGGCCTCGGTGAGGATGGGCATACGGCCTCACTGGTCCCCGGTGATCCGGTGCTCGACGCGGATGCCGACGTCGCCGCCACCGAAAGCTATCAGGGCACCCGGCGTCTGACGCTGACCCTGCCGTGTCTGGCGCGCGCACGCCATCGCGTGTGGCTGGTGACCGGCGGCGCCAAAGGCGATGTGCTGTCGCGGTTTCTGAACGGTGATCCGGAGCTGCCGGCGAGTCGCCTGGTCGGCCTGTCGGGGGCCTGCTTCGCAGACGCCGCCGCTGCAGCCATGCTCGCCGGTTCTTAGTGCGGCGGGACCCGATTGGGGTCTGGTCCGGGTGACACAGAGCGGCTCAGCGCGCCGCGCGCGACCAGAGCAGGTGCTCGTAAGCTCCGGACCAGAGGAATCCCAGGCCGAGGGCGAACAGCACTTCCTCGAGCGGGACCCCGAGCAGCAGCACGCCGGAGAGGCCGGCAAGATTCCACACCTGCTCGACGTAAGCGGGATGCACCCACACCAGACTGACGAAGAAAAGGAAGTACAGCGCGCCGAACAACACGCTGCCGGTGAGCATCTTCGGGAGCAGGTCCGGGCGGCACCAGGCGGTGAACGTGCCGCCGAGCGCCAGCGCGACGATCACGGCGTAGATCGGATTCAGCATGTCGACGAGGTAGAGCGGCAGAAACACCACCGCTGGAGACACCAGCGCGAGGCCGTGCCAACGGTGACCGCGGCCGAGGCGCTCGGCATCCGGCACGCTGCGATGCCGTACCGGGAACAGCCATTCGTAGAGAGAGCCCGCCAGGCCGCCGGCGGCGAATGCGAAAATCAGGCTCTCCAGGTCGAAGCCGGTACGCTGCGCCAGGTCGAACAGCGTCGGTGGATTCCAGTACTCCGGCACGAACAGGGGTTCCGTTAGGCCCAACGCAGCGGTCAGAGCGCTGGTCACGAGCATCTGGCGGCGCCCGGCGGAGGAGGTCAGTCCGGCGAACACCAGCAGCCAGATGGCCAGCAGCAGCCCACTCCACAGGGCGTAGGCGTAACTCATTCGGCTTCCCGCGGTGCGCCTCGCGGCGGAACCCAGAGCTGCCACAGCGACAGCAGGATCTGCAGCGTCAGGCTCAGGCCGAGTAGACCGCCGGCGATGACCACGACGGTGGCATACACCGGGTCCTGCTTGGTCAGGAACCAGGCCAGGATGTCCGCGAGCATGGCAGCGAACGGCAGCGCGATGAGAGACACCTTGATCCAGCCGCGCATTTCCGCCAGCCGGAAGATCATGCCGACGGTGAACAGCAGCAGGCCAATGCCGAAGAGATGGATGTGAGAGAGCTTCATCAGCGTGTGCAGGGATTCCCCGAGATCCACCTCGGCGACCTGCTGCACGGCGGCGTAGCTGGTCAGATCCGGAACCTGCAGGCCGGACCGGGGGTTGTGGCACCCGGTGCACGATCGTTCGAGAATGGGCTCGACGCTCACCTGGTAGTCGGCCCGGCTCGCCCCCGATTTCAGCCAGGCCACGACCTCGGTGCGGTCCTCCGCGCTGATGTATCCGGCCATCGGCCCGCGAATGGCCGCCTCGAGGCGGGTGCCGCTGCGATTGCCGTAGTAGTTTGCCGCGACGTCCTCCAGCGACACGCCGGGGCGCTGGTCGTGGCCGGCGTGGCTGGTGTACAGATAGACCATGGCCATGAGGTAGCCGAGTCCGACCACCAGCAGATAGCTGGTGTACAGCGTCTTCTCGGCCGGCGTGCAGTCGCACAGCCGTCGCAGCGTGGCGCTGGATTTCATGTCAGCGCGGCTGCCCAACGCCGCCGAAGAAGTCGCCGACCAGCCCCAGGGACCCGTCGGTGAGGGCGATGGATCGTTGCGCATCCTGCTCGCTGCCGGCCAGGGCGCGAATCGCGTCGATGGTCTCCGGAATGACGATGGCCTGGTTGAAGACCTGGTAGGTGTAGAACGCCTCGTTGCCGTGAACGGCGAGCCCGTCCTCCCAAAGCGCGACCTCCCACAGATCGCCCCGCGGCCGCCCCAGATCCTGCATCAGCGTGGCCGTGCTGTTCAGGGCCGCGAGGCCGTCCGCCATGCGCACGAAGGCGATGCGGGGCGCGGCGCGGAAGGCATCGAGCACCTCCTCCCGGCTCGCGGCGCGCGTCAGCTCGACGCACCACGTGTGCAGATGGCTGAGGTTGTGAGCGGCCTTCACTGCAATGGTGACGACGTCCAGGTCGGGCATCACGGTTCGTGCGTCCGGACCCTGATGGCTGGGTATGACCGGCTCGGGGATGACGGTGTTCATGATGCCTTCGAGATGCCCCTCCCAGGGGTCGGATGCCCGCCGCACCAGCGTGCCGCGGGCGCGCTCGAGCAACCCTGCCCGATCCAGCGCGCCAAGGGTGCGGACGATGGAGGTGGTGTTGCAGGAAACCACGCGCGTGCTGTCGCGACCCAGCGCGCTGGCGTAATTGGCCTGGGCCACGAACGAGTGCCCGGTCAGCTCGTGGGCCTCGCCGCCCTGGAACACGGCCTTGACGGCAGCCTCGGCGTAGCGTGCCCGATTCTCGGCGCCGAAGCGCTTCGGGGTGCAGTCGACGATCACGTCGACCTGACCGAGCAGATCGTCGAGTGTTCCGGCCACGGATAAATCCGCGGCCTTCATGGTGGCCATGGCTTCCGTGCCCGCGGCGTACAGGTCGATGCCCAACGTACCGGCCGTGCGCGTCCGATAGTCGGCGGCGACGTCGGCGACGCCCACCAGGACCATGTCCGGCTGCCGGCGCACCGCGTCGGCCACGCGTTTGCCGATGACTCCGTAGCCGTTGACCCCCACCCTGACGCTTTGCATGGCAGATCCTCCCGATTGAGTCGCGCGACTGTAAGACCTGTATGCAGCTACCAGGTCAAGGGGCGGTCCCGGCACGCGAGGACGATCAATCTGGCGCGTCTTCTCTTTCACGCGGTTCCTGTGTTGTGGAGGCTCCACCGCGTTCGCCACGGTATGAACGTCCCCTGGTGGGACCGTCTGCTCGGGTGCGATCTATCCGAGAAACGATAGCGCTCGCCGGAATGCACTTCCGGTGCAATTTCCGCCCTCTTGACCTGTGAGCGGGATTGAGGTCTTAGCATTTCCGTATCGACCAGACCGACTTAGCCAGACCGACATAGGGAGATTTTGCATGACTGTTCTGATCGGCGACGAGCCTGCACGAGCGTTGCGGAAACCGGGAGCGGGAAAGGTACAGTCCCTGCTGGCCGACTGCGGAGTGACCCTGAACGGGGCTTGCGAGTTCGACATCCAGCTCATCGACCCGCGCGCCCCGGAGCGGTGGCTTCGCCAGGGGTCGCTCGGGCTGGGTGAGTCGTATATGGACGGCCAGTGGGAGTGTGAGCGCATCGATCAGTTGGTCGCGCGCCTGCTCCATGGTGCCCTGGATCAGCGCATTGCCGGTACCTGGGCGCGCCGCTTCCTGAACTGGCGATCACGCGTGCAGAACCTTCAGACCCGCCGCCGGGCGCGAACGGTCGGAGAACGGCACTACGACATCGGCAACGATCTGTTCGAATCCATGCTGGATCCGTACATGAACTATTCCTGTGCCTTCTGGGAGCGGGCGGGGACGCTGGAGCAGGCGCAACGCGACAAGATGGAGCTCATCTGCAGAAAGCTCGAGCTCGAGCCCGGCATGAAGCTGCTCGATATCGGCTGTGGCTGGGGCGGGTTGGCCAGATATGCTGCCGAGGAACACGGCGTGAGCGTCGTCGGGCTCACGATCTCTGATCAGCAGTACCTTTGGGCGGTGTCGCGCCTGGGGAACGCACCGGTCCAGATCCGTTGCCAGGACTATCGGGACGTTGACGGCCGATTCGACCGAATCGTTTCCGTCGGAATGTTCGAGCATGTCGGCTGCAGGAACTACGACGTGTTCTTCCGCAAGTGCCACGGCCTGCTGCGCGACGGCGGACTCATGCTGCTGCACACGATCGGCAGCAACGCTTCGGTGAATTCCACAGACCCGTGGCTGCACCGTTACATATTTCCCAACGGCATGCTGCCGTCTGTTGCCCAGATCGGTCGGGCAATCGAGTCCCGATTCGTGATGGAAGACTGGCACAATTTCGGAACCGACTACGATCAGACCCTGATGACGTGGCATGAACGGGTGAATCTGGCCTGGAGTGACCTTGGTGATCGTTATGATGATCGGTTCCGCCGCATGTGGAATTTCTACCTGCTGGCGTGTGCCGGTGCGTTTCGCGCTCGCGACATTCAGCTGTGGCAGATCGTGTTGAGCAAGGGCAGGCGCGAGAGCGGCTACCGCCGTCCCGGGCTGTGACTCATCAGAGCCGAGGATTGTCGAGCGAAGAAGGTCGGCGGCGACTGGCCGACACGGCGGAACGTGATCCGGGAGACGCACGAGTCGCGCCTGCGTAGGCTGTTCACGCATTGAATCAGCGTCCTGCCCAGCGTCGACGAGTCCGCGCTGACCCGCTACGAGTGGAAGCCGGCGCTGCCGTTCGGCGGTTTCCACCGGAACATCGAATTCTCGTTGTCGAACTGCGTCAGTTTCCCGGTTCCGTTAGTGTGCGGGTCTTGCAGATGCGCTTGGGATTTGGGATGCATCGCGGCCTGGAGGCCGCTCCTACAGGCTTGTCCGGAAATCGGCAAGCGCTGGGGCGCTTGACCTGGTAGCTGCATACAGGTCGTACGGTGGCCGCTCGTTACACGGCAATCAGGAGCGAACCATGAGCGGTGCCGGCGACATCGTCCTCGTCACAGGTGCCAGCGGGCGCATCGGCACGGCGGTGATGCGCCGGCTGCGACAGCGTTTCGACAACGTCGTCGGTTTCGATCGGGAAGCGCCGGCCGTACCCCAGCCGGGCTGCGAGTTCATCCCGGTGGACGTCACCTCGGATGCCAGCGTCTCGGAAGGGCTGCGGGTGCTCGGTGAACACCACGGACATCGGGTCGCCTCGGTGGTGCATCTCGCCGCCTACTACGATTTTTCCGGGGACCGCCACCCACTGTACGAACAAGTGACGGTCGAAGGCACCCGGCGGCTGCTGCGCGGGCTGCGGGACGGCTTCGAGGTGCGCCAGTTCGTATTCGCCAGCACGATGCTGGTGCATGCTCCCGGCGAGCCGGGTCTCTACCTCACCGAAGAGTCGCCCATCGGTCCGACGTGGGCGTACCCGGAATCCAAGGTGCGCACGGAAGCGCTGATTCGGGAGGAGCGGGGTGACGTGCCGGCGGTCTTCCTGCGGATCGCCGGCGTGTATGACGACGCGTGCCACTCGCCGCCGCTGGCCCATCAGATCCAGCGCATCTACGAGCGTCAGCTTGCCGGTCACCTGTACTCCGGCGAGACGGCCCACGGCCAATCCTTCATCCACCTCGACGACCTGGTGGATGCCTTCGAGGCGACGGTACTGCGTCGTGACGAGCTGCCGGAGCAGGTGGCCATCCTGCTCGGTGAGCCGCAGACGCTCAGCTACGACGAGCTCCAGCACACCCTGTTCCGGCTCATTCACGGCAACTCGCGGGAAACCCACGACGTGCCCGGCCCCATCGCCAAAGTCGGCGCCTGGATCCAGGATCACCTGCCGGGCCAGGATCCGTTCATCAAGCCATGGATGATCGACCGTGCCAACGATCACTACGCGCTGGACATTTCCCGGGCACGCACGCTGCTCGGCTGGGAACCGCGGCGCTCTCTGCACGACACGCTGCCGAAGATGGTGGCCGCACTGCAGGCCGATCCACTCGCCTGGTACCGGGACAACGGGCTCGAGCCGCCGCGCTCGCTGCGCGATGGCGAGCACCCAAAGCAACCGGGAGACGCACGCTCATGACCGATCGCTCTCCCGAAGCCGCGACGCCGCCGAGTGCGGGGAGCGGGCGTGGCGGGCACGATGCCGAAGAAGCCCACCACGGCCACCATCATCATGCACACGGCCACGGTGCGTCTACCGGCGTACAGGACGGGGGCATGATGGTCACGGACCACCGCAGTATGCTGTGGCCGCATCACTTGAGCATGATCCTCGGCGTGTGGCTGATCACTTCGCCGTTCACCCTCGGCTACCTGAGCGATTTCGTGCCGGATGCCAATCAGCTCAGGGTGTTGGCCGAGCGCGACCTGCCGTCCTTCGAGTGGCGCAACCTGGCCATGGCCTGGAGCGACGTGGTGAGCGGCGTACTGATCGTCGTGTTCAGCGCGTTGGCCGCGAACTACGACCGCCGCTTTCCATGGGCGCAGTGGGCCAACGCGGCCGTGGGAACCTGGTTGCTGTTCGCCCCGCTGATATTCTGGGCGCCGTTGGCCGCCGCGTACACGAACGCGACCCTGGTCGGCGCGCTGGTGATCGCCCTGGCCGTGCTGATCCCGATGATGCCGGGGATGAGCATGGCCGGCATGATGGGCGGTCCCGACATTCCGCCGGGCTGGGCCTACACGCCGGCAAGCTGGGTTCAGCGCATGCCCATCGCGGTTCTGGCACTGATCGGCTTTTTCATCGCGCGCTACATGACCGCCTATCAGCTCGGTTACACGGACAGCGCCTGGGACCCGTTCTTCGGCGACGGCACCGAAGTGATCATTACCTCCGATGTTTCCAAGGCCTGGCCCATCGCCGACGCCGGGCTGGGCGCGGTGGTCTACATGCTCGAGCTGGTGATGACCTTCATGGGCGGCAAGGACCGCTGGCGCACGATGCCCTGGATGGTGCTGGCGCTCGCAGTGCTCATCGTGCCGCTGGGCGTGACCAGTATCTTCTTCGTCATCATCCAGCCGATCACCATCGGTACGTGGTGCACCCTGTGCTGGGTAGCCGCGATCGCCATGCTGGTGATGATTCCGTACTCGCTGGACGAATTCGTGGCCATGGGCCAGTTCCTGGTGTGGGCGCGCCGCCAGGGCAAGCCCTTCTGGCGCACGTTCTGGACCGGCGATGCCATGGCAGGAGGCGGCGAGGATCGCTCCGCCGGGATGGGTGACTCCTGGGGCGGCTGGGCCAGAGAGGGTGCCCGCGGCATGACCCTGCCGCCGCCGCTGGCGCTCAGCACCGTGCTCGGCGCCTGGCTGATGTTTTCCCGGGTGACGGTAGGCAACAGCGGATCGATGGCGGACAGTGATCACCTGATCGGTGCGCTGGTGGTGACGTTTTCGATCATTGCGTGCTCCGAGGTCGGGCGCAGCGTGCGCTGGCTGAACGTGCCGCTCGGTCTCTGGCTCGTGGCCGCTCCCTGGGCGCTGGACGGCGTCGGCTCCACCCTGTCCGTATGGAACGGCGTGCTGAGCGGCCTGCTGCTCATGGCGCTGGCCCTGCCCAGGGGTGCCATCCGGGAGTCCTACGCCGGTTGGAACCGTTACATCGTCTGAGTCGAGGGAGCCGCGCATGCACGTTGCCATGGTAGGGGCCGGCCGCATGGGAGGCGACATGGTGCGGCGCCTGCTGCACGACGGCCACCACTGCGTCGTTTACGACCGGGACACGGCGGCCACCGCCGGCCTGCAGCGCGACGGTGCGCATGCCGTTGCCTCGCTGGCGGAACTCGCGGCCGTGCTGAGCGCGCCGCGGGTCGTCTGGATGATGGTGCCGGCTGCTGCAGTGGACGCCGTGCTCACGGAGCTGACCTTGCATCTGTCGGCAGGGGACATCGTCGTCGACGGCGGGAACTCGCACTACCGTGACGACTTGCGCCGGGCCCGGACGCTGGCGCCTCGCGGCATCCGCTACGTCGACGTCGGCACCAGTGGTGGCGTGGCCGGGCTGCACCGGGGCTATTGCCTGATGATCGGCGGCGAGGCCGATGCCGTGCGGCATCTGGAGCCGCTGTTCCTGAGTCTGGCGCCGGGCGCCGATGCGGCGAGCGCCACGCCTGGCCGGGAGCACGACGCGGGCACCGCCGAGCAGGGCTATCTGCACTGCGGGCCCCATGGCGCCGGACACTTCGTGAAGATGGTGCACAACGGTATCGAGTACGGCCTGATGCAGGCTTATGCGGAAGGCTTCAATCTGCTGCGTCTCGCGGATGGCGATTGCGATGCAGAAGGCGAGGATGCCGGGGCCGGCAGCTACCGGTTCGATGTCGTGGAGATCGCCGAGCTCTGGCGCCGCGGCAGCGTCATTCCCTCCTGGCTCCTGGATCTCGCGGCGGCCGCGTTGCTCGCCGACCCGACACTGGTCGCCTACGCGGGCCGGGTTGCAGACTCCGGAGAGGGCCGCTGGGTGGTGCACGCCGCCGTCGAGCGGGGGGTGCCGGTGCCGGTGCTGAGTGCGGCGCTCTTTGCCCGTTTCGGTTCGCGTGGCCGGGCGGCGTTCGGCGATCAGCTCCTGTCCGCCATGCGGCGCGGGTTCGGTGGCCATGTGGAGCCGGGGAATCGACATGACGGCACTACCTAGCGACGCCCTGGTGCTGTTCGGCGTCACCGGGGATCTGGCATACCGCAAGATCTTCCCCGCGCTGTCGGCGTTGGCGGCGCGCGGCGAGCTGGCGCTTCCGGTGATCGGCATGGCCCGTGAAGGTTGGAGCCGGGAGCGACTGCTGGCCCGGGTGCGCGAGAGCCTGCGTGACGCCGGTGAGGTGGATGCCCGGGGTTTCTCGATGCTGGCCGAACGGCTCTTGTACGTGAGTGGCGACTATCGGGACCCGGCGACCTACGAACGCCTGGGGCGGGCGCTGGGCGAGCGGCAGCGGCCGCTCTATTATCTGGCCATCGCGCCGGGCCTGTTCGAAACCGTGCTTGAGGGCCTGGCAGCTTCGGGCTGCACCGCACAGGCTCGGGTTGTGGTGGAAAAGCCATTTGGTCGCGATCTGGCGTCGGCGCGGGCGCTGAGCCGGACGGTGCACCACGCCTTCGCCGAGGATGCAGTCTTCCGGATCGACCATTACCTCGGCAAAGAGGCGGTGCAGAACCTGCTCTACTTCCGCTTCGCCAATGCATTCCTCGAGCCGATCTGGAATCGTCTTTATGTCGACAGTGTACAGATCACCATGGCGGAGTCCGCCGGAGTCGGCGGCCGCGGCCGGTTCTTCGACGAGGTCGGCAGTATTCGCGACGTGGTGCAGAACCACCTGCTGCAGATCGTCGCGCTGCTGGCGATGGACGCCCCGGCGGGGCACGCGGCGGGCGCGGCACGGGCCGAAAAGGTGCGGGTGCTGCGCGCCATCAGGCCGCTCGATCCGAGACGGGTCGTGCGTGGCCAGTACATCGGTTACCGTGACGAGCCGGGGGTGGCGCCGGACTCCTCGGTAGAGACGTTCGCGGCGCTGGCGTTCGCGATCGACACCTGGCGTTGGGCCGAGGTGCCCTTTCTGGTACGCACCGGCAAGCGCCTGCCGCTCTCGGCCACCGAGGTCCTCGTGCGCCTGCGCCGGCCGCCATTGACGACCCTGGAGCCCGCCCTGGAGGCGCTGCCGCCGAACCATTTCCGCTTTCGCTTGAGTCCGGAGGTCGTGCTGGCGGCCGGGGCTCGCGTCAAGCGCCCCGGGCACGGCATGCGGGGAGAAGACATGGAGCTGGTGTTCCGCCACGCCCGCAGCGAAGACGCGCTTCCCTACGAGCGCCTGCTGCGGGATGCGCTGCACGGGGATACCACCCTGTTCACCCAGGACGATGCGGTGGAGGCGGCCTGGCGGATCGTCGAGCCGGTGCTGGAGACCAACCGGATGCCGATTCCGTACGCGCAGGGTAGCTGGGGGCCACCGGCTGCGGCGCTCGCCGGCGCGACGGGTGGCTGGCACGACCCGTCGCCGGAAGCGACCGCGTGACTTCGATGAACCATTGGGAGCAGACGAAATGGATTGGCTGGCTGAAAACTGGATCTGGGTATTGATCGGCATCGCCTTCTTTGCGATGCACTTTGGTCACGGCGGTCACGGCGGTCACGGCGGTCACGGCGGTCACGGCGGGCATGGCGGCCACGGCGGCCCCCAGAACGGCACGGACCGGGATGCCGGCCGCCGCGGCGAGGAGGAGGGCTCATGAAAACCGCCGTCATCGACGTCGGCGGCATGCTGTCGTCGCTCAGCGCGGCCGGCTTGGAGAAACGCCTGCGGCGACTGCCCGGCGTGGTGCGGGCCGAGGTGAACTACGTTGGCGGCAACGCGACGGTCGGCTACGACGAGAGCGCCGTGGACCTCGAGACGGTCAAGGCTGCGGTGCGCGCCTGCGGCTACCACTGCTCGGGAGAGGTCGTTCCTCGCCACGTGTGCATCCCCGAGGACCCGCCCAGCGAGGCCACCGAGGGCCACGGCCACGAGCACCATCCGCAGGCCGAACCTGGCGAACGCGATCGGGCAACCGGTGGCCACGACATGGCCCACGAGATGGGCCACGGCGGCGGCGACATGCAGGACATGGTGCGCGACATGCGCAACCGCTTCTGGCTGGCATTCGTGTTTACCATCCCCATCTTCGTCTACTCGCCCATGGGGGGCATGTTCGATCCCCCGGCACCGCCCTTCGGCCTGCGGCTGGAGCTCTGGCTGTTCCTGCTCGCCAGCGTGGCCGTGCTGTGGCCGAGCTGGCCGTTCTTCGTCGCCGCCTGGCGCGCGTTGCGCCAGGGCGTGCTGAACATGGCGGTGCTGGTGGTGTTGTCGGTGGGCACCGGCTATCTGTTCAGCGTCGGCGCGACGTTCGTCTTCGAGGGCGTGCAGTTCTACGAGGCCGTGGCGGTGTTGCTGGTGTTCATCCTGCTCGGCCACTGGCTGGAGATGCGCGCCCGGGCCGGCGCCTCGGAGGCGATTCGCGCACTGCTGGATCTGGCGCCGCCGACCGCCATGGTGGAGCGCGACGGCCGGGAAGTGGAGCTGCCGACCTCCGAGGTGATGCAGGGTGACATCGTGGTGCTGCGCCCGGGGAACAAGATTCCCGTGGACGGCGAGGTGCTCGAGGGCGAGTCCCAGGTGGACGAATCCATGCTCACCGGCGAGTCCATGCCGGTCGCCAAATCGCCTGGGGATACCGTCATCGGCGCGACCATCAACAAAAGTGGAACGCTGCGTTACCGCGCCACCAAGGTCGGCGCGGACACGGCCCTGGCGCAGATCGTCAAGCTGGTGCAGGAGGCTCAGAGCTCGAAGGCGCCGGCACAGCTCCTCGCGGACAAGGCGTCGCAATGGCTGGTTCTGATTGCCATCGTCATCGGCGTGGCGACCTTCGCCGTATGGTATGGATGGATCGGCGCGCCGTTGCTGTTCGCGGTGACGTTGACCATCACCGTGTTCGTGATTGCCTGCCCCGACGCCCTCGGGTTGGCGACGCCGATGGCGGTGATGGTGGGGACCGGGCTCGGCGCCATGAAGGGCGTGCTGATCAAGAACGCCGGCGCGCTCGAGGAAGCGACGAAGCTCGACGTCGTGGTGTTCGACAAGACCGGGACCCTCACCCTGGGTCAGCCGGAGGTGGTTGCCGTGGTGGCGGCGCCGCCGCTGGGCGAGGACGACGTGCTGGCGCTGGCGGCTGCGGTGGAGCAGGGCTCGGACCACCCGCTGGCGCAGGCGATTCTGCGGCGCTCGGCGGCGCTGGACGTGGGGCGCGCCGAAGGCTTCGAGGTGCTGGAGGGCAAGGGGGCCCGCGCCCGGGTCGAGGGCCATGCCGTGCTGCTCGGCAATCGGCGGCTGATGACCGAAGAAAAGGTCGACCTGGCTCCCCTGGAGGAGGACATCGCCCGCCTGCAGAACCAGGGCCAGACCGTTGTGCATCTGTCACGCGATGGGGAACTCGCCGGCGTCATCGCGATTGCCGATGCGCCGCGGCCCAGTTCCTCGGACGCGGTGAAACGCCTGCGTGCCCGGGGGGTCGAGGTGGCCATGCTCACCGGCGACAATCAGCAGACGGCGCAGCGCATCGCCGCGGAGCTGGGTATCGACACGGTTTTCGCCGAGGTGCTGCCGGGACAGAAGGCGGAAACCCTGAAACAGTTGCAGGCACAGGGCAAGAGGGTCGGCATGGTCGGAGACGGCATCAACGACGCCCCTGCGCTGACGCAGGCCGACGTCGGTTTCGCCATCGGCGCGGGCACCGACGTCGCCATGGAGAGCGCCGACGTGGTGCTGATGAAGAGCGACCCCTACGACATCGTCATCGCCATCGAGCTGTCGCGGGCGACCTTGCGCAAGATGCATCAGAATCTGTTCTGGGCGGTGGCGTACAACGTGGCGGCGTTTCCTGCGGCGGCCGGCGTGTTCTACCCGCTGGTCATCAGCCCGGAGGTGGCTGCGCTGGCGATGTCGGGCAGCTCTGCGCTGGTGGCGGTGAATGCACTGCTGCTGAAGCGGTTGCGGCTCGATCGTCACGAGGCCGGCATCCCGGCCGGTCAAAGTTCCCAATCCTTGGAGACGGGCTCATGAATACGAACCTTCACCCGCGATCTCCCGTTCGTGCGTATCGCTGGCTGGCCACAGTGGGGCTGGTTGCCAGCATGCTACTGGCTGGATGCGCCGACGATGCGACTGAAGCCGTGAACAGTCGCACCAAAGACGGGATCACCGCCTATTTCGGCGTGATACCGGCACAGGTGGTGGGAACGCACCCGCCCATGGAATCCGGTGCGCCCATGCACGGCGGTGTCCCGGCCGATCCGCAGGCTCGGCACGTGGTCGTTTCGCTGTTCGCGCGGGACGGTACCCGCATCACCGATGCGCAGGTTACCGGCACGGTTCGCGCGACGCATCGCACCGGACGGGGAGAGATCAAGCCTCTCGAGCCGTTCACGATGGCCGGTGAGCTGTCCTACGGCAATTACTTCGATTTCGAGATGCACCGCCGCTACCGGATCGACGTGTCCGTCCGCTTGCCGGACCGCGATGCGCCGTTGGAGTTCACGTTCCACCGTTGACGGGTGCCGCGCCCGGGGGCTTGACCTGTACGCGGCATACAGGCGCGAACATGGCGGCGATGAACACGACTGTCGACCCACTGGCGGGGAAGCTCCCGCCACGCGACCTGCTCATCGATACCGATGTGCTGCAGGGTGCCTATGCGGACGGCACACCGGACCCGGGTGATCCCGCGCAGCGGGTCCGCTTCGGCACCTCCGGGCACCGCGGCTCGGCCCTGCGCGGCAGCTTCAACGACCGGCATGTGGCGGCGATCGTGCAGGCGATCTGCAGCTATCGCCGCAGCCAGGGTATCGATGGGCCGCTGTTCCTCGGTCGCGATACCCATGCGCTGTCGGAGCCGGCCTTCGCCACTGCCGTGGAAGTGCTGGCCGGCAACGGCGTGGAGCTGAGGATTCCGGGGGACGCCCGGTTCACGCCAACGCCGGCGGTGTCGCTGGCGATTCTCGATTACCGGCCGGGCCGGGGCAATGGCATGGCGGACGGGATCGTCGTCACGCCCTCGCACAATCCGCCGGACAGCGGCGGCATCAAGTACAACCCCCCGACCGGCGGGCCTGCGTCCGCCGCGGTTGCGGGCTGGATCGAACGGGAGGCGAATCGATTGCTGGCGGCCGGTTCGGCGGGCATCCGGCGGGTGCCGTTGCGGCGCGCGCTCGGGAGCAGCAGCACGAGATATTTCGATTACCTCGGGCATTATTTGGCGGCATTGCCGGAGGTGGTCGACCTCGCGGCCATTGCCGCCTCCGGGATCCGGCTGGGGGTCGATCCGCTGGGCGGGGCCGGGGTGGAGTACTGGGGCGCGATCGGCGAGCGCCATGGGCTCGCTCTGGACGTGGTCAGCGAAGAGGTCGACCCGACGTTCCAATTCGTCGCCGTGGACTGGGACGGGCAGATCCGCATGGACCCATCGTCGCCCTATGCCATGCAGGGGCTCATCGGGCTGCGCGAACGCTACGATCTGGCCGGAGCCTGCGATCCCGATCACGACCGGCACGGCATCGTGACCCCGGCATTGGGTCTCCTGCCCGCGAACGACTACCTGGCCGCCATGGCGTCCTATCTGTGCCGTTACCGGCCCGACTGGCCGGTGACGGCGTCGCTCGGCAGGACGGCGGTGACGAGCCTGATGCTGGATCGGGTGGCGGCCCGGCACGGGCGCGGGCTCTACGAGGTACCCGTCGGCTTCAAGTGGTTCACGGAGCCGCTGCTGGCGGGCGCGCTCGCGTTCGCCGGCGAGGAGAGCGCGGGGGCATCGTTGGCGCGTTTCGACGGCACGGCGTGGACCACGGACAAGGACGGCATCGTCGCAGTGCTGCTTGCGGCCGAGATGACGGCGCGCACGGGCCGGGACCCGGGCGAGCAGTACGCGATGCTCGCCGCAGCGCTCGGTCGCCCGGTCTACCGGCGGGTCGACGTCCCGGCCACGGCTGCCGGCAAGGCGCGCCTGGCCAGGCTGAGTCGCGCCGACCTCGCGGTCGACAGCGTCGGTGACGACCCGGTCGAATCCGTAGCCGATCGGGCCGCCGGCAACGGTGAGCCCCTCGGCGGCCTGCGGGTGACGACTCGAAACGGCTGGTTCGCCGTACGGCCCTCCGGCACGGAGGATCTCTACAAACTGTATGCCGAGAGCATGCTGGGACGGGATCATCTGGAGCGTCTGCTGGGCGACGCGCAGGACGTGGTCGCAGAGGCTCTGGCGGAAGGTGCGCGGTGAACGACGGCGAGTGGAAGCCCGGACTCGTGCCGGCCGATATCGAAGGACTCGAGGATCTGATCGAACTGGCGCTTGACTTGCGCTCGGAGTGGCACCACGGCTCGGACTTTCTCTGGCGCCGCCTGGATGCCGAGCTGTGGGACGCCACCCGCAACCCCTGGGTCGTGATGCAGACGGTCTCGCGTCAGCGCCTCGAGACGCTGCTGACCGATGCGCGATTCCGCAGCGACCTGCAGGATCTACTGGCCTCGCGTCGTGAGTCGGCCGCAGCGCCCGGCTGGTTTCAGCAGCAGCACGGCGAGTCGGCCCTGGACGGCGTGGCCTATTTCAGTATGGAGTTCATGCTGAGCGAAGCGCTGCCCATCTACTCCGGTGGGTTGGGCAACGTGGCCGGCGATCAGCTCAAGGCCGCCAACGATCTGGGGGTGCCCGTAACCGGCATCGGCCTGCTCTATCAGCAGGGCTACTTCCGCCAGCTCATCGGCCCCAACGGGGAGCAGCAGGCGGCCTACCCCTACAACGATCCGGGGCAGCTTCCGATCACGCCCCTCAGAGACGCCGACGGCGAGTGGCTGCGGCTGCGTCTGGCCTTGCCCGGTCATGCCATCTGGGTGCGTGCCTGGCAGGCGCGGGTGGGGCGTCTGGCGCTCTATCTTCTGGACACCAACGACGCCGCCAACCATCCGCCCTATCGGGGCATCACCAGCGAGCTCTACGGCGGCGGACAGGATCTGCGGTTGATGCAGGAAATGGTGCTGGGCATCGGCGGCTGGCAGCTCCTGGAGGCGCTCGGCCGGGCCCCGCGGGTGTGCCATCTGAACGAGGGCCACGCCGCGCTGGCAGTGCTGGAACGGGCCCGCTGCTTCATGGCTGCCACCGGTGAGCCATTCGACGTGGCACTGGCAGCGACCCGTGCCGGCAACGTGTTCACCACCCATACGGCGGTGCCGGCCGGGTTCGACCGCTTCACCGCGGAGCAGATGAGCCACTGCCTGCGCGGCTATGCCGAGAACGCGCTGGGTATACGCTTTAGCGAGCTGCTGGCGCTGGGCCGCCGCAATCCCGACGATGCTGGCGAGGATTTCAACATGGCCTACCTGGCGGTTCGAGGCAGCAGTGCGGTGAACGGCGTCAGCCGCCTGCACGGCAGTGTCAGCCGGCGCCTGTTCGCACCGCTGTTCCCGCGCTGGCCGCAGCAGGAGGTGCCGGTCGGATACGTGACCAACGGCGTGCACACTCCGACCTGGGACTCCGCGCCCGCCGACGCGCTGTGGACGGAGGCCTGCGGCCAGGGTCGCTGGCGGGGCGAGACCGAGTCCCTGGAACGGCACATCTGCTGCGTCTCGGATGCGGCGCTGTGGCAGCTTCGCACTGACGCCAGCGAGGCGTTCGTCGACTACGTCCGCCGACGCCTCGGCCGTCAACTTGCCGAGTCGGGCGCGCCGGCCGCGGCAGTGGCAGCCGGCGGTAGGGTCCTCGACCCGAAGGTCATGACGGTAGGATTCGCGCGCCGGTTCGCCACCTACAAGCGAACCAATCTGCTGCTCTCCGACCCGGAGCGGCTCCTCGCCCTCATCGACCATCCGGACCGCCCCGTCCAGATCGTGCTGGCCGGCAAGGCGCATCCGGCGGATCAGGCCGGCCAGGCGTTGATCCGCGAATGGATCGCGTTTTCCCGGCGCCCGGAGGCCGCGGGCCGGGTGGTGTTCCTGAGCGACTACGACATGCACCTGGCCGAACAACTCGTTCAGGGTGTCGACGTCTGGCTCAACACTCCGCGCCGGCCCTGGGAGGCCAGCGGTACCAGCGGCATGAAGGTACTGGTCAATGGCGGTCTGAACGTGTCGGTGCTCGACGGCTGGTGGGCGGAAGCGTTCGCCCCCGACGTCGGTTGGGCGCTCGGCGACGGCGCGGAGCACGGCGATGACCCGGCCTGGGACGCCGCGGAAGCGGACGCCCTCTACCGGCTGCTGGAAAACGAGGTGGCGCCGGAGTTTTACGACCGGGACGAACACGGCCTACCGTGGCGCTGGGTCGCGCGGATGCGCGCCAGCATGTCTCGATTGACACCCTGGTTCTCAAGCAACCGCACCGTGCGCGAGTACGTAGAGCGATACTACCTGCCGGCTGCGCTCAGGTATCGGCAACGGGCGGCCGATCGCGGGGTGGCGGCGGTGGGCATCGTCCACTGGCGTCGCGCACTCGACGAGCACTGGCCGAAGCTGTCCCTGAGCGAACCTCGCGTGGAGACCGTGGACGGCGAACATGTCTTCGAGGTGGAGGTGACCCTGGGCGACCTGGATCCGGAGTGGCTGAGCGTCGAGGTTTTCGCCGATCCGGACGGACACGCCGACGGCGTGAGGCTGCCGATGCAGCCTCAGACAGACCGGGAACCTCGGCCGCAGCGGCGGTATCGCGGCGCGGTAGCGGCGAGCCGGCCGGCAAGCGACTACACGGTGCGGGTGGTGCCGCGTTATCCAGGCGCCGTCGTGCCGCTCGAGGCCGATCACATTCTCTGGCAGAAATGAACGGACGGCGCGAATCGTCGAGGAGAGATCAGAGCTATGCAGACCGAAACATTCCAAGTGTCGGGCATGAAATGCCGTGGCTGCGCCGGGGCCGTGACTCGGGCACTGGAGGCAGTGGATGGGGTCTTGGACGTGAACGTGAGGCTGGATGACGGTGCCGTCACCGTGCGGTTCGATGAACGCACGACGCAGCCGGCGCGGCTGGCAGACAGCATCCGCCAGGCTGGCTATGGCGTCCTGGGCCATGATTCCGAGAGCACTCGGCCGGCGGCCGGCGGGTGCTGTTGCCGCTGACGTCGACCATGGCCTCTGAATCCGAAACGGGTGCCCCCGACCCTGGCGCCGGCAGCACGGAGGCGCGGCAGGGCTCGGAGCGTGGCCGGCGCCGCCGACAGTTCCTGATCACGGCGACGTCGACTCTCGGCGGCGTCGGTGTCGGGGCCGCCGCCGTGCCTTTCATTCGGTCCTGGTCGCCCAGCGCCAAAGCGCGGGCCCGGGCGGCGCCGGTGCAGCTCGACATCAGCCGCTTGCGGCCCGGCGAGCTGCTGACGGCCACATGGGCCGGCCGCCCGGTCTGGGTACTGAGAAGAACCCCGGACATGCTGTCGGCGCTGGAGCAGCCGAACCTGCTGGCCCGATTGCGGGACCCGGAATCCACGGTGGATGCGCAGCAACCCGACTATGCGGCCAACCCGTTTCGTTCGCGCCGGCCCGAGTATCTGGTGCTGGTGGCCCTGTGCACGCACCTGGGATGCATCCCGGACTTTCGCCCCCGGCCGGATGACGGGCCTTCGGGCGTGCCATGGCATGGCGGTTTCTTCTGCCCGTGCCATGGGTCCATGTTCGATCTTGCCGGGCGGGTCTACAAGGCGGTACCGGCCCCAACGAACCTGGTTGTTCCACGCCACGACTACGTCGATGCTGCGACGGTCGAGATCGGGCGGGACGGTGCGGCGTGAAGACGCTGATCAGGGGCCGCGGCATGCGTCGTGGTGCCTGGCGCATCGCTGTCGGGTACAGCAGTCGTCATTGACTATCCGTCGGTAGAGCCAGGGCGGTGAGGCGTCCCGGCATAGATGAAGCCGTGTCCCGGAACGTAGTCGGTGATCTTCGGCAGGATGTCGTTGTGTCGCAAGTGACAAGAACCGCGCAGATGAGCGTCGAAGTCGCCCGGAAAGGCGCGAAGGAGGCTGCCCACCACCAGCGCCTCCGATGTTGCCAGACCACAGCGTGCGCCATTCGGCACCCAGGCCAGCGTCGCCGTGATGTCGTCGAGGTCGCGGCGATGCCCGGACCCGTTCAGCAATCTCTCGAGACGCTCGGTGATCCGCTCCGAGCCGAGCTTGCAGGGCGGGCACTGGCCGCACGACTCGGCGTGCAGGAAGCGCGAGCACAGCCACGCCACGTGGGCCATGCAGGCGTGGTCGTCGTAGACGACGAAGCCACCCGAGCCGAGCGCGGAACCGGCCTGGTGCATGGCCTCGAAGGACAGCGGCGTGTCCAGTCGATCTGCCGTCATGACGGCTCCGGCGAGGCCGGGCATGACGGCTTTGAGCTCGCGCCCCGGTGGCGGCCCGCCCGCCACTTCGAAAATCAGTTCCCGGAGCGTCGTTCCGAGTGGCCGTTCGGTGACGAGGGAGTGCTGCACGTCGCCCGAGACGGTGAACAGCATCGTGCCCGGCGTGTTTGCGGTACCGAAGCGGCGGAACTGTTCGGCGCCGTTGCCCACGATCCGAGTGACGTGGGCGAGCGTCTCGATGTTGTTCACGACGGTTGGATGGTGGCGTTCGGGCTGCCGACCGTCGTACGGGGGCGCGAACAAGCCGTGGATGTAGGGTGGTAGTACGCGCGGCAGCGCCGGTCCGCCCTCTACGACCGTCAGCAGCGCCTTTTCTTCGCCGTACAGGTATTCGTCCGGCCCGAGCACGAGTTCGATCGCTGCCGCCATCTCCGAGAAGCGGGCCAACTCCTCCAGCGCCCGGCGAACGGCAGCGATCTCCGGCTCGAACCGGCGCTTCACGCACAGGTAGGCGCGCTCGGCGCCGATGACGTGGCGGGCGATCGCCAGCCCCTCGATGACCTGGTAGGGGTTCGTTCTCAGCAGGTGGCGGTCCTTGAACGTTCCCGGCTCTCCCTCGGCACCGTTGGCGCAGACGAACTTGATCGGTGCCGGATCGCCCCGAACCGTGCTCCACTTGACCGCCGTCTCGAAACCGGCGCCGCCGCGCCCTCGCAGTCCGGCCCGCCGCAGTTCCTCGATGACCGCTTCCGGCGCGCTGGCGCGCGCTCGCTCGAACGCCTCGCCGCCCCCTCGCGCCCGATAGGCATCGAGCGAATCGATCGTGGCCCCATCTTCCGGGAGGATCTGTGCCGACGGCTCCATGCTCACCGATCTCCTTCGTCGTGTTCCCGCCGTGTTGCGGAACTGCCGGGGTTCATCATCTCGGCGATGCCGCCGGGCAGGCATCCCTCGATCCCTGCTCGTGACGGCGGTTCGAGCCGTTCCCACAGTGCTTCCAGCACCACCCGAACCCGGGCTTGCACTTCTGCGGCGGCCAGAGCGGCGAGCGGATCCGCGCCGCCGAGTGTCTCGTCCGGAGCGCCGGTGGCGTCGACCGAGGCCATGGCCCAACCGACGAACACGTCGCTGTCGATCAGCGGGTCGGGCGTGGCGGGGCCGCAGCGCAGGCACCAGGCGGCGTCCTCCGGCACGCAGGCACAGATGGCGTCGCATTGCTCCGCGGGGAGAACGTATGCCAGCGCCTGGAGCACACCCTCGAAGAGCCTCCGAGCCTCGTCGGCGCTGCGCAGGCCTGCCCGATTCTGGATCGCCTGGACCAGATCTTCGTCGTTCACCGCGTTCCCCTCGTTCACATGAACCGGCGCAACAGCGCCCCGATGTCGGCGACGTCCGTCAGGGAGCGCTCGACCAGCGGTCCTGCGTTCAGGGCCGGCACCTGTCGTTCATAGCTTGGCGCGCCGTCCTCGCGGAGGATCACGCCGATCGGGATGCGGTCGTCCCACTCGGCCGCGACCCGTTGCGCCGCGGCGCGGTCGTACGGATCGTGGCCGGCCTCCTCGAGTTTGTAGACGCGCTCGCCGTACCAGGCGTAGGTGTTGACCCGATTGAAGACGACGCAGGGCTGCAGCACATCGATGAGGGCATAGCCCGGGTGGCGGATACCTTCCTCGATCAGACCGGCGAGGTGTTTCGGCTCGCCGGCGAAGCCGCGGGCGACGAAGGTCGCCCCCATGGCCATCGCCACGGCCACCGGGTTCACCGCCCGCTCGATCACGCCCTCTGGCGAGGTGGTCGTCACCCGGCCCTGGGGTGTCGTCGGTGAATACTGGCCCTTCGTCAGCGCATAGATCTGATTGTTCTCGACGATGTGGGTGATGTCCGGATTGCGTCGCGCCGTGTGAATGAAGTGATTGCCGCCAATGCCGTAGGCGTCGCCGTCGCCGTCGACGACCAGGACAGTAAGGGCATGATTGGCCAGCTTCGCGCCGGTGGCGACCGCGAGGGGCCTGCCGTGGATGGTCATGAGTCCGTTCACGTGCATGTAGTCCGGCAGCTTGCTGCCGCAGCCAATGCCGGAAACGACCAGTGCCTCGTGAGGCGCGACCCCGAGCTCGGCGAGCGAATGCTTCAACGCCGCGAAGATTCCGTAGTCGCCACAGCCGGGGCACCAGCTTGGCTTTACCCAGGAATCGAAGTCCTTCACCGTGATGTCAGACATTGACGCCGACCTCCGTCGCCAACGGGAGGGGAGGCTCCCCCGGCTCGACGTGTACCTGTATTTCGCCGTTCAGGCAGCGCTGCACGGCCGTGAGCATGTCCTCGGGCGAGAAAGGCCGTCCATCGTAGGCGAGTACCTGTCGGTCCAATGCCCGGCCGGTCATCATCCGGATCAGCTTGGCGAGCTGGCCCGTGTAGCTCTGCTCGATGCCGATGGTCAGCCCGGCAGCGTCCAAGGCGGCGGCGGCTGCGTCCGCCGGGAACGGCCAGAGGTCCTGGAACTGGAGCACGGCGCAGGGCGTGCCGGCTGCGGTGAGCCGGGCGGCCGCCTCGCGTGCCGCCCCGGTCGTCGAGCCCCAGCAGACCAGCGTGAGCGAGGCCTGCCCGGGGCCGAAGCGATTGGGTGGCCGGATGTCGTCGCGCAGGGCCGTGTCCTCCTTGCGCATCCGTTTTCGCATCATGCGGGCGCGGGTATGGATCTCTTCGGTGATGTGACCGTCCTCGGTGTGCTCGTCGCTGGTAGCGGTGAAGACCGCGGCCGGGTCGCCCGGCAGCGGCCGCGGCGAGATGCCGGTGTCGGTCACGGCGAAGCGGGGGTAAGCGCCGGCTTCCCAGGGGTGGTTCCGTGCCGGTGAGGGTCCCGCGGGATCGGCCCCGGAGGCGGGCCGGTGTGCCGCCGCAGCCCCTGCCGGCGCTCCGGGCGCGAGCAGCGCGCCGCGGTCTATGGACACTCTGTCTGTACCGAAGGTCTCCGGTTCGGCTGTCTGCAGCGAACTGGCGAGCAGCAGGTCGCTCAGCACGATCACCGGGCACTGATAACGCTCTGCCAGGTTGAAGGCGCGAGCCCCGGCCTCGAAGCACTCCTCGATGTTGCCCGGCGCGATCACGATGCGCGGGAATTCCCCCTGCGACGCATGCAGCGCGAACAACAGATCGGACTGCTCCGTGCGGGTGGGCATCCCGGTGGACGGCCCGCCGCGCTGCACGCTCACGACCACCAGCGGCGTTTCCGTGATCCCCGCGAGGCCCAGCGCTTCCGTCATCAGGGCGAAGCCGCCGCCGGATGTTGCCGTGAGCGCTCGCGCGCCCACGTGCGCGGCGCCGATCGCCATGCACACGGCCGCGATTTCGTCCTCGGCATGCTTGGTCACGACACCGTACTCGGCGGCGATGCTCGCGAGGTACTCGATGATCGAGGTGGCCGGCGTCATAGGGTAGGCGGAGACGAAACGGCAGCCCGCGGCAAGCGCGCCGAGCGCAAAGGCATGATTGCCGCGGATCAGCACTCGGGCGCGGCCGTCGCCTCGTGGCATGGGGTGCGGAAAATCGGCGTGACGTTCCCGTGCCACCCGATGCGCAGCAGCGGCCACGGCGAGGTTCGCGTCGACGACCTCGCTGCCCTTGGCCGCAAAATTCTCGCGAATCACTTCCATGATCCGTTCCAGCGGAAAGTCGGTGACCCCGGCGAGCGCGCCCAGGGCGGCGGTATTCGCCATGACCCGGCTGCCGTGATCTGCGGCGGTCTTCAGGAGCGGGACGGGCATCAGCCGTAGCCCCTTCGCATCGATCTGCGCCGCATCGGGCCGAAACCGTATGCGCTCGTCGAGTCGCAGCGACTCCTCGTAGATGACGCCCGCTCCGGGTGGAAGCTGTTCCAGATGAACGTCGAGAGTCTCTGCGGTCAGGGCGACCAGCAGATCCGGGGGAACTCGCTGTGCGGCCACCGGGCGTGTGGCCGCGCGGATCTGGTAGAAATTGTGGCCGCCCCGAATCCGCGAACGGTAGTCCTGCGCGGCGAAGACGTGAAGGCCGGCGCGGGCCAGCGCCTTGCAGAAGCCGGCGCCGCTGGATTCCACGCCCTGGCCGGCGTCTCCGCCGATGCGGATGCTGATGTCACTGTCGAGCTGTTCATCCACTTGCATATGGTGCACCTCGCCTGTTCGATTGCCTTGCCGCAGCGTTCGTGCCGTGCCGCAGCGGATGGCGTACCCGACACCAGGGTCACGTTAGGAGATGTATGCGGGTTTCAGGTCAATCCCCGGGCCGGGCGCGCTTCACGGGCGGTGCGATTGGAAGACCCGCGTACCCTTTTGGCCGAAGGCGACGACGTCGAACGGATCCTGGCGGCCGCCCATCTCCATGCCGGGGGAACCGGCCGGCATGCCGGGGACCGCCAGTCCGCGGACGCCGGCCGGACGCTCTTCCAGCAACCGCCGGATGTCCGACGCGGGGACGTGTCCCTCGATCGCGTAACCGTCCACCTCTGCGGTATGGCAGCTTCCGAGCGCCTGCGGTACGTCGAGGCGGGTGCGCACGGGGGACAGGTCCTCGTGCTCCCGCACGGTGACCTCGAAACCGCTGGCGCGCATATGCTCGACCCAGCTCCCGCAGCACCCACACCAGGGCGTCTTGTGAACGGTGATCACCGGCTCGGCCGCTGTCGAAAACGGCGCGTAGAGCAGGTTGCCGGCCAATCCGGCGATGGCGGTGATCACCGCCGAGGCGAACAGATTTCGTCGTTGCATATTCATCGCTCCTGTCGAGTTGGCGTTGGCTCGCGGCGCCCCCGGACGGAATCGAGCCCCGCGGTGGGGGTCAGTGTTGGCTGCCCGTGGATCGAGCGGTGATGATCTGGTACTGCTGTGGCGTCAGGTCGGGTAGACGGTCGAGAAACGCCACCATGCTCCAGATCCGCTCGTCGTCGTGACCGGGCCCCCAGGCAGGCATCCCGGAAGCCTTGATTCCGTGTTTGATGATCCAGAAGCGGCGTCGGTCGCGGCTCGCCGGATCACCGTGCGTGTCGTGCGCCTCGGTGAGATCGGGTGGAGCGGGATACAGGCCCAGGGAGAAGTCGCTCTGGTTCTCGCCCGGGCGCAAATGACACCCGGCGCACATGTCGTTGTAGTCGGCGCCGCCGGACAACAGTCGGGCTGACGCCTCGAGATCGCCGGGAACGGAGATGTCCCGCGCCGCCCGCGCCACGGCGCGCTCGCGCACGGTTTCCAGCAGCCAGTAGGTCGCGGCGTTGTGTGGAACGTCGGCGCCGATGGGGTACAGCCCGAGATAGACGTAGGCAGCGCCTGCCAGCAGCACCACGGCGGCGGTCGCTGCAAGACACCTCAGACAGGACAGAGTCTTTCGGATGGGCATGGGCGTACTCCGTGGCGCGCGGTCGCTATCGTGTCGGGACGGTCGTTCCGTGTCCGCGCTCGTCAGTGCTCGTGCTGCGAAGGCTGGGACGGCTCTTGCCCACCGTGTCCTTCCGCGTGGTCCGAGGTTCCGTCCGATCCGCTGCCATGGTCCATGGCATCCATGTGGCCCCGGCACTGCTCCATCATGGCCTGGACGACCGGATCGTCCTGATCCATCTCCTCGGCGTTCATGTCCATCATGGCCGCGCAGTCGGGTGCCTCGGCGTCCTTGGCATGCTTCTCCGGCTCGTGGGCAACGGCGATCCCGCTGAACAGCAGCGCGGCGCTGCCGAGGGCGGCCGCGCCGGCCAGCGATCGAAAGCAGGTGGTCTTCATGTCGGGTTCCTTGCTTGTGTGTTGCGGGGTTGATGCCGGTTCAGAACCAGAACCGGATACCGGCGACGTACCGGGTATCGCGAACCGATTCGTCCGCGGCTCGCGCGAAGTCGGCGGTGTCGCCGAACTTTCTGCTCCACTCCACGCCGACATACGGCGCGAACTGACGCGAGAACTCGTAGCGAAGCCGCACGCCGAACTCGGCATCGGAGAGTCCGTTCCCGAGTCCGTTGGCGGCGTCGTCTTTACCGTAGGCGTTCAGCTCGGCGCGCGGCTGAAGAACGAGCCTCTGGCTGAGAAGCACGTCGTACTCCGCTTCGAGCGACAGGGCGGTCCGGCCACCGTCGCCGACATACGCTGTAAAGTCGAGCTCAAACCAGTATGGGGCCAGGCCTTGGACCCCGAATGCCAGCCACTCGCGATTCCTGCCGTCATCGTACTGGTCGAAGCGCAGGCCGAGCTGGGTGTCGAAGTAGCCACTGAACGCGCGGCTCCAGAACAGCTCGCTCTGGCTCTCCTCGAGCGTACCGTCGGCCACGTCGCCTTCGAGCTTGGCCGTGAGGCGGTTGTAGGTGGTGCCGTACCAGGCCTGCAGGTCGTAGATGCCGCTGTCGCTCTCGGTGTCGTACTCCAGCCGGTCTCCCAGCACGGCCCAGAATCGGTGTTCGTCGGCGAGGACCAGGCGTTGTGAGCCCGGCAGGGCATAAGGTCCCTCGGTCAGCGTGTAGCCGTCGGAGTAGGCGTGGGGGTCGCGCGCATCGGCGGGCGGGCTGCCGCCCTGCATCTGCATGTCGCCGTGCCCCATGGCGGCGTGGTCCATGCCCGGCGATCGTGCCGCCGCCAGCCCGGAAAACAGAACCACAACGGCGATCACCGGAGGCGACGCGAACGCAACGGTCGTCCTGCTCATGCCACCACCACCTCGCGGAACATGCCCGCGTCCATGTGAAACAGCAGGTGACAGTGCCATGCCCAGCGGCCGAGGTCGTGGGGGGTGGTGAGAAAGCTGATGCGCTGCGCGGGCTGGACGGGAATCGTGTGGCGGCGCACCAGCAGCTCGCCGTTCGGGCTCTCTAGCTCGCTCCACATGCCGTGCAGGTGCATCGGATGGGTCATCATCGTGTCGTTCTGCAGGATCACCCGGATCCGCTCGCCCTGGGGCATGGAGACGGGCGTGCTCTTGCCGAACTCCAGGCCGTCGATCGACCAGCTATAGCGCTCCATGTTGCCCGTCAGGTGCAGCTCGATCTCCCGCGTCGGAAACCGGGCATCGTCGAGCACCTCCGGCCGGGAACGCAGGTCGGCCAGGGTCAGCACCCGCCGGCCGACGTTGCGCAGGCCGATGCCTGGATCGTCCAGGCTGGTCCGCGGTGTGTCGACCCGCATGTCGACCGCGGGACCGTACTCGGAGCGCGCATGCCGCACGGTTTGTGAAGGCCGTGCCAGCGGATCGCGCGACATGGCATGGTGCGCGTGGTCCATGGCCATGGCGCCGTGGTTTCCGTGACCGACTGTCGCGCCGTGCCCGGCGCTGCCATGTCCAGTCGCGTCTCCGGTCATCGCACCCATCGCTCCCATCGTGCCCATCATGTCTGCCATGGTGAGCCACTGAACCGGATCCAGTGCCGGTACCGGCGCCGCGAGCCCGGGCCGTACGGCCAGCGTTCCCCGGGCGAAGCCGGTCCGATCCATGCTCTGGGCGAAGATCGTGTATGCGTCGTCCTTGGGCTCGACCAAGGCATCGTAGGTTTCCCCCGGGCCGAAGCGGAACTCGTCCACGGTGACCGGTTCCACGTCCTGGCCGTCGACGTGGACGATCGTCAGCTTCAGGCCGGGGATGCGCACGTCGTAGAACGAGTTGCTCGCCCCGTTGATGAAACGCAGGCGCACCCGCTCGCCGCGCTGAAACAGGGCCGTCCAGTTCTGACCCGGCGGCATGCCGTTCATGAGATAGGTCAGGGTCGCGTCGGACAGATCGGCGAGATCCGTCGGGTTCATGCGCATCTGATTCCACATCCGGCGCTTCGCGAAGGCATCGCCGAGCCCCATGCCGGAGACGTCCTCCCGAAAGTCCCCGATGGTGGGCTGATTGAAGTTGTAGGTGTCGCTCTGGATCTTCAGCTTGGCGAAGACCCGCATCGGGTCCTCGTCGGTCCAGTCGGAAAGAACGATGGCATGGTCCCGGTCGGTGCGGATCGATTCGCCGGCCCGCGGCTCCACGATCAGCGCCCCGTACATCCCGGTCATTTCCTGAAAACCGCTGTGGGAGTGGTACCAGTAGGTGCCGCTCTGGCGCAGCTTGAAGTGGTAAGTGAACGTTTCACCCGGCGCGATGCCGCTGAAACTGATGCCGGGCACGCCGTCCATCTGGAACGGCAGCAGAATGCCGTGCCAGTGGATCGACGTGGCGACCGACAGGCGGTTGGTAACACGGATGACTACATCGTCGCCCTCGCGCAGACGCAGCGTTGGCGCGGGAATGGAGCCGTTGATGGTGGTCGCCAGGCGGGAGATGCCGTTGAAGTCGACCGGCGTCTCGGCGATCTCGAGGTCGATCTGCCGGCCACGGATCTCCACGGGCGTTCCCAGTCGCGTGCTGCCCGCACGCGCCTGCAGCAATCCCGGTGCGCCGGTCAGTAGTACCGTTGCCCCCAGCCCCTGCAGAGCGCGGCGCCGGGTCAATGGGTAGCCGAGTACCATCTTGAGTCCACTCCTCGTCCTGTCTGATGATTGACGCTGGCAGGATGCTAGGCGCGTCGCGCTGTCAGCGGCATGACCGGCACATGACAATGACGTAATGTTGCGGTCATCCGGGTGTTCGGACCTGGGGCTTAGGCTGGTGAACGTGAAGTCAGCGGGACGTGGCGCCGATGCGATTGCTGATTGTCGAGGATGACAGACGGACGGGGGACTACCTGCGTCAAGGTCTCGCGGAAGCGGGCTTTACCGTCATGCTGGCCCGGAACGGCCTGGACGGCCATCATCTCGCCGTGTCCGAGACGTTCGATCTCGTCATCATGGACGTGATGCTGCCCGACGTCGACGGCTGGCGCGTCGTCCGGGCGCTCCGAGACGCGGGGAAGCAGGTGCCGGTGCTGTTCCTGACCGCTCGGGACCGGGTCGAGGACCGGGTCAAAGGCCTGGAACTCGGAGGCGACGACTACCTCGTCAAGCCCTTCGCCTTCGCGGAGCTGCTCGCCCGGGTGCGAACCCTGCTGCGCCGGGGCGCGGCGCCGGTGATGGCCGACCGTCTGCAGGTCGCCGACCTGTGTCTCGATCTGCCGCGGCGCCGGGCGACTCGGGCGGGCAAGCGCATCGCGCTCAGCCAGAAGGAATTCGCGCTGCTCGAACTGCTGGTGCGCCACCAGGGCGAGGTGCTTCCGCGCTCGCTGATCGCCTCGCAGGTATGGGACATGAATTTCGACTCCGATTCCAATGTGATCGATGTCGCCATCCGCCGCCTGCGTGCCAAAATCGACGACGACTTCGAGCCGAAGCTGATCCACACGGTGCGGGGCATGGGGTACAGGCTCGACGCGGAAGAGGCCGATGGTGCGGGGTGATCGGGGGCCCCTGTCGCTCACCCGCCGGGTTCTGGGGTTCGTCGCGCTGGCGGTGGGGACCAGCCTGCTGATCAGCGCCGCCCTGATTCTGGCAGCGGTGGAACGGCACTTCGCCGAGCAGGATCTGGCGGAGCTGGGGGTTGCTCATGCAGCCATTGCGCAGGCGCTTGCCGAAGAGCGCACGGGCAATGGGCTGGCGGCCGTGCTTTCCAACGCGATCTCCGGCCACCATGGGGTTTACTTCCAGGTCGAGGATGCACAGGGCCGGTTCGTCTACCGCTCTCCCGGGCCGGACCTGTCGGCAGCGGCGGGTGCATTTCCGGCAATCGCATCGGTCCGGCCGCAGGACCTCGAGATACAGCGGGTCGACGGCCGTGCGCTCGTCGGCGTCGAAGGACGGGCGTTGGCGAAGTCGGGTGACTTCCGCGTCGTGATCGCGATGGATGCCGAGTTTCACCAGGGGTTTCTCGGCGCTTTCCGACGGAGCCTCGCGCTGATCATGCTCGGCACCGGCGCCGCCACGCTGGCCGCAGCCTGGTTCGGCATCCACCAGGGCCACGAGCCCCTGCGACATTTGAGCCGCAGCATGCGGCAAATCCGGGCCGGCCGCTTGAGCTTGCGGCTCGATCCGCAGTCGCTGCCGGCCGAGCTGCGGGAACTTGCTGCCTCCTTCAACGACATGATCGGCCGGTTGGAGCTCGGCTTCGAGCGCCTATCTCATTTCTCCTCGGACATTGCGCACGAGCTGCGCACACCGCTCACCAGCCTGACGACCCAGACTCAGGTGATGCTGAGCAGGGCAAGGTCCGCGCAGGAGTACCGGGAGATGCTCTATTCCAGCCTGGAGGAGCTCGAGCGCCTGACCAAGATGGTGGCCGACATGCTGTGGCTGGCGAAGAGCGACAATGCCCTGATCGAGCTGGAGCGGACCGACCTCGACTTGCAGCGGGAGATCGAGGAGCTGTTCGAATTCTTCGAGGCGCTGGCCGCCGACCGCAACGTGTCGCTGACTGTGTCGGGATCGGCGCCGCCGATTCGAGCCGATCGCGGACTGATCCGGCGCGCGCTGTCCAATTTGCTTTCGAACGCGCTTCGGTACACGCCGTCGGGTGAGACGGTCCAGGTTCACCTCTCCCGTGAGGCGGGTGGCGTCAAGGTCGCAGTCGTCAACCCGGGGGATCCGATACCCCAGGAGCACCTGCCGAAACTGTTCGAGCGGTTCTACCGGGTCGACCCGGCCCGTCAGCGGGACGGCGAAGGGGTAGGGCTCGGGCTGTCGATCGTGAAGTCCATTGCCGAATCCCACGGCGGCCGGGTCGACGTGGCATCGCACGGCGGCTGGACAGAGTTCTCGTTCACCGTCCCAGTGGACTGAGGCGGGTCGCATTGCGGTGTCCGGCAGCGAATGCCGTTGCCGGCTGTACCGGGCGACGTTTCGGGCCTATGATCCGGCGCCGTAGATCGCGGCTCAGGCCGCGCACGGGAGGTCGCCGTCATGGGATCCACGCGTTTTGCTCTGGAAGTCCGACCGCAGATCCCGCCGGCACTGGCCGGGCTGCAAGAGCTTTCCGAAGACCTGTTGTACGGGTGGGATCGGGACGTGCAGCGGGTGTTCCGGTTGCTCGACGACGACCTGTACGAACGCTGCGGAGGCAATCCGAAGGTGCTGCTGCGGCGGGTCGCGCAGGCCCGGCTCGACGCGGCTGCGCAGGACCGCTCGTTCATGGATGCCTATCGGCGCGCGAAGTCCGCGTGCGATGCTTACCGCAGCCGCCGGCCGCCGCCGGAGCTCGAGGAACTGGCCCGAAGCGCGGGCAGCGTCGCTTACCTCTGCCTGGAGTTCGGTCTGCACGAAACTCTGCCGCTCTATTCCGGGGGTTTGGGCATTCTGGCGGGCGACTACTGCAAAGCAGCCTCGGATCTGGCTTTGCCCGTCGTCGCTGTCGGGCTCATGTACCGGGTCGGCTACTTCCGGCAACGGATCGGAGCCGATGGCGAGCAGACGGCGGTGTTCGCCGATACCGAATTCGATCAGCTTCCTGCCGTTCCGGTTCTCGATCCTGGTGGCAAGGAGCTGCGAATCGACGTCCCGACGGGTGCCGGTCGCTGCCGGTTGCGGTTGTGGCGGGTCAAGGCCGGTCACGCCACGCTGCTGCTGCTCGATGCCGACATCGGCGACAACGAGCCGCCGCTGAAGGCCGTCACCCATCAGCTCTACGGCGGTGATGCGCGGAATCGGCTGCGTCAGGAGCTGGTACTCGGCATCGGCGGTGTACGTGCGCTGCAGGCAGTGGGGGTCGAACCGCGCATCTGGCACCTCAACGAGGGCCATGCGGCCTTCGGCATCGTCGAGCGCTGCGCACAATTCGCCAATCAGGGGTGGTCTCTGGCGGCGGCTCTCGAAGCCGTCTCCGCCTCGACCGTATTCACCACCCACACCCCGGTCGCGGCCGGGCACGACGTTTTCGAGGCGGAGTTGGTACGCGAAGAGTTGGTTGACTACCTGGCGGGTCAGGGCATCGACCTTGACTGGCTGATGACACTGGGGCGCAATGGTGATCATTCCGGCCTGAACATGACCACGCTGGCGATCCGGGGGTCGAGCTGCCGCAACGGCGTCAGCCGGACCCATGGCGACGTTGCCGCCGCCACCGAACGTCACGTGTGGCCGGAGATCGAGCCCGAAGACAATCCGCTGACGTTCGTGACCAACGGGGTCCACCTGCCCACCTTCATGGCGCCCGACTGGATGCATCTGTTCGACATGCGCTTCACCGACTGGCGCTCGCGCCTCGGCGACGTGGATTTCTGGTCCCGCATCGACGACATCCCGGATCATCGCTTCTGGAGCCTGCGGCAGGACCTCAAGGCTCAGCTCCTGACCGATGTGCGGCGTCGAGTCGTCGCACAGCAACAGCGCAACGGTACCGCCTGGGCAACGACGCAGCGGGTCCTGGCGCGGCTGACCGGTCCGGCCGACGTGCTGGTGCTCGGGTTCGCGCGGCGGTTCGCGACCTACAAACGCGCGCTGCTGCTGTTCAATGACCGTGAACGGCTGATCCGGCTGCTCAGCGACGAGGCGCGCCCGGTGGTGCTGATCATGGCCGGCAAGGCGCATCCGGCCGACGAGCCCGGCAGGGCGCTGGTGCGCGAGATTCACGCGCTGTCCATGTCGCCGGAATTGATCGGCAAGCTGGTCTTCGTCGAAGACTACGATCTCGCCCTTGCCCGCCTGCTGGTGGCGGGCGCCGACGTCTGGATAAACACCCCTGAATATCCCTTGGAGGCAAGCGGCACGTCCGGCATCAAGGCGGCCATGAACGGCGCCGTCAATCTGTCGGTTCTGGACGGCTGGTGGGAGGAGGCTTACGATGGGAGCAACGGCTGGGCGGTGGCGCCGCACGGCCCGGACCTGCCGGGCGAGTACCGGGACCGGGAAGAGGCGAAGGACCTGCTCGATCTGCTCGAGCGCGACGTCGTGCCCGACTACTTCGGCCGTGATCACTCAGACGCCTGGGTGCGCCGTGCCAAGGCGTCCATGCGCACGATCATCCCCGCATTCAACAGCGAGCGGATGGTGCTGGATTATGCCCGCTGCTTCTACCTGCCCGCCGTCCGCCGGTTCAGTCGGCTTGCAGCGTCGAACGGCGCTGCGGCGCAGGCATTGGCAGCCTGGAAGACGCAGGTGCTCGAGGCCTGGAGCGGCACCTTCGTCCGTGCTGCAGGTCCGCTGCCGGCCGTGCTGCCGCACGGGCAACCACTGGAGCTGTCGGTGGCAGCCGGCCTGAACGGCCTGACGCCGGGCGATGTCCGGGTGGAGTGCCTGCTCGACTGCGGGGCGGACGGTGGCGCACCGGTGACCGTGCCGTTCGAGGCAGAAGCAGGGGCAGAGGGAGACACATACTGGCGGTTCACGTTGAACGTGCGGCCGCCGTATGCTGGTCTCCAGCACTACCGCGTTCGGCTCTATCCCTTCCACGAGTTGCTGGCTCATCCGTTCGAGATGGGGCGGATGCGCTGGCTGGACGCGCCGGTGCCATGAGCCACGTGCTCGACCGGCGGCGCGCAGGGATGCTGTGTGCGGTGCGCTCGGTGCCCGCGGGAGAGCACGAGCGGTTCCTCGACTTCATGGCTTCTGCCGGCATCGGCATCTGGCAGATCCTGCCCCTCAACCCTCCGGATGCGCACCAGTCTCCCTACAGCAGCTCATCGCTCTTCGCCCTCGATTCTCGGCTGGCCCGGGTCTGGCGCGCGCGGGCTTCCGAATCCGTGGGTGAGCCGGAGTGGCTGCGGGAGGTCAGCCGATTCGTCGTTGCCCGGGATCTTTTCGACACGCCCTGGACGACCTGGCCGGCGCACCTGCGCGACCGCCGCCGGGGCGCGTTGATCGAGTTCGATGCCGCCACCGCCGTACCGCGCTCGGGGGTTGCCCGGGCGCAGCACCAGGCCGATGCGGCGTGGGCCGGGCTGAAGCGGGCGGCCAACGATCGAGGCATTCTGGTCATGGGTGACATGCCGCTCTATCCGGCTCACGACAGCGCAGACGTGTGGGCGGATCGGGCGTTGTTCGAGTTGGACCAGGACGGCGAGCCCCGGGAATGTGCCGGCGTTCCGCCGGACTATTTCTCTGCCGACGGCCAGCGCTGGGGCAACCCGCTGTACCGCTGGCCGGTGCACGAGGCTTCAGGCTTCGATTGGTGGGTTCGTCGGGTGCTGCGCCAGCTGGAGTGGTTCGATGTGCTGCGCGTCGACCACTTCCGCGGCCTGCAGGCGTATTGGGCCATCCCACGGGGCCACAGCGCGGCCGCCGGGCACTGGCGACCGGCCCCCGGGAGAGCGCTGTTGTCGGCCCTGGGCGCTACCGTGCGCGAGCGACTGGTGGCCGAGGATCTCGGTGTCGTCACCCCGGCGGTCGAGGCCTTGCGTGACGAGTTCGGTCTCCCGGGTATGCGCGTGCTGCAGTTCGCATTCGACGGCAAGCCCAATAATCCGCATCTGCCGCGCAACTGCCCGGCGCATTCGGTGGTTTACAGCGGCACTCACGACAACGATACCAGCTTCGGCTGGTATCTCTCGCTTAGCGCGACGGGACGACGCCGCGTCCAATCGGAGCTGGGGGAGACGGCGGGCGAATGGCCGTGGCCGCTGATCGATGCAGCCCTGCTGTCTCCTGCGCGCACCGCCGTCATACCGTTGCAGGATTTTCTCGGGCTTGGAAGTGAGGCGCGGATGAACACACCGGGCACCATGGCCGGGAATTGGCATTGGCAGGTGGACCCGGCGGCGCTGACTCCGGACCTGGCGCGGCGCATTCGTGACAGGGTGGCCGCGTCAGACCGGCTGCAGGACGATGCCGGCTAGCGGGGGCAGAGTGACCGTCAGCGAGTACGGCCGGCCCATCCAAGGTTCGCGGTCTGCGCTGGCCCCGAGCGGATTGCCGACATCGGATCCGCCGTAGAAGCGGGAGTCGGAATTGAGGATCTCGCGATAGTGGCCCGGGACCGGCACGCCAAGCCGGTAGCCCGGGCGGGGTACCGGGGTGAAATTGAGAGCGACGATCAGCAGATCGTCTCCGGATCGCCGCAGATACGAGATCGTGGAATTGACATGATCGTGGCAATCGAGCCATTCGAACCCGTCGGCGTCGACGTCGTTGCCGAGTTCCGGCCGGCTCCTGTACAGACGATTCAGATCCCGGACCAGTGCGCCCACGCCGCCATGCCCGGCCACGTTCGGCAACGACCAATCCAGTGCCCGGTCGTGGCACCATTCTTCGGGCTCGGCATGCTCACCCCCCATGAACAGAAGCTTCTTGCCCGGATAGGTGAACTGGTATGCATAGAGCAGACGGAGATTGGCGAACCGCTGCCAGTCGTCGCCGGGCATCTTCGACCACAGTGAGCCCTTGCCGTGCACGACCTCGTCGTGGGAGAACGGCAACACGAAGTTCTCGCTGAAGGCGTAAAGCAGCCCGAAACTGAGCCGGTCGTGGTGGAAGGCACGATGGATGGGGTCGTGACGCAGGTATTCCAGGGTGTCGTGCATCCAGCCCATGTTCCACTTCAGCGTGAAGCCGAGGCCGCCGACGTAGGTCGGCCGCGTAACCTGAGGCCAGGCGGTGGACTCTTCCGCCACCATCACCGTGCCCGGACATTCCCGGTGGGTCACGGTGTTCAGCTCGCGCAGCCAGTCGATGGCCTCGAGATTCTCGTTGCCGCCGAAGCGGTTGGGCCGCCACTCGCCGGGCTCCCGCGAATAGTCGAGGTAGAGCATGCTGGCTACGGCGTCCACCCGCAGACCGTCGACGTGGTAGGACTCCAGCCAGTGCAGCGCGCTGGAGGTGAGGAAGCTGCGAACTTCGTTGCGGCCGTAGTTGAACACCAGGGTACCCCAGTCGCGGTGCTCACCAAGGCGCGGGTCCTCGTGCTCGTACAGCGCGGTGCCGTCGAACCGGACCAGGCCGTGCTCGTCTCTGGGAAAGTGGCCGGGTACCCAGTCGAGAATCACGCCGATGCCCAGGCCGTGAAGATGATCGACGAACGCCCGGAAGTCGTCCGGCGCGCCAAAACGGCTGGTGGGTGCGAAGTAGCCGAGGGTCTGATAGCCCCAGGAGCCGTCGAACGGGTGCTCCATGACCGGCATGAGCTGCACGTGGGTGAAGTCGAGCCGCCGGAGGTGGGCGCCGATCCGTTCGGCCAGCTCCCGGTAGCCAAGAAAAGCGCCGTCGTCGGCACGTTGCCAGGAGCCGAGATGGAGCTCGTAAATCGACATGGGTCGCTGCAGCGGGCGCGCCTGGGCCCGCCGTGCCATCCACTCGTCGTCCTGCCATGCGTGGGCGCTGGGCGCGGTGACCACCGAAGCGCTGCGCGGGCGCAGCTCGAACGACTCGGCGCAGGGGTCGGCCTTCTGCAGTACCCTGCCGCCGCGCTGCCGGATTTCGAACTTGTAGCGGGCGCCCGCTGCAACCCCAGGCACGAACAGGCACCAGACGCCGTTTGCACCGAGGTTCTGCATCGGCTGACGGCGCCCGTCCCAGCCGTTGAAATCCCCGATCACGCTCACCCTCTCGGCGTTGGGAGCCCACACGGCGAAGCGCACGCCGGCAACACCGTCCATGACCAGGGGATGTGCGCCGAGCAGCTGTTGCTGGCGGATCTGCGTGCCGGCACCGAGGGCGTCGAGCTCGCGTGCCGGAAGCTGGACACGAAACGCATAGGCATCGTCTTCCACGTGGGTATGGGGGCCACGGCGCACCCGCAGCCGGTAGCGCCCCGGGACGTCGGCGGCACGGCCGCGCCACTCGAACACGCCATCGACGGCGGTGGCCGCGAACGCCCGCCCATCGGTCAGGGTGACGTGGTCGGCGTCGGGGCGAAAGACGCGGATGAGGGTCGTATCGCCGTGGTCGAAGCGCCCGAGCAGATCGAAGGGCGCATGGTGTCGTCCTTCGGTGAGCGCGACGAGGGCGCGCCGATCAGCGGCCATGGCGGTCACACAGGTCTCCGTAGAGTCCCTCGTAGTCGGCTGCGCTGCGGTTCCAGGAGAAATCGCGCCGCATGCCGTTCTGTTGCAGCCGGAGCCATCGCTCGCTGTCGACGTAGGCGTCGAGCGCGTCGCCGACCGCCTGGACCAGGGCGTCCGCCGTCGGTTCGTCGAACAGGAAGCCGGTGGCGGCATCCACGGTGTCCGCCAGCCCGCCGGTGCGGCGCACGACGGGCACGGTCCCGTAGCGCATGCTGTACATCTGATTCAAACCGCAGGGCTCGTAGCGGGACGGCATGAGCAACAGATCGGCGCCGGCCTCCAGCCTGTGCGCCAACGCCTCGTCCATGCCGCCACGATACGCCACCTTGCCGGAATGATCGATGCCGGCGCGCTCCAGCCGGCGCTCGATGTCTTCGGCGCCGCTGCCGAGCGCCGCGAGCTGCAGCCCCCGATCGAGCAGCTCCGGCAGTGCGTCGGCCACCAGGTCGATGCCCTTCTGCGGCACGAGCCGGCTGATCACGGCCGCAAGAGGGCGTCGTGACTCGACTTCGAGCCCGAGTTCACGCTGCAGCAACGCCTTGTTCCGTGACTTGACGCTCAGTCGATCGGCGTCGTAGTGGTGGGTGATCAACGGATCCCGTGCCGGATCCCAGCGGTCGGTGTCGATGCCGTTGACGATGGCGTGCAGGTCGCCGGCGCGTTGGCGCAGCAGGCCACCGAGTCCGAAGCCGAGCTCGTCGGTCTGGATCTCCCGGGCGTAGCCGGTGCTGACGGTCGACAGCCGGTCGGCGAACGCGAGTCCGGCCTTGATGAACGACAGCCGGCCGTGAAACTCCAGAGCGGCCGGGCTCCACCACGACCGGTCCAGTCCGATCCGGGTCTCCAGCCGGTCGAACGACTCCCGGGGGAACAGACCCTGGTAGCCCAGGTTGTGAATCGTGAACAGCACGCCGGGTCGATCCGGCTGCGCGGTGACGAACGGCGCCGCCAGAGCGCTTGGCCAGTCGTTGAGATGTACCACGTCGGGGACGAAACCGCGCAGGGCGTGGCGATCGGCCAACCATGCGACAGCGCGTCCGAACACGCCGAACCGTTCGTCGTTGTCGGGCCAGTCGGCGCCGGCCCCATCGCCGTACGGCGTACCAGGCCGGGCGTATAGGGCCGGGCAGCGCAGCAGGTAGGCGGATAGGTCACCGAGTCGGGCCTCCAGCACGTCGATCCGGTAACCGTCGATGAAGCTCGAAGCCACGACTCGCTCCGGCTGCGCAGGGTCGAACTGAGTTTCGTAGTAGGGCATGACGATCCGCACGTCGTGGCCGCGGCGGCCGAGCGCTCGACCCAGACCGGCTGCCACGTCGGCCAGCCCGCCGGACTTCACCCAGGGCGCCAGTTCGCTCGTGGCGAGGAGAACGCGGAAGCGGGCGTTCACGGTCGGTGCTTGGGCTGAGTTCGGCACATCGGCCATGGTAACAACGTGTGTGCGGGTGCCAGGTCAAGTGGCGCTTAGGTGATCTCTACCGGCGAGCCGTGGTCTCCGCGAGGTCGAGGTGTCGTGGAGGGGCGCGACGTTGACCTGTGTGCAGGATTCACGTTGTACCGTCCGGTGGTCGCCGGATTGGAGATGGCCTGCATGGGACAAGGCACCGGGCAGCCGCGCATCGTGGACTTCGACGCTCTGGGCCGGAACGATACCGCACGGGTCGGCGGCAAGAACGCCTCGCTCGGCGAGATGGTATCCAAGCTGGGCGCGCGCGGTGTTCACGTTCCGCCCGGGTTCGCGACGACGGCGGACGCGTACCGGGCGTTTCTGGCGCACAACGGTCTGGAAGCGATGTTGTCAGCGACGCTTGCAGATCTCCGCGGCAGCTCCATGTCCGTACAGGAAGCCGGGCGCCGCATCCGTCAGGTCATCCTGGGCGGCGTCTGGCCCGCGGACCTGGCGGCGGAGATCGAGCAGGCCTATGCATCCCTGAGCGCCCGCGCCGGCGTGGACGAGGTCGACGTGGCGGTGCGCTCCAGCGCCACTGCGGAGGATCTCCCGGATGCCAGCTTCGCCGGCCAGCAGGAGTCGTTTCTGAACGTGCGCGGGCCGCGGGCGCTGCTCGATGCCTGTCGACGCTGCTTCGCCTCGCTGTTCACGGATCGCGCCATCAGCTACCGCCAGGCCAAGGGATTCGATCACCTCTCCGTCGCACTGTCCGTCGGCGTGCAGCTGATGGTGCGTGCGGATCTGGCCGGAGCCGGGGTGATGTTCTCCATCGACACGGAAACCGGTTTCGACCGGGTGGTGCTGGTGGATGCGGCGTGGGGCCTGGGCGAAAACGTGGTCCAGGGAGCCGTCGATCCGGATGCCTACCAGGTGTTCAAGCCGCTGTTGAACGATCCGGCAGTGGTCCCGGTCATCGACAAACGGCGCGGCGGCAAGCTGCAGAAGATGGTCTATGCCGACTCTGGGCCGCCTACCCGGAACGTGCCGACCTCCAGGGCGGAGCGGGAAGCGTTCGTCCTGAGCGACCAGGAGATCCTCACGCTGGCCCGCTGGGCCTGCGTGATCGAAGCGCACTACGGCTGCCCGATGGACATGGAGTGGGCGAAGGATGGCCGCACGGGCGAGCTGTTCATCGTCCAGGCTCGCCCGGAGACCGTGCAGTCGCGGCGCGACAACGCGGCGCTGGAACATTATCGCATCGGTCAGCACGGACCGGTGCTGGTCTCGGGGTTGAGCATCGGCGGCGCCATAGTGACCGCACCGGTGCTGGTCATCGACAGCCCCCGGGAGATGGATCGGTTCGTCGACGGCGCGGTGCTGGTGACGGGCAAGACCGACCCCGACTGGGTTCCGGTCATGAAGCGCGCCGCGGCGCTGGTCACCGATCACGGAGGGCGCACTTCGCACGCAGCGATCGTCAGCCGCGAGCTCGGATTGCCGGCCGTGGTCGGCACCGGTAACGCCACTCACGTTCTGCACGACGAAAGAACGGTGACCGTCTCCTGTGCGGAGGGCGATCAGGGTTACGTCTACGACGGCCCGGCGGAATTCCGCCGCGAGCTGCACGCGCTCGACCGCGTGCCCGAAACCCGTACCCGGGTGCTGTTGAATCTGGCCAATCCGGCGGCGGCCTTCCGGTGGTGGCGGTTGCCTGCCGACGGCGTCGGGCTGGCGCGCATGGAATTCGTGATCGGCAATCACATCAAAGTCCATCCCATGGCGCTCGCGCACTTCGAGACGCTCACGGACGCCGAGGCGCGAGGCGAGATCGACCGCCTGACCCGGGGCTATGCGGATCGCACCGAGTATTTCGTCGATCGTCTGGCGCGGGGCCTGGCGCGTATTGCCGCGGTGCAGTATCCGAACCCGGTGATCGTCCGGATGAGCGACTTCAAGACCAACGAGTACGCCAACCTCGTCGGCGGCGCGGAGTTCGAGCCCGCGGAAGCGAATCCCATGCTCGGCTTCCGTGGCGCTGCGCGTTACTACTCGCCGCGCTACCGCGAGGGTTTCGCGTTGGAGTGCCGAGCCATCCGCCGGCTGCGTCGGGAGCTCGGCTTCGGCAACGTGATCGTCATGATCCCGTTCTGCCGCTCGGTCACGGAGGCGGACCGGGTGCTGGCGGAAATGGCGGCCCACGGCCTGGAGCGCGGTGTAGACGGTCTCGAGGTGTACGTGATGTGCGAGATCCCGTCGAACGTGGTGCTGGCCGAAGCCTTTGCGGCGCGATTCGACGGCTTCTCCATCGGCTCCAACGACCTGACCCAGCTCACGCTCGGGGTAGATCGGGACTCCGCGGCGCTTGCTGGGTTGTTCGACGAACAGGACCCGGCCGTGCGCTGGATGATACGGCATGTCATCGAGGCCGCTCGTGCCGCCGGTGCCAAGGTCGGGCTGTGCGGTCAGGCGCCGAGCGATCATCCGGAGTTCGCCCGCTTTCTCGTCGAGTGCGGCATCGACTCCATCTCGGTCAGTCCCGACAGTTTCCTCGCGGTCAAGGCGCAGGTCGCGGCGGCCGAGCGGGCGGGCGCCGGAGCCGGTGCCGGATACGGGAAACCCGAAGATTGACCTGTATGCAGGGAGCAGGTTCTATGCTCCGGCGCACAGTCACAAGACGGAGAGCCTCACGATGACGCCTCGCAACCGACCCCGCCTGCTCTGGGCTACGTCCCTGGGTCTGGCCATGGCCGCCGGGCCCGTGGCTGCGGCGCAGAGCGAATCCGCGAACTGGAAGCCAGAACTGCGGCGCTGGCCGAAGAGCTGGCCGAGCTGCGCGAGGAGATGGCAGCCTCGCCGCCCGCGGGTCAGCAGATCGAGACGCTGCGCATTGCCGTCGACCGGGCCAATCAGACGGCCAACAGCGCCCGCCGGTCGGCCGACGAGTGGCGCAATACCCGAGCCGTGACGCACCTGGCCGGCTACGCCGCGGCCGGCTATGCCAGTCAGGACAACGGGGCCGACTCCTTCGACGTAGCCAATTTCAACCCGATCTTCCACTTCCAGTATGCGGACCGCGTGCTGTGGGAGTCGGAGCTCGAAGTCGAGGTCGAAGAGGACGGCAGCACCGGCGTCGCGCTCGAATACAGCGCCATCAACATTTTCGTCAACGACTACCTGACCTTCGGTGCCGGCAAATTCGTCAGCCCGATCGGCAATTTCCGCCAGAACATTCATCCGGCGTGGATCAACAAGCTGCCATCGGCGCCACCGGGTTTCGGCCATGATGGTGCGGCGCCGCTGGCCGAGGTGGGTTTTCAGCTTCGCGGGGGGCTGCCGATCGGAGACCGGAGCAAGGTCACGTACACCGGCTACGTCGGCAACGGCCCCAAGCTCGAGGGCGAGGACGGCGAGCTTCACGGCGTTGACACGGACGGCTTCACCGGTGATCCGGACGACGAGAAGGTCGTCGGCGGTCGCTTGACGCTGTTGCCGGTGCCGAGCCTGGAGATCGGCGTCTCTGGCGCGTTCGGCGACGCGGCGGTGGTCGAGAACGACGGCCTGGATTTCGAGGGCGATCCGGCCCGCGACTACGAGGTTCTGGGGGCGGACTTCAGCTATCGCTGGCACACGCTGGATCTGCGCGGGGAGTACGTGCAGCAGGACATCGGCGACGCCGCGGGGAGCATCGTGCCGGAAGGCGGCAAGTGGGAGACCTGGTATCTGCAGGGCGCCTACCAGTTCGCCGAGGCCAAGTGGGAAGGTGTGCTGCGTTACACGGACTTCGACTCGCCGCACCCCGATCAGACTCAGGAGCAGTGGAGTGTGGGCTTGAATTACCTGCTGACGCCGAACGCCATCCTCAAGCTCGGCTACGAGTTCAACGACGGTCTCGCCGGCGAGGAGACCGACGAGGATCGCTGGTTGCTGCAGGTCGCCTATGGATATTGAGAGGAGCGTGGACATGAAACGGACGAATAGCTCGGCGCGCCGGTGTGCCGTGGTAGGGCTTGCCCTGGCCTTGACCGGTGCCGCTGCGGCGGCAGACCCGGCGGGCACAGCGGCGCCGGCCGGCAACGACCCGTCGCAGTTCGCGCGCGGCGCCCAGACCTGGGCGGCCACCTGCGCGCGCTGCCACAACATGCGCGACCCCAAGGAGCTGCGCGACGATCAGTGGCGGGCGGTGGTGGCGCACATGCGGGTCCGCGCCAACCTGACGGGCCAGGAAGCCCGCGACGTGCTGGCATTTCTGCAGGAGAGCAACTGATATGTGCAAACGCTGGAAGCTTGTCGCGGCCATCGTCGTGCTGGTGCCGGTGGGGGCCGCCGCCGGCGAGCCGGCGGCGGCTGGCCGTTCCCTGTATCAGCAGACCTGCATCGCCTGCCACGGCCCCGACGGCCGGGGGGTGTTACCCGGTATGGCGTCGCTGCGAGCCGCGGATGGGCCGCTGAGCCAGACGGACGAGGTGCTGCTGCGGAGCATCCTGGACGGCAAGCAATCGGCCAACTCGCCGCTGACCATGCCGCCCAGAGGGGGTAATCCGAGTCTGACGGAGGCCGACGCCCGGGCGCTGGTGGCGTTCCTGCGCGCCGAGTTCGGGCGGCCCTAGCGCGCGGCAGCGCAGTCATGCGGGTCAAGGAACTGGCACAGCGCTCGGGCGTAGCTCCTCACGTGATCCGCTACTACACGCGGGTGGGCCTGCTGCATCCCGCCCGCGAGCGCGGCAATCGCTACCGCGCCTACGCGCTCACCGACGTCCAGCGGGTCCGCTTCATCCGGCGCGCGCGCTGGCTCGGCTTCAATCTGAGCGACGTCGGGACCATTCTGGCTGATGCCGACCAGGGGCTGTCTCCCTGTCCGGAGACCCGCCACCTCATTCAGTTGCGGGCGCGGGAGAATCACCGGCGGCTGATGGCGGTCGGGGCTCTGCAGGCGCGGATGGAAGACGCCATCGCGCAGTGGAGTCGGTTGCCCGACCGCCTGCCCGATCACGCCAGCCTGTGCTATCTGATCGACCTCGTGGCCGAGGCGGACGATCAGGGCGAGGACGATCTGATGCGCGACGATCTGTTGACCTGAATGCGAGTTACAGGTTTTACCCTTGGGCGGAATCGGAGTTTGGCGTCCCGTGGAGAATCTGATGGGTCATCTGGACCTGACTATCGAGGGCATGACCTGCCCGCACTGCGCGCGTCGCGTCGAATCCGCGTTGCGGCGCGTCCCGGGTGTGCCCAGGGCGACGGTGAACCTCGCCAGCCGGACCGCGGCCGTGGATTTTGACCCGGAGCGCGTCCCGGTGCGGGCATTGACCGATGCCGTGCAGGCGGAGGGCTATGTGCCCGGCTCGACCCGGGTGCGGATGGCCGTGGGCGGCTTGCGCTGTGCCTCCTGCGTGTCCCGGGTGGAAGCCGCATTGGCGGCGACGCCCGGCGTGCTCTCCGCCGCCGTCAACGTCGCCTCCGGTGAAGCCGACATCGAATACCGCCCGGCGCTCGTCGACCTGCCCGGCCTCGAGCGTGCGGTGGCCGACAGCGGCTATACGCTCGAGCCGGCGGTAGAAGCCTCCGAGGCGAGCATGGATCGGCACGCTGCGGCCCAGGACGCCGAGTACCGACAGCTCATGGGTAAGTTTTGGTTCGCCGCCGTGGTGTCGATTCCCGTCATGTTGTTCAGCTATCCCGATTTCGTGCCCGGGTTGCGTGAGTGGATGCCCATGGGCAGCGACAACCGCCGTCTGGTCTGGGGGCTGCTGGGCGTGCTGACCGTGCCGGTGCTGGTGTGGTCGGGCTCGCAGTTCTATTCCGGTGCCTGGGCCGCGCTCAAACATCGCACCGCCAACATGCACACCTTGATCGCGGCTGGGGTCAGTGCCGCATTTCTCTATTCCGCGGTGGCGGTGGCGGTTCCGGGCTGGTTTCCGGAGCAGGCGCTGGCGGAGGTGTTCTGGGACGTCTCGACGGTGGTGGTGGCGCTCGTGGTGCTGGGTCTGGCCCTGGAGGTGAAGGCGAAGGGCCGGACCTCGGAAGCCATCAAGAAACTGGTCGGATTGCAGGCCAAAACCGCGCGTGTGGTGCGCGACGGCGCCGAAATCGACATACCCGTGGAAGAAGTCGTGGCCGGCGACACGGTGGTCGTGCGTCCCGGCGACAAGATTCCCGTCGACGGTGAGATCGTCGAGGGGTCGAGCAGCGTCGACGAGTCCATGATCACCGGCGAGTCGATCCCGGTGGAAAAGCGGGCCGGCGACGAGGTCATCGGCGCCACCATCAACAAGACCGGGTCTTTCAAGTTCCGCGCCACCAAGGTGGGCAAGGACACGATGCTGGCCAACATCATTCGCATGGTCCAGGACGCGCAAGGCTCCAAGGCGCCGATCCAGCGCGTGGTGGACCAGGTGTCTGCCTACTTCGTCCCGGCCGTGATGATTCTGGCCATCGCGTCGTTCACGGTCTGGTACAACGTCGGGCCGGAACCGCGCATCGTCTATGCCATGATCGTGCTGGTGACGACGCTGATCATCGCCTGCCCGTGCGCGCTCGGATTGGCGACGCCGACGTCACTCACCGTGGGCATCGGCAAGGGTGCCGAGAACGGCATTCTGATCCGCTCGGGCGACGCGCTGCAGACGGCCAAGCGCCTGGACGCCATCGTGCTGGACAAGACCGGCACCATTACCAAGGGCGAGCCGGAGCTGACGGACGTCGTGCCCACGGCCGCTGTGGCCGAGAACGACCTGCTGGCGCTCACGGCGGCCCTGGAGCGTGGCTCCGAGCACCCCCTCGGCGAGGCCATTGTGCGGGGCGCCGAGGCGCGCGGCCTCGAACTGCCCGCGGTCAGTGGCTTCGACGCCGTCCCCGGTCATGGCGTGCGTGGCTCCGTGGGTGGCCGTGACGTGCTGCTCGGCAACGCCAAGCTGCTGCGCGACCGCAACATCGAGATCGGTGATCTCACCACCCACTGGGAGCGACTTGCCGAGGCCGGCAAGACCCCCATGTTCGTGGCTGTAGACGGTGCCGCGGTGGGGCTCGTCGCGGTGGCCGACACGATCAAGGAGGATTCCCGGGAAGCCATCACGGCGCTCCGCGACCTGGGGCTCGAGGTGGTGATGATCACCGGCGACAACGAGCGTACGGCGGCGGCCATCGCGCGCCAGGTCGG
>DLCH01000062.1:13433-48774 GCA_002480525.1 Gammaproteobacteria bacterium UBA7803 | reverse complement strand
TGACGGATCGCCACGTGGGGCACCTGGGTGCCCACGTCGACGGTGTAGGGGGTATCGATGCTGTCGAGATATTCCTCGAAGCTCTCCCATCCCCAGGGAATTCCTTCGTACAGCGCGGTGCCGGGAATGTCCTCGACGCTTTCCATCAGCGCGACCAGTTCGTCCTCGGTGCCGGGCCGCACGGGTGCGAACCCGACGCCGCAGTTGCCCATGACGATGGAGGTCACGCCGTGCCAGCTGCTCGGCGTCACCTGTTTGTCCCAGCAGACCTGGCCGTCGTAGTGGGTGTGAATGTCGACGAACCCCGGCGTCAGCAGGTCGCCGCCCGCGTCCACCACCCGGCGTGCCTCGCCGCTGGCGGCGCCGGGTCCGGTCACGGCGGTGATTCGGTCGCCGTCGACGATCACGTCGCCCTGGAAGGCCGGCGCGCCGGTACCGTCGACGATGGTCGCGTTGCGGATGATCAGATCGTGCATGGTTTCCCCTCTACCCTGAGACTCTGTCCCGATTTCCCCAGGCCCGATCCTAGCATGGCTTCACCTGGCCGGCGCCGCGGCGCTCAGCCGCGACCGGCGAGAATCGCGAAGGTGCCGGTGGCCATGGCGAGATGACGATCCTCGCCGTCGTACAGATCGCTCGACAGCATGGCCGTGGTGCGGCCGCGGCTGACCAGGCGCGTCTCGCAGCGCAGCGTGCCGCTGCGCCAGGGGCGCAGATAGTTGATCTTGATCTCGATGGTGCTGCAGATCTCGCCTGCCGCCAGCACGCTGGTCAGCGCGCCGCCCATGCCCGTGTCGGCGAGGGCGTAGAGCACCGCGCCGTGCACGATGCCGTGCGGGTTCCTGTGCTCGTCGCGGATCTCCAGCACCGTCCGGCAGCGCCCGTCGCCGCGCTCGGCGACCTCGAAGCCCAGCAGGTCGGCGAAGGGATGTGGAACTGCGGCGGGCGCGTGGCTCATGCTTGATCTCCTGTCGGCGGTGGGTCTGGCCGGCCGGGGTCCCGGCGGCGTCGTTGCAGCCTCTACAATACCGTAGAGGATGCCTCTGAGACGGTCCCATGACGGAACCCGGATACGACACCCTGGCGCCGGACGCGGCGCTGATCGAGACGCTGGCGCGAGCGGCCATCGCCGCGCTGCCCGACGGATACCGGGAGGCCGCCGAGGCGGTGGCGCTGCGCGTCGAGGAGTTCGCGCCGGACCACCTGCTCGAGGAAACCGGCATCGAGGATCCCTTCGAGCTCACCGGCCTCTATGACGGCATTCCACTGACCGAGAAGTCGACGCTGGACCAGCCCTGGCAGCCGGACACCATCTGGCTGTTCCGCAGACCGATCATCGACGAGTGGGTGGACCGGGGCACGGTGCCGCTCGGCGTGCTCGTGACCCACGTGCTGGTTCACGAGCTCGCGCACCATTTCGGCTGGTCCGACGAGGAGATCGCCCGGGTCGACCGCTGGTGGGAGTGACGCCGGCACCTAGGGAGCAGCGGGTCTGCGGCGCTGGCGCTGGGCCAGCAGCACGTAGAACGCCGGCACCACGAACAGGGTGAACAGGGTGCCGATGCCGAGGCCGGTGAAGATCACCAGGCCGATGTGGAACCGGCTCACGGCGCCGGGGCCGGTGGCCAGCAGCAGCGGCACCATGGCCACCAGCATGGCCACCGTGGTCATCAGAATCGGCCGCAGCCGCACCGCGGCGGCGGCTTCCACCGCCTCGCGCAGCCCGAGGCCCTGCTCGTCGCGCATCCGGTTGGCGAAGTCGACGATCAGGATGCCGTTCTTCGCCACCAGTCCGATCAGGGTGATGAGTCCCACCTGGGTATAGAGGTTGATGCTGGCGAAACCCAGCGTGACGAACACCAGCGCGCCGGCGATGGACATGGGCACGGACATCAGAATGATCAGCGGATCGCGCCAGCTCTCGAACTGGGCGGCCAGCACGAGGTAGATCACCAGCAGCGACAGGAAGAACGTCACGATCAGCGCCGCCCCCTGCTGGCGGAACTGGCGGGCCTCGCCGAGATAGTCGTAGGACAGCTCCCGCGGGAACAGCTCGGCGGCGCGCTCCTCGAAGAAAGCCAGCGCGTCGCCCAGGGAGACGCCCGGCGAGGGCACCGCGTTGATGGTGATGGCATTGAGCTGCTGCAGCTCCATGCGCTGCGTCGGCTCGACCGTGTGCTCGAAGCGCACCACCGCGGACAACGGAATCAGCTCGCCGCCGCTGCCGCGCACGTGGTAGTTCTCGAGCCACTCCTGGCTGGCGCGGAAGCGCCGGGCTACCTGGGGGATCACCTCGTAGCTGCGCCCGGCCTGGCTGAACCGCGTGGCGTAGCCGTCCCCGAGCAGGGTGGCCAGGGTGAAGCCCAGGTTCTCCATGTCGACGCCCAGGTCGCCGGCGCGGTCGCGGTCGATGCGGATGTCGATCTGGGGCATCGCCATCTCGCTGGACTTGTTGACGAACAGGAAGCGGCCGCTCTGCAGCGCCTCGCCGACCAGCTCGCCGGCTACCCGGTCCAGCTCCTGATAGTCCTGATCGCCGGTCACGACGAACTGCACGGGCGGTCCCGCCGCCGCGCCGGGCAGGGCGGGGAAGGAGAACACGCCGATCTGCACGCCCGGCACTTGCTGAACGAGGCGCTGAAGCTCGGGCTGGACCTCCATCTGGCTGCGCTCGCGCTCGTCGATGGGCTTCAGGCGGAAGCCGCCGAAGGTGGTCGCCGGCGTGCCGCCGCCGCCGAGCATCAGGAAGCTGCGGGCGTACTCGGGAACGGTCTCGAACAGCTCGACCAGCCGGCGGGTATGGGCCTCGGTGTACTCCAGGGTCGCCGTGTGGGGCGCCGTCATCTGGATGTTGATGGCCTCCCGGTCCTCCGTCGGCGCGAACTCGGACTGGCTGGTGACGAACATGAAGTAGATGCCGGCCACCATCGCCAGGGAGAAGTAGACGGTCACCGGCCGGTAGTCGAGGCTGGCGTGGAGCAGCCGCCGGTAGCCGCCGGCCAGGCGTTCGAAGAAGTGTTCCACCGCCAGCTCGAAGCGCCCCTGCTCGGCGCTGGACTTCAGCACCAGCGACGACAGCATGGGTGAGAAGGTCAGCGCCACGATGCCGGAGACCAGCACGGCCCCTGCCAGGGAGAAGGCGAACTCGGTGAACACGATGCCCACCAGGCCGCCCATGAAGCCGATGGGCGCGTAGACCGCGAGCAGCGTGGTGGTCATGGCGATGATGGGGAGTCCGAGCTCCCGGGCGCCGGTCAGGGCGGCCTGCAGCCGGTCCTCGCCGGCCGCCATGTGACGATGCACGTTCTCCACCACGATGATGGCGTCGTCCACCACCAGGCCGATCGCGAGCAGCATGGCGAGCAGCGTCAGCAGATTCAGCGAAAAACCCAGCAGCAGCATGAGAAAGGTCGCGCCGACCAGCGACAGCGGGACCGACACCGCCGGAACGATGGCCGCCCGGGCCGAGCCGAGGGCGAGGAAGATCAGCAGCAGCACGATCAGCACAGCCTCGAACAGGGTCCGGTACACCTCGGCGATGGAGTCCTCGATGTACTCGCTGCCGTCGTGGGTCAGGGCCATGTGGATGTCCGGCGGAAGCTGGCGCTCGATTTCCGGCAGCAGCTCGCGGATGGCCCGCGACACCTCGATGGGGTTGGCGCCTGGGCCGGTCTCGATGCCGATCAGGGTCGACGGCTCGCCCGAGTACCAGCTCACCTGGTCCAGATTGCGGGCGTCGAGCTCCACCGCGGCGATGTCGCCGAGCCGCACCAGGGCGTCGGCGTCCCGGCGCACGATCAGGCGCTCGAACTCGGCCACGCTGGTCATGTCCGTGGCGGCCGACAGATTGACCTGGAGCAGGTCGTCCTGGGTCCTGCCGGCGCCGGCCTGGACGTTTTCTCGCCGCAGTGCGGCGCGGACCTCGTTGGCGGTGACGTCGAGCGCCGCCATGCGCCCGGGATCGAGCCAGATGCGCATGGCGAGCTGCTGGTCGCCCATCACCCGCGCCTTGGCGACGCCCGGTATGGCCTGGATGCGGGGAATGATGCCGCGCATCAGGTAGTCGGTGATCTGGGAGGCGCGCATGCTGTCGCTGGAAAAGCCGATGTACATCAGCGACCAGCCCTGCTCGGTGCGCACGTCGATCACCGGGTCGAGCGCCTCGTTGGGAATCTGATTGCGCTGGCTGCCCACCTTGGCCTGGATCTCGGCGACGGCGACGTTGCCGTCGTAGTTGAGCTGCATCACCGCTTCGATGATCGACACCCCCTGGCGCGAGTTCGACTGCACGTAGTCGATGCCGTTGGCCTCGGAGATGGCGCGCTGCAGCGGCGCGGTGATGAAGCTCTGCACCAGGTCCGCGTCGGCGCCGGGATACGCCGTGGTGACCGTGACCACCGCGCGCTCGGTGCGGGGGTATTCGCGCAGCTCCAGCAGGCCGATGGCGCGCAGGCCCAGCAGCAGGATCAGCAGGCTCACTACCGTCGCCAGCACCGGCCGGCGAACGAAGACGTCCGTGAAGCTCACCTCCGGGCGACGCCGTTCGGCAGCTCGAGGCTGTTGTCGATGCGCACGCGCTGTCCCGAGCGAAGCTTCATCTGACCGGTGGCGACCACCTCGTCGCCGGCCGCCACGCCGGCCAGGATCTCCACCCTGCCGTCGCGCACGCGGCCGGCGCGTACCGGCCGGCGCTCCGCGGTGAGGTTGCCGTCCGCGTCCTCTTCGAGGACGAACACGGTCTCGCCGAACGCCTGGTAGGCGATGGCCGTGCGGGGCACGGTCGATACCGGTCTGGGCTCGCTCACCACCACGGTCAGCAGCGAGAACATGCCCGGGCGCAGGCGTCCGTCCGGATTGTCGAGGGTGGCCTGCAGGTGGAGGGTGCGGTTGGCCCGCTCGAGCTCCGGGCTGATGGCGTTGATGGCGCCGGTGAACGCGTGGTCCGGCCAGGCCGCGACCGGGGCCCGCACCGTCTGGCCCACCGCCACCGCGCCCAGGTAGCGCTCGGGCAGGGTGAAGTCGAGGTGTATGGGGTCGAGGGCCTGCAGGCTGACCACCGTGTCCCCTGGGGAGAGATACTGGCCGAGGTGGATCTCACGGATGCCGAGCTCGCCCCGGAAGGGCGCGCGGATGGTCTTGCGTTCGATCAGCACGCGATGCTGCTCGGCCCGGGCCTCGAGGCCCCGCACCAGCGCAGCGGCGCGGTCGAGCTGGGACTGGGAGACCGCCTGGGTGCGGCGCAGATCCTGGGCCCGCTCGTAGTCGAGCCGGGCCAGTTCCAGGTCGGCCTGGATGGCGCGCAGCTCGGCACGCTCGGCGGAGGCGTCGAGCTCGACCAGCACCGCGCCGGCATCGGTGCGCTGCCCGGACTCGAAGCGGATGGCCTGTACCCGGCCGGGCACCTCGGTTGCGACGTGCACGCCCTGGTCGGCGGTGAACGTGCCGAGCGCCTCGATCTCCTCCGGCCACCGCTCGAGGGTGACCGGGGCGGACGAGACCACGACAGCGGGCCGCGGCGCCGCCATCATGTCCTGAAAACGCTGATATTGAGCGTACTTGTACCAGCCGATGCCGCCGAACACGGCCACCAGCAACACCGTCACGATTCCCAGCCGCAGCCACACGTCGTCGTCTCCTACTGCCTCACGCCCAGGCGCGTGACGAAAAATTCATCCAGTTCCTCGAGCTGGCGCCGCTGGGGCCAGGCCCGCTGGTCCATGACCGCCTGCACGCCGATCCCGTGCAGCAGAATGGCCAGCGCGTCGCCGGCGCCGTCCGGGTCGATGCCGGCGCCGGTCTCGCCCCGCTCGACCACGTGGCGCACCAGGCTTCGGCAGTAGCGCCGGAACCGCCGCTGGCGCCGCCGGCGCTCCTGGTCCCACATGGCGTCGCCGGGCCAGGAGGCCCAGAACGTCATCCACACCTGCCACATGTCGCGCATCTCGGTGTTCATGGGCAGCAGGCGCTCGAGAATCCGCCGCACCGACGCCAGGCCGTCCGGCTCGGTGGTGTCGAAGCGGTTCATCACCCAGGCCGGGTCGGCGAGCGAGTACCGCAGCAGCTCGTCCTTGGTCTCGAAATAGTGGGCCAGCACGCCGATGCTCCAGCCGGCCTCCCGGGCGACCTCCCGCAGCGTCGTGCCCTCCAGCCCGCGGCGCAGGATGACGCGGCGGGTGGCGGCGGCGAGCTCGCCGCGCCGCTCGTCGGCGTCTACCTGCTTAGGCACGGCGGTGGTGGCGGGAGGCTTTTTTCATATGGTCGTCATAGTACAAAGAGGGGTGGGGGATGGGCAATCGGTTGGGGTGGTTGGGGGAAGGGATCGCGGCCGGGAGGCCGCTCCTGCGGTGTGTCTTGGGAAGGGGCGGTGGGTTATTCGGCCGGCTCGACTCGAATCGAGCTGACCGTGTCGCCGCCGGCGAGGCAGGGGCCCGCGTAGGCGCCGTCGGTCTGGCGGGCGAGGGCGCAGCGCAGCCACGTTGCGCCGTCCCGGTAGCTGAAGCTGAGGGCCCTGCCGTCGAAGGCGATGCTCGACAGTCCGACGTCGCCCGCCCCGGGCATGGCCATCATGGCCAGCGGCCGGCCGGCCATGTCCGAGAACTCGAGCTGGACCGGGGTGGATTCGCCGGTCGCGGACGTCAGCACGCCCCGCCAGACCCCCTGGGGAAAGTCCGCCGATGCGGGCGCGGCCGCCAGGCAGACCAGGGTGGCCAGGACGGCCGCGCGCCGCCGATGCCTCGTCGTCATGTCCGTTCCCCTCCCTCGATGCCGGTCGGCGATGCCGTCAGGCCACGGCCCGCGGGTCCGCCTGGCGGCCCCGGATCAGCCGGCCGGGCAGGCGGCCGGTGGCCTCGCCGTTCTCGAAGATGACCTCGCCGCTGACGATGGTGGCGAGAATGCCCTCGGCGTCCTGCAGGAAGCGCTTACCTCCGGCGGGCAGATCGTGGACGATGTGCGGCGTCTTGAGCTTCAGCGCGTCGAAATCGATGACGTTGAGATCCGCCTTCAGCCCGGGGGCGATCAGCCCGCGGTCGTACATCGAGTAGAGCTCCGCGGGCTGCCGGGTGAGCAGGTGGATGCCCTTGGCCAGATCGAAGGCGCCGCGTTCCTTCACCCATTTCGTCAGCACGTAGATGTTGGCGCTGGAGTCGCAGATGGAGCCGACGTGGGCGCCGCCGTCGCCCAGGGCAACCACCGTGTTCGGGTGGCCGAGCAGCTCGGGAATGTGCTCGGATAGGTTGGCCGCGGCAATGTAGATCAGGTTGTTGCCGTCGTTGTCGAGCAGGTAGTCGTACAGCCACGCCGCCGGGTCCTGACCGGCGGCCGCCGCCCGGGCCGCCACCGAGTTCTCCGGCCGGGGCAGGTAGTCGATGGGGTCCTCGAGCACGTACATCTTGTCGAAGCGGTCGTTGAAGATGCGCACGAAGATGTGCGGGTCGAGGTTCTGCTCCCCGAGGATCTTCTCCTTCACCGCCGGGTCCGCCAGGCGCCGGCGCTGCTCGGCTTCGGGCAGATCCGCCAGGCCGAGGAAGGTGGGCCGGCGGTAGAACGGATGCATGGAGGCCCGGTAGCCCATCATCATGCCCACCGGCCGGGACAGTACCTGTCCGCGGATGTCGAGGCCGCGCCGCTGGGCCTGTTCCACGAGGTCGAGCTGCTGGCGCCACAGCTCCGGCTGATTGTCCAGATAGAGCAGGGTGAAGGTGCCCTTGGCGCCGGTCCGCTCGCTGGTTTCGCGCAGGATGCTGAACTCGTCCTCCACGTCCTCCCAGTCGGAGATGAACTGCATCACGTGGCCGGAGTCGCCGGACAGCACCTCGCCCAGGGCCTTCAGCTCGGACGTGGCGGCCTTGTAGGTCGGCACCAGGTCACCGGTGCTGCTGCGGTGCACCAGCGTGCGGCTGGTGGAGAAACCCACGGCGCCCGCCGCCATGCCCTCGGCGAGCAGCCCCTTCATCTGCTCGATGTCCTGCTCGGTCGCCGGTTCGCGGTTGACGGCCCGTTCGCCCATCACGAACACCCGCAGGGGGCCGTGGGGGAACAGGGCGGCCACGTCGATGTCGTGGGGCCGGGCGGCGATGGCGTCGAGAAACTCCGGGAACGACTGCCAGTTCCACGGCAGGCCCTCGTTCATGGCCGTGCCCGGAATCTCCTCCACGCCCTCCATGAGCTGGATCAGCACGTCGTGATCCTCGGTCCGGCACGGGGCGAAGCCGACCCCGCAGTTGCCCATCACCACGGTGGTGGTGCCGAGGCTGGAGGACGGACGCAGGTGGGTGTCCCAGGTGGCCTGGCCGTCGTAGTGGGTGTGGACGTCGACGAAGCCCGGCGTCACGGCCCTGCCCGCGGCGTCGATCTCCTGCGCCGCGGTGCCGGTCAGCTTCTCGGCGACGGCGGCGATCAGGCCGTCGCGGACAGCGACGTCGGCGGTGAAGGGCGTGCCGCCCGAGCCGTCGTAGACGAGGCCGTTGCGGATGATCAGGTCGTAGTCGGCCATGGTGTCTCCCCATAATGCGTTTCAGATTCAAGCCTAAATCGCGGCGACGGGCGGGACAACTGCATGTCGGGCCAGGACCGGCGCCCGGGCGCCGCGTCCCGGGGTTTGACAAGGCGGTGCCGTCCCGGCGAAGTTTGAGGCTGGAAACGTCGAACCAGGGAGGTTGCAGATGGCCAGGATCAGGCTGCTGCCGGACGGGGAACTGCCCGAGCCGGTACGCGAGCAGGTGGCCGCGGTGGAGGCGGCGGGGGCGGATGCCTCGGTGCTGCGGGGGCTGGCGCACCATCAGTCGTTCTTCGACAGCTTCTTCAAGTTCTACTATCCGGCCCACAACGGCGGGCTGATCGAGCCGGCGCTCAAGGAACTGGTGCGGCTGAAGATCGCCAGGCTCAACGACTGCTTCACGTGACTGGGCGCGCGATTTCCATCGGCGATGGAAAACGGCCTGACGGAAGACAAGATCTCGGACCTGGACGCGGCGGGCGAGTCCTTCACCCCCCGGGAGGCGATGGCGGTGGCATTCGCGGAACGTCTGGCGACGGATCACCAGAGCATCGACGACGACTTCTTCGAGCAGCTCGGCGAGCACTTCGACGAGGCGGAGATCCTCGAGCTCGGCATGATGGCCGGTCAGTACATCGGTTTCGGGCGCCTGCTGATGGTGCTCGACCTGACTCCGAAGTTCTGTCCCGTCGACGGTGAGGGCGACGTGGTCTAGGCATGCTCCGGGAAGTGCCGTCCGCCGCGCGGGCTGCGCGGCGGACGGCCGGTATCAGAACCGGTAGCTGACCCCCAGCTTCAGCATGCGGCCCAGCGGATTGTGGGTGAACGGGTCGTAGAGCAGCTCGTGGTCCACGTTCAGCGGCGGGTCCTCGTCGGTGAGGTTCACCGCGGACAGCGACACCGTGGCGCGGTCCTCCAGCAGAGTCAGCACGTAGTGCAGATCGTAGGTGGTCCAGCTGTCGATCTCTGCCGAAGCGGTGGCGTCGAAGTCGGACACGTAGCGGGTCACGAACCGCAGGTTGTGGTTGCCGCGCAGGTAGTTGACGCTGGCGTTGCCCTTCAGGTCCTGAAGCGAGCGGAACGGAATCCGTGACCGGTTGTTGGAGCCGACGGCGTCGTAGGCGTCCTGCAGCAGCAGGTCGGTGCCCTCGAAGAACGATTCGCTGACGTCGTACTCGATGGTGTAGGTGCCCTCGATGCCGAAGGTCAGCAGCCCGCCGCCGACGTCGTCGAAGGTGTAGCTCAGGTCGAAGTCGATGCCCGAGGTGTCCACGTCCGGGCCGTTGTAGCGGTTCACCTCCACGCGCTCGAGGCTGGAGGCGGAGACCCCGGTCGGAAAGATCCGCGCCCGCAGCAGATCGCACGCCGAGGTGCCGACGCCGGCGCCGCCGTCGGCGCAGCCGTTGGCCACGTAGGCGTTGACCAGGGCACTGGACGACTCGGTCTCGATCAGGTCCTCGAAGTCGAAGCGCCAGTAGTCGAGGCTCGCCCGGAAGTTGCCGGTGTCGATCACCGCGCCCAGGTTGTAGGCCAGCGCCTCCTCGGGGTCGAGATCGGGGTTGCCGAGGGTGTCCACGGCCTTGAACGCCAGCGGCGCGAGCAGGAACACCAGCGCCCGTGAATCGGTGTTGAGGTCCCGGTTGGTGGGGCCGCGGAAGGTGGTGCCGACGGAGCCCCGCAGGGTCAGCCAGTCGGTGGCGTCGAACCGGGCGGCGATCTTCGGGGTGAACGTCGATCCCGTGCTGCCGCCGTAGTCCTCGTAGCGGGCGGCGGCCTGTACCTCGAACCGGTCCGTCACCGGCATCACCACCTCGCCGAACACCGCGAAGATGTCGCGGTTGACGTCGTAGGCCTCATTGGCCGGGAAGAACCCGAACAGCCCCGTGGGCGTGGCGCAGTCCGGATCGCCGACCTGGTCACCGGCGAACGGACAGGGATTGATGGCCGGATCGTTCTGGTCGTCCGGATTGAAGTCGCTGTCGTCCCGGCGGTACTGCAGGCCGCCGGCCCACTGCATCTGCCCGCCGTCCAGCGACCAGGGCAGATCGCCGTCGAGCACGAGGTCGATGACCAGCAGCTCGTTCTTGGCGTTGACGCCCAGCTCGCCGTACAGCCAGCTGATGAGCTCCGGGGAGTTGGCCAGGGCCGGATCGTAGTCCGGGTTCTGCACGCCGTTGGCGGCCGACACCGGGATCGCGCTGAGGAACGGGTTGAAGTACTCGCAGGCGCCGACGCCGGGAGTCCCCGTGGCCGGGTCGCAGCCCGGGCCGCCGAGCCCCTGGAAGGCGTTGTAGAGCCGCTCCACGTAGATGTCGGGGTAGGTGTTGTAACCCTCGTTCACCGAGTAGGTGATGGCGGCGTCGTAGCCGACGCGGCCCTCGAACAGCGCCCCTTCCAGCGAAGCGGACAGCCGGTAGGTTTCGGCGTCGTCCCGGTAGAACTGGCGGCCGTTGTCCTCGCCGAGGTTGATCGGACGGCCCCGGATCACCGGAATGATCGGCAGGCCCGAGGAAATGGTGCCGTCGAAGATCGCCGTGTCGGGGCCGCCCGCGGCGATCACCCGGTCGCGGAAGTCCAGCCAGGCCGGCGAATCCTCGGGCACCGCGTTGCCGAACAGATTGGTCGGCGGGAACGACGGCGAGGTGCCGGTGCGCGACTCCATCTCGGAGTACATCAGCTCCAGGTTGAAGACGTGCTCGCCGAAGTTGACCGCCAGGTTGGCGACGCTGCGCCACAGGTCGTGGTTCTCGGCCAGGTTGTCGAACTCGGCGAAGCTGAAGAAGCAGTTGCCCGCTTCGACGCCGCCGAGCGGCTCGCATTGCGGGTCGTTGTAGTAGGTGCCGGCAACCGGGGTGTAGTTCTGGCGGCCGCCGCCCGGCACGAACACGCCCGGGATCACCGAGTTGACGCCGATGGACGAGAATGGCCGCGAGCTCACCGAGAACGGCACGTCGGCCCAGCTCTTGTCGCGCCACTGGACCTCGGACCGCTCGACGTACTCGGTCGCGACCATGAACTGCATCCGGTCGTTGCTGGTGCCGAAGATCGCGCCGATCTCGAAGTCGCCGTCGCTGTCGGCGAAGTCGGCGAAGGAACCGCCGATCTCGAAGCCCTCGAAGCGGTTGCGGGTGATCAGGTTCACCACGCCGCCGATGGCGTCCGAGCCGTACAGGGCAGCGGCACCGTCCTTGAGGATCTCCACCCGCTCGATGGCGATGGACGGCAGCGAGTTGAGGTCCGGCCCGGCCACCGCGATGGGGGTCGGCGTGACCTGGCGGCGGCCGTTGAACAGCACCAGCGTGCGCTCGGCGCCGAGCCCCCGCAGATTGATGGTGGACCGGCCCACGCCCTGGGTGCCGGCGGTGAACTGGTTGGTTTCGCCGTCGACGCCGCTGGACACGCCGAGGTTCTTCACGAAGTCCTTGATCGACGGGTTGCCGGTCAGCTCGAACTCCTGCCGGGCGTAGACGTCGACGGGTACGGCCGCATCTTCCGGCGTGCCGGCCACGTGCGAGCCGAGCACCACGATCTCTTCGATCACGGGCTCGGCGGCATGGCTGGCAACGGTCAGTCCGGACAACGCCAGTGACAATAGACAGCGCCGAAGCGCAGGCCTGGCGGCATGTTGCATGTGCTCTCTCCCCTGATTGGCGGCGGCTCCCATTCCGCCGGAACGGCCGGCGGCGCCGGCGCTTCGTGTCCACCGCCCGCCGCGGCGGGCGTTAGTAGACCGGTGTTATATTAACGGCGGGTCGAGGAATTGCAACGTGCCGGTCCGTGGCGTGAGCATCGGTCCCCGGGAAATCCCGGATGGTCCCGCTCCAGGCAGCCGCTAGAGTGACGATGAATCGTCACCGTGTGCCGTTGCGTGATCCGGATTCCCCTGACTCTCCTGCTGCTGCTGCTGGCCGTCATGGCGCTGGGGCGGCAGCTCGGACTGGCGACCCTCCAGGTCGCGGCCCTGGCCGTCCCGGCGCTGCCCGCGCTGCTGCCCGCGCTCACGTCGGATGTGCTCGGTCCGGGCCTGCGGCGCCTGTGCTGGATGGTGGCAGGCGGCCTGCTCGGCTGGCTCGGCGGGCTGTACGTGGAGCTGGGACCCTACGGCCTGACCGTGCTGGGAAGCTGGTGCGCGTCCACCACCCAGACCGGCGGCCAGGCGGTGCTCACCAAGGTGCAGATGCTGCCCCTCAGCCATGTCGGCATGCTGCTGGGCGGCATGCTGGGGATGGCCGCGGCGCTGGACTGGCGTCAGCTCCGCCGCAGCCGCCGCTGCTGCGTGCTGGCGGCGGTGACCATGCCCGTGGCGCTGGTGGCGGCGGACCTGCTGGTGTTTGCCGCCCGGGACGTGCGGACCCTGTCCGTCACCACGCTCATGGTGGCGTCGATGGTCGGCATGATGGTGGCCTGCGGCCTGCTGGTGTCCCTGGCCGACCGGATGGCGGTCCGGCACGGCTGCCGCGTGGCGGCGCCCGTCCGGGGGGCGTGATCCGCCCGACGCCGGGCCGGGGCCGATGTCGTAGAATGGGCGGTTTACACTCGATACGGACCCCCAGCGTGCAGCAACTCCTCGAACCCCTGACTTTCTCCCGCGGCCCGGCCATGAAGAACCGCTTCATGCTGGCGCCGCTGACCAATTCCCAGAGCCACGACGACGGCACCCTGTCCGACGACGAGTTCCACTGGCTGGTGATGCGGGCGCAGGGCGGGTTCGGCCTGACCATGACCTGCGCGGCCCACGTGCAGGCGGAGGGGCGGGGCTTTCCCGGCCAGCTCGGCATCTTCTCCGACGACCACCTCGAGGGCCTGACCCGGCTGGCTGCCGCCATCCGCGCCGAGGGCAGCCGCTCGGCGGTGCAGCTCCACCACGCCGGCATGCGCTCGCCGACGGAACTGATCGGCACCACGCCGCTGTGCCCTTCGGTGAACGAGGAGTTCGGCGCCCGGGCCATGACCACCGAAGAGGTCGAGCAGATGATCGACGCCTTCGTGGCGGCGGCGGTGCGGGCGGAGCGGGCCGGTTTCGACGGCGTCGAGCTGCACGGCGCCCACGGCTATCTGCTGTGTCAGTTCCTCAGCAGTGAGATCAATCATCGCGAGGACCGCTTCGGCGGTTCGCTGGAGAACCGGGCGCGGCCGCTGTTCGACGTGGTCGCCGGCATCCGCGAGCAGTGCGGCCCGGACTTCCAGCTCGGCGTGCGGCTGTCCCCGGAGCGGTTCGGCATGGCGCTCGAGGAAGTGCGCACCGTGGCCCAGCGGCTCATGCACGACGGCGCCATCGACTACCTCGACCTGTCCCTGTGGGACGTGTTCAAGGAGCCCGAGGAGGAAGCGTTCAAGGGCCGCAGCCTGATGTCCTGGTTCACCGACCTCGAGCGCGGCAACGTGCGCATCGGCGTGGCGGGCAAGGTCGCCACGCCTGCTGCCGCCGCGGCCTGCCTCGACGCCGGCGTCGACTTCGTGCTGCTCGGCCGGGCGGCCATCCTCCATCACGACTTCCCGAACCGCACGGCGGCGGACCCGGACTTCCAGCCCGTGTCCCTGCCGGTGACCCGGGACTACCTGGCGAACGAGGGCCTCGGCGACGCCTTCATCGGCTACATGCAGGGGTGGAAGGGGTTCGTGGCGGAGTAACCACGCAACCGACCCCTTCTCTCCCGTAGGAGCGGCCTCCCGGCCGCGATCGGCCGGCGCAATGCGGCGGCTTGGCGGTTTCCCTGCGGGAAACCGCGACGGCCACGCGAGGTCTTTGAATTCGCGGCCGGGAGGCCGCTCCTACGGAGGTGTGGGGGTGTCCGCTGCCAGCGGCTTCCCGGCCAGCCTCGGCCCTTCGGTCTGCAGGTGGCAGGCCACCGACCCGCCGCCGTCGACGGCCGTGTGGGCCGGCATCTCCCGCCGGCACACGTCCATGGCGTGGGGGCAGCGGGCGTGGAACGGGCAGCCGCTGGGCGGCGCCAGCGGGCTCGGGATCTCGCCGGCCAGGGGCTGATGACGCCGGGCGCGCTGGCGGCGCGGGTTCGGCTCCGGCACCGCCGACAGCAGCGCCTGGGTGTAGGGATGGGCGCAGGAGCCGAAGATGCGCGCCGCCGGCCCGGTCTCGACGATGCGGCCCAGGTAGGTGATCGCCACCCGGTCGGCGACGTGCTGCACCACGCCGAGATCGTGGGAGATGAACAGATAGGCCATGCCCGTGCGGGTCCGCAGATCTTCCAGCAGGTTGAGGATCTGGTTCTGGGTGGACACGTCCAGCGCGCTCACTGCCTCGTCCAGCACCATCAGCTTCGGCTCCAGGGCAATGGCCCGGGCGATGGCGATGCGCTGGCGCTGGCCGCCGGAGAACTCGTAGGGATAGCGGTTCATGTGCACGGCGCCGAGCCCCACCTGCTCCAGCAGGGTCTGCACGGTGCGGTCCAGCGCCGCGGCATCGCCGCCGCGGGCGCGGCCGTGGACCACCAGCGGCTCGGCGACGATGTCGGCGATCAGCTTCGACGGGTCCAGGGACGAGTAGGGGTCCTGGAACACCATCTGCAGCTTCGGCCGCACCGCGCGCAGCGCCGCTCCGGACAGGGCGGTGAGATTGTCGCCGTCCAGGTGCACCGTGCCCGCCGCGGGCTCCAGCAGGCGCATCACCGCCCGGGCGATGGTGGACTTGCCGGAGCCGGACTCGCCGACGATGGCCAGCGTCTCGCCGCGCATCACCTCGAAGCTCACGCCGTTCACCGCGGTGAGGGTGCGCTTCGGGGCGAACAGGCCGCCGCCGAGCTGAAACTGGACGGTCAGGTCGCGGACTTCGAGCAGCGGCCGGTCGCTCATACCGCCCCCGTCAGCTCGATCTCGGCGAGGCGCAGACAGCGGCTGAAGTGGCCGCCCCCGCGTTCCGTCAGCGCCGGCGCCCCGGACCGGCAGGCGTCGGTGGCGTAGGGACAGCGCGGGTGGAACCGGCAGCCCTCGGGCATCGCCCAGGGCAGGGGCGGGTTGCCGGGAATCGTGGCCAGCGGCTCGCCGCGGACGCCGAGCTGGGGCATCGAGCGCAGCAGCCCCTCCGTGTAGGGATGGGCGGGCGCCTCGAACAGGTCGACCACGTCGGCGACCTCGACCACCTGGCCGGCGTACATGACGCTCACCCGGTCGCACACGTCGGCCACCACGCCGAGGTTGTGGGTGATGAACAGCATGGCCATGCCGAGCCGCTGCTGCAGACTGCGCAGCAGTTCGAGCACCTGGGCCTGCACGGTGACGTCCAGCGCCGTGGTGGGCTCGTCGGCGATCAGCAGCCGGGGCTCGCAGGCCAGCGCCATGGCGATGGCGGCCCGCTGGCGCATGCCGCCGGAGAATTCGTGGGGGTAGTGGTCCACCCGGTCCCGCGGCGCGGGGATGCCCACCAGATCCAGCACCTCCACCGCCCGGTCCACGGCGGCCCGACGGCCGAGCCCCAGATGGTGGCGCACCGCCTCGGCGATCTGGTCGCCGATGGTGAACGCCGGATTCAGGCTGGTCATGGACTCCTGGAACACCATCGCGATGTCGTTGCCGCGCACCTGGCGCATGGCCCGCTCCGGCAGGGTCAGCAGGTCGCGGCCGTCGAAGCGGATGCTGCCGCCGGTGATTCGGCCCGGCGGATCGGGGACCAGCCGCATCACCGACAGCGACGTGATGGTCTTGCCCGAGCCCGACTCTCCCACCAGGCCCACGGTCTCGCCGGGGGCGACCGACAGGGAGACGTCCCGGACCACGGTGACCCAGCCCTGGTCGGTGAGGAAGTCCACGTTGAGCCCTTCGATGTCCAGCAGCGGCCCGGCCACGGTCAGCTCTCCTGCCGGGTTTCGCGGCCCAGGGAGTCGCGCAGCCCGTCACCGAGCACGTACAGGGCGAGCACGGTGACGGCGATGGCGAGTCCCGGGAACACGATCAGCGACGGCGCGTGGGCGATGTAGCGGAAGCCGCGTCCGACCATGGCGCCCCAGCTCGACTCCGGCGGCTGGGTGCCGAGGCCGAGAAAGCTGAGTCCGGCTTCGGCGAGCATGGCCACGCCGGCGAACACCGAGATCTGCACGAACAGCGGCGAGACCACGTTGGGCAGCACGTGCTTGCGGATGATCCAGCCCCGGGTGCAGCCGATGCTCTGTGCCGCTTCCACGTAGGTCTCCTGGGCCACGCTGAGGGTGGTGGCGCGCATCAGCCGCAGGAACGTGGGGGAGAGCAGCACGCCCACGGCGATCATGGCGTTGGTGAGGCTCGGCCCCAGCACGGCGATGATGGCGACGGCCAGGATCAGCGGCGGGAAGCTCATCAGCGCGTCGGTGGCGCGCATGATCAGGGCGTCCACCCAGCCGCCCCACATGCCGGCGACGAGCCCCGGCGGCACGCCGATGGCCAGGGCGATCAGCACCGCCTGCACCGCCGCCAGCAGAGACACCCGGGAGGCGAACAGCACCCGGCTCAGCACGTCGCGACCGAGCTCGTCGGTGCCGAACCAGTGGTCGGCGCTGGGGCCTTCCAGCACGTGATCCAGGTCCTGCTGCAGCGGGTCGTAGGGGGCCACCCACGGCGCGAACACGGCCAGCAGCGTCAGCACGATCAGAAACCCGAGCGCCCAGAGACTCAGCGTCTGTCGCCGGAATCGCCGCAGAAAGCGCACCGTGCCGCTCTGGGAAGGGGCTGCCGCGACGTCGCTCATTTCGGTCGCACCTTGGGGTTGAAGTAGCCGTAGGAGACGTCCACGAGCAGGTTCACCAGCACGGCCACCACCACGGCCATGATCACCACGCCCTGGATCATCGGCAGGTCGCGGGTGAACACCGACGCCACGGCGAGCTGGCCGATGCCGGGCATGCCGAAGATCTGCTCGACGATGATGGTGCCGCCGAGCAGCGAGTTGGTCTGCACGCCGAGGATGGTGACCATGGGAATCGCCGCGTTCTTGAAGGCGTGCTTCACGGTCACGGCCCGCTCGGGCAATCCCTTGGCCCGGGCCGTGCGGACGTAGTCCTGATCCATCACGTCCACCATGGCGCCGCGGAGCTGGCGCGTCAGGATCGCCGCGGCCGCGAGTCCCAGGGTGAACGCCGGCAGCACGATGTGAGCCCACCAGCCGGACACGCTGTCGCTGATCGGCACGTAGCCCGTGGCCGGGAACCAGGCGTGGCGGATGGCCAGCAGCAGCACCAGCATCAGCCCCAGCCAGAAGTTGGGGACCGCCAGACCCACCGACGAGCCGACGGTGACGACCCGGTCCGCCAGGCTGCCGGGCCGGGTGCCGGTGATGATGCCGGCGGGGATGGCGATGGCGAGCGAGATCAGGATGGCGGTGACGGCCAGGGACAGGGTGACGGGCAGACGTTCCAGCAGCACGTCCAGCACCGGCTGGTCTGAGAACAGGGAGGTGCCGAGATCGCCCTGGACCACGCCGCCGAGCCAGCGGACGTAGCGCACCATGACGGGGTCGTTCAGGCCCATGGCCTCGCGGATCGCCTCCACCTCCTCGGGGGTGGCGTCCTCGCCGGCGAGCTGGAACGCCGGATCGCCGGGAATCAGCAGCACCAGGGAGAACACCAGCAGCGAGACGATCAGCAGCAGCGGAATCGTCGCCAGCAGCCGTTGCAGGACGAAGCGCAGCATGTCAGCGCAGCACCGTCACGCCGCGGAACTCGGGCTTGTTGCCCGAGGCCCACACCCGCATGCCCTGGACGCTGGGGCGGCTGGCGAAAGTGGAGGAGGGCAGCGACAGCACCACGTCCATGGCCTCCCGGGTGATCTCGGCGGTGGCGGCCTTCAGCAGCTCGGCCCGGCGTTCGGGGTCGATCTCCCGGCGCGCGGCGGCGGCCAGGCGGATGATCTCGGGGGTACTGTGGTCGCCCGGGTTCGGCAGGGCCCCCGGCGTGAACAGCAGGTCGATGGTCTGGGACGGATCGGGCCGGCCGCCCCAGGTCACCAGCGCCGCGTCGCTCTCGGTGGCGCCGTAGAAGCGCTCGCTGATCTGGGCGCCCTCCAGCACCCGCGGCACCGCCTCGATGCCCACTGCGGCGAGCTGGTCGTGGACCGCCTCGAACAGCGGCAGGTAGGCGGGAATGTTCGGCACGATCAGCTCGAACTCGAAGCCGTCCGCCAGTCCCGCCTCGGCCAGCAGCGCCCGGGCGCGGTCGGGATCGTAGCCGTAGTAGAGCCGGCCCAGCTCGTCGGCGTGGGCCACGTAGCCCTCGGGAAACGGCTGCACCGACGGCTCGCCGTAGCCGAGGCCCAGGGCCCGGACGATGGCCTCCCGGCGGATGGCGTGGTTCATGGCCTGGCGCACCCGGCGGTCGCCGAAGTGGGAGCGGGCGCGGTTGATCTGCATGTGCAGCACCTCGAGGCCGACGCCGGTCTGCACGTTCAGCCCCGACAGCCGGGCCTGCTCGATCTGCAGGGTGCCGATGGTGGCGCCCTGGATCTGGCCGCTGCGGATGGCGTTCAGCCGGGTGGTCTCGTCGGGGATCAGCAGCAGCTCGAGCCGGGCGACGCCGGCGTCCTCCGGGCGCCAGTAGCGCTCGTTGCGCTCGTAGACCGAGCGGTTGCCGAGCTTGAAGTCGACGTGGCGGAACGGGCCGGCGCCGACGCCGCGGCGGTCGAGGCTCGGGTCGTCGAAGGCGGCCGGGCTGATCATCATGCCGGCCCGGTCGGACAGGATCAGCGGCAGCGCGGCGTCCGGCGTGCTCAGGTGCAGGCGGATGCGGTGGTCGTCGACGATCTCGGTGCGCACGATGGTCTCGAGCTCGGCGCCGATGGAGGAGCCGGTGATGGTCTGGGCGCGGGCGATGTTGGCGGCCACCGCCCGGGCGTCGAAGGGCTCGCCGTCGTGGAACACCACGCCCTCGCGCAGCACCAGCTCCAGATAGGCGCCGCCGTCGCCGTAGTGCCAGGATTCCGCCAGGCCCGGCACGGCGTCGCCGGCTGGATCCATGTGGATCAGCCGGTCGTAGACCGGAAACAGCCAGGTGTTGTCGTAGCTGGAGGTGGCGCGGTGGGGGTCGAAGCGGGTGACGCCGGTGGCCAGGGCGAAGCGGGCGGTGGCCTGGGGGTCCGGCGTGGCGTCCGGCGGCACCTGCGGCGGCTGGGGACCGCAGGCGGCACAGGCGAGCAGCAGGCCGGCCAGCAGCACGAGCCGCCGCAGCCGTGCCGACCCCGTCTGCCCGGTCCGGATGCGACCGGGTATTGTGGTGCCCTTCGCGATCTCCCGCTCCCCGCCGGTTGCCGCAGAATTCGGTTAATTAAAACAGGTTCTATATACTGGCGCGAACGGGTGACGATCAATATTGACTCCGCGGCCTAGGGCTGCGCTCGGCGGCAGCGCCCCCGGCCTGACTGGCGTCGGAACGTTCGCGCCACCGCCGATCCGACGCCGGATTTCCAACCTGCAACGCCTATCCAACCAGGAGTATTCACCATGAAAGCCATCAAGCTCAGCAAACCAGGCGGTCTGGACAAGCTCGCCGTCGCGGAGGTCGACGCGCGTGATCCGGGGCCGGGCGAGATCCGGGTCGCCGTGGCGGCCAGCTCGCTCAACTTCCACGACTACGCCGTGGTGTCCGGCATGCTCAACGTCGCGGACGGCCGCATTCCCATGTCCGACGGCGCCGGCCGGGTCGAGGCGGTGGGCGAAGGCGTCACCGAGTTCTCCGTGGGCGACCAGGTGGTGAGTTGCTTCTTTCCCCTGTGGCAGGACGGCGAGCCGGAGCTCGCCAAGCTCATCGGCGTGCCCGGCGACCATGCCGACGGCTTCGCCGCCCAGACCGTCACCATGCCGGCCCGGGCCTTCACCCGGGCGCCGGAGGGCTACAGCGCCGCCCAGGCGGCGACGCTGACCTGCGCGGCGCTCACGGCGTGGCGCGGGCTGATGGTCGAAGCCCGCATCAAGCCCGGCGACGTGGTGCTGACCCAAGGCACCGGCGGCGTGTCGATCTTCGCGCTGCAGTTCGCCAAGGCGGCGGGCTGCCGGGTCATCTCCACCAGCTCGTCCAACGACAAGCTCGAGAGGCTGAAGTCCCTCGGCGCCGACGAGCTGATCAACTACAAGGAAACCGAGAACTGGGCCGGCCGGGCCCTGGAGCTGACCGGCGGCCGCGGCGTGGACGTGGTGGTGGAGATCGGCGGCGCCGGCACGCTGCCCCAGTCCATTCAGGCGGTCCGGGTCGGCGGGCACATCTCGCTGATTGGCGTGCTGGCCGGCTTCGCCGGCGACGTGCCGACCGCGGCCCTGTTCGGCAAGAACGCGGCGCTCAAGGGCATCACCGTGGGCAGCCGGGCCCAGCAGCTCGACATGATCGCCGCCATCGAAGCCAACGGCATCGAGCCGGTGATCGACTCGACCTTCCCGCTGGAGCAGATCGCCGACGCCTTCCGCCACCAGGAATCCCAGAAGCACTTCGGCAAGATCTGCCTGGAGATCTGAGGGACGCTGTGCGCGCGGCCCGGTCCCGGGCCGCCGCCTCAGGCGTAGACCGTGAAGCCGCCTTCCACCACGTCCAGCAGGCGCCTCGCCCGCTCGGGCAGCGCCAGCACGTCGGCGGGGGTGTTGGTGACGAGCTGATTCTCGATGGGCCGCAGCCAGCTCGGGATGTAGCCGAGATACAGGCCGACCCGCACGTCGCTCTCGACGTTGGCGCCACCGGCATGAATGACGTTGCCGGCGTAGATCAGTGCCGAGCCGGCGGGCATTTCGGCGAGGCATACCTCGTCGTCGGTGGGTCTGCGATCCGGCGGCCAGCGGTGGCTGCCGGGAACCACCCGGGTGGCGCCGTTGCTGGCGGTGAACGGCGTCAGCGCGCAGTTGGCGCTGATCAGGATCTCCCGGTCCTCCCGGCGCTGGACCCGGCGCCAGGACACGCCGTCGGTGTGGAAGTCCTGCACGCCCTGGTCCTGGCCCAGCACCATGAGCTCGGTGTTGCTGAGCCGGACGTCGTCGGCGAAGCCGTCGTCGACGAACAGCCGCTCGGCGAGCGCGAGCAGCAGCGGATGGGTCAGCACCTCGACCATCCGCGGCGACTTGCTGAACAGCCCGTGGAGCCGTTTGGTGCGGGCGCCGTAGAAGTCGTTGCGGTAGCCGAGCTCGTCTCGGCCCCAGTCCATGGCCGCGAGATGCGGCGAGAAGTCGTCGAGCAGCGCCTGGCACTGATCGTCGCCGAGCACGTTGCGGGCGATGCAGCCGCCGTCCTCGGCGACGGCGGCGAGTATGCCGTCGACGTCGTCGGCGTCGATGTGGGCGAGCCCGGTCACTCGAGGAAGGCTTCCCGCACGGCGGCCATGAGGTCGTCCTCGATGCCGATGCTGCGCAGGTATTCCAGCGGACCGCCCCAGCGGGCCTCCAGGCCGTCGAGGAAGTCGCCGATGGCTTCTTCCGGGATGCCGGCCGCGTGGGTGAGGGCCGCGCGGTCCATGCCCGGCGGCAGCCCCACGTGCCGTTCGACGAAGTCCACCTGGCGGGGCACGTCCCGGTTGGTCAGCGCGTAGTCGGCCTCGATGACCGCGCGGTCGACCCCGAGCACGGACAGCAGGAACGCGGTGGAGACCCCGGTGCGGTCCTTGCCGGCGGTGCAGTGGATGACGATCGGATGGTGGGCGGCCTCGGCGAACAGCTCGAACATCCGCCGCCACGACTCGGGGCCGAACTCCAGGTAGCCGAGGTAGCGGCGCCCGGAGATCCCGGTATCCCCGACCAGGCGGCTGAGCTGGTCGGTGCCGCCCTCGGGAATCACCGGGATGTTGTGATAGGTCACGCCGAACTCCGGCAGCGGGCCGCGGCCCTGCTCGGCGGCCTCGTCCGGACGGCGCAGGTCGATCTGGGTGCGTATGCCCAGGTCCTTGAGCCGCGCCAGGTCCGCTTCGGTCATGCGGTCCTGACGGCCAGCACGGTAGTAGCGGCCCCAGCGCACCCGGCGGCCGTCGCCGGCCGGGTAGCCGCCAATGTCGCGGAAGTTGAAGCAGCCCTCGAAGGGGATGTGGCGGTCGGTGTAGTCCTCGATCATCGACAGAAACGGCGGTTCCGGTACGGCTGAACGGGGATTGATACGGGATTCCGGGCGGGAAGTCGAGGCCGGCCGGTCCCCGGAGCGGCATCCGGGGACCGGCGGGGGGTCAGCTCTGGGCCGCGGCGCGCCGGCGGCGGATCAGGCCGGGTACCAGGGCGGCGGTGCGGGCCTTGTAGGCCCGGTACTCGGGCAGCAGCCGTGACAGATCCCGCTCCTCCAGGGGAATGGCAGTGAGGATGTACCCTGTCGTGGCCAGGGCGAACACCAGGTGGGAGACGGTCATGGTCGGCGTCGCCCAGAACAGGATCAGCCAGCCGACGTAGATCGGGTGGCGCACCCAGCGGTAGTAGCCGGGCGTGCGGAACGGAATGTGGCTGTACGGCTTGCCGCGGAGGTTCAGCCACGCCTGGCGCAGCCCGAACAGGTCGAAGTGGTTGATGAAGAAGGTCGCGCTCACCAGCACGAACCAGCCGGTGGCGTAGAGCCCCCAGGCCACTGCCGCGGCGACGCCGTCCAGGCGCCAGACGTCGATGCCGATGGGCTGCCAGAACCACATCATGGCCAGCATGGCGAGCCCCGAGAACAGCACGTAGGTGGCGCGCTCGCAGTGGGCTGGCACGATCCGGGTCCACCAGGCCTTGAAGCCCGGGCGGGCCATCACCGAGTGCTGCAGGCCGAAGCCGAGCACCAGCAGCAGGTCGATGGCGATGGCGGCGAGGGGATCGCCGGTGCCCGGGGCATCCAGGGGATTCGGCACCCAGAAGCCGCCGAGCCAGGCAGCGCCGTAGGCCAGCACGCCCATTCCGACGGTGTAGCAGACGACGGCGTAGATCATCGAAGCGATTCGTCCGGTCATGGATTTCTCCTTGGTCTTGAAGTTCGAGTAGGTCTCACCGAGCACCGCGCCCCGCGTCTGCTCCAGCCGGGCCCGGGCCTGCGCGCGCACCGGCGCGCTCAGCCCGGCCTCGGTCATCGCCTCGTCGGCGAGTTCGAGCATCCGGTCGAAGTGGCCGTGGTTCAGGCCGCGGCCGATCAGCGGGGCGTGGGCGTGCCGCAGATCCACCGGGCCGGGGCCCGGCTCGTCAGAAAACGCGTAGCGCAGGAACTGGCGCTGCCGGGCCTCGATGCGGGTGACGTCGAGACCCGTGAAGAACGGGCTCAGCTCGTCGTCGGCCAGCACGGCGGCGTACAGGGCTCGGGTCATGCGCTCCAGGGCCTCTGCGTCGATCTCTCGGAGTACGCTCATGGTGTGCACCTCTTGCTCCCGGCGGACTCGCCGGGCGTGGGGGAAGCATCGGCATGGCTGTCCGGAGAGTCCTGACCGGGGCATAATTTCTTCGTGACCTTTTCCTGACCTCCCATGGACAGACCCGAAAGTTCAAGTCGATCAAAGGCTTACGAGTTCGGGCCGTTCGTGCTGAACACGGCTCTGCGGGAGCTGCAACGGGCTGGCGAGCCTGTGGACATCCAGCGGCGGGTGCTCGACCTGCTGGTGTTCCTGATCGAAAACCGGGATCGCACCGTCTCCAAGGACGAGCTGCAGGACGCCGTCTGGCCCGGCACCATCGTTACCGAGGCTGCTTTGTCCCGGGCCGTGATGAAGGCCCGCCGGGCGCTGGCCGACGACGGCCAGGAACAGCGTTTCATCAGGACCGTGCACGGTCAGGGCTACCGCTTCGTCGGCGAGGTCCGATTGCGGGATGCCGACGCCGCGGGACGGTCCGAGGCGGTCGCCCACGACCGGCGCCAGGCGGTGTGGCGGGTGGCCACCGCCTACGCGGCGGCGGCCTGGCTCATCAATCAGGCGGCCGCCATGGTCTGGGAGGCCTTCGAATGGAGCCGGTTGCCGCAGCAGGTGCTGCTGGCGGTGTCGGTTCTGGGTTTTCCGCTGGTGCTGGCGTTCACCTGGTTCTACCGGCTCACGCCAGGCGGCATGGCGCTGCGGTCGGAGCCCGGTACCGGCGGGTTGATCGCCCACCGGGCGTTCCCGGAGCGGCTGGTCATCGCCATGCTGGCGCTGGCCCTGGTCCTGTCGGTGGGCTGGAACCTGCGTGATCAGCTCGACGCGTCGGCGCCGGCCGAGCGCGTGGTGGTGCTGCCCATGCGCAACGCCACGGGCAGCGGCGATTACGGCTGGCTGTCCTTCGGCATGCTCAGCCTGCTGCAGACCCAGCTCGCGGATGCCGGAATTCCCGTGGCGTCCGCGGCCGACGTCATCCGGCAGTTTTCGCAGCCGCTGGCAGAGGTGGCGCCGGAGCTGCTCACCCAACTCGCCCGGACCCAGGGCGCCCGGTGGGTGGTGAACGCGTCGGTGGCCGCGGTCGGAGACCAGTTCCGCACCGACGGAGTGCTGTTCGACGCCGGCCGTGAGGTGGCGCTGCCCAGCTTCACGGGCGGGACGCCGACCGAGGCCGTGCGCGCCCTGGGCCGGCACCTGGCGGAGCAGTTGCGTCCGTCGCGGGCCGATCCGCGCTACCGCATCGATTCGGGAGACCCGTTCGTCGATCAGGCGTATGCGCGCGGCATGCACGAGCAGCTTTCAGGCAATCTCGGCCGGGCCCGGGACCTGCTGCAGATCGCGGCCGATGCGGCGCCGGAGACGTTCTGGCCGGGCTACGAGCTGGCGGTTGCGATGCGCCGCCTGGGCGATCTGGACGGCGCCCGCAGCGACGATCTGGCCATGCTCGAGCGCGCGAAACGGAGCAACGAGCCGCTGCAGGTGGCGGTCCTGTCGAACGAGCTCGGCATCATCGAGGACCTGGCAGGCAATCTGGCGCAGTCCGAGGCGCACTATCGGGAGGGTCTCGATTGGGCCGAGCGGGGCGGGCTGCACGAACGGCGCGCGGTGCTGCTGGTCAACTACGCGATCCTGGAGCGGGCCCGGGCCAATCCGGTGCATGCCCGGGAGCTGCTGGGCGGTGCGATCACGGCGTACGCCGACGCCGGCATCGAGCTGCTGCCTGGCGACTTCTACATCACCCTCGGCAACACGGCCGCCGACGCGGGTGACTTCGACGGCGCGCTGGCGCACTACCGTCAGGGGCTCGAGAACTTCCGCGCCATGAACCGTCCCCGCGGTGAGGGCATCGCCCTGTCCAACCTGTCGTGGGCCAGTGAGCAGCTCGGTGATCTGGCCGCCGCCCGGCAGTATCTGGACGACTCACTGGCATTGCGGGAGCGAATCGGCGACGACGTCGGCGTTCTCAAATCGAAGATCCGCAAGGCCGACCTGCTCTATACCCTCGGCCGCTTCGACGAGGTGCTCGCCGTCATCGACGAGGTGATGGCCGCGCAGTACGCCCGAGCCGAGCCGGAACTGCTGTCCACGGCCTTCCTGTTTCGTGGCACCGTGGCGGCGGATCGGGGCGACTTTCCGCTCAGCCGCACCTGGTTCGAGCAGGCGCTGGCCCTGGATGCCGGCGACGGCCGGGAACGCGGCGCCTGTGAAGCCCGTCTGGGGTTGATCCGCGCCTACGTGGCGGAGCACGACTTCGACGCGGCGGAACGTGAGCTCGGCACCCTGCTCGACATCGCCGAATCCCGCTCGCTGGCGCACATCCGCCTGGAGGGGTTGCAGCAGCGAGCCGGTCTGCTGCGGGAGCAGGGCCGTGACGATGAGGTGATCGAACTGCTGCGGCGCGCCGTCGACGAAGCGCGGGCCCAGGCCAACGAGCGCATGCTCGCGCGGCTGGCGACCGATCTCGCGGACGTCTATTTCGAGGCGGGGGACGCCAGGGCGGTTGCGAGCTGGGTGGGGGTGGCCGTGGAAGCCCAGCCGGCTCAGGGCTACGTCAGACTGGCCGAAGCCCAGCTCGCCTTGCTGCGTCGGGAACGGGCTCGGGCCGAACGACTGCTCGACGAGGCCGCGGCCCTGCTTGGAGAGCGGCTCAGCGGAAAGCAGCAGGCGCTGCGGGCGCGGCTCACCTCGGTTTGAGGCTGCTGCCGGCGGCACCCCGCCGCGTTGCGGTGACCGGGACGCTTGCGGATACTGGTCGGCTCGGATTCCAAGAGGGGGAGAACATGGCTGCGTACCAGACGCTGCTCGTAGAACGGCGTGGTCCGGTGGAATGGCTCACGCTCAACCGCCCGGACCGGCTCAACACCATCACCGGCACCATGGTGCGGGAGCTGGTGGACTACTTCCGTTCGAAGCAGTCCGACATGGCTACCCGGGTGATCGTGATGCGCGGCGCCGGCCGCGGCTTCTGCGCCGGGCTCGACATCAAGGCCCGCCAGGACGGCGGCGACACCGTGGAGTTCGTCCCCGGCGAGCCCCAGCTCACCGACATCGTGCCGCTGATGCGCCGGGCGCCCCAGCCCATCGTCGCGCTGCTGCACGGCCCGGTGAACGGCGGCGGCTTCGCCATGGCGCTGGCGGCGGACTTCCGCTTCGCCGGCGAGTCGCTGAAGATGAACGACGCCTTCGCGCGGATCGGCATGTCCGGCTGCGAGATGGGCGTTAGCTATTTCCTGCCGCGGCTGGTGGGACTGCCGGTGGCGCGGGAGCTGATCTACACGGGCCGCTTCGTCGACGCGGCCCGGGCGGTGGCCATCGGGCTCGCGTCGGCGTCCGGTCCGGACGAGTCCCTGGCCGAGCTGGCCCAGCCGCTGATCGACGACCTGCTGAGCGTGTCGCCCACCGGGCTGCGTCAGTCCAAGCGCACCCTCGATGCGTGCCAGGCCGTGGACGACCTCGAGACCGTCATCGACCTCGAGTCCCGGGCCCAGAGCCTGTGCCAGGAGACCGGCGACTTCGAGGAGGCCATGCGCGCCTTCCTGGAGAAACGGCCGCCGCGCTTCGCCGGCGCGTCCTGAAGATTCCGGGCCTGCGAACCACTCGCCGGGCTCCAATACCCACTGAAGAGGAAACGACCATGAGTGACTTCAAAGACAAGGTGGTGGTGATCACCGGGGCCGGCAACGGGCTCGGCAAGGCCCATGCGCTGGAGTTCGCCAGCCGCGGCGCCAAGGTGGTGGTCAACGACCTAGGCGGCAAGGGCGACGGCACCGGCTCCGGCGACGCCGCGGACCAGGTGGTCGAGGAGATCCGCGCCGCCGGCGGCGAGGCCATCGCCAACAAGGCGTCCGTGGCGACCCGCGAGGGCGCCAAGTCCATCATCGACGACGCGGTGAACGCCTTCGGCACCGTGCACGTCCTGGTCAACAACGCCGGCATCCTGCGCGACAAGACCTTCAAGAAGATGCCCCTGGACGACTGGGACATCGTCATGGACGTTCACCTCAATGGCTCCGCCTACGTCACCCATGCGGCGTGGCCGATCATGATCGAGCAGAACTACGGCCGGGTGGTGCTCACCAGCTCTACCTCCGGCATCTTCGGCAACTTCGGTCAGTCCAACTACGGCGCCGCCAAGATGGGCATGCTCGGGCTGATGAACGTGCTGGAGAAGGAAGGCGCGAGCAAGAACGTGCGGGTCAACTGCCTGGCGCCGGCGGCGGCGACCCGGCTGATCAACACCATCCCGGGCCGGGACGAGGACCTCGACAATCCGGACCCGATGCGCCATCCGAAGCTGGTGACCCCGGCGGTGCTGCTGATGTGCAGCGAGGACGCGCCCACCGGCAAGGTGATCCTCGCCGGCAACGGCCGCTTCTCCTGTGCGGCGGTGTTCAACAACGAGGATCTGACCTTCGGCGCCGACGTCACCTACGAGGACCTGCTGGAGCAGAAGGACGCGCTGCTGGACATGAGCCGGGCCACGGAAGGGTGGACCTGGCTGCAGCAGCGGATGGCGGAAGCCGCCAAGAAGTAAGGTCGGGCGCCGCGCGTCGGTCACGCGCGGCGCATTTGTGGGCGGTCGGTCGTGCCGAAGGTGCCCGCCGGCTGCCCCGCCGCCCCGTCAGGTTCTGAGCAGGCGCCGTGCCACCACCCAGCGGTGGACTTCGGAGGGGCCTTCGTAGATGCGCATGGTGCGCACCTGCTGGGCCATGAGCTGCAGGGGCAGCTCCTTGGTCATGCCCATGGCGCCGTGGGCCTGCATGGCATGGTCGATGACCTCGGTGGCCATCTCCGTGGCGAACACTTTGACCATGCTGGCCTCGGTGCGCACGTCCTCGCCCCGGTCCTGCTTCCAGGCGGCGTGCTGGACCATCAGCCGGCAGGCGTGAATCTTCGTCGCGGCGTCGGCCACCCACCACTGCACCGCCTGACGGTCCGCCAGCAGCGCGCCGAAGGTCTCCCGCTGATTGGCCTGCTCGACGAGCATGGCCAGCGCCCGCTCCGCCATCCCCACGCACCACGCCCCCATCTGCAGGCGGCGAACCGTGAGCCGGAGCTGCATGGGCGCGAAGCCCTGGCCGGGCTCGCCGAGAAGCTGGCTCTGGGGCACCCGGCAGTCCTCGAACACCACCTCGTGGGTGCGGGCGCCGCCGACGATGGGAATGTCCCGGGTGACCTCGAAGCCCGGCGTGCCCTGATCGACGATGAACGCGGAGATGCCGCCCCGTGAGCCTTTCCCGGGGTCGGTCACCGCCATCACGATGGTAAACGCCGCCTTGCGGGCCCGGCTGATCCAGATCTTGCGGCCGTTGATCACCCAGTCGTCGCCGTCCAGCACGGCGCGGGTGCGCATGCCGGCCGGATCGGCGCCGGCGCCCGGTTCCGAGATGGCGATGGCGGACACCGTCTCGCCGCGGGCGTAGGGGTCGAGGTACTTCTCGCGCTGCTCGGGCGACGCCGTGGCGAGCAGCATGTGCAGGTTCGGCGAGTCCGGCGGAAAGGTGAACGGCACCACGGTCCGGCCGACGGCCTCGTTCACCGCCACCAGCGCCACGGCCGGCAGGTTGGCGCCGCCGGTCTCCTCGGGCGCGTCGAGCCCCCACAGCCCCAGCTCCCGGCATTTGGCGTTGAGCGCCTCGGTTTCCTCGTCGGTGAGCGCGCAGGGCTCCCCGGCGGCTTCCCGGGCCAGCACCGCCGGCTCCAGCGGCATCAGCTCCCGGTCGACGAAACGCGTCACCGTGTCCGCCAGCATCCGGTATTCGTCGCTCAGTGCGAAATCCATCCTGCCTCCCCCCTCTGCGTGCGCCGGCGGCCGTCAGGCCGTCCGGGTGACCTTGACCCAGATCCAGCCGGCGTTGTTGTCGTACTTGTCGATGACCCCGATCCGCGAATAGAGGTCGTTGGCGGCCAGGGACAGCCTGCCGTCGGCGCCCGGCTCGTAGCTCAGCCGGTAGGGCTCGGTTTCCGAAGCCGGCAGCGCGATCGCGGGCGCCTCGAAGCCGTCGCCGTCCACACCCACCACGAGCTGAAACCAGTCGGCGTTCTGCACCAGCTTCTTCCGCCCGCCGAGGCGGATCAGCCGGGTGCTGAGCGCGTTGTGGTCGGCGGGCTCGCCGTTCTCCCAGGGCCGCTTGGCGTCCGCCCCGGACTTCTTCGTGTTCCATCCCAGAATGTCGCAAGGGTCCAGGTCGCCGTCCTTCCAGACCTGGGTCCTGGCCACCTCGAGCTGGTAGCGCTCGCCCTGGCGGACCAGGATGCGGGAGCGGTTGTCCGCCTCCCGGGCGAACACCTGGACGAAGGCGGCGTCACCGACGTCCAGCGCCGTGTCGGCCGTGGGCACGACGCGCACATCGGTGCGCTGCTTCGCCGCGGTGTCGAGGCGCTGGCGGAAGCGCTTTGCCAGGTTGGCGTAGCGGTAGGCGCCGTCCTCGGCCCAGCGCCGCAGCGCGGTGTCGTCCAGGTCGCCGAAGGCCACGACGCCTTCCCGCAGGCGCCGCTGCCGGGTGCCGTAGATGGCGGCGATGCCGTTGTCGAAGAAGATGCTGTGGTCGACCATGGCGTCGTCGTGCAGGCGCTTCCAGTCGACGGCGAGATCGATGCCGTGGGCCCGCACCGTGTCGACCATCCAGCGCAGGGTGTGGTTTGAGAGCCCGCGCTTCTCCCACAGCCCGCCGCCGACGCAGCCGTGATCACCGGGAAACCAGGTCTGCACCAGCTTCTGGCCGGCCTTCGACTTGTGCATCAGCGTGGCGTCGAACTCCTTGCGGTGCTCGTCCAGCGCCAGGGCGTGAACCGCCAGCTTGATGCCGGTGGCCAGGGACAGGTCGTGGAACTGGTACTTCTTACGGGTGAGCTTGTCGATGGACAGCAGCGACACCTTGTCCGGGATGCCGAGGGCGCCCACCGTGTCCCAGCAGCCGAGGACGGCGATCGGGATGTCCCGGGCGCGCGCCTTCTTGAACGCCGCCTGGTCGGACGGGCTCTTGGAGCGGTAGTGGGTCAGCGCCTCGGGGACGTACTTGAGCTGCTCCCGGGGCACCAGGCCCACCCGGCTGATCATGCCGGCGATGCTGCGCACGGTGAAGGCGCCGCGGCTGAAGCCGAACAGGCACACCTCGTCCCCGGGCTCGTAGTTGATGCACAGGAACCGGTAGGCCTCGTAGATGATGGTGTCGATGCCGCGGCCGAAGGCGCCCTCGATCAGCCGGCGCACGCCGGCGGACTCCGCGCCGACGCCGTCGTCGTAGTAGATGAGCTGGGGCACCCGCGAGGCGCCGCTGCCGGCCTCGGGCAGCAGCGCCTGAACCAGCCGGCCGACGTTGGTGATGTAGCGCATCTCCAGGTCGTTCCAGGTGCCGTCGCAGCAGATCACGATCCGTTTCATGATTCTCCCTCCCTCCGACTGGAACCCCGGGCGATGCGCCGGCGGCCGTCAGTGCCGGTGGACGCGCACCGGCAGCCCGCGGATACCGCGGATGAAATTGGACTTGAGCCGCCGCTCCGGTCCGGTCACCTCGATGAAGCGGAAGCGCTTGTGGATCTCCTCCCACACCACCCGGAGCTGCATCTCCGCCAGCCGGTTGCCCATGCAGCGGTGGATGCCGAAGCCGAAGGAGGCGTGCTGCCGGGCCGTGGACCGGTCGATGATCAGCCGGTCCGCCTGCTCGTGGACATCCTCGTCACGGTTGCCGGAGATGTACCACATCACCACCTTCTCGCCGGCCTTCATCTGCCGGCCGGCGTACTCGTAGTCGGACTTCAGCGTGCGGCGCATGTGCAGCACCGGCGTCTGCCAGCGGATGATCTCCGAGACCATGTTGGGGATCAGCCCCGCGTCCGCGCGCAGCTTGTCGTACTCCTCGGGGAACTGATTCAGGGCCATGACGCCGCCGGAGATCGAGTTCCGCGTGGTGTCGTTGCCGCCGACGATCAGCAGCATGATGTTGCCGAGGAACTCCAGCGGCCGCTGGATCATGTCCCGGGTGTCCTCGCCGTGGGCGAGCATGGTGATGAGATCGGTGGCGCCGTTCGGGTCGGGCTCGGCGGCGGCGCGCTCGGCCCACAGGCCCATGAAGGTGGTCGCCATGTCGTTCAGCCCGGCCTGCACCTCCTCGGCGCTGAAGCCTTCGTCCATTCCAGTGGTCTCCGGCGAGCCGATGGAAATGTCCGACCAGTAGGTGAGCTTGCGGCGGTCCTCGAAGGGAAAGGCGAACAGGGTCGCCAGCATGCGGGTGGTCAGCTCGATGGACACCCGGTCCACCCAGTCGAACGCCTCGCCGCCGTCCGGCAGGCCGTCGAGGATGTCCTCGACGTGGCCGCGGATCACCGGTTCGAGCTTCACCAGGTTGCGGGGGGCGACGACGCCGGCCACGGTCTTGCGCTGCTGCTCGTGCTTGGGCGGGTCCATGGCGATGAAGTTCTCGATGTACTGGCCCTCGGGGCTGTCGCCGATGGCGATGGTCGGGAACGACGAGAACACCTCGTGGTGGCTCTCCACGTGGCGGATGTCCTCGTGGCGGGTGATGGACCAGTACGGGCCGAACGGGCTGTCTGCGGTGAAGTGCACCGGATCGTCCCGGCGCAGGCGTTCGAAGTAGGGCCGCCAGGCGTCCTGCTGGTAGAGCCGGGAGTCGCTGACGTCCAGCGCCTCCAGCGGGGTCTCCCAGGGATCCTGCAGCGGCCCGCTGGGCAGGGTGATCCTGCGCCGGTTCTCGTCGAGCTGGATGGGTTGCGACGAATCGCTGACGGTTTCGCTCATGGGTCTCTCTCCGTTTGCCTGCCGGCCGCGGACGCGGCGCCTTTGCGCCATGATCCTACGTCGGGCGGCGGAGGAAAACCGTGCGCTGCTCGCCGGGTTCCCGGCTACTGGCCCTGGCGCAGCAGCAGGGCCGGCCGCAGGCGCAGCCGGCGCAGCAGGTAGCGCGCGCCGACGTTGAGGCACACGCCGCTGACGCCGCAGGCGGCCAGCACGGCCGGCCACAGGGGAAAGGTCAGCGGCAGCTTGAGCTGGAAGTGCAGCAGCGGCACGGCGATGGCGAGCCCGAGGATCAGCGCGAAGGCGGAGGTCACCACCGCCAGCAGCAGGTACTCCAGATTCAGGCTGGCGCGGATCTCGCCGAGCCGGGCGCCGAGGGCGTGCAGCACGGTGGCGTCGTAGACCTGGCGGGCGCGGCTGGTCGCCACCACGCTGGTCAGCACCAGCAGGCTCACGGCCAGCGCCACCGCGCCGACGGCGCCGAGCCCCGCGGTGGCCTTGCCCAGCACCTCGCCGGCGGTGGCGAGAATGCTGGCGGTGCGCACGGTGACCACGTTGGGGGCCCGCTCGGCGATGGCGCGCTGGGCGGCGATGGCGTCGGCGTCGTCCAGATAGGCCGCACCGACCCAGCGGGACACGAACGGATCGAGGCTGCCCTGGGAGAGGATCGCCTCGAACCAGAACCGGGTCTGCAGACCGTTCTGCCGGTAGATGCCGGCGAGCTCGGCAGTGAGGGGCCGGTCCTCGATGACGAAGGTCAGGCGGTCGCCGATCTCGAGGCCGAGCTGGTCAGCCTCCCGGTCCTCCATGGCCGCCCGGGGTTCCCGCAGGTCGGCGTCCAGATCCCACCAGGCGCCGCGCACCAGGGTGACGCCGTCGATGTTGTCGGCCGGATGGGTGAGCTTGTGCTCGTCCCGGGCCTCCCGCCGGCGTTCGGGGTCGTCGCTGTCCGCCAGCGCCTCGCCGTTCACCGCCGTCAGCCGCGCCTGGACCAGCGGCGCGATGTCGACGCGCCGGGCGTCGTGGCCGTTCAGCGCGTCCACCACCGGCTCGCGCTGGTAGCCGGCGATGTCGTAGAGGACCAGGCCGGGCGCGTCCTCGGGAATGGTGGTGGCGATGGTCTGCACCAGGGCCGCGACCACGGTGGTGCAGGCCACCAGCAGCGTCAGCGCGGATCCCAGGGACAGCAGGCAGGTGCGCAGCGCCGACCCGGGGCGGTGCAGATTGGCCAGCGCCAGGCGCAGGGGAAAGCGCCGGCGCGCGGCAGCGCCGTCCTCGAGGCGCCGGGCGGCCCGGCGGATGCCGCGGACCAGCAGCTCCAGCAGTCCCAGCAGCGCGGCGACCGTGGCGACGAATCCCAGGGCGAACAGCGGGTCCGGCAGGAACGTCAGCACCAGTGCGACGATCAATGCGCAGCCGGCGGCGGTGGCTGCCCACCAGGACGCCGGGGTCTGGGTGGGCGCACCCTGGGCGTTGCGGAACAGCGCGGCGGGCTGAACCGACAGGGCCCGGCCCAGGGCCGGCAGCGAGAAGGTGAACGCGATGATCATGCCGAAGGCCAAGGCGGCCAGCGCCGGGACCACGGCGCTGGCCGCGGCGGTGGTCATCCGTACCTGGGTCTCCGCCACGCCGGCGCCCACCAGGCCCACCAGATATCCCGCCGCGGCGCCGACCAGGCAGGCGGCGCCGGCCATGGCGCCGATCTGCAGCAGATACACCGCGGCCAGGGACCGGTCCCGCAGACCCAGGGCGCGCAGGGTGGCGATGGTCCTGAGCTTGCCCTGCAGGTAGGCGTGCACGCTGTTGAACACGCCCAGGCCGCCGATGAACAGGGTGCTGAAGCCGATGACCAGCAGGCCCGACGCCACCTGGCCGAGGCGCTCGGCGATGCGCTGGCTCTGCTGGGTGAAGGTGCGCACCTCCCAGGGGGCGTCGGGGAACGCCGCGAAGAACCGGTCCTGCCAGGCCTGTGGGTCGGCGTCCGTGCGCAGCCGGTACTCGTACTCCACGCGGCTGGCCGGGGTGACGAGCCCGGAAGCCTCGAGGGCGTCGGCAGCGATCAGTACCGGCGCGCCGCGCCAGTCGGCGGACAGGCTGCGGTCCGGCTGCTGCTCGATGGTGGCGCGCACGGTCAGGGTCAGGCTGCCGATCTCCACCGTGTCGCCGGGCCCGAGCGCGAGCCGGTCCGCCAGCACCGGGTCGACGGCGACGCCCCAGCGGCCGTCCCGGTAGCCGGTGGCGTCCGCTAGGGGCTGGGCCGGCGACAGCGCCACCGTGCCGTACAGCGGGTAGGCGTCGTCGACGCTCTGCAGCTCGACGATCTCCAGGCCGCCGTCGGTAGTGCCCATCATGGTGTCCAGCTCGACGACCTGGGCGACGGTGCCGGTGGCCGCCATCCAGTCGACGGCTTCCGCAGGCAGCGGCTGACGCGCCGCCACCTCGAGATCGCCGCCGGCCAGGGCCCGGGTGTCGGCGAACAGGGCGTCGGTCACCTGGCGGTACAGGCCGCCGGTGGCGGCGACCAGGGTGACGCCGAGCGCCAGGCAGGTGCAGAACACCCACAGGGCGTGACCCCGGGCGGACAGGTCGCGCCAGGCCAGGGCGATCAGCTCACGCGTGGGCATGCCGTGCCTGCAGGCGGCCGTCGTCGATCTGGAACGAGCGCTCGCAACGGCCCGCCATGGCGTCGTCGTGGGTCACCATCACCAGGGTGGTGCCCAGGGTGTCGTGGAGCTCGAACAGGGTCTCGGAGACCTGGGCGCCGGTGCGCTTGTCGAGATTGCCGGTGGGCTCGTCGGCCAGCACCAGGGCCGGCCGGTGCACCAGCGCCCGGGCGATCGCCACCCGCTGCT
>DLCH01000062.1:0-13132 GCA_002480525.1 Gammaproteobacteria bacterium UBA7803 | reverse complement strand
CGGGCGATCGCCACCCGCTGCTGCTCGCCGCCGGAGAGCTGGGTCGGGTAGTGCCGCTCCCGGTGCCCGAGCCCGACCCGGGCGAGCATGTCCGCCGCCCGCGCCCGGGCGTCCGGGCTGCCGGCCATCTCCAGCGGCAGCGCAACGTTGCCGAGCGCTGTCAGGCTCGGAATCAGGTGAAAGGACTGGAACACGATGCCGAGCCGGTCCCGGCGCAGGTCGGCGAGGCCGTCGGCGTCCAGGTCGAACAGGTTCACGCCGTCGATGCTGACCCGGCCGGCGGCGGGCCGCTCGAGGCCGGCGAGCAGCAGCAGCAGGGTGGTCTTGCCGGAGCCCGACGGGCCGACGATGGCCACGCTCTCGCCGTCGGGCACCGCCAGCTCGACCCGGTCGAGGACGGTGATGGCGTCACCGTCCAGGTCGTAGCGCATGGTGAGACCGTCCACCTCGATCACGGCCCGTCCTCCGGTGCGTCGTGGTCGACGAAGATGAGTTCCCCGGTGGCGAAACCGAGCCGCGCGGCCTGGTCCACCAGGCGCGACACCACGGCGTCGTCGAGTGCCGGCGTGCGGGCCAGAATCCACAGATAGTCCAGCGACGGCCCGGCGACCATGGCCCAGCGGTAGTCTTCGTCCAGCGCGATCACGTTGTAGGCGCCGTAGAAGGGGCCGAAGAACGACACCTTGAGGCGGCCGGTGTCCGGCGCGTCGACGAAGTACGCCTTGCCCGTGGCGGACTGCCATTCTCCGGCGTCGGCGTCGTAGCCGCGGTTCACCACCCGCACGCCGCCGTCGTCGCGGCGGCTGTATTCCGCGGTCACCGCGGTGAGGCCGCGCTCGAAGCGGTGGTCGAGCCGGGCGATCTCGTACCAGCGGCCGAGGTAGCGCTCGAGCTCGAATTCCGATACCGGCTCGACCCCGGCAGGAATGCCGGTGCACGCGCCGAGCAGCAGCAGCCCGGCGGCGAGCAGCGCGCCCCCGACCCGGCGTGCAGCACGGCGCGTGTTAAGGTGGATCCCCATGGACGATCTCCAGACCAGACTCAATCTCGAAACGGCCCGCATCGCCTGGCGCGAGCTGGGCCGTTACTTCGCGGCCGGCCGGGTGATCCGGGTCTCCCCGGAGCTCGATCTGATCGAGACCGCGGCAGCCTTCGCGGAAGATAACGCATCCCGCGTGAAAGGTTGGTTGACGGCGGGTCGGGTCGGGCCGGTGTCCGACGACGAGGCCCGGGCCTGGCACGACGCCGACGTCCTGGTCTGGGCGGTGGTGGTCAAGCCCTACGTGCTGGTGCAGCACCCGAACGACGACTGACGCGGCGTTCCGGCCGCCCGGAATCGGATCACGTCCAGATCAGATCACCTCCAGATAGTCCCGGTCCGGCAGCGCCGGGAACGGCGCCGTGGGCAGGGACTGGTACCAGAACGCCACCGACGCGATGTCGTCCTGCAGCGGCAGGTAGCGGCGGTCCTTGTCGGTGCGCCAGCCGAGCGCCTGGATGGTGACGCGCAGGTCCTCCTTGAAGCGGATGGGATCCATCACGTGCCAGCGGTACAGGCCGAAGCGCTGCTGGGCGGCGTAGACGCCGTCGGGACGGATCACCTGGGGCATGCCGGCGTAGGGCGTGGTGAAGGTCTGGTAGCCGGACGGCGGCCCGTCGGGCAGCTTGCGCTCCATCAGCCCCGGGTCGAAGTTGTAGGCGCCGCAGAAATAGTCCTCGGTGCCGGTGCCGCAGATGGTGGGAAAGTCGTCGTCGCCGTCGAGGTAGAACTTGATCTCCCCTTCGCCCCACCAGCCGTTGTTGTTGACGCCCCAGGCCAGGTAGGTGCCGACGTAGTGTCCGGCGCCGCGCACGCCCTCCAGGATCGTGTAGACGGACTTGTACGGCAGGGGATTCACCCGGCGGAACTGGGCGTGAAAGTAGGCCGCGTCCTCCGGCACGTCGGTGAGGGCGTAGTTGATCTGGTAGTAGACCACCAGGCGCTCGTCGGAGAGGTTGGTCAGGGTCAGCCTGGCGCGCCGGCGGAACGGCATCTCCCAGTAGCAGTTGAAGGCGCGCCCGGGATTGACGCACACGGCCAGGGACGACACCTGGGCGAAGCGTTCCCAGCCGCAGGCGAAGAAGTCGCCGGCGGGACATTCCACGGACGGCTGGTCCTGGTCGTCCCAGTAGGCGCGCAGGATGGTATGGCGCCAGCGGCCGCCGGCCAGGGTCATCCAGATCTGCTGAATGGCGCCGGAGCCCTCGATGTCGGCGAGGGTGAAGGTGGCCCCGGGTTCCACCACCACGTAGGGCGAGACCTTCCAGCCCTGGCCCAGGTCCCGGGCGGCGTGGGCGGCGGGCCCGTCGGTGGACATGCCGCCCTGTCCCCTGGCGCCGGTGAAATTCTCCGGGCTGATGGATCGGGTGCGGGCATCGGACAGCCGGGACAGGTTGCCGAGATGCAGGCCGAGGCCGTTGAAGTCGCTCATGGTGTCTCCTCCCCTTCGTGAAGCCGTCGGAGCCGGCTACGGCGTCTGCGCCTGTCGGACTCGCCGGGCAATGACCGTGCGCGCGCGTCCCCGCGCGTCGCGGAAGCCGATCAGCCAGTGGTCACCGCCGTCCTTCAGGCGGTAGCGGCGGCGCAGCGCGTCGGCGCCGAGCGGATGGTTGCGGGCCAGCACGTGGGCCCGGCCTTCGGGCACCTGGCGGTCGGGGCGCTTGCCGGCGTCGCCGATCACCTCGAACACCCGCCCGGGAAAACCGGGGACGAGCGCGTCCGACGTGTAGAGATGGGTGCTCGGCGCCAGCTTGGCCAGGCCGAAGCGCTCGGCGACGGTGCGGAAGGCGCCGGCCTTGCGGACCACCGTGGCCGGATCGTAGACGTAGGTCCGCGGGCCGGAGAAGTCGCACTCGGCGGCGGTCTCTTCCGCCAGCGTGAAGCTGAACGTCGTGGCCGTGCCGTCCTCGAGCAGGTCGACACAATGGATGTCCGGCGCCTCTCCGGCGGTCGGCGCGACGAGGAACAGCACTTCCCGGCCTTCGTCGGCGACGCTTACCACGTGGACCGACTCGACCTGTCCGAGCTCGCGGATGCCCTGCTGCAGGTCGATCATCGGCGAGGCCTTCACCAGCACCCGATCGGCGCGGCCGGCGAGGGCGGGCAGCAGCGCGGTCACGTCCGGGGCGCAGTCGGCGAAGCGGAACACCCGGCGCCGGTCGGCGTCGCGCCGGGCCGGGTCGACGAAGAACGTGGCGGTGCCCGGGAAGCCGGCCAGGAACGCCTCGGCGGTGGCATTCACGACCTCCGGTGGGTGGTCGCTCAGCCGGGCGGCGTTGTGGGCGAACACCCGGCACAGGTGAGCATCGGCCTCCACGTAGGTGGCGCGCTCGAAGTTCGCCGCCAGCGCCAGGGTGTCCACGCCCATGCCGCCGGTGAGATCGACCAGGTGCCCGCCATGGACGAGGCCGGCTTTGTAGCGGGCCGTCGTCGCGGAGGAGGCCTGCTCCACAGACAGCGGCGGCGGCATGACCACGCCGTCCCGTTCGAGCCAGCCGGGCACCTTGGCCGCCGCCTTGCGCCGGGCCAGGATCTGCTCGGCCGCGACCCGGGCGTCGATGCCCGGCGGTGTGCCGTCGAGCACCAGCCTGGCGGGGTCGGCCCGGGCGTGGTCCCGCACGAAACGCTGCAGCTCCGGATCGAAGGGATCGGCGCTCACAGCGTGCCTTCGCGAATCCGGCGGATCACGGCCCTGGCCCGGTGGCGAACGCCGTCCAGGTCCTGGAGTCGGTCCAGGGTGTGGTATTGCCGGGCGAGCCGGAAGTTGCCGGCCAGGCGTTCCCGGTGCCGGTCGAGGAAGTCCCAGTACAGGGTCGTGAACGGACAGGCCCGGTCGCCGCTGCGCTGTTTCGGGTCGAAGGGACAGCCCCGGCAGTAGTCGCTCATCCGGTCGACGTAGGCGCCGCCGGACACGTAGGGCTTGGTGGCCATGCGGCCGCCGTCGCTCCACAGCGCCATGCCGAGCACGTTCGGTCCCATCACCCAGTCGGCGCCGTCGACGTAGCGGTCCCGCATCCAGGAGCGCACGGCCTGGGGGCGGATGCCGTACAGGTTGGCGAAGTTCGACAGGATCATCAGCCGCTGGATGTGATGGACGTAGCCGCGGGCTTCCAGGTCGTCCAGGGTGGTCTGCAGGCAGCGCATGTCCGTCGAGGCCGTGCCCTGCCAGCTCGGCGGGAGCTGACGCCGGTGGTCCAGCGCGTTGGTCTCGGCCTGGCCGGGCCACAGCCAGTAGATGCCCCAGACGAACTCGCGCCAGCCGATCACCTGGCGGATGAAGCCCTCGGCGGAGTTGATGGGCACCCGGCCGTCGCGGTAGGCGGCTTCCACGGCGTCGCAGACCTCGCCGGGCAGCAGCAGGCCGAGATTGAGGCAGGGGCTCAGCAGCGAGTGCGCCAGGTGCCAGTTGCCGGCGAGCATGGCGTCCTCGTGGGGCCCGAAACCGGGCAGCACCCGATCGACGAAGTGCTTCAGGCGCGCCAGCGCCGCGCGGCGGCTGGTCGCCCACAGTCCGCTCGGCTCGGCGCCCGGCGCCGCCTCCGGCAGCGCCGCGATTACCTCGCGGTCGAGATCGTCCAGCGCCGAGGTCTGGGGCGTCGGCCAGCCGCCGCCGTCCGCCGGGGGCGGCTCGCGGTTGTCGTGGTCGTGATTCCAGCGGCCGCCGGCGGGTTTGCCGCCGTCCATCAGGTAGCCGAGCCGCTTCCGCTGCCAGCGGTAGAAGTGTTCGAGACGGAGCTGGTCTGCGTCTCCCGCCCAGGCCGCGAAGTCGTCCCGGTGGCAGAGGAACTGGTTGGAGCGCACGGTCTCCACGTCGAGCCGATCGAGCAGGGCGCCCACCGCGCGGCCGTTGGGTTCCGTGGCCACCACACGGTCCGGGGCATGGCGCCGGCGGTGGTCTTCGAGCCCGGTGGTGAGGGTGTCGGCGCGCCGGTAGTCGACCTCGAAGCCGGCGTCCTCCAGCTCGGCGGCGAAGCGCCGCATGGCGGTGATCACCAGGTGCAGCCGCTGCCGGTGGCGCGGCCGGCCTTCGATCATGGCTGCGCTCTCGATCATCAGCACCCGGGCGTCCCCCGGCTGCGTCTCGCCGAGGGCGCCGATGGCGCGGTTGAGCTGATCGCCCAGCACCCAGACCGTCGTGCCGGCCATCGTCGTCAGCCCGGCCGCGCCTGCCCGGGTTTGTGGGGCAGGTTCGGCGCCAGATCGCCGAGCCTGGCCACCTGCAGGCGTTTGCCGTTGGAAGCGGCGATCACCAGATCGGGGCCGCCGAGCTCCATGGCGACCTGCAGGCAGGCGCCGCAGGGCCAGGTCAGCGAGCCCGAGGTCAGCCGGGCGACCAGCGCCAGCACCTCCGGCCGGCCGGCATCGCTGGCCACGCCGGCGAACAGGGCGACCCGCTCGGCGCACATCGCCAGTCCCAGGGACACGTTCTCCACCAGGGCGCCGGGCACCACGGTGCCCCGGTCGGTGACGACGGCGGCGCCCATGTGGAACCCGGAGTACGGTGCGTAGGCGAGCCCGCGCGCCTCGGCGGCGCGATCGAGGGCGAGTTGGATGCGGGGGTCGTCGTGCTGCACGGGGCTGCTCGTGAGTCGAAGGGTGGGCACGCAGCATACCGCAGGCGGCGTCCGGGTTTGCTTCCGTGGGATACGGCGGGGAGAATCGAACCAGTGTTGCGCAAAGGAGTGCAGACATGACCCATCGATCGACCACACCCACATCCCGGCGCCGGTTCCTGCGCACGTCCGGGACGGCGCTGGCGTTGATTCCGCTGGTGAACGTCGCCGGCTGTTCGGACGGCGGCAGCGCGGAATCGTCAGGAGGCGCGCCGGCGGCGCCGGCCGGCGGCGACATGCCCTCGGCGGCCGAAGCCCGGACCGCCGCCGAGGCGTCTGCTGGCGCGGAACCGGCGGCCCCGGACGCACCGGCCCCGCAGGAAACGCCCGCGGCGGCGCCCCCGGCGGCGGAGCTGGTACGGCTGGATGAAAGCGACGGCACGGCCCAGGCCCTCGGCTACCGGCATGACGCCGCACAGGTCGACGCCAGCCGCTACGGGCGCTACCAGGCGGGCCAGAAGTGCAGCAACTGCAGTCTCTACCAGGCGGAGTCCGGCGACCCCGGTTGGGGCGCCTGCTCGATCTTCCCCGGCAAGCTGGTCAAGGGGGAGGGCTGGTGCAGCGCCTACGTTCCCGCCGCCTGAGCAGGGCGGCGCCGTGGCTGCTGGCCGCGGCGTTCTGTCTGCCCGGCGGCGCCACGGCGGATGCGCCGGCCATGCCGGTGATTCTCCCCCTGGAGCGGCAGGCCGAGGTCGTCGACGCGTGGACGGCTGCCCGGGCCCGGGAGGTGCTGCCGTCGCTCATGCAGCGGGCCGGCCTCGACATGTGGCTGATCATCGGCCGGGAGTACAACGAGGACCCGGTGCTGGAGACCATGCTGCCGGCGCGCTGGCTGTCCGCCCGGCGCCGGACCATGCTGATGATCCACGACCCTGGCGACGGCGCCCCGCTGGAGACGCTGGCGGTGGCGCGCTACGGCGTCGGCGAGGTGTTCCGGCAGGCCTGGGATCCCGCCGTCGAGCCGGACCAGTGGCGCCGGCTCGCGGCACTGATCGAGGCGCGGGACCCCCAGCGCATCGGCATCAACGTGTCGGAGCACTTCGCGCTGGCGGACGGTCTCAGCCATACCGAGCACGAGCTGCTGGCCGCGGCGCTGCCGGAGCGCTATCGCCAGCGGCTGGTGTCCGCGGAGGCGGCGGCCATCGGCTGGCTCGAGACCCGCACGGCGGCTGAGATGACCGTCTACCGGCAGATCTGCCGGATGGCCCACGCGATCATCGCCGAGGGCCTGTCCGAGGCGGCGGTGCAGCCGGGCCTCACGACCACCGGCGATCTGGAGTGGTGGTTCCGGGAGCGCGTCCGCGCGCTGGGCCTCGAGGTCTGGTTCCATCCGTCGGTCTCGCTGCAGCGGCAGCCCGACGCCGCGGCCGGCACCGCGTTGGCAGACGAGGGTGAAGCGGTGATCCTGCCCGGCGACCTGCTGCACGTCGACTTCGGCATCACCTATCTGCGATTGAACACCGACACTCAGCAGCACGCCTACGTGCTGCGCCCGGGAGAGACCGAGGCGCCGGAACCGCTGCGTCGGGCACTGGCCCTGGGCAACCGGCTGCAGGACATCCTGACGGCGGAGTTCGCATCGGGTCGTACCGGCAACGACATCCTGGCGGCGGTCCGCGCCCGGGCGGTCGACGAAGGCATCGAGCCGTCCATCTACACCCATCCCATCGGCTATCACGGCCATGGCGCCGGCCCCACCATCGGACTGTGGGACCAGCAGGACGGCGTGCCGGGAAAGGGCGACTACCGCCTGTTCCCGGACACGGCGCACTCGATCGAGCTGGCCGCCATCGTCGACGTCGACGGCTGGGGCACCATCCGCATCAAGCTGGAGGAGGACGCCTTCTTCGACGGCGAATCGGTGCGCTACATCGACGGACGGCAGACGGACCTGCACCTGATCCCGCGGCCGTGACCCCCGGGGCCGCGCGTCAGAAGTAACCCTCGCGCTTCTTGCGTTCCATGGACGCGGACTGGTCCTGGTCGAGCAGCCGCCCCTGCCGCTCGCTGGTCCGGGTGGTGAACATCTCGGCGAGCACGCCCGCCACGGTCGTGGCGCGGCTCTCCACCGCGCCGGTCTGGGGGTAGCAGCCCAGGGTGCGGAAGCGGATCCAGCGTTCCTTCAGGGTGGCGCGCTCCGGCGCCGACAGGTACGGCATCATGCGCTCGTCGTCCATGGCGAGGATGGCGCCGCTGGCGGCGTCGATCCACGACAGCCGCGGCGCCGCCAGATACAGCGGCACGACGTCGATGCGTTCCTGCAGGATGTACAGCCACACGTCGGTCTCGGTCCAGTTCGACAGGGGGAACACCCGCATGGTCTCCTCCGGCCCGAGCGCCGTGTTGTAGAGGCGCCACAGTTCCGGCCGCTGCTGCTTCGGATCCCACCGGTAGCCGGGCGATCGCACCGAGAACACGCGCTCCTTGGCCCGGGATTTCTCCTCGTCCCGCCTCGCGCCGCCGATGGCGGCGTCGCTGCCCAGCCGGTCCAGCGCCTGCTTGAGCGCCCGCGTCTTCATCTCGTCGTTGTAGAGCACGGAGCCGGACTCGACGGGATGGATGCCCGCGGCCAGGGCCTCCTGATTGACGTGGACGATCAGCTCCAGCCCGTGGCGCTCGGCGAGCCGGTCCCGGAACCGGCCCATCTCGGCGAATTCCCAGGTGGTGTCGACATGCAGCAGGGGGAACGGCACCCGTCCCGGGAAGAACGCCTTGCGCGCCAGATGCAGCAGCACGGTGGAGTCCTTGCCGATGGAGTAGAGCAGGCACGGGCGCTCGTAGCAGGCGGCCACCTCCCGCAGGATGTGGATGGCCTCGGCTTCGAGCCGGCGCAGATGCGGCAGGGGCGGGCTGGAACTCATGGGCGGCACTTCGGCGGAGCATGCGCCGGCAAGGTGACGCACCGGGCCGATTCGAACCATCCGTTCCTGGCGTGCCGATACCTCGGATAATCCGAGGCCCCCGGTCACAGCAGATCGAAGATCCGGCTGTACTTGATGACGAACTCGCGGCGTTTCTCGATGGGGCCGACCACGGTCTCGTCGTCGATCTCGTTGTAGACCAGGTAGAGGCCGGCGTTGGCCGTCTGCAGCCAGGAGAAACGCAGGTTGGTGGCCACCAGGTCGGTCCGGTCGTCGTACTGCACCAGGGCCTGCAGCAGGATCTTCGGGCTGAACGAATAGGACAGCCGCAGCCGCGCCACGTTGACCTCGAAGTCGCCGCCCGGCACCGGCAGATCCACGTCGTTGTAGTTCCAGGTGAGCTCGGAGGTGAAGGTCTCACCGAAACGGTAGCGCACCGTCGGCACCAGGTTCATCCGGTCGCCGCCGAAGAAGCCGCCGATGCGGGCGGTCATGTCCAGGCTCAGGGGCGCGCCCTGGTTGGTGATGAACACGAGCTGGGCCTCTTCGTGGTCGTACTCGCCGGGCTCGACGAACACGCCGTCGACGATCTCGAAGGCTTCCTGCACGCCTTCGTGGGTGAAGTTCACGCCGGTGTGGATCTCGTGGCCGGAGCGCCACTCCCAGTGATTGTCCACGTGCACGAAGCCGCTCTCGTAGTAGCCGTCGTTGGTCCAGTAGCCGTTGTAGGCGATGTGGGGCCGCAGTTCGTGGAGGCCCCAGAAATCGTCGGGGCGGTAGGTCCGGAACAGCCGGCCCTCGGCCTTGCGGTAGTCGCGCCGGCGCAGGAAGCCGACCTCCGGATTGAAGTTCTCGGCCACCTCGGTTTAGCCGAGGCTGTTCGACCAGCGCTCCGAGTTGTACTGGCCGATCAGCGAGAACGCATGGTCGTCACCGCGCATGCCCGGCGTCTCGGTCTTCGCCAGAAAGCCCGTGACGAGCCCGTCGTCGCCGATGCCGAGCCGGCCGTCCACCGCATAGGTGAGGTTCTTGCGGTCCTCGCCGGCAGTGTCGCCGCCGTCCCGCTCCACGTAGATGGCGCCCAGCGCGGAGCGATTGGGCAGCTCCTGGTTGATGCGCGCCACCGAGTAGTCGTTGCTCGGGGTCGAGCCGTCCACCGCCTCGGTGCGCATGTGCAGCAGGCCGACGTTGGTGCGCTCGCCGATCTTGCCGGACACCCGCGCGCCGCCCTCGATGGGCTGCGGGGCGCCGCTGGCGGTAATGCCGATGCGCCGGCTGAAGAACAGCTCGAGCTGCTCGGGCGTGCCGACGGCGAACTGGCCGGCGTTCTCCAGAAAGAACGGGCGCTTCTCGGGGAAGAACACGCTGAAGCGGTCCAGGTTCACCACCAGCTCGTCGGCTTCCACCTGGGCGAAGTCCGTGTTCCAGGTCAGGTCCAGGGTGAGGCTCGGCGTCAGGGAGTACTTGATGTCCGCGCCCACTTCCTCGTCGTACTCGGTGCCGCTGAGCTCGCCGCCGCGGTTGGCGCGTCCCAGCACGTAGGGCACCAGCTTGAGGTTGCGCTGGGCCGGCACCGCCAGCCCTTCCACGGTGCCGGCGTCGGAAACCCGGTAGATCGAATGCTGGCGCGACAGGGGCGACCAGAACGCGATCTCGTTGTTGCGGCGGATGTTGCGCTGGAAGTTGATGCCCCAGGTCTGGGGACCGTCGCCGTTCCCGTAGCGCAGCGAGCGGAACGGGATCTCCATCTCGGCGATCCAGCCGATGCCGGTGATGGCGGTCTCGACGCGCCAGGTGGTGTCCCAGTTGAGGTTGAAGCCGCCGCCGCCGGAGCCGAACTGGGCGGTGCCTTCCTTGGTGACCTGGCCGTCGTACTCGATGCCGGCGGGGTTGGTGCCGAACACGAACCCGTTCTGGCGGTCGCGGAAGGCGTCGATGATCACCTGGAAGCTGTCGGTCTCGTCCAGCGGCGAATCGCGGCGGCTGTCGGCGACGATGATGCCCGCCGGATTGTCGTCGTAGCAGACCACGCCGATGTAGAGCGCCTCGTCGGTGTAGCCCAGATAGACCTCGGTGCGCTGGCTGGCGGGCCGGCCCTCGAAGGGCCGCACCTGCCAGAAGCCGGTGGTGGGGCGGACGCCGCGCCACACCGGGTCGGACAGCACGTCGCCGTCCAGGGTCGGGGCGCCGGACAGCGCGGCGGCGCGGGCGACCGGCGGTGTGTCCGGCGGCTCGGCCGGCGCCTCGACGAGCTGGCCGAGCGCCGGGTCGTGAGCCGGTTCCGGCGTGGCGGCGATGGCGCTGGCGCCGCACGCAGCCAGCAGCAGACCGGCGCACCACGAACTCAGCGGCGAATGGCTCACGCGAAACGGCATCCGAACGGTCCCCCCGATTTTTCAGCGCGTAAGTCTACCCGCTCTTTCCCGGCGTGGCGCCGTTGTCGGCCGCCGGAACGGTCACAGCGGCACCGGCAGTTCGAGGTAGCGGTCGTAGATGAACCGCTGATGGCGGCGCAGCCGCTCGGTCACGGCGGCCAGGACGTCGGCGTCGGCGCTCTCGTAGACCTGGCGGATCATCGGCGCCGCGGGCAGTTCCGCCTCCGGCAGCGGCGTGAGCAGATTGGCGAAGGTCGCCCAGTACACGTCGGCGGCGGTCAGCGATTCGCCGATGAGGAAGGGATGGCGCGCGAGCCGCCCATCGAGCATGGCGAGGATGTCCAGCACCCGGCCTCGCGCCTGGCCGGCGGCATGGGGGTTGAAGCCGTACTTGCCGGCCAGGTGGCTGGCCACCGCCGGGGGGAATCCCGGGCCGCCGCCGTGGCCGAGCGATCGCTGGATCATCATCAGCCGCAGGCTCCAGCCGAGCCCCATCTCACCGCAGATCTCGTGGCCGAGGCCGAACAGCTCGGCCCGCCCCTCGGCGTCTGCGGGAATCAGCGCAGGCTCCGGCGCGAGCCGCTCCGCCAGCAGCAGGATCTCCGCCCAGCCGGTGCGCAGCGGCTCGCGATTCCAGGCGACCACCGGAATGCCGGAGTCCCCGGCCCATTGCGCCAGCGCGTCCTCGGGTTCGTCCCGGCCCCTTGCGGCGTAGCGGCATTCCAGCCCCTTGACGTGGAACAGCCCGCGCGCCGCCTCGGTCCAGGGGCTGGGCACGCCGCGCAGGCCGACGAGTCTCAGGCCCGTGGCCTCGCGGGCCTCGGCGATGGTCAGATATCCGGTCATGGTGGCTCCCGCTGATGGCGGGGCGAAGGGTAAACCCTTGCGATGCGCGCGGGAATCGCCGAGATTCTCCGGCTGAAATGAAACCGGGGAGGACGGCATGCGGCCACTGGAAGGCATCACCATCGTCGAGCTGTCGACGATGATCACGGCGTCGCTGGCGGCGATGATGGCGGCGGAGCAGGGCGCGACGGTCATCAAGGTGGAGCCCCTCGACCAGGGCGATCCGATGCGCTACATCGGCAGTGCCAAGGGCGGCGACTCCGGCCTGTTCGCCAACTGCAACCGGGGCAAGCGCGCCGTCAGCGTCGATCTGAAGCAGCCCCAGGGCGCGGAGATCGTGCGCCGCCTGGCCGCGGACGCCGACGTGCTGATCTCCAACTATCGCCCAGGGGTGCTCGAGCGCCTCGGTCTCGGCAGCACCGCATTGCGGGATGCCAACCCGCGGCTGGTCTACGTCGCCATCAGCGGATTCGGCACCGACGGTCCGATGGCATCGGCGCCGGCCTACGACCCGGTCATTCAGGCCCAGGCCGGCATCGCGGCGGTGCAGGGCACGGATCAGCCGGCGTTCGTGCGCAATCTGGTGTGCGACAAGATCACCGCCTACACGGCCTGTCAGGCCATGACCGCGGCGCTGTTCGAGCGGGAGCGCACCGGCAGCGGCCAGCACGTCGACCTGTCCATGATGGATGCGTCGCTGTTCTTCGTGTTTCCGGACGGCTTCATGAACGACACCCTGCTCGACGACGACGTCGCCCGTCAGCCGCTGCTCGCCGACCTGCTCTACGAGCTGACGGCGACCCGGGACGGCGGCATCACCATCTCGGCGGGAACGCCGGACCAGCGCGCCGGGGTGCTGCGCGCGCTCGGCCGGGAGGACCTGGCGGCGGACCCGCGGTTCTCGACCATGGAGGCGCTGATGGTCAACGTCGACGCGTACCGGGAGGAACTGCGTGCCGCGTTCGCCGAGCAGGACACCGACGCGATTCTGGCCCGGCTGCGCGCGGAGGACGTGCCCTGCGCCAAGTGCCTGTCCCGGGACGAGGTGCTGAGCCATCCGCAGCTCGAGGCCAACGGCAGCCTCGACACGGCGGTGCACCCCCGCATGGGCACGCTGCGCCGGGTCCGATCACCCGCACGGTTCCACGGCCGGCACCTCGATCCCGCCGGCCACAGCCCCGCCCACGGCGAGCACACCCGGGAGGTGCTGCGGGAACTCGGCTATTCGGATGGTGACATCCAGCGTCTGGCGGGAGGCCGGGTGGTTGGCTGAGGCGCCTTGTCAGCCTCGGCCGTGGGTGTTAGCGTCCCTGTCATGAACATATCCGTACACGCGGCGATGCAGTACCTGCAGATCCACCGGAGGTGGGTCCGCTAGGGAACCTCTGCACAGGTAGG
>DLCH01000059.1 GCA_002480525.1 Gammaproteobacteria bacterium UBA7803 | reverse complement strand
GTACTTGTGCAGAGGTTCCCTAGCGGACACCAGGCCGGGCATCGACGCGGTCAGATCCGCTCGATGATGATCGCCGGGGCCATGCCGCCGGCCGCGCACATGGTGACCAGACCGGTGGTCAAGTCGCGCCGCTCGAGCTCGTCGAGGATCGTGCCGATCAGGATGGACCCGGTGCCGGCGATGGGATGGCCCAGCGCGATGGCGCCGCCGTTGACGTTGACCTTGGCCGGGTCCAGCTCCAGATCGCGCATGAACTTGTAGGCGACCACGGCGAACGCCTCGTTGACCTCGAACAGGTCGATGTCGTCGAGCGTCATGCCGGCCTTGGCCAGCACCTTCTTCGCCGCGGGAACCGGCTCGTTCAGCATCAGCTCCGGGCTGCCGGCGGCGTTGGCCATGGCGACGATGCGCGCCCGCGGCTTCCAGCCCTGCCCCTTCGCATAGTCCGGCGATGCCAGCAGCACGCCGCCCGACCCGTCGACCACGCCCGACGAGTTGCCGGCGTGGTGGATGTGGTTGATCTTCAGATCCGGGTAGGTGCGCTTGACGATCGAGTCGAAGGTCTCGCCGGTCTCGTCCACCGGCATCGGCATGAAGTTCTCGAACACCGGCGGAAGCTGGGACAGGCCTTCCAGCGTGGTCTGGGGCCGGGGGAACTCGTCCCGGTCCAGGGCCAGCGTGCCGTCCTCGTTGTAGACCGGCACCACGCTGCGGTCGAAATGGCAGTTCTCCATCGCCGCCTTGGCGCGCTGCTGGCTCTCGAAGGCGAGCTGGTCGACGTTCTCGCGGGTGATCCCTTCCAGCGTGGCGATGACGTCGGCGCAGATGCCCTGGTGGGGCTGCGGATGCAGGTCGCGCAGCGCCATGTTGCCGGCATCCAGCAGCCCGCCGCCGCCCTGGGCGGCCAGCTGGGCGGTGTAGGACATCATCTCGACGCCGCCGGCCACCACCAGGTCTTCCATGCCGGACATGATGCTGGCAGCGCCCATGTTCACCGAGGTGATGCCGGAGCCGCAGAAGCGGTCGAGGGTCACGCCGCTGGCGCGGGTGTCCCAGCCGGCCGCGAGCAGCGACATGCGGGCGATGCAGGAACCCTGCTTGCCGCGCTGGGAGGAGCAGCCCCATACCACGTCGTCCACCTCCCCGCTGGCGATGCCGTTGCGCTCCTTCAGCGCGTTCAGCACCGTCGCGGACAGGTGCTGGGGGTGCAGATGGGCGAGGGATCCCTTGCCGACCTTGCCGATGCCGCGCGGGGTGCGGGCGGTGTCGATGATCCAGGCTTGCGTGGTCATGGTGTCTCCAGAGAGCTGTCGTGAGTGAAAATGGATGGCGATTCGAAGCCGCCGATTGTATAACGCGTTTCACACCAATGCTGCCCCGCCGGTCGGATCGATCCGGCGGCGCCCCGACCGATGGATTGCCGATGAGCCGTACCGATCAGGACCGCGCCGAAGAACTCGAGGACCGCCTGCTGGCCTTCATGGACAGCCACATCTACCCCAACGAGGCCCGCTACGCCGAGCAGCTCGACGGCCTGGAGAACCGCTTCTCCACGGTGCCGCTCATGGAGGAGCTGAAAGCCGAGGCCAGGGCCGCCGGACTGTGGAACCTGTGGCTGCCCGCCGACCACGGCGGGCTCACCAACGAGCAGTACTGCCCGCTGGCCGAGATCATGGGCCGGGTGCTGTGGAGCCCGGAGGTGTTCAACTGCAACGCACCGGACACCGGCAACATGGAGGTGTTCCTCAAGTACGGCACCGAGGTCCAGAAGGAACGGTGGCTGCAGCCGCTGCTCGACGGGGAAATCCGCTCCAGCTACGCCATGACCGAACCCGACGTCGCGTCCAGCGACGCCACCAACGTGCGCACCCGCATCGAGCGGGACGGCGATCACTACGTGGTCAACGGGAAGAAATGGTTCATCACCAACGCGCCCTACGAACGCACCCGCATCTTCATCGTCATGGGCAAGTCCGACCCGGACAACCCGAACCGCCACCTGCAGCAGAGCCAGATTCTGGTGCCCAAGGACACCCCCGGCGTCACGGTGGTCCGGCCGCTGACGACGCTCGGCTACGACGATGCGCCGCTGGGTCACGCCGAGGTGCACTTCGACAACGTGCGCGTGCCGGCGGAAAACATCCTGCTCGGCGAGGGGCGCGGTTTCGAGATCGCCCAGGGGCGCCTGGGGCCGGGCCGCATTCACCACTGCATGCGGCTGATCGGCAGCGCCCAGCGGGCCCTGGAGTACGCCTGCCGCCGGGCCGTGTCCCGGGAGACCTTCGGCCGGCGCCTGGCCGACCACCAGTCGGTTCTCGAGGACATCGCCAAGTCCTGGAGCGAGATCGAGCAGGCCCGCCTGCTGACGCTCGCGACCGCCCGGCGCATGGACGAGGTCGGGGCCAAGGACGCCAGGGACCTGATCGCGGCGTCCAAGATCACGGTGCCGCTGATGGCTCAGACGGTGATCGACCGCTGCATGCAGATTCACGGCGCCGGCGGCCTGACCGCCGACTACCCCATGGCCGAGGCCTACAACTACGCCCGCTGGTGCCGGCAGGCGGACGGCCCGGACCAGGTGCACATGATGGCCCTGGGCAAGCAGATCGTGCGCCGCTACGCGGAGTGAGCCCGCTGGACATGGAGCGTCCTCCCGGGCAAGGATGACAGGCCGGAGAGTTCAGGGGAGAACGCATCATGGCCACCGGACAGACCGCATCCGCCGCTCGTGACCCCGGGCCGCCCCCGGCCCTGTGCCGGACGACCCTCAACTACGTGGCGCCGCGGGCGGCCACCGGCGAAGACGTCCGACCCACGGAAGTCGACATTCTCGACGGCCGTGCCGCGGTGCTCCCCGGCTGGCAGGCCTGCGGCTTCGAGCTCATGAGCCACCGCGCCGCGACCACCGACTGGGACGACGAGGCCCACGTTGCCGAGGTCCACTACCCGGAACTGGAGGCGCTGGCCCGGACGCTCACCGGCTGCGATCACGCGCTGATCGTCAGCCACATCACCCGCAACCCCGAGCAGGCGAGCCGCCACGCCGATCTCGGGCCGATCTCCTTCGTCCACTCGGATTTCGCCGCCAGCTACGGCGACCTGCTCCGCGACAACTACCGCAATCCGCGGGAAGAGACCCGGCGTGCCCTGGCCCGGGCCGGCATCGACGGCACGGCGGTGAGCGATGCGCGCCGCCTGGTGGTGCTGCAGTTCTGGCGCAACGTCGGGCCGCCGAAGATGGATCTGCCCATCGCCTTCTGCGACGCCCGCACGGTGCCGGAGACGGACCTGCGGGTGCTGCCGGTCACCGACTACGCCGGCGGCGGCTTCGATTTCGAGACCCTGGCGGTGGCGGCCCCGGAAGACCCGTCACGGCATCACTGGTATGCCTTCGACTCGATGACCGACGGAGAGATCGTCGCGTTCCGCACCTACGACAGCGACATGGCGGAGCACGGCGGCCCCTTCTGGACGCCCCATTCCGCGTTCGCCGATCCGGCGGTGACCCCGGGACGGCCGAGCCGACGCAGCATCGAGCTGCGCGCGACCTGCGTGTTCCGCTGACCGGCCGGCCGGCTCAGCCGCCGTAGTCCCAGGATATCCGCCTGACCGGACGCACTTCGATGTAGGCGGCCCCGGGGCGCGGCTCGGTCGGCAGCTCGGCCTCCGCGACGCCGCGCTGACGCGCCGCCAGACGCATGAGCTCGAGCACCTTCGCCGGCTCGCGATGAATCCGGGCCTGTCCCTGCAGCATCACGCCGCGAATATCGCCCATCGTGCGGCCGGATTCGAGCATCAGGCAGACGCGCGGGTTCGCCTCGATGTTGCGCACCTTGGCGGTGCCGTCGCGTACGCCGCTGTAGATGATTGCGCCGTCCCGGAAATAGCCCAGCGGCACGCTGTGGGGAAACCCGTGGCCCGATCGTGCTGAGCACGATCCAGCCCGGACGGCTGTCAAGAAACGCATCGATGTCCGAATCGGTCAGGCGTGCAGGCATCCCTGGCGCTCCATCCGGGCCCCGGGTCCGACGCCGGGCTCAGGGCTGATAGCGATTGCCGTAGGCGGCGCTGTCGTCGAACAGGGCGCGCTGCGCGCCCCGGGCGTCCTCGATCACCTCCGGAGGCAGATCGAACACCATCACCGGACGGGTGTCCAGATCGTAGGCCGGCCAGCGCGGTATCGCCGCATTGTTCGGGTCGCCCGTCCGCGCGAAGGCGATCCAGGTGTCCGCCAGAATGCCGGCGAGCTGATGCTGCGCCTCGCCGACGCCGGACATGCTCTCCGAATTCGCCACGTTGTCGAACACGAAGCCGATCTCCAGGGCATGGGGCGAGCGCCACCGGCCGCCGTCCACCGGGGTGTCCCAGTCGAACAGGTAGAGGTACGCCGGCGCCCCGCCCTGGGCGACCTTGCGCTCGGCCTGCAGCACGTGGCCGGCCAGCCAGCGGGCGTCGGTGGTGGCCTCGAAGTACACGTCTGCCGGCGCCGCGTCCGGGTCGAGGGCGCGGTAGCCGGCGACGATCGCAGCCACGTCCTTGTCCGGGTAGGCGGCGGCCAGCGCCTGCTCGACGCCCGGCCAGGTGATGTCGAACACGTCCGGGTTCTGACCGCCGAGGAACAGCGAGCTTTCCGTGCGGTTGGTGCCGAGCATCAGCGGCACGTTGCGGCCACTGGGCGCCGCATCGGGCTCGAAGGGATGGCGGGTGAGCGTGCGCCCGTCGATGGACGGGGCGGTCGCCGCACCGGTGCCGGCGAAGGCCTGCTGAATGGCCGTGACCGGCAGGGTCCGGATCTCGTCGATGGTCTCCGCGGTCAGGCCCAGGTTGGCGACGACCTGGTCCGCAGCCGCCTGGGCAGCGGCCTGCTCCGGAAAGCGCAGCATCGCCCCGGACTGCACCACGGCCCGGTGGAACAGGCCTTCCGCCGCCGGCGTCGCCATCAGCGTGGAGACCTTCGCGCCGCCGCCCGATTCGCCGAAGATCATCACCGTGTCCGGATCGCCTCCGAACCCGGCGATGTTGTCCCGCACCCACTCCAGGGCCCGGACCATGTCCAGCACGCCGGCCACCGCCGAGTCCTCGAAGCCCTCGCCGTAGTGGCCGAGCGCCAGGTAGCCGAACACGTTCAGGCGGTGATTCACCGTGACCACGACCACGTCGCCGCGGCGCGCCAGCCGGGCGCCGTGGTAGGCGGTGGACGACCCGTTGCCGGAGGAGAACCCGCCGCCGTGGAACCACACCATGACCGGACGCGCCCCGCCGTCGTCGAGGGCGGGCGTCCACACGTTCAGAAACAGGCAGTCCTCGTCCATCGGCGGCACCGGGTCCGGCTGCCAGGACGTGAACAGGCCGCCGGGATTGCCGGTGGGCGTCTGGGGACAGGACGCGCCGTACGCCAGCGCATCGACCACCCCGTCCCAGGGGGCCGGCGCGGCCGGCGCCGCGAACCGCGTCTCCGCCGTGTCGGCGCCGTAGCGCACGCCCATGAACGTCAGGATGCCGTCGTCCTCGAAACCCCGGACCCGGCCGTACGCGGTCTCGGCGACGGGCGCCGCGGAGGCGCCGGCGTCGGCCGCCGGTGCGGTCGCTGTGGACTCCGCAGGCGCGCTCGCGGCGGTCCCTTCAGGCGCGCTGTCCCCGCATCCGGCCAGCCCCGCCAATCCGAGAGCCACGGCGAAGCCGAAGCTGCGTGTGTGTCGTCGTGTCATTGCTGTACCCCTCCCCAGGAGATTCGATTCAAGCCGCGGCTGATGCGCGGCGGTCCTTCAACGCCTGCTGGATTTCCGCATGGCGCTGCCGGTCGATGGCGTAGCGCGAGTAGAACACGATGGCGATCAGCGCCGGTACCGCCGCGATGGGACCATCGATCATGCCGAGCTGGAACAGCACGCCCTCGTCCACCGTGCCGGGTTTCGCACCGGCGGGAAAACCGATGACGTCGATGGCGATGCCCCCGACCATGTGCCCCAGCGCCGACGTGGCCTTGCTGAAGAACGTCCGCGCCGAGTAGAAGATTCCCTCCTTGCGCAGGCCCGTGTCGAGCTCGTGCTGGTCGGCGATGTCGGCCAGCATCGACATCACCGAGATGTTCAGAATGGCCACCGTGCAGTAGCTGGCGGCGGAGAACGCCACCAGGATCGGCAGCAGCGTCGGGTGATCGTTGGACGGCATCAGGCCGAGCAGGCGCCCGACCACGGGCGCCGCCGCGAAGAACGACAGCAGCACGAGAGACGCCACCGCCGTGCGGCGCTTGTCGACCCAGCCGTGGAACCGGCTGGCCAGGGCGAACGCCAGGAAGAAACCGATGCCCGAGCCCAGCGGAAACCAGGCGAGCTCGGCGGGCACCAGCTCCCAGTAGTAGGTGTTCATGTGCAGCCCGATGGTCTCCCGGGTGCCGAGGGTCAGGGCGAGGCAGAACAGCCCCAGCAGCAGCATCAGGTAGTTGCGGTTGGACAGCACTTCGATCAGCTCGGCGAGCAGCTCCAGCATCCTTGGCGGCCGGGCGTCCATCGGCGCCTTGGCCAGCCGCGGGATCTGGTCCCGGGTGAACCAGGCGCAGGCCAGGATCAGCGCGGTGATGGCGACGCTCGCCGCCAGCCCGAAGGCCGGGTAGGCCTGGGCGTTCAGCAGGCCGTTGTCGAACCCGGGCGACCGGGCGAAGTACACCAGGTTCGCCACCAGGAAGATGGACGCGCCGCCCACCCAGCCGAAGATCGCGTTGTAGCTCATCACCACGGAGCGCTGCAGATAGTCGTCCGACAGTTCCGCGCCGAAGGCCAGATGGGGGATGGCGAACAGCGTGACCAGCAGCCGCATCGCCACGGAAAAGGCGGTGAACCAGGCGAACAGCGCCCAGCCCTCGAGCGCCACGGGCGGCGAGAAGATGCAGAAGAACACCAGCCCCAGCGGCACCGCCGCGACGAACATGAACGGATGGCGCCGGCCGAAACGGGACTTCCAGCGGTCCGAGATGGCGCCCACCACGGGATCGGACACCGCGTCGAACACCAGACTGATGGTGGTGGCGAGGCCGGCGAGCGTGCCGGACAGCCCGAGGACCTGGTTGTAGTAGAAGAACGCGAAGGTGGAGAACGCGAAGACCGTGATGCTCTCGCCCGAGGCGCCGAGGCCGAAGGCGAGCTTGGTCTTCAGGGGAATCCGCTACCCCGTGGGAGCGTCAGCCACGACGATGCGTTACCCGGGCCGGTGGATCCGGCGGCGCCGATACGTCCGTGGACTGAGGTGCGTCATGCCGCCCGCCAACTAGTAGACCGAACTTATATTATCGGCCCGCGCCGGGGATGCAAACGAAATCCTCCGGGGCGACACGGGCCGCCCCGGCGTGCCTGGACCGGTCAGGCAGTCGCCTTCCGCGCCGCCGCCGCCCCAGCGGTAGCGGTGCGACCCGCCGCACGGCCGCCGCCGTCATAGCGGAACTCCGCGCCGTCGAGATCGATGGCCGGAATCTCGTCCCGCTCGCGCCAGTAGTCCTGGTTGTGCTGCCATTCGGGCTTGTTGCCCCGCTGTGGCAGCTTGTCCAGGCCCCGCATCAGGTAACCCGGATTGAAGTTGTCCTGGTCGATCCAGGGCAGGAGCTTCATGTCCCGGTCTTCGTCCCGAAGCGCGACCTCGACCCGGCGGGCGCCGAGATCATCCATGTGATTCAATAGGTTGCAGACGAAATCTCCCAGCATGTCGACGCGCAGCGTCCAGCTCGCACGGAAGTATCCGAACACCCACAGCATGTTGGGGACGCCGGTGAACATCATGCCCCGGTAGGTCACGGTGTCGTGCCAGTCGACGGCCTTGCCGTCCACCTCGAAGGGAATGTCGCCCATCACCGAGAGCTGGAAGCCGGTCGCCGCGACGATGATGTCGGCCTCGATCTCCTCGCCGGAGCTGGTGCGCACGCCCTTCTCGGTGAAGGTGTCGATGGTGTCGGTGACCACGCTGAGCTTGCCCTCGACCGCCGCCTTGAACACGTCGCCCTCTGGACAGAAAGCCAGCCGCTGCTGCCACACCCGGTACTTCGGCACGAAGTGCGGCTCGAACTCGAAATCCTCCCCGGCGTACAGGCGGATCAGGGCCTTCAGTTCCTCGAACACGACGTCCGGCTCGGTCTTGCAGCGTTTCGTCATCAGATCCTGGTCGTGCATGATCTGCGCGCGCACGACCCGATGGACGGTCGGCTCGTCGATGCCGATCTCCCGCAGGCGGTCGGCCAGCTCGTTCCTGTTCTCGCTGCAGAAGAAATAGGTGGGCGAGCGCTGCAGCATGGTCACGTGGGCGGCCTTCTCCGCGAAGGCGGGCACCACGGTCGCCGCCGTCGCGCCGGACCCGATCACCAGCACGCGCTTGCCGGTGTAGTCGATCTCCGGGTCCCAGAGCTGCGCGTGAACGAACAGACTCTGGTATTTGTCCATGCCGGCCCAGTCGGGAACGTAGGGCTTCTCGTGGTCGTAGTAGCCCTGGCACATCCACAGGAAGTTGCAGGTGAACGTCACCGTGGCGCCGTCCGAGCTGCGGACGGCCTCCACCGCCCATAGATCGTCGTCGCTCGACCACGAGCATCGGGTGATGCGGTGACCATAGCGGATGTACTCGTCGATGCCGTTTTCCTCGATCACCTCGTCCATGTACTTGAGGATTTCCTCGGCGCTGGCGACCGGCGCGCCGATCCACGGCTTGAAGCGGTAACCGAAGGTGTAGAGATCGGAGTCGGAGCGGACGCCCGGGTACTTGTGGGTCTCCCAGGTGCCGCCGAACGTATCCTTCATCTCGAGGACGACGTAGCGCTTGCCCGGACACTGCTGCTGCAGATGGTAGGCGGAGCCTATGCCGGAGATGCCGGCGCCGACGATGACCACGTCGACGTGGTTGGCCTGCTGAGCCGCGGGCACGGCCCGCTGCGGATCTTTGACGTTCACGATGGTGTTTCCTCCCGGGTCGTTGTCGGCGCCGCGACGCCAGACGATGCCGCCTATTCAGGCGGCACGGCGCACGTTCAGCCTTGACCGTAATCAAACCCGCGAAGCTTCGGACCTAGGGAATCTACGTGGTCGCCCCGGCACCCGCCGGGCGGCGGGCACCAGGGTCTCGGTGAAGGATCGGTGGGAGGCGCGGCTCAGCGCCCGGCGACTTCGTCGACGGTCACGCGGCCCCGGTTCTGGACCCAGCGCCCGAACTCGGTTTCCCGGGACACCAGCTCACGGCCGAACCGGTCCGTCAGGCACTGGGTCTTGAGCTGCACCCGGTCGCCCTTGGCCCACGCGGTGGAGTTGACGAAGTAGGTCAGCGCGTCGTCGGACTCGTCCTGGTAGTAGTGACTGGCGTGGACCAGCCGCGCATGGCGCGGATAGTCCCGGTCCAGATCGTCGATACAGGTCTCGTACCCGCGCTGCACGTACAGGGACCCCGCCGAGGCCATCCCCGCCGCCAGCATCAGGCCGACGGCGATCGAGGCTCGCATCAGGTTCTTCTCGAACATGGCTTTTCTCCTGCCTAAAAACTGCAGGAAGAATTTCACCGAGCCGGGTCCGGGACGTTGACTTCAATCAGAGGCCATCGGCGGGTGATTTGATTCCGCTCAAGGACACCGCCCGTCACGGCGCGGGCGGCATCTGCTGGCTGTCGACGGCGCGCGCCTGATCGAATACGGGCGCCAGATCGTCCCGCCGGATCTGCTCGAGCCAGATCACGCCGTCGTAGGGCGCGCTGTTGCCGCGGGTGCCGACGGCGTCCAGGTCGCCGTCGCCGTCCAGATCCCGCAGCAGCCACTGGTCGTACATGCCGCGCTTGCGCCGGGAGACGTCGTGACGCCGCCAGGGACTCCCGGCAACGCCGGGATTCTCGAACCAGGCGATGCGCCCGAGCGGATCGTTCACGGTCACCAGCGGGCCGTCCCGGTCCCGGGGGCCGCGGCTGTAGGCGCCGGTGAACACGTCCAGGTCACCGTCGCCATCCACGTCCCCCAGACGCACGCTGACGAGCTGATCCGGCCCGGCATCGCCGATCAGCGACCAGCGCCAGCGGTCGCTGGCGGCCGCCGGCTGATGCAGCAGCACCAGCGATCCCGGCCAGGCCGTCGACACGATGTCCCGGCGGCCGTCGCCGTCGAGGTCGGCGTAGTCCATGTTGAAGCCGGTGATCGCCAGATCGCCGGGCGGGCCGACCAGCTCGATCGCGTGCTCGCGGAACCGCAGATCGCCGAGGTTCTCGAACCACAGCACCCGGGCCTCGCCGCGCGATCCGCCGACGACGTCGAGGTCGCCGTCACCGTCGAGGTCCACCGGCTCGGCGTTGATGGGAATGCGAACCTGGCCGAGCAGCTGCTCCCGCCACAGGCCGCCCTCGAGCGGTTCGCGCGGCGGCAGGTAGAGGGACAGGTTGCGCAGCTCGGGGTCGTCCACCGCAGGATTCTGCTCACCCTTGTTGGCCGCCGCGACCTCCGGCCGGCCGTCGCCGTCGAAGTCCGCCGCGAAGGCGCGGATGTAGGAGCCGCGGTGGGTGGTCAGCGGCACGACGGTGCGCGGCCAGGCCGCCGAGCGCGCCTGCCGCCCCGGATTGTCGAAGTAGATGAGATGGGCGAGCTCGCAGGCCACCAGCACATCCACGTCGCCGTCGCCGTCGAAATCGGCCAGCGTCACGTCCTCGGCCGCCGCCGCCTCGGGCCCGGATGCGAGGGTGCCCAGCGCCCACTGGTCGGGGTCGCCGGTGCCCCAGGCGATGCGCACGTGCCCCACGGGACGGCCGTCGTAGACCGTGTCGGACTCGTGCACCGAGACGATGTCGTCGATGCCGTCGCCGTCCAGATCGGCCATCGCCAGCCCGTCGCTGCCGGACAGATCCGCCAGCCCCAGTGCCGGTTCGTCGATGACGTGCTCGCGCCAGGTGATGTAACGGCCGTCGGCGGCGCGGGCGGTGCCCGGCCGGTCCGCCACCGGCGTCGTGCAGGGATCGCACACGGCCGGCACCGGCGCGGCGGCCATGAGGCGCTGCCATAAGACCCGGTCGAAGTCCGCGTCCGGCGCGTCGCCGAGCCGCACCACCACGAGATCCAGGCTCGGCACCACGTAGACCTTGCGGCCGAGCGCGCCCTGGGCCGCCGCCAGGTCACCCGGTGCGGCGGGCGCCAGCGTGTCGTGGCCCGAGTCTCCAGGCGCCGTTCGCAGCGGGCGCCCGTTCAACCACCAGAGGTAGCCGTAGGCCGGGTTGTGGGGCTGCGATGGCTGCAACGCGCCGCGCAGGTAGTCCGCGGGCACGAGCTGGTCGCCCTGCCAGCTCCCCTGCCCCAGCACGAGTTCGCCCAACCGCGCGAGGTCCGCCGCGGAGGCGTACAGGCCGAGCGGATTGGCGTCCATGTCGGCGGTGACCCAGGGGCGCCGGCGCCAGCCGGTGTCCGTCATGCCGAGGGGCCCGGTGATCCACGCCCGGGTCAGCGACGCGACGTCTTCGCCGGCGGCGGCCTCGAGCACGTCGAGAAGCCTGCTGTAGGCCCGGGTGTTGTAGCGCCAGCGCGTGCCCGCCGGCGCCTCGAACTCGAGCGCCGGCGTCAGCCCGCTGGCCATGGACAGCAGGTGGCGGACCAGAATGGCGCGTTCCTGCTCCACCGGCGCCTTCGACCAGCCGGCGCCGAGGTGGGCCGACACGGCATCGTTCAGGGACAGCAGGCCCCGGGCTTCGGCCATCCCGACCATCACTGCCACGACGCTCTTCTGCAGCGAAGCCACGTCCTCGACGGGGCCGCCGCCAATGGCTGGCTCCGCCCCCACCAGGTTCCGATAGAGGCCTGGCCGGCCGGCCTCCGGCGTCCAGTAGCGCTCGGCGACGATGCCGCCGCCCTGCCGGATCAGCAGCGCGCTGGAACGCTGGTCCCGGGCATAGTCGAGCAGCGCGTCGAGCGCCGGCCGATTCCAGCCCGCCGGCTGACCGTCGCCGGCGGCGCCGGCGCTGACAAGCAGCAGCACGCTGCCGGCCGCCCGCCACCAGCCACGCCAACTGACGTGATCCGCCCAGCGTCGATGCGCGGCCCCGGCACTCCGGCGCCCTGTGCTCATGCTGCCCTCCGATGCCGCGGGCTGCCGATTCCGGCCGCCGAACGGGTCGCCGCCAGAATGTCGTCCGCCCGATCGCCGGCGATCGGCGGCCGCAGGTAAACCACCCGTTCGGCGTAGTTGACGATGGCCGGCAGCACCGGCACCCGCGCGCTGGCTGCAATGCGGGCGAAGCCGCTCTTCCACTGCCGCGCGCCGCTGCGGGTGCCCTCCGGCGTGATGCCGATCACCAGCGACGCGCTCGAACGAAACCGCTCGACCAGATCGTCCACCATGCCCTGGGGCGAGCTGCGGTCCACCGGAATGCCGCCGAGCCCGCGCATGATCATGCCGAGCGGAAAGCGGAACAGGGAATCCTTGGCCAGATACGAAGTCCTCAGCTCGAGGCCCCAGAACACCGCCACGGCCAGGATGATATCCACGTTCGAGCTGTGCGGAGCGACGGCGACGATCAGCTTGGGCTCGTCCGGCCACTCACCCTCCAGCCGCCAGCCTAGCCATTCGAATACCCGGCGCCCGAGCCAGCGCTTGAGCGGATTGCGGCGCCGCGGAACGCGGGGGCCGAGCAATGGCCATGGCATCGGTGAAAACCCCTCCCCGAAAGCCTCAACGGTAACCGATATCGGCGTCGACGGTTACCGATCAGCGCCTATGCAGCGGACGTCGCGATACGCAATCGGGTGCCCGGAGGCCTGGCGGGGGCGCAATCCGGGCGGGAGGGTGTGCGGGAGCCTGTATAGAGCTTCGGGGCGATGCCGCAAAGTGGTGACGTGCGAAATCGCTCTGCGATTTTGTGACTCGGGCCGCGGGAGCGGCCCTCACCCCTTCGGGGCGTTGCCGCAAAGCGGCAACGTCCAAAATCGCTCTGCGATTTTGTCGAACCGCAGGGACTCATCCGCATCCCGCTTCGCCAACAAAAATGGGGCCCTTTGGAGACTGTGTGAAAAGTCTCCG
>DLCH01000049.1:12809-27102 GCA_002480525.1 Gammaproteobacteria bacterium UBA7803 | reverse complement strand
CAACTAATGTCGAATTGGGGTTAGGCCCGCCATTCCAAGGCCCCGAAACTGCGGCTCGAACATATCTGTCTGCGAGCAACCTGCGTTTGGTGTAAGCTGCTGCAGAAATGGGTACGAAGAGGATCACGTTCCGGTGGCTCGCAGTCGTCGCGGTTGTGAGCCAAATTGCACTGGCCGTCCCGCCGGCATCATTGGCGGGCTACGGCGAAGCGCCTGAGGGTGCCCTGCAGGACACCTTGCCGGCACACCGCTACCACGGCGGCGATCGCGCACCCGCCCAGCAGGTAGACTCCTGCGACTGCGATTGCCTGACCCACCTGACGTGCACCATGCCCACTCCCCTGCTGTCGACCGGCGCCGACGCCAACGACCCGGCGCCGCCGGGCGCCGAACGCAGTCAGGCTCGAACCCAGCCAACCTTGGCCGCTCACGACCGGCGGCTGGAACGTCCACCAGCCTGACCAACGGCCGACGGGCGCCACGCCGTCATGCGCCGGCGCCAAGCTTCCTAACCCAATTGGCCCGCGCGCCGCTGCGCCAGCGCGTGGCCCGTACGACAGGAGATCGACATGAATCACCATCCCGATCCTGGACGCCGTCAGCTGCTCAAGGCCCTGGCGGCAAGCGGGCTGATCACCGGCCTCGGCCCCCTGCTGCCCGCCTACGCCCGCACGGGCGTTACGGCGGCCGGACGCGCCGGCGTCCCCGGCGGCGAACCCCGTGACGTCACCATGGACATCGCCATCCGCCGCGAGTCCATCGACATCGCCGGCGGTCACGCCTCCGCGACCACCATCAACCACACCATTCCGGGGCCGCTGGTCGAACTCTGGGAGGGTCAGCGCGCCACCCTGCGCGTGACCAATCACCTCGAGGAGGACAGCTCGATTCACTGGCATGGCATTCTGCTGCCGTTCGAGATGGACGGCGTTCCCGGCGTGACGTTTCCCGGCATTCCGCCGGGCGAGTCGTTCGTCGCCGACTTCCCGGTGCGTCAGTACGGCAGCTACTGGTACCACAGCCACTCGGGGCTGCAGGAGCAGACGGGCGTGTACGGCCCCCTGGTGATCCACCCCCGGGAGCCGGAACCGTTCGCCTACGACCGCGACTACGTGGTGGTGCTGTCGGACTGGACCTTCGAGGACCCCCACCGGGTGATGGCCAAGCTGAAGAAGATGAGTGACTACTACAACTTCAGCCAGCGCACCGTCGAGGATTTCTTCGAAGACGTCCAGAAGGCCGGATGGGGCACGACGCTGCGCGACCGAGTCGCCTGGGGCAACATGCGGATGAGCCCTACCGACATCGCCGACATCACCGGCCATACCTACACCTACCTGATGAACGGCGTGCACCCGGCCGGCAACTGGACCGGGCTGTTCAGCCCCGGTGAGCGGATTCGTCTGCGGGTCATCAATGCCTCGGCCATGACGTTCTTCAACGTCCGCATTCCGGGGCTGCCCATGACCGTGGTGCAGGCCGACGGCCAGAACGTCGAGCCGGTGGAAACCGACGAGTTCCAGATCGGCGTGGCCGAGCGTTACGACGTCATCGTCGAGCCCCGGCAGGACCAGGCCTACACGGTGATGGCGGAGTCGATGGACCGCTCCGGATACGCCCGCGGCACCCTGGCGCCGCGCCCCGGCATGGCCGCCGCCGTCCCGCCGCTGCGTGAGCCGCCCCAGCGCACCATGGTGGACATGGGCATGGACATGGCGGGCATGGACATGGGCGGCATGGACATGTCTTCCACCGGCATGCAGGGGCACGAAGGCCACGACATGTCGACCATGAAGCACGAGGGCCACAGCATGCAGATGGGGGGTACCGGCAGCATGATGGAGCCCGCCGGCCCCGTCGTCGCCCGCCATGGCCCCGACTGGCACGGCCCCGGCAACATCTCGGTGGCCGAGGTGCAACGCAACCGGCTCGGCGAGCCCGGCACCGGGCTCGAGAACGTCGGCCACCGGGTGCTGACCTACGCGCAGCTGCGCAACGTCGTGCCGATGCAGGATACACGCGAGCCTACCCACACGGTGGAGCTGCACCTCACCGGCAACATGGAACGCTACATGTGGTCGTTCGACGGCGAGGAGTTCCACGAGGTCGACGGACCCATCGACTTTCCCTACGGCGAGCGCGTGCGGCTGATCATGGTGAACGACACCATGATGGAGCATCCGATCCACCTGCACGGCATGTTCATGGAGCTGGAGAACGGCCAGGGTGACCGGCTGCCGTTCAAGGACACCATCTCCATCAAGCCGTCCGAGCGGGTAAGTCTGCTCATCACCGCCGTCGAGCCCGGCCGCTGGGCGTTCCACTGTCACCTGCTGTATCACATGGAAATGGGCATGTTCCGTGTCGTTCGTATCCGCAATGGGGAGGTAGGCGCATGAAACCTGGAGCATTTCGACTGCAGGCCATGGTGTGCATGGCCGCGACCGTGACGGTGCTGGCCACCGGTATGGCGATCGCCGGCAACCCAACCGGCGCCCCGGAGGATTGGCCGATGCCATTGAAGGACGACTCGCCGTTCAGCCTGCTGCTGCTCGACCGTTTCGAATACGGCGACAGCGACGACGGCAACAGCCGTCTGTGGGACGCCCAGGGCTGGTACGGCGGCGACTACAACAAGCTGTGGGTCAAAACCGAAGGCGAAGGCCCCACCGGCGAATCGCTGGAAGTCGCAGAGACCCAGCTGCTGTACAACCGAACGTTTTCGCCGTTCTGGGGCTGGCAAACGGGTGTCCGCTACGACATCCGGCCCGGCGAGGAGGACGTTGCATATGCGGTGTTCGGCCTGCAGGGCCTGGCGCCGCAATGGTTCGAATCCGACCTCGCACTGTTCGTCAGCGAGGACGGCGACGCCAGCCTGCGCGGCGAATTCGAGTACGACTTGCTGCTGACCCAGCGCTTGAAGTTGCAGCCGCGGCTGGAATTCAACGTCAGCGCCGAGGACGTGCCGGAGCTCGGCGTCGGCAGCGGTTTGAGCAACACCGAAGCCGGCCTGCGGCTGCGCTACGAGATCCGCCGCGAGCTGGCGCCGTACGTCGGCGTGCGCTGGGAGCGACTGTACGGCGACACCCGGGACATGGCACGGGCTGCCGGTGAGGATACGTCGCGCACCTCGCTGGTGATCGGCCTGCGCGCCTGGTTCTGACCCGGCCGAAGCTGCGGCCGGCCTCTTGGGGAGCGAGGCCGGCCGGTCCGCCGCCCGGCAATACGACAAAGAGATTCGGATGAAGCTGCTCTACGGCATTCTCGCCACGTTGTTCGCCCTGGTTCTGGGCGCACTGGCCTTCGCCTATTCGGGCATCTACGACGTCAGCGCCTCGAGCGCGCACAGCGCACCGGTTCGTTGGCTGCTGCATACCACCTACCACGCCTCGATGGCTCGCCGGGCGGAGGCGGTGACGGTGCCGGACCTGACGGCCGAGCGCCTGCGGCTGGCCGGCGCCGGCGACTTCGACGCGATGTGCGCAATCTGCCACGGCGCGCCCGGGCGCGAACCGGGCGCGCTCGGCCAGGGATTGAACCCGGCCGCGCCCGACCTCGCCGAGTCCGCCCGCCACCTCACGGACGCGGAGCTGTTCTGGGAGACCAAGCACGGTATCAGGATGACCGGCATGCCGGCCTGGGCGCGACTCACGACGACGAGGCGCTGTGGCCGGTGGTCGCGTTCATCCGCGAGTTGCCTCGCCTCGATCCGGCCGCGTATCAGGACATGGTCGCCGGGGCCGCGGGGCTGAGTCATCACGCGCCCAGCTCCGCCACCGGCCATCGGCATGGCGCAGACGGGGAGGAGGACGGGAACGCAACGCACGACCACGGTGCCAGTGACCTGGCGGAGCCGAACGGCGGCGCTTCGGCCAGCGAGTCCGCGTCCAACCCTCCGCCAGGTCACGAAGGCCACGATCAAGAGCATTGACGCTGCTGCGTCGTCGGCACGATTGCTGCAGGGGTGATGCAGGAGAATGCGGCAGCAGGAGGTTCGATAAAATGCCGCGCAACAGCCCCGACTACTGTTCGCTGGCGGAGCCGCACTACGTTCCGGTCAGCAACGGTACTCAACCCGACGAAAACAAGGCCGAATATGACAGATAAGACCGCCGAAGTGTATCGAATGGTGATGGACGATCACTTGTGCCCCTACGGCCTGAAAACCAAGGCCCTGTTGAGGCGCCACGGCTTCCACGTAAACGATCACCACCTCACCACGCGGGAGCAGACGGAGAACTTCAAGGCCGAGCACGACGTCACCACGACACCCCAGGTCTGGATCGACGGCCAGCGCATCGGCGGTTACGACGCGCTCCGCAAACACTTCGGCCACGATGTCTCCGAGGACGAAACCACTTACCGGCCCGTTGTAGCGATCTTCACAACGGCGCTGGCCATCGCGGTGGCAGCCCACATCGCCACCGTCGGAACCGTGCTCTCGGTGCAGGTGTTCGAATGGTTCGTCGCGATCTCCATGACGCTGCTGGCGCTGCAGAAACTCCAGGACGTGGAGAGCTTCTCCACCATGTTCCTCAACTACGATCTGCTGGCGCGGCGCTGGGTCGGCTACGGCTACCTCTATCCCTACGGCGAAGCCGTCGCCGGCGTGCTCATGCTCGCGGGCACGTTGATCTGGATCGCGGCGCCCATCGCCCTGGTGATCGGGACGGGCGGCGCCATATCGGTCTTCAAGGCCGTGTACGTGGATCGCCGCGAGCTCAAATGCGCCTGCGTCGGCGGCAAAAGCAACGTGCCACTGGGATTCATCTCCCTGACCGAAAACCTGATGATGATGTTCATGGGGATCTGGATGCCGTTGCGCACCGTCTGGGGCTGGGGCTGGGGCTGGGGCTGAACAGCCCCGCCGATGCGTGTCGAAACCGTAGCCGCTGACTGACTACAATGGAGCCATGGATCCACCTTCACATCACCGAGGGCACACGAGGTCTGGTTCCGAGGCGCATGGAGGCGACGCGCTCGACGACCACGACAGCCGGCGCGCGCCGCCCGGGCTCGAGCTGGCGGAAATTTCATCTGCCACCTACGCGGCCGCCAACGCGCTGGTCGTCAAGCCGGAGCAAGCCGGATTCGTCGCCCCGATCGGAAAAACGCTCGCGGACGCGGATGCCTACCCGGAGTGCCTGTTCCGTCTCGCCATCGTCGCCGACCAGCCTGTCGGCTATCTGCTCTTGCGGCCCGCCCATGTCGACGACTATCGGGTCGTCAGCATCCTGCGCCTGATGATCGATGGCCGATACCAGGGACGCGGATTCGGCCGCCAGCTCCTGGAGTCCGCACTGGCCTGGATCGACACGTTCGTGCCGCCAGTGGATCTCGTGCGGATCTCCGCTGTGCCCCGGAACCAACGGGCACTGCTCATGTACGAGCGTGCCGGGTTCCGGCGCATGGGCATCGAGGACGGCGAGATTGCGCTGTACAGGCCGACGGCACACATCCGGCCACGCTAAAGCGCCTCGGCACTCCGAACCCGGTCCAGACCGCGCTTGCTTCGGGTGCCCGCCGCGCGCGATGACGTAAACCTGATGGGAGAAACCGAATGGCAGGTAGCACCGACCGCACGCCGAGCTACCGTGAAGGCAGCCTGACCCTGATCGGCACGGTGGCAATGGGCACCGGCGTGATGATCGGCGCCGGCATCTTCGCGCTGACCGGTCAGCTCGCCGAGCAGGCCGGCGGCTGGTTCCCGCTGGCGTTCCTGGCGGCCGCGGTGGTCACCGCGTTCAGCGCCTACGCATACGTCAAGATGTCGAACGCGTACCCGTCGGCGGGCGGCATTGCCATGTATCTGCAGAAAGCCTACGGGCCAGGCACGACCACGGCGGTATGTGCCCTGTTGATGTACTTTTCCATGGTCATCAACGAGAGTCTGGTTGCCCGGACTTTCGGCACGTATACCCTGCAACTCTTCGACATGCCGGCATCGAGCGCCTGGGTACCCACTCTCGGCGTTGGTCTGCTCGCCTTCGCGTTCGCCGTGAACGTGATCGGCAATCGCCTGATCAGTGCGATAGAGCTGGCAACAGCGCTGATCAAGATCGGCGGGATCGCCGCTTTTGCCGTCGCCGGACTGTGGTTGTCGGGATTCTCCGTGGAGAGCGTGCGCATCGAGCGGGACGCGACCCCTGGCGGCTTTCTGGCCGCTGTTGCTCTGGGCATTCTGGCCTACAAGGGCTTCACCACCATCACCAACAGCGGCTCGGAAATCGTCGACCCACAGCAAAATCTGGGCCGGGCCATCGTCATCTCCATTGCCATCTGCGTCGTGCTTTACGCCCTGGTCGCGCTGGCGGTGGCCGGTAATCTCAGCCTCGGTGAGATCATCGCCGCCCGCGATTTTGCTCTCGCGGAGGCGGCCCGGCCGGCGCTCGGCCAATGGGGACTGTGGTTCACCGTGGCACTGGCCATCGTCGCAACGGTATCCGGCGTGATCGCCAGCACCTTTGCCGTGTCACGCATGCTGGCCATGCTCACCGACATGAATCTGGTTCCACACAGCCACTTCGGCATGCCGGGGACCATTCAGCGCCATACGCTGGTCTACACCATCGTCCTGGCCATGCTGCTCACCGTATTCTTCGATCTCAGCCGCATCGCCTCGCTCGGCGCTATCTTTTACATCCTCATGGACATCGCCGTGCAGTGGGGCGTACTGCGCCACCTGCGCGGCCGCGTCGGCGCCAACCCGGCCATACTGATTGCCGCCATTGCGCTCGACGGGCTGGTCCTGGGCGCCTTCGTCGTCATCAAATGGCAGAGCGACCCGCTGGTGGTCGTGGTGTCGGCCATCGGCCTGGCACTCATCATCGGTTTCGAGCGGCTCTACCTAGCACGGCGGTCCAACGCGGCGGGCGATCATGGACCCCGCCATTGACCTGTATCCCGCGTATGGCTTTAAGCTCTTGATTCCATCGCTGGAGACACCCATCCCATGAAAGTGGAGACCTTCGCCGACCTCATCGACTGGACCCGGGCCATGCACCATCGTCTCGCCGAGTGCCTGGCCCACTGTTCCACCCAATCCGAACGCGAGCTGGCGAAACTTCTGCTTACCTACCTGGCGGACCACGAAGCCACCCTCGAAACCATCGTCGACGGGTTCGAGAAGCGCGCCGACCCCAAGGCGCTCAATACGTGGGTCTACGACTATCTGGGCCATGAACCCATCGACCCGCACCAGGCCTGCGACGCGCCGTTCGCCGCGATGAGCTTCGACGAAATCTGCGCATCGGTGTTCGCCCTGCACAACCAGGTAACCACGCTATACCGCTATCTGCTGGGCCGGGCAGAAATTCCGGAGGCCCGCGAGCTGCTCGAGGCGCTGCTCGATATGGAGGAGCACGAGACGATGCGTCTGGCTCAGCAGAGCAATCGGATTCGCGACATGTAGGCGCGCTACGGCGACGCCTCGTCGGCGCCGGTCCAGGGCTCCGCCGCGCGCTGATGCTTGCAGCCTTCCCGGGGCGCTGCCAGCGGCTCGTGCCGCAATGCCAGGATGAAACCCCAGAGCATCAGCACGATGATCAGTGAGAACGGCAGGGCCGCCAGGATCACCGCGTCCTGCAGCACGGCGATCCCACCGGCCACCAGCAGCACGGCCGTGAGCGCCCCATTGCCGAGCGCCCACGCGGCGCGCGCCGGGCGGGACGGTTCGAGGCGCCCGCCGGACAGGATGATGTTGATCACCAGCGCGCCCGAATCGGCCGACGTGACGAAGTAGATGCCGATCAGCAGTGTCGCCACGGCGCCCATCAGCACTTCCGCGAGGCGTGGCGCTTCCAGATGCTCGATGGTCGCGAACACGGCACTCGCGACATCGTCGTTCACCGCCTCGACGATTCCCCCGTCGGCGAACAACTCACTGTGCAGCGCCGTACCGCCCATGAGCGCAATCCACACGAAAGTGACCAGCGTCGGCAGCAGCAGCACGCCGAACACGAACTCCCGCAGCGTGCGTCCGCGTGAGATGCGGGCGATGAACAGGCCGACGAACGGCGACCAGGCGATCCACCAGCCCCAGAAGAACACGGTCCAGGTGGACTGCCAGGTGCCCGGCTCGTTGGCGCCCACATAGAACGTCATCGCCAGCAGATTATCCAGATAATTGCCCGTCTCCTGGACCAGCAGACCCACCAGGTAGCCGGCGGGACCCAGCAGCAGAAACCCCGCCAACAGCACCACGGTCAACCACAGATTGAGTTCGCTCAGCGCGCGAACACCACGCCGCACGCCCGACACCACGGACACTGTGGCCACTACGGTAACCACCGCCACCACCAGCAGCTCGACCATCGTGCTGCCCGGCATCCCGAACAGCCAGGTCAGGCCGGTGCCGGTCTGACGGGCGCCGAGGCCCAGCGTGGTCGCCAGTCCGAACACCGTCGCGAACACGGCGAGCGCGTCCACCGTCTGGCCCGCCACGCCGAATGCCCGTTCACCCAGCACGGGGTACAAGGCGGAGCTTGGGACCAGCGGCAGATCACGGCGGTAGCTGAAATAGCCGAAAATCAGCGCGACCGTCGCGAAGATGGCCCAGCCGTTCAGCCCCCAGTGAAAAAACGAGAGCTGGATCGCCACCGACGCGGCCTCGGGCGTCATGCCCTCGGGAACGAACGGATTGCCCTGAAAGTGACTCACCGGCTCGGCGATACTCCAGAACAACAGGCCCACGCCGGTTCCGGCTGCGAACAACATCGCCAGCCAGGGCAGCAGCGCGTATTCCGGCTGCTCGTCGTCCCGGCCCAGCCGGACGTTCTTGTAGCGGCCAATCCCCAGCCAGATGACGAACGCGGTCAGAAAAGCCACCAGCGCCACGTACCACCACCGCAGCAAGCCATCGGCGTAGGCCGAAGCGACGCTCAGCCACTGCGCAAACCGGGCTTCCCAAAGCAACGCGGCGACCAGCGCCGTGCCGATGGCTGCGATGCTGAGCGCGCCGGGTAGAATCGGTGCAGGCGGCTCGTCCCTCGCTTCCCTCATAAGACCGGTTCCGGAGATCGTCTGATGCTGATTGCCATGCTGCTGAGCCTCACCCTGGTGCTCGCTACGTTTCTCATCCACTTCCAGGCGCTGCGCTGGACCTCACGGCTGCTGCCGCGTTGCGGCCGCGCCGGTCCGGCACGGGTGCTCGTCGTCATGGTCGGCGCCTTCGGCGCCCACCTGGCGGAGATCGGCTTGTATGCCGCCGCCTTTTTCGTTCTGGAAGGCCCGTTCGCCGTCGGTGGCATCGAAGGCGCTCACGACCGGAGCGCGATGAGCTACGTCTACTATTCGACGGTCACGTACACGTCGCTCGGGATCGGCGACCTGGCGCCCGTGGGCCATCTGCGGGTCATCAGCGCCATCGAAACCCTGAACGGTCTGGTGCTCATCGGCTGGTCCACGTCGTTCACCTTTCTCGCCATGCGCCGGTACTGGCCCATGGAGCCCGAGCGCTCGGGCTAGCGCACCGACACGTCACCCATGCCCTTCATCAAGGTCATCAGATCGCTGTCGGTGGACAACACCAGCGTGGTATCGGCGTCTATGACGTTGCGGTAGGTCTCTAACGTCTTCAGGAACGTGTAGAGATCCACCGCCGCCGGACTCTGGTTGTAGCTGCGGGCGTATATGTCGGTGGCGCGGGCATCCGCGTCGCCCTCGATCTTCTGGATGGTCCGGTAGGCGACCGATTCGATGGTCTGCAGCTCACGCTCCTTGTTGCCGTTGATCCGGGCCGCCTCGCCGGCGCCCTCGGAGCGGAACCGGTCGGCGATCTGATCACGCTCACTGGTCATGCGGGCATAGATCTTCTCACGGACGCTGTCGTTGTAGTTGATGCGCTTGAAGCGGATGTCGAGCAGCTCGATGCCGAATTCGGCCAGCTTGCCGGAGGCGGCTTCGAGGATGCCGGCCTCGATCCGCTCGCGTCCCTGGCTGATGGGCAGCAACTGGCTGATGTCCACGTCGGCCAGCACGGGGTCTACTTCCGGAGAACGGCCCTGGGTGGTGCGGATGATCTCGATGAGCTCGTGCCGGGCTACTGCGTTGCGGGTTTCGCTGCCGAGGATGTCCTCCAGACGCGACTGGGCACTGCGCTCGTCGCGCAGCCGCAGGAAGAACTGCAGCGGATCACGAATGCGCCAGCGGCCGAACGTATCCACGGTAATGTAGAGCTTGTCCTTCGTCGGCATGTCGTTGGCCGAGCCGTCCCAGACGAGAATGCGCTTCTCGATCCGATTCACCTCCTGCACGAACGGCACCTTGACCTTGAGACCCGCCTGATCGATGACCTCGCCGACGGGGCGGCCAAACTGGGTGATGATCACCCGCTCGGTCTCGTCCACCGTATAGAAGGTCTGTCCGGCGAGGAGCGCGACCAGCGCCCCGAGCACCACGGCGACGATTCCCCAGAAATTGCTCATGGCAGCTCCCCCTTTCCGTTGGCATCGAGCTGAAGCAGCGGCAGCACCGAGGTCGACGCTTCGTCGACGATGAGCTTGGTCTTCATGCGCGGCAGCACTTCGTTGAACGCCTCGAGGTAGAGGCGGCGCTTGGTCACCTCCGGCGCCTTGAGGTACTCCGCGAGCAGGGCATCGAAGCGCTGCACGTCCCCTTCCGCCTCGTTGACGCGCTGGATGGCGTAACCCTCAGCACTCTGAATGCGCTGGTCCGCCTGACCGCGCGCCTTCGGCACCGCCTGGTTGTACTCTCCACGTGCCACGTTGATCATGCGCTCACGCTCCTGCTGCGCCTCGTTGACCCGATCGAAGGACGCCTGCACCGGCTCGGGCGGATTGACGTTCTTGAGCTGAATCTGGTCGATGCGCAGCCCCATTTCGTACTTGTTCACCACCTCCTGAAGCTCGACCTGGGCAGTGGCTTCGATGTCCTGCCGGCCGATGGTGAGCACTTCGTCAACCGTGCGGTCACCGACCACCTCCCGCATCACCGACTCCGACACGTCCCGCAAGGTATCGCCCGGATCACGTACGTTGAACAGGAACTGAAACGGGTCCTCGATGCGGAACTGGATGACCCACTCCACCAGCGCGATGTTGAGATCGCCGGTGACCATGGTCGTCTCCAGCGCCCATTGATTCGGAGACGACGACTGACTGGCAAAGCTCGCCCCCGGGGTGCCGAAGCCGAATTCCTCCTTGAGCTGGCGTTTCACCGGCACGAGGGTCACCGTCTCGATGCCGAAGGGCAGCCTGAAATTCAGGCCGGGGTCCGCCTCCCGGTGATAGTGGCCGAACCGCTGAATGACACCGACGGATTCGGCCGGAACGGTGAAGAACGCCGTCCATCCGGCCCACAGGAACAGCCCGACCACCACGGCAATCGGGACCACGCCACGGGGCGGCCGAAGTTGAGAGAGATCGGGCAGGTCGGGTTGCTGTGACATCGTTGGTTCCTGTGGTGGTCTCGCTCGAGCGCCGACGTTGACGTCGGACCAATCACCGCGGTCACATTGGCCTTCGTCGTCTCACGCATCAGCACAAGGTACAACCCGTATGCCGCATACAGGTCCAGGAAAAATTCCGCATCCTCCTCACGCTGACCCACCAGCGTCGGCCGCCCTGCTCGGCGCACCGGAACTCGACGTGGCTCTTCTGGCCTTTCTGCTGCACTTCGTCTGGGAGTTCTGGCAGGTGCCGTGGTATCAGGGCATGAACGATCTGCCACACCTGGCGGGCGTCTTGATGTGCTCCCGGGCGGCAGCCGGCGACGCCGTCATCGCGCTGACAGCCTACGCGGGGCCGGCGCTGATGGCGCGGAGCCGGTTCTGGGCGCGCGATGCCTCGCTCCGGCTGCTTGCCGCTTATCTCGGCATCGGCCTGACGATCACGGTCGGGCTCGAATGGCTGGCAACCGAAGTGCTCGATCGCTGGCAATACGTCGACGTTATGCCGACGCTGCCACTACTCGGCACCGGCCTTGCGCCGCTGCTGCAGTGGATCGTGCTGCCGCTGCTGTTGCTTTGGTTGCTGCGGCGTGCCTGGCGTCCGCTCGGCTGACGCCTGGCCAGCGGCCGATATGTCGTTGGCTACTCGGGGGTCCGGCCACGCTCTTCAATCGGCCAGCGGGTAAACGCCAGCAGATACAGAAAACCCAGATTCACCAGTGGAATCAGCGCCAGCAAGCTCAGCGCGCCCGGCAACCCGGCCTTCTGGCAGATACGCCAGAAAGGCACCACCACCAGCACCGCGACCACCAGCATCCACCAGACGTGTCCACCACCGTACATCATGTGCTTCCTCTCCTGACTTCGTCGATCGAATACGACCACCCAGCGCTCGATCCGGCCGCGTTGATGGCCGCAGATTGCGGCGCCGCGGAATCGGACATGTAATCAGCCCGCCAACAGCCCGGCGTCGCCGAACTCGAACACGACCCGGTCGTCCGGTACCGTCGCGTGGCGGTCCTTGTCCGGACAGTCGACCTGCGACAGCAGATGGCGCAGCACGTTCAATCGCGCGGCCTTCTTGTCGTCGGCGCGTACCACGTACCATGGCGCGGCGTCGTGGTGCGTCTTTGCGAGCATCTCGTTCCGGGCACTGCTGTAGTCGTCGAAGTGCTCGAGCGCGACGGCGTCGATGGGGCTGATCTTCCACTGCTTGAGCGGGTCGCGCCGGCGATCCGCCAGCCGTTTCGCCTGCTCCACACGGGAGATGTCGAGGTAGTATTTGAAGAGCTGAATGCCAGACCGCACGAGCAGCCGCTCGAAAGGCACCACGTCCTCGAAGAACGCCCGATACTCAGTCTCGCTACAGAAGCCCATCACGCGCTCCACCCCGGCGCGGTTGTACCAGCTCCGATTGAACAGCACCATCTCGCGAGCGGTGGGCAGGTGCGGAACGTAGCGCTGAAAGTACCAGGACTCGCGGTCGCGGTCGGAAGGTTTCCCGAGCGCGACCACCCGGGTCTCCCGGGGGCTCGTGTGAGCCGTAAAGCGTTTGATCACGCCGTCCTTTCCTGCTGCATCCCGGCCTTCGAAGACGATCGCAATGCGGTGATCGTAGTCGATGAGATGGCGCTGGAACTTGACCAGCTCCACCTGCAGGCGCCGCAACTCCCGCTTGTAGCCGGAGCGCGGGGTGCTCACGATGCGGCCTGCGGGACGGCCCGCAACCCAGGCTTGCGACCCCCCGCATGTTGCGTGGGCTCGGCCATCCCGCAACGGGCGTCGACCTGTTCGATCAGCGGGCAGAAATCCGAGTCGGTCTCGCCGGCGGGCTCACGGGCCCATTGCTCCAGTGCGGCCTCCATGCGCGCCTTGAGCGCCGCCAGCTCGTCGCACTGGACGCGAATCTCTTCCAGACGCCGCTCGACCGTATCGACGACCAGCTCACAGACAGGGTCGTGATGGTCCAGCCGGTCGAGGATGAGGCGAATGTCCGAAATCGTGAGTCCGAGCGCCTGAGCCTTGCGAACGAAGATCAAACGCCGCAGGTCTTCGCGGGAAAACCGCCGGTAGCCGTTGTACCGGTCGCGATCGGGGTCGAGCAGGCCGACCCGCACGTAATAGCGCACCGTGGCTGCGGTAACGCCGGCCCGGCGCGCCAGGTCCGCGACTTGGAAATTGCCGACACGCGTTTGTCGAGTCTTCTGAGTGACCGAGAGAGTTTCCATTCGACTGTCCTCCAATTTCAATCCCAAGCTCCAGATCAGTGTCCGGAGCAGTACGGAAATTGGTGAACGGCCTAATCCCGAATTCTCAGCGTGACCAGGTACACGGGAGGAGAGGTCTGATGCAGCCGTGATCGATCGACAGCCTCGCCGATCTGGGGATTCACAGGCAGCGGGCTCGTTCGGGACAGCGGCCCCGCGGTCGCCAGCACCATGCCCGAGTAGGGTTTGGGTTCAGGAGAGGACTTGCCGGCCGCCGGCGGGGGGCTCTCTACCCCGAAACAACAGCCATCATCGATGGTTGTCGGATGATCGGCGTCGTCCGAGACGTGCTCGTGTTCGTGGTCATGAGCCAGTCCATGGCCGGAACCATGAGCATGAGTATGGGCGTGCGCCGGATGGACTCCTGCAACCGGAGCGTCACCCGCAACGGCTGCTCGCTCCTCCAGGACCGCAAATGCCGCGGCGCAGGGACCGGCAAGCAGCCCCGCCAATACGAAAGGCAGGCACACGTACCAGAGCCGCCGATGGCCCCCAGCAGCGGCCCACGACCGCAACCCTGCCTTTGCACTCGAGTGGTTCATGACACTGCGCAGCTTCCCCCGCCGACGCGCCACGGCAAACCGTGGATTCCACGTATTACTCTACCCCCCCCCCCCCC
>DLCH01000049.1:11729-12497 GCA_002480525.1 Gammaproteobacteria bacterium UBA7803 | reverse complement strand
CCCCCCCCCCCCTCCGCAGAATCAAAGTAAGGGGCTCAACAGATGCGCCGCCGACTCGAGCAACCGTTTCGACACTGGATGACTCGCCGTCCGAGCCGAAATCTCGGCGCTGGCTGACAGATCGTCGCGCATCGCGGCCTCGAGCTGCCGGTTCAGCCGGCGCGACGCGAAAAAGGCTGCCAACTCGAAATTCAGCCGGTAGCTTCGCACGTCGACGTTCGGGCTGCCCAGCAGCGCCAGGTCATCGTCGACGATCAGCGCTTTGGCGTGCGACACCGCGGGCAGATATTCGAAGATGCGCACGCCGGCCTGCAGCAGCTCCTCGTAGTAGGAGCGGGACGCCCACCGAACCAGGGGCACGTCGTTGTGACGCGGCAATATCAAGCGCACGTCGACGCCGCGCTGGGCCGCCCCCCGCAGACCGGCCATGGTCGCGGCATCCGGCACGAAGTATGGCGTCGCCAGCCAGATTCGCCGGCGCGCCCGCAGCAGCGCCAGAAAGACCGCGTCCGCAACGCGGCTGGCGGCCCGGTCCGGGCCGCTGGCGATCACGCAGCAGACATCCGCCGGCGGACGGCGCTGCGCTTCCATCCGCCCGGGTTCTGCCATGCAGGGGCCTATGTCGTCCCCAGTGGCAAAGTACCAGTCCTCCTGGAACACGGAATCCAGATTGCGCACCACCGGACCGGCCAGGCGGCAGGCCAGTTCGCGCCAATTATCCGCATAGACCGTCCCGATGTTCATGCCGCCGGTGATGGCGACGGCGCC
>DLCH01000049.1:0-11429 GCA_002480525.1 Gammaproteobacteria bacterium UBA7803 | reverse complement strand
GCCGCCGGTGATGGCGACGGCGCCGTCGGCGACCAGCAGCTTGCGGTGATTGCGGAAATTGAACGTCGGCGCCCAGGGCCGGAATCGTGCCGGGAGGAACCCGGCCACCTTCACGCCTGCCCGGCGCAGGCTGCGAGCGCGCCGCCGCAGAAACCGGCTACTGCCCATGGCATCCACCAGCACCCGGACCCGAACGCCGGCTTCGGCCCGCTGCGCCAGGGCGTCGCCGATCTCGCCGCCGAGCGCGTCGTCCTCCCAGATGTAGAACAGCAGCCGGATCTCGCAGCGGGCTTCGGCGATGGCCTGCCGCAGGGCCACGAAAGCGTCGGCCCCGGTGCCGAGCAGCGTCGGCTCGGCGACGCCGACCGGCGGAAACACGCCTTCCGTCCAACGGGCGTCCGGACCGGCGAACGGCACCACCTCCGCAAGCGCTGCGTTCTGCCCGTCGACTCCCTCGACCGGCTCGCAGCGGCGGCACAACCTGCTCGAGGCTTCCCGGCGCCGCCGCCGCGGTCGCGCCAGATGCATCCGCCCCAGCAGCCACCATGCCAGCACGCCGACATACGGCAGCGCCAGCAGTGCCAGCAGCCAGCTCAGCGCCGCCAGGGGCCGGCCGCTGCGGGACAGCAGCACGGACGGCACGGTGGCGACGGCCAGCAGATCACCGACGACTACGACCCAGATGGCGACGCTGCCATCGAACACGGCGCCGAAGACGAGCGACAGGATCGAGTGCACGATCGATCAGGGTGGCAGAGCCCGGGGCGGGCGGGTCACCAGGTAGATGCCGGCGAGGCTGAGCAGAATGCCGCCAATGGCCAGCGGCGACACCTGCTCGGCGAAGAACAGCCCACCCATCAGCAGCCCGAAAACCGGGGTGAGAAAGGTGAACACGTTGAGCTGGGTCAGCCTCGCGCGCTGGAGCAGGTAGAACCACAGCACGAACACCGCTGCGGTTCCGAGCAGACTGAGCACCAGCAGGCTCCAGAGGAACGGCCAGCTCCAGCGAATCGCGCCCGGGTCCTCCGTCGCCATCGCCAGCATGCCGAGCGGCACGGCGCCGACGACGAATTGCCACCCCATCGCCCGCAGCACGTCCACACGCCCGGCGATGCGTTTGAGGATGACGTTGCCGACGGCCACGCCGAGCGCGCCGGCAAGCAGGTAGAAGACGCCCAGCGGGCCGCTGCCGCCGGATATCCCCGGCAGCCCGATGAGCACGATCCCGCCAAAACCGGCGAACAGACCAAGCCGCTGTACCGCGCGAAGGTGCTCGTCGAGCACCACCCAGGCCAGCACTGCCGCCAGCAGCGGCTGGACGTTCGCCACCACGGTGGCAATTCCCGGCGACACCAGCGCCCCGCCGTTGAACATGCCGACGAACCCTAGCGCCGTGGCGAACAGGCCAACGGCGGCCACGGCGGCCATCGTGCGCACGTCGGCGCGCAGCGGCGGGCGCCGCAGCAGCGCCGCCAGGGCCAGCAACACGCCACCGGAAATGCCTGCCCGCAGAGTTGCGTAGGTCATCGGTGGGGCGGCCTCGAGGCCGAGATTGATCAATGGAAAGCACAGCGCCCACAGAAACATGGCGGCTACCGCGCCCGCCATCACCCAAGGTCGCATCCGGGAGCCCGCGTCTTCGCTCACGATTTCGCCTCGCCAGCGTCCAGCAGCCTGGCCGCGTCGCTGGCCATGATGCGCGCTTCGTCGACCGGAACGACCCACGCGGCCGCCCCGCTGCCGGCCGCACTGATCTCGCAGGTCACGCCCGGCTCCACAGCGCCGTTGCGCGCCGGATCCAGCAGGATGCCTGCCCAACTCACGCCGTCGAGGAGCCGGGCCCGGATGCTCGGCGCGCGCTCGGCGATCCCGCCGCCGAAAATGATGACATCCAGACCGCCGAGCACCGCCAGGTACGCGCCGATGTACTTGCGCGCCCGGTGGCAGAACATGTCGACCGCGAGCCGGGCGGCGGCGTCTTCCCGGCCCAGAAGCTCGGCCATGTCGCCGCTGCCGGCCACGCCCGAGAGCCCGGAAGCGTGATTGAGCATCCAATCGATCTCCTCGATCGAGAACGACCCGTCACGCGCGAGACGCAGCACCACGGCCGGATCGACGTCGCCGCAGCGGGTCGTCATCATCAGCCCCTCGAGGGGCGAGAAGCCCATGGAGGTCTCGACCGGCCGCCCCCCGAGCGATGCCGTCACCGAGCAGCCCGCGCCAAGCTGCAACGAGATCACTCTGGCCCCAGGCGCCGCGCCCGGTACCCGCGCGCGCCATTGCTCGAGCATCGAGCGGTGCGCGAGCCCATGAAACCCGTAGCGGCGGATGCCCAGCCGGTCACACACATCGGCGGGCAGGGGGCAGTTCGCGGCCTGCTCGGGGAGGTTCGCGAAGAATGCGGTATCGAACACCGCGATCTGCGGGACGCCCAGTGCGCGTGCAGCGCGAATCCAACCCAGCGCAACCGGATTGTGCAGCGGCGCCAGCGACCCGAGGCGGGCGATCTCGGCCTCGACCGCGGCGTCCACGACACATGGCGACCGCAATCGGTGACCACCGTGAACGACTCGATGGACCACGGCTCTCGGGAGGAGGCCGCCGGCCCCGCGCACCAGCCGCCACAGAACGTCCGCATCCGGTGCCGGTGCCGGCGCCAGGTGCTCCTGTGCCAGGGGCGCCTCCGCAGGGTCTGCGAACAGCGCGAGGCGCAGAGAGGAGCTGCCGGCGTTGACGGTCAGCAGCGACGGGACAGCGCTGCCATCGCTCATCCGGGATCATCCATCGGGCTGGCCGCGGCGAGTGCCTGGCCGGCGACGGCCTGGCGGAAGCCGGCGAGCTCCTGCTCGTTCAGGGTTTCACTCGCCAGCAACGCCGCGGCGCTCTCCTCGAGCACCGCACGGTGCCGTGTGAGCACTTCGCAGGCGCGCTCGAAAGCCTGCTGCACCAGCCCCCGCACGGCCTGATCGATTCTCTCCGCGGTGGCGTCGCTCACTTCGAGGTGCGCCTGTGCATACCCGCCGTCGCCCAGGAAGCGGGGCGTCGGCTCCTGATAGGCCACGTGGCCCAGCGCGTCGTCCATGCCGTAGCGCGTCACCATGCTGCGCGCGATTTCCGAGGCCTTCAGCAGATCGTCGCCGGCTCCGGTGGAAATCCGCCCCAGCATCAGGTGCTCCGCCGCGCGCCCGCCGAGCAGCACCGCCATCTTGTCGGCCAGTTCCTCCCGCGTCATAAGAAAACGCTCTTCCGTGGGGCGCTGAATGGTGTAACCCAACGCGCCGATGCCGCGGGGGATGATCGACACCTTGTGCACCGGATCGACCCCCGGCAGCGCCATGGCGACCAGCGCGTGCCCCATCTCGTGGTAGGCCACGGCCTTGCGCTCGTTCGGGTTGAGCAGCCGGTTCTTCTTTTCCAGGCCGGCGACGATGCGCTCCACCGCGGCCGTGAAGTCGTCCAGGCTCACCGCCTCGGCACCGCGCCGGGTCGCCAGCAGCGCCGCTTCGTTCACCAGGTTGGCCAGATCCGCGCCGGTGAAGCCCGGCGTCAGCGCGGCGATGGTCTCGAGATCGGCATCGTCGGCGAGACGCACCTTCTTCACGTGGACCTGGAGAATGGCGGCGCGGCCGTGCTTGTCGGGCCGGTCCACCAGCACCTGCCGGTCGAAGCGCCCGGCGCGCAGGAGCGCGGGGTCGAGGATCTCGGGACGGTTGGTGGCAGCCAGCAGCACCACGCCCGAAGTGGGGTCGAAACCGTCCATCTCCACCAGGAGCTGGTTCAGGGTCTGCTCCTTCTCGTCGTGGCCGCCGCCGAAGGCGCCCTGCACGCCGCGCGCCCGGCCCAGCGCGTCGAGCTCGTCGATGAACACGATCGCCGGTGCCTGCTGGCGTGCCTGCTCGAACAGATCGCGCACCCGCGCCGCGCCGACGCCCACGAACATCTCCACGAACTCGGAACCGCTGATCGAGAAGAACGGCACGGCGGCTTCGCCCGCCACCGCCCGGGCGAACAGGGTCTTGCCGGTGCCCGGCGGGCCGACCAGCAGAATGCCTTTGGGGATGCGGGCACCCAGCCGGCCGTATTTGTCCGGCTCGCGCAGAAAGCTCACCACCTCCTGCAGCTCCTGCTTGGCCTCGTCCACGCCGGCAACGTCGGCAAACGTCACTTTGGTGTCCTTCTCGACGTAGACCTTGGCCTTGCTCTTGCCGACCGACATCATTCCGCCGGCGCCGCCGGGACCGTGCATCCGCTTCATGGCGAACGTCCAGATGCCGAAGAACACGGCGATCCAGATGACCATCGACACCAGCGACCCGACCCAGCGGCTCTCCACGCGACCTTCGTAGGTGACCCCGGCGCGTTCGAGGTCCGCGACCAGCGTGTCGTCCTCGACCCGGGTGGTGACGAAACCGTGACGACCGTCGCCCGTGCGGCGCAGCGCCTCGATCTTCTCCGGCGCGAGCAGATTACCGAGGCCGTCCGTGCGCACCGTGCCGCGGATGTCCGCGGGACCTACACTCAGATCTTCGAGCTGACCCGCCGCCAGCAGCTTCTTGAAGTCGCTGTAAGGGAGGTTCTCGGAATGACCGCCGAGGTAGCTCTGGGCAACCAGCAGCACCAGAAACGCGGCGAGTACGTACCAGACGGAAAACTGCTGCGTCTTGTCGAGCTGCATGGGCCTCACCCGACCCAACGCCGATGGAAAAAGTTGTAGAGCGGCGTGTACACCAGGCCCGCATACACTCCGTACAGAAAGCTCTCCACCAGGCCCAGGACGAATCCCCACCAGGTCAGCCATTCGAAGGCCGGCAACACCTGCTCGAGGAACGCGTGCATGTGCAGGGCATCCGGCGTCACCAGGCCCCAGATCACGCACACCACGAAGGCGATGGCGGCCCACGTGCCGAGCGACCAGGTCACCACTTTCCAATTCAACATTTCAGACTCCCGATTCGCTGTCGTTCACATTTCCGCCGGGTCGACGTCCCGCCCGTGCGGCAAGGCCACCAGGCGCTCCACGGTTTCCACCGACACGATGCCCGCCGCAGCGCCAGAGCCCTGGGCGCTATCCGCCAACGCACCGATGATGTCGTCCACACGCGCCTCACTGGCATAGAGTACGACCCGCACGTTGTTGCGCATCAGGTCGCGTCGGAAAAAATTCGGATGCTCGCCGTAGCCGCGCACGTGCTCAACGGTCACGCCGGGCACGCCGCAGCGCCGCAGGTTCTGCTCCAGCGTATCGAGCAGCTCCAGCGGAACGATGGCGGTGATACGTTTGATGCTCATGGGACGGTCTCCGATGCGCTGTCGTCAGGGGGCGGATCGAGCAGCTCGCGCAGGGCACCGGCGAGCACTTCAGTGAGATCGATGCGGTTGCTCGGGTGCGGCACCGTGTTCGCGGTAACGATCGTGCCGGCACCCGCGCGCTTCAGGGCGGCGTAGGCGTCACCGGCGAACAGGCCGTGCACGCCGACGCACACCGGTGCCGGGTACCGCGCGCGGCGCAGATGCGTCACGGTCTCGATCATCGTTCCTGCGGTGGACACGATGTCGTCGACCAGCACCGGGGTGCGGCCCGACCATGGCTCCAGAGGCGGCACCTCGATCTCCACGTCACGATCCCCCCGACGGGTCTTCGACAATACCACGTGTGGCGCCCGGGCCAGGCCAGCCACGTCGCTGACCCACTGCTCGCTCTCGCTGTCCGGCCCGATCAGCAGCGGCGCGGTGACGTGGTCGGCGATCCACGAGGCAACCGCCGGCGCCGCGTGCACCACCCGGGCGGGCACCCGATAGAGCTCAGCGAGCGAATGATAACGATGCAGATGGGGATCCACCGTCACCAGCCCATCCGCCAGGGCGCCGAGAAAGTCCGCGAACACCATCGACGTGACCACTTCGCCCGGGCGAAAGCGCACATCCTGGCGCATGTAGGCAAGGTATGGGGCAGCGAGAACGATCCGCCGCGCGCCCCGGTCCCGCAGGCCGCGGACCGCGAACAGCAGCGGCAGCGCCAGTGCGTCCGGCTGTGCCAGAGTCGCCGCCAGGACCACGTCGCGACCATCGCAGGGGCTGTCCACCCGCACGTACGTCTCGCCATCCGGAAAGTGCCGGATCTCCATTCGGCCGCGCTCGGCGGGCAGCACCCTGGCCAGGCGCGACGCCAGGGGTTCCTGGCCCGGCATCTCGAACAGCAACGGCATGCCGCTCACGACCGAACCTCGCGGTCTGCCGGGTCGATGCCCACCAGATCAGGGTGACGGCTCAGGTACTCGAGTGCGTACTCCAGCTCGCCCGGCGTTTCGGCATGCACCCTCAGCACCGGCTCGCCGGCCGCCACCCGGTCACCGGCGCGGGCCAGCAGCTCCACGCCCGCCGCAGGGGCCTGGGGCGCACCCGCCAGCTTGGCGAGCCGGGCCAGCCGACGGTTGTCGATGGCGGCGATGCGCCCCGCGCGGACCGCCACTGCAGGCGCCTGGTGCGCGGCCACCGGCGGCGTGCGCAGCCCGCCCTGGGCCTCGCAGATGGCCTGAAACTTGCGCCACGCCCGACCGTCGTCCAGCGTCTCCAGGGCATGCTGCACACCCTGCCCTCCCGCGCAGACCGCGCCACGCTCCAGAATGGCACCCGCCAGCGCGGCCGCTCGGGCACGCAGATCGGCCGGCGCCGATTCGTGCCCCTGCAGCACCGCCAGCACGTCGCGCGCTTCCAGGGCCGGGCCGATGCCACGGCCCACCGGCTGGGAGCCGTCGGTCTGAATGACATCGACGTTCAGCCCCAGCGCCGCGCCGGTGCGCTCGAGCAGCGCACCCAGCCGCCGCGCCGCATCGCCGTCGCGGACCTTGGCGGTCGGCCCCACCGGCACGTCGATGAGCGCATGGGTGGATCCCGCTGAAATCTTCTTCGACAGCACCGAGGCGACGAGCTGAGCCTCGCTGTCCAGGTCCAGCTCGCGCTCGACCCGGATCAGCACGTCGTCGGCGGGGCTCAGGTCCACCGCCCCGCCCCACACCAGGCAGCCGCCCTCCTGCTCCACGACCCGCCGCATGTGGCTCAGCGACAGATCCACCGGGGCCAGCGTCTCCATGGTATCCGCCGTGCCAGCGGGTGAGGTGATTGCCCGTGACGAGGTTTTCGGCATCACCAGCCCGCAGGCCGCCACGATCGCCACCACCAGCGGCGTGGTGCGGTTGCCCGGCAATCCGCCGACGCAGTGTTTATCGAACACCTGCGGGGCATCCCAGGTGAGCGTCTCGCCGACTGCCACCATGGCGCCGGTCAGCGCCACGATTTCGTCAGGTGCCAGTCGATCGCCCACGCAGGCGGCAAGAAAGGCGCTGAGCTGCACGTCGCTGTAGCGCCGTGCGGCGACGTCCCGCACCAAGGCTTCGATGTCGGAGGCGGCGAGCACGCGGTCGAACAACTTGGCACGAACGTGGCCGAACGACTCCACCGGATCGGCGTGGCTCACCGCCAGCGGCGACTGGTCGGTCAGGTCGAGCAATTGCCACGCGGATTCCGACAGCCCGGCTTCACCGCTGACGAGCAGATGCTCGGCGACGACGTTCAGCGTGGCGACGATCTGCCGTGTCGGCGTCGACAGGCGGACCCGGGAACGCGACTCGAAGCCTTCCGAGCGGCATACCGTGCAATCGCGGCGCATGTAGACGACGGGCTCCTGATAGGTGTCGATGCCCATGCGCCGGGCGCGCAGCACGTTATGGCGGGTTTCGGCGCCCACGCGTGTCCGGGCCTCGATCATTCGCTCCCCCGGTGCTCCAGGGTGAAGCCGCACTTCTCCAGCAGGGAAAGCCACGCCAGCGCCGGTTCCCGCTCGTCGACGTGACCGAACCGGCCCTTGCCGCGGCGCAGAAACTCGTCCGCGAAACGGATCACGTGATCAAGATGGACCCAGTGCCAGCCGCGCGGCGCCCGCTCGCCGCGGGAGGCGAACAGGACCATCCGCACCGAGTGTCCCAGGGTGCTCTGGGCCCGGCCGCGTTGCAGCAATGCCCGCACCAGACCGGGCGCCTCTTCGGGCAGGCAGCAACCGAACCGGGCCAGAGCCGCACCCAGCACCAGCGGGTCGCGCGTGGCCGGGTTGGCGAACGCCCGGCCCTGCTTGATCTCCGCCACGATCATGTCGGTGCCGTCAGGCGGGCAGGCCAGAGCCGGGTCCGGGGCGTCGGTGACGGGGCCTCGGACCTGCCGTCCGGCTTCCGTCTTTTCGCGCGCCTTGCCGCGGCCGAACCGCACGGCCAGCATGTCGAGATCCGTGAGCATGCGCGGCGCTTCGTCCTGTCGATTCTCGATCAAGGGGTACTCGGCCGCCGTCAGGTAACCGTTCAGCCGCAGATAGGCCTGAACCAGGTGGGTCGCTACGTCCATCGCATCAGCCGAGCTCGACCGTGCGGCCGAGCTCCGGCACCTCGGCGGGCCAGCCGAATTCCTGCACGATGCGCCGTTGCAGCGCCGCCTCTGCCGGCGCGTCGCCGTGGGTCACGAACACCTGGCGCGGCGGCGGCGCCCCCACGGCACCCGCGAGCCAGTCCAGCAGCTCATCCGCGTCCGCGTGGGCGGACAGCGAGCTGATCTCCGCCAGCTCGGCGTTCACCTGCAGCGTGCGGCCATGGACCCGGACCTGACGGGCACCGCCCAGCATCGCGGCACCGCGCGTGCCCGCCGCCTGGTAACCGGTGAACAGCACGGTATTGCGGGCGTCCTCCAGCCAGGCTCGAAAGTGGTGGAGGATGCGCCCGCCGCTGGCCATGCCGCTCGCGCTGACGACGATCATGGGACCCTGCCGGCGATTCAGCGCCCGCGACTCGTCGGCGCTGTTGACGTAGCGGGCGACGCCGCACATTGTCCGACAGGCTTCCCGGCTGAGCCGGTGCTCGTCGAGGTGGTCACAGAAGATGTCGGTGGCGTCGATGGCCATGGGACTGTTCAGATACACCGGCACATCGGGCAGCCGGCCGGTGTCGCGCAGTCCGGCCAGCAGGTGCAGCAGCGTTTGCGCCCGCCCGACGGCGAACGCGGGAATCATGACGACGCCGTGGCGGCGTACCGTGCGCGCAATGACGTCGTGCAGGATCTCGTCCGGCGCATCCGGCGGATGCGCGCGATCACCGTAAGTCGACTCGGTGACCAGCCAGTCCGCTGCCGTCAGCGGCGCCGGCGGCCGCATCAGCGGGTCGTTGGCCCGGCCCATGTCGCCGCTGAACACGAGACGCCGGCCATCGAGGTCGAGCGCGAGCCACGCAGCGCCGAGGATGTGACCCGCCGGGTGGAACGTGAACGTCATGCCCGACGCCACGTCGACCGTTTCGCCGAACGCAACGGGCCTCAGCAGATCGAGGCTGGCGCGCGCGTCTGCCTCGTCGTACAGCGGCTCGACGGCGTCTTCGCCGAGCAGTCGCTTTCGCCGCGCGTACTCGGCATCCTCCTGCTGCAGGTAGCCGGAATCGGGCAACAGAATCCCGGCCAGCGCTGACGTGCCTGACGTGCAGTACACCGGACCGGTGAAGCCGTTCTTCCACAGCACCGGCAGATAGCCGCTGTGATCCAGATGGGCGTGGGTCAAGATCACGGCGTCGATGTCCGACGCGGCCACGGCCAGGGGCTCCCAGTTGCGCCGCCGCAGCGTTTGTGGCCCCTGGAACAGTCCCGCGTCGATGAGCAGTTTCCGACCCGCGCACTCCAGAAGATACTTCGATCCGGTAACGGTGCCCGCACCGCCCAGGAAGGTGAGGCGGGGCGCTGGGGGCCTTACTTCAGCCATGGTCGAACGTCTCCCGGGACCTGCGCCTCGGCACGAAGGCCGGCGTACGCGCCATGTAGCGCCGGTACCGGTCACCGTGCTCCTCCAGCGCCGCCTGCTCCTCGTGCCGTGCCAGGCGCACGTACGCCCACACCAGAATGGGGAACATCACCAGCGTCGGCAGCGTCGGCCACTGCAGCAGGAACCCGAACATGATGACCACGAATGCCACGTATTGCGGATGCCGCATGCGCGCGTAGAGCCCATCCACCGCCAGCTCGCCGGCCTGTTGCGCGCTGTGCAGCACGCGCCAGGCGGCGGCCAGCATGATGAACCCCGCGAAAATCAATAGGTTGCTGAGGATGTGCAGCGGATCGAAGTGGGGGTTGATGTCCCAGCCGAGCAGCGTGTTCCAGAGATGCCCGGCATCGTGGCTGAACAGGTTGGTCTCGGGAAACCGGGACTGCAGCCATCCCGACAGCAGATAAATGGTGAGCGGAAACCCGTACATCTCCGTGAACAGCGCCACCACGAATGCGGAGAAGGCGCCGAGGCTGCGCCAGTCCCGGGGGCTCTTCGGCTTGGTGAAACTGAACGCAAAGATGATGAAGACCGCCGAGTTGAGCACCACCAGGGTCCACAGACCGTAGCCGTCACCGCCGTGCATCAGTCGCGCTCCCGGCGATGGTCATGATCGGGCTCACCACCGCCATGGCCGCCGTGACCGCCGTGGCCCCCATGACCGCCGTGGCCGCCATGCATGAATATATGCATCAGGGGACACAGCAGAAAGATCAGAAACGGCAACGCGTAAATGAAGTGCGCCCGATGTTCGGTGAGCAGAAAGTAGGTCACCGCGCCGATCAGCCCCAGCGCCGCCAGTCCGTTCGGGGTGAGCCAGAAGTTGCGCTTGCTGCCATCCGTGGGGGACTTGATCATTGCACGATCACCTTGCCGCGAAACATGCCCATCTGGCAGGAGAACTCGAATTCGCCGGGCTCCTGGGGCAGGAACTCCACCGGCACGACCTCGCCGGTCGGCAGCTCGGCGGTCCTGCCGAAGTCGGGCAGCGTGACCCGCTCCGAGCAGCTCGCGGTCTCCTCCCGGCGGAAGTTGAGACGTACCGGCTTGCCCCGCTCCACCAGAATCACGTCGGGCGTGTAGCCGCCTTTGACCAGGATCATCGCTTCCTGGTAGCCGGAGCTCGCCAGCGACGCGCGGGTGCCGCTGGCACGGTTCATCCAGAAATACCAGACGATGAAGAGAATGGCTCCGATCCCGAGAGCGGTCACGAGCATCCGGTCAGGGGTCATGCGGCACCTCCTGCGGGTTGAAAATAGCGCAGCCGATTGGCGTTGGTTACTACCGTGACGGAGCTGAACGCCATGGCCGCCGCGGCGATCAGCGGCGACAGCAGCAGCCCGCTGAACGGATACAGCAGACCCATGGCGACCGGGATGCCCAGGGTGTTGTAGATGAAGGCACCGAACAGATTCTGATAGACGTTGCGCATGGTGGCTCGGCTGATCTCCATGGCCGTGACTAGACCCTGCAGGCTGCCTTTGATCAGCGTGATGTCGCTCGCCTCGATGGCCACGTCGGTGCCGGTGCCGATGGCCAGCCCGACGTCGGCCTGGGCCAGCGCCGGCGCGTCGTTGATGCCGTC
>DLCH01000033.1:43285-108321 GCA_002480525.1 Gammaproteobacteria bacterium UBA7803 | reverse complement strand
ACACTTTCCAGGCGTGCTCCTTCGACCGCTCGGACACCTCTCCGTGAGGGTGGCGACCCAAACCAGCCACACCCCGGCACACGAGTTCGTCGCTACCGTTGCTCCCTTCCGGGCCTGGCGGGGTTCACGACGTATCGTTGCGAGGGGACCGGAATGGGTCACCATTGATCGCAAGGGGGCGTATGCTATCGAAACTGCCCTGTGAAGTGTAGCAATCCGCGCCGCCCAGGCGTCACGTTTCGCCCCGCCCGTACGTCCTTGCTCATGACACCCACGAGCCAGGAGAACGACGTGCTCAAGTCCTTGATCAAGGCCCGGATCCGGCGCTTCGGCCGGCACTACGACTATGACACCGGCTACCTCGAAGCCACCGCGGACGCGGACGCCGGCGCGGTCCTCCGGCTGATGATGACCAGAGGCCTGTCGAAACGGCCGGCGGGCTTTCCCCCGGCGCCCTACTATGCCGCCATGCTGCGCGCCGCCGCCTGGGAGGACTGCGGGCCGTGCACCCAGCTCATGGCGGGTTTCGCGGTGGAGGGCGGGGTCGACGCGGCGACGATCCGCACGGTGCTGGCCCGGGATTATGCCGCCCTGCCCAGGGAGACGGCGCTCGCCGCCCGCTTCGCCGACGCGGCCCTGGGCCGGACGCCCGATGCAGCCGGACTCCGCGAGGACGTGCGCGGGCTCTGGGGCGACGCCGGTGTCGTGGCGCTCAGCCTGGTGCTGTGCGGCGCGCGCATCTACCCGGCGTTCAAGAACGCGCTGGGCTACGGCGAGGCCTGCAGCACGGTCACGGTCGGATCCCTGCCGCCGGTCGCCGTCCAGGGCTTCGCCCGATGAGCGGGCGTCCCGCCGCCGTCGTCGCCGGCGTGATGGCGGCGCTGCTGATCGGCAACGGCCTGGCGATGCTGATCGCGCCGGAGCCGTGGTACTGGACGGTGCCCGGGGTCGCCGAGCGGGGGCCGTTCAACCACCACTTCGTGCGGGACATCGGCATGGCCTACCTGCTGGTCGGCGGCTGCTTCGCCGCCGGCATCGCCCTGCCCGGACAGCGTCTGGCGCTGTGGGCGGTGCCCACCGCGTGGCTCGCGGGCCATGCGCTGTTTCACGTCTGGGAGGTCGCCGGCGGCCACATGCCCCCCGGCGCCCTGCTGGAGGACTTCGCCGGGGTGATGCTGCCCACCCTGATCGGCCTGGCCCTGTGCGTGGGCGCCCGGCGATCCGGCGGCTCATCGGCCGCCGGGCCGGTCTGATCCCGAGCGGCGCTGGCCCCGTCCGCCGGCTTTGAGTAGGCTCCGCTGCGGACGAACCGGCGGACGGACAGATCGGCATGAACGCACAGCCCGGGGCCAGCGATGCCCACGGCCCGGCCCCGAGCGGGGGTATGGCCGGTGCGTAAGGACCATCGGCCCTACGGCCTCAAACGGCTCCACCGGGCCCTGGAGCGCGGCTGGCTGGACTACGTGATCCGCCCCCAGCTCGACGCCCTGGGCGACCACTGCCGGGTCATGAAACCCTGGTATCTGCGGATTCACGGCGCCAACGTGCGGTTCGGGCGCAGCGTGCACGTGGTCACGGCAGCCGACCGTCAGGTCCGGCTGACCACCTGGGCCCACGACGACGGCGTCGGCCACATCGACGTCGGCGACTACGCGCTCATCTGCCCCGGCGTACGCATCGACTCGGCCTGCCGGGTGTCGGTCGGGAGCAACACCATGATCGCCGCCGGCGCCTATCTCACCGACGCCGACTGGCACGACGTCTACGACCGCACCCGGGTCATCGGCAGCCATGCGCCCATCGTGCTCGAGGACAACGTCTGGATCGGCGATGGCGCCATCGTCTGCAAGGGCGTGACAGTGGGTGCCAACAGCGTGGTCGGCGCCGGCAGCGTCGTCACCCGCGACATCCCGGCCAACGTCGTGGCGGCCGGCAATCCCGCCAACGTGGTCCGCACGCTGGACCCGGCCCGGACGCTGGTGCGCCGGGAGTCGCTGCTGGCGGATCCGGAGTCCCTCGACGTGCGCATGGACGGGCTCGACCGCTACCTGCTGGCCGGCAATACCTGGCTCGGCTGGCTGCGCACCCTGATCCGGCCGCGCCGCGGGGATTGACCGACACGACGCCCGGCGGCGGTGCCCGGGCGATACGGCTATGGTAGGCTCGGAGCGTCACCCCACTTCGTAGTAGGCCGTAGTAGGACCATGAACACCAAGAGCCTGATCGACCGTCTGCTGCAGTCCGGCACCGAGGCCCTCCAGTCCACCCAGCGCGGCGGCGCGCCGGGACGGAGCGGCGGCGGTGGTGGCGACCTGAGCCAGTTCCTCAAAGGCGCCGGCGGCAGCGCCCTGGCCGGCACCGCCGTCGCGCTGCTGCTCGGCAACAAGAAGGCCCGCAAGATGGGCGGCAAGGCGTTGAAGTACGGGGGCGCCGCGGCCCTGGGCCTGGTCGCCTACCAGGCCTTCCGCACCTGGCAGAGCAGCCGGGACAGCGCGCCGCAGCACGAGCCCCGCACCCTCGACCGGGTGCCGGAGCCGGAAGCCGAAGAGCACAGCCAGGCCATCCTCAAGGCCATGCTCGGGGCCGCCAAGGCGGACGGCCACATCGACGACCGCGAGCGCCAGCTCATCGACGCCCAGATCGTCGACTTCACCGGCGACCGGGCGCTCGAAGCCTGGGTCGACGAGGAGCTGCGCAAGCCTGTCGACCCCGCCGACATCGCCGCCCGGGCCACCACGCCGGAACTGGCCGCCGAGATGTACCTGGCGAGCCTGCTGATGATCGACGAAGAGAGTTTCATGGAGAAAGCCTATCTCGACGAGCTCGCCCGCCGTCTTCAGCTCGACGAGGGTCTGCGCGCGGAGCTGCACGCCGCCAGCGAGCGCGCCGGCGGCTGAGGCCGGGGCCGGTTACTGGCGAATCAGCCGCAGCACCGGCCACACCTCGCCGGGGTCGGCGCGGAACGGATTGATGTCGATGCCGCCCCGGCGCAGGAACCAGCCGCCGACCATCAGCCGGCGGCAGTCACAGCGCGCCTTCAGGTCGAGGAAGATCTGCTCCACCGTGGCCTCGTGAAAGGCCTGGTGGCGCCGGTAGGACACCAGGTAGCGCAGCAGCCCGGCCCGGTCGATGGGCGGCCCGGCGTAGCGGATGAGCACCGACGCCCAATCCGGCTGCGCGGTCACCGGGCACAGGCTGCGGAACAGGTCGGTGTGCAGGGTCTCCTCGACCGGGTCTGCGTCGGCGGCGCTGCGCAGCAGGTCCGGCGCGGGCTCGTAGCGGTCGACGATCACGTCCAGATGGTCCAGGGACTCCCCCGGCAGCGCGTTCAGCGGCGCCTCCATCTCGGTCAGCGGCCGCAGGTCCACCCGCACCGGCGCGCCGCACGCCTCCGACAGGTCGGCCTCCGCCCGGGCTGCCGCGGCCGCCGCGGATTCGAACGGCGTCTGCGCGAAGCCGTTGAGATACAGCTTCATCGACTTGCTCTCGATCATGCGCGGCGAAGCCGCGTCCACGCGGATCTGCAGCATGGCCACCTGGGGCAGCCCGTTCCCGTTCAGCCAGGAGAACTCGTAGGCGTTCCACACGTCCTGGCCGCTGAACGGCAGCGCCGTGCCGGCGGTCATCGCCCGGGCGTGGGCGCGCTCCATGGGCGCGAGCAGGCCGGGGTCGAACCGGTCCGGGTAGTCCGTGGGCCTGCCGAGAGGAATGTCGTTCATGGCCGGGCACTAAAGAGCAGCCGCGGCCGGGTGTCAACGCCGGGCCGCCGCCCGGGGCCGCGGGTGCAGCACCGGCCGAAAACCGTTAGGGTGCCCTGGAGGTAAGGGTTGGGGGCGTAATGCTCGAACAGTTTCAGGACCTGGCCAGGGCCTTCGCGGATCTGGCCTGGGGGCCCTGGTTGCTGGTGCTGCTGCTCGGCGGCGGCGGTTTCTTTCTCGTCTACATGCGCTTCGCGCCGTTCCGGCACATGGACCATGCCGTCGACATCCTGCGCGGCAAGTTCGACTCCCCGGACGATCCCGGCGACATCACCCATTTCCAGGCGCTGTCCTCGGCGCTGGCGGGCACCATCGGCATGGGCAACATCGCCGGCGTCGCCCTGGCCATCGCCATCGGCGGGCCCGGGGCCATCTTCTGGATGTGGATGACGGCGATCCTCGGCATCGCCACCAAGTTCGTCACCTGCACCCTCGCCGTCATGTATCGCGGCCTCGATTCCGCCGGCCATCTGCGCGGCGGGCCGATGTACGTCATCCGGGAAGGGCTGTCGAAGCGCTGGCACTGGCTCGCCTACATGTTCGCCATCTTCGGCATGATCGGCACGCTGCCGGTACTGCAGGCCAATCAGCTCATTCAGGTGGTGCGGGACGTGGTGTTCATCGAAAACGGCTGGCTGGCCGAGGACACCTCCCACTTCCCCTTCAACATCACCGCCGGCATCGTCCTCACCATCGCCGCAGGCACGGTGATCCTCGGCGGCCTGTACCGCATCGCCGACGTCGCCGGCCGGGTGGTGCCCACCATGGCCGCCCTCTACATCGGCGGCACGCTGGTCGCCATCGCCCTGCACATCGACCGCCTGCCCGCGGTGCTGTGGCTAATCCTCGAGGACGCCTTCACCGGCAAGGCCGCGGCCTCCGGCGCCCTGCTCGCGGTCATACTGTACGGCGTTCAGCGCGGCGCGTTCTCCAACGAGGCCGGCATCGGCACCGAGTCCATGGCCCACGGCGCCGCCAGAACCCGGGAGCCGGTGCGCGAGGGGCTCGTGGCCATGATGGGGCCGGTGATCGATACCCTGTTCATCTGCTCGGCCACCGCCTTCACCATCCTGCTGTCGGGGGAATGGCGCGGCGACGAGGACGGCGTCACGCTGACGGCCTCCGCCTTCGAGCAGCTGCTCGGCCTGCCGGGCCTGGTGATCGTGGTGCTGTGCGTGATCGCGTTCTCGACCACGACGATTCTCACCTACTCCTACTACGGCACCCAGTGCGCCGGCTTTCTGTTCGGCGCCCAGCACCGCCACCACTACCAGTGGCTCTACCTCGGCTTCATCGTCGTCGCCAGCGTGGTGACCCTGAATGCGGCCGTCAGCATCATCGACGGCGCCTACGCGCTGATGGCGATCCCCACCATGGTGTCGGCGCTGCTGCTGGCGCCGAAGGTCAAGGCGGCAGCGGAGCGCTACTTCTCGGAGATCGACCGGAAGATCTGAGTTCCGCGCCACCCGCCAGGCCCAGCGCCAGGCCGACGGCGACACCGAGGGCGTGGAGCTGCCAGACCGGGCGAACGCCGTCGATCGGCAGCAGGCCGGCGCCGCCTGCCGCGGCATGAACCAGCGAGCCGACGAGGGCGGCCGTCAGGACGATGGCGGGCACGGGACGTCTGCCGATCAGGTCGCCCAGTATGGCGCCGAGCAGCGCGTAGTTGAGCGGGGAGATGCCCGCGTAGACCCGATACTGGTCGAGCCCGACGTGCAGCAGCGTCATGGATCCCGCCAGCGTCACGACCACCAGCACCGCCAGCCGCCGGTGACTCAGGCAATGGCCGGCCGCGACGCCGAGCACGGCCAGGGCGGCGAGATTGCCGGCCGCGTGCAGCGCGCCGTAGTGCGCGAACGGCGCCGTGAACAGACGCCACCATTCCCCCGCCAGCTCACGGCGGTAGCTGACCGTGTCGAAGTCGACGGCCAGCGCCGCCAGACACAGGCACACCAGCCCCGCCAGCAGGGCCACGGTTCTGCGATCCGGGCCGGCGACCATGCCGGGACTCAGCCGCGCCGGGTCCTGTGGAGCAGGCCCAGAGCCAGCAGGGCGACGATCAGCAGCCAGGGCCCGCCCGAGCCGCTGCCCTGGTAACCCTCCCGCCGGGCGATCTGCACCTCCTCCGGCGCATCCTTGATGCGGGCCTGGAACGCCTCCAGCTCTGCCTTCAGATTGTCGACCAGATGCGCGCTCGCATCGTCGAAGCCGGCTACCGCGTCCTCGCGAACCTGCTCCTCACGATTCACCAGCGTCGCCGAGCTCTGCACGCTGCTGGTACCCGGCGCCCGGAACAGCAGCTTGCGGCTGGGGATGTCGTACACCACGGCGTCCAGCAGCGTGTGGGTGGCGTTCTTCTCGCCCGGGACGACGTAGGCGCCGACGATCGTCCAGTAGGCGATGGAGGCGAAACCCTCGTCGGTGAACTGCGTCTGGTCGTAGGACACCAGCGCGATGACGTCGATGCCGAACATCCGCCTGAGCTGGTCCAGATTCTCGAAGCTGCCCTGGGGACGAAGATACGCGGAGGGGATGATCTCGATCGCCTCGACGAAGTCGAGCGCTTCGAAATGACTGCTGACCCGGGTCAGCAGCTCCTGCTTCTTGGCTTCGGTGAGCCCGGCCGCGTCCCGATAGCCCGAAGGCGTGAAGGCCACTCCGACGGTGAGCGGAAGCGTGAGCCGCGGGGTCTCGACGCTCACCTGAACGTCCCGCGACTGGGGATAGAGATAGTCCACCACGCTGCTGTTGCGATGCTGCGCGGTGGTCTGACAGCCGCCGGCGAGCAGCAGCACGGACATCAGCAGAACGACGTGTCGGGATCTGATCATGGCTCTCTCCGTTGGGCACACCGCCACCCGCCGGTGCGGTTCCGGCACTATACGTCAGCGGCGCGTCGGCGACCGCCGCTCCGAACGCCTGCGTTTCTCCGCGGCCACCAGCCGGTCGGCCAGGCGGGTGGGCTCGGGCAACCGGTAGCCGGCGCCCATGGCCAGCACCCAGGCGACGCTGCTGTCGTGGTCCGCCAGATGCCCCGGGCTGACGTACACCGGTTTCGCGGCGTCACGGGTGCACAGCACGGAACCGATCCGCTCGCCGTGATCGACCAGCGGCACGGCCCGCCCGCGCTTCGCCGGCATCGCGTCGTGGCTGCCGCACAGCCGCGACTTGGCGCAGCCGACTGCCGGCAGGCCGGCGATGAGGCCCAGATGGCTCGCCAGTCCCAGCCGGCGCGGGTGGGCGATTCCCTGTCCGTCGCAGAGGATGCCCTGTACCGGCGTGACGAGCCGCCGCAGCAGGGTCAGCAGCACCGGCACCTCGCGGAACGACAGCAGACCGGGCACGTAGGGGAAGCGCAGCGGCGCCGACGCGACGCGGGTTTCCACGACGCTCCCATCGATCACGTCCCAGACCACCGCGGCGCCGAGAATACGACCCTCGAGGAAGGCACAGTCGAGGCCGACGACCCGGTCCGGCACCGGCGCCGGCCGCAGCTCGACCTCGCCGGCGAGCCGCCGCTGCAGCGCCACCGCCTGCTTCGGCGTCAACGTCCAGCGGTGAGGGGTTCGGCGGATCTCCATGTTGGCGCAGTACACTAGCATGCCCCAGAACCCGAGAGGAGAGCTACCGATGAGCCAGGGCCGTGATCCACTGCCGGAGGCGCTGCGGCGCCGCAAGCCTGCCACCGGGCACACGATCCGCGCCCAGCACGCGGTGCTCGACGCCCTGCCCTTCGAGGACCGGCGCAGTTTCGACGATGCCGCCAGGGGCTTCATCGCCAGTCTCGATCCGCTGACCATCGCCCACGACCGCGGCCGCCGACCCGCCTACGACCTGTCCGCGGCGCTCGAATTTCTCGACGGCGAGGACGCCCCGGACACCGTCAATCCGAGTCTGTGGCGGCAGGCCCGGCTCAACGCCCGCCATCACGGCCTGTTCGAGGTCACCGATGGCCTCTATCAGGTGCGCAGCTTCGACATCGCCAACATGACGCTGATCCGCGGCGACACCGGGTGGATCGTGATCGACCCGCTGACATCGTCGGAGACCGCCCGGGCGGCCCTCGCCCTGGCCAACTCGCACCTCGGCGAGCGCCCGGTGGTGGCGGTGATCCACACCCACAGCCACGCCGACCACTTCGCCGGCGTGCTCGGCGTCGTCAGCGCCGAGCAGGCGGAATCCGGCGAGGTCCGGGTCATCGCCCCGGAGCACTACGTCGACGAATCGCTGAGCGAGAACGTGCTGGCCGGCAACGTGATGAACCGCCGCGCCACGTACATGTACGGCAACCTGCTGCCCCACGCGCCGGACGCCTTCGTCACCACGGGTCTCGGCTCCGCCCTGTCCATGGGGTCCACCGGCTTCGTGGTGCCCAACGACATCGTCCGGGATACCGGCGAGACCCGCACCGTGGACGGCGTCGAGTTCGAGTTCCAGATGTGCCCCGGCACGGAGGCCCCGGCGGAGTTCGTGTTCTACCTGCCCCAGTTCCGGGCGCTGTGCATGTCGGAGATCACCTCCCATCACCTGCACAACGTCTACACGCCGCGCGGCGCCCAGGTCCGGGACGCGCTGGCCTGGAGCAATCAGATCCAGACGTCCATCGACCGGTTCGGCGATCGCCTGGAGATCCAGTTCGCGAGCCACCACTGGCCGATCTGGGGCCGCGACGCCGCGCTGACCTATCTGAAGAAGCAGCGGGACCTGTACAAGTACATCCACGACCAGACCCTGCGGCTGGCGAACCACGGCTACACCAAGGAGGAGATCGCCGAGCAGCTCACCCTGCCCGATTCCCTGGGCCGCGAGTTCGCCAACCGCGGCTACTACGGCACCGTCCACCACAACGCCCGGGCGGTCTACGTCAAATACCTGGGTTTTTTCGACGGCAACCCGGCGACCCTGCACCCGCTGCCACCCAGCGAGGCCGGACGGCGCTACGTCGACTTCATGGGCGGCGCCGACGCGGTCGTGGAGAAGGCCCGGGGCTGCTTCGAGGACGGAGACTACCGCTGGGTCGCGGAGGTGCTGAACCACGTGGTCATGTCCGAGCCCGACCACGAGCCGGCCCGGGCGCTGCTGGCCGACACCCTGGAGCAGCTCGGCTACCAGGCCGAGTCCGCGCCCTGGCGCAATTTCTACCTGTGCGGGGCGCTGGAGCTGCGCGAGGGCCTGCCGGAGACGGGAACGGCCTTTCAGGCCAGCGAAGGCATGGCCCGGGGCATGCCCATCGAGAACCTGTTCCAGACCATGGCCGTGCGGCTGAACGGCCCGGCCGCCGACGGCGTCGAGTTGGCGATCAACCTGGATTTCACCGATCTGGACAGACGCTACCTGCTCGCCATCGAGCACAGCGTGCTGCACTACTTTCCCGACCGTCAGGCGGATGCGCCCGATGCCGCGATCCGGATGTCGGCGCTCGACTTCAAACGCCTGATCATGGGGCTCGCCGATGCCGCCGGGCTGATGCAGGACGGGCGCCTGGAGATGACCGGCGACGCCGGCGCCCTGGCCCGCCTGGGCGGCCTGTTCGACCGCTTCGAGCGAAGGTTCCCGATCGTCACGCCGCGCCCGTGAATCACCCTGTAGGAGCGTCGGGGCGGTCGGGTCGCGATCTGGAGATCGCTCCTACCACGGGGCCGCCAGATCCATCGGCCGCCTGGGCGGCCTGTTCGACCGCTTCGAGCGAAGGTTCCCGATCGTCACGCCGCGCCCGTAATTCACCCCGTAGGAGCGCCCTCCCGGGCGCGATCCCAGGGCCGGGCCAATCGCGCCCGGGAGGGCGCTCCTACGGTGGGTCGGGGCGGTCGGGTCGCGATCTGGAGATCGCTCCTACCACGGGGCCACCAGATCCATCGGCCGACTCGGCGGGCTGTTCGACCGGTTCGAGCGAAGGTTCCCGATCGTCACGCCGCGCCCGTGATTCACCCTCGTAGGAGCGCCCTCCCGGGCGCGATCCCGGGGCCGGAGAGTCGCGCCCGGGAGTGCGCTCCTACAGTGCGTCGGGGCGGTCGGGTCGCGATAGGAAGGCGCGCGGGAGGATGGCGAGGGCCGCCAGAGCCAGGCCCAGGGCGACCTGGGTGCCCCGGGCGGTGCCGGTGAGCTCCGGCAGCAGCGGCGGCAGCGCCACGAGCACGCCGCCCACCACCAGCAGCAGCCGTGACACGGCCGACCAGCGCGTGCCGAGCCAGGGTACGTAGGCCTGGATGCCGAACACCACCAGGGCGATGCCGGCCAGGGCTTCCGCCAGGCCCGCCGCCAGGGCCGTCCACGAGCCGTCGAGCACCAGCGCCGGGTTCAGCACGAACATGAACGGGATGAAGTAGATGACGCTGCCGAGGCGCATGGCGGCGAAGCCCGTGGCCATGGGGCGCGCCTGGGCGATGGACGCCGCGGCATAGGCCCCGAGCGCCACCGGCGGCGTGATGAAGGACAGCATGGCCCAGTAGAGAATGAACAGGTGCACGGCCATGGGGTTGAGCCCGCCCTGGATCAGCGCCGGCGCCAGCACGATGGCGAGAAAGATGTAGGCGGCCGTGACGGTCATGCCGATACCGAGCACGAAGCTGGTGAGCGCGCCCATCAGCAGCAGCAGCCACACGGAATCACCCGCCAGAAACAGCAGATCGTTGACCAGCGTGCCCGACAGCCCGGTCAGGGACAGCGCCCCGACGATCAGGCCGACGCCGGCCAGCACCGCCACCAGCTCCGCCAGCAACCGGCCGGTGGCGAACAGGAAGTCGACGCCCTCCCCGACGCCCCACCGGTGCTCGCGGGAAAACTGGTTCAGCACCAGCAGCAGCCCGGTCGCCACGTACGGCGCCACCGACTCCCGCTGCATCACCACCAGCAGCACCACCAGCGCCACGAACGCGCCCAGGTAATACCAGCCGCCGGCCAGCGTCGCGCCGAGCCGGGGCAGATCGCGCCGGTCGAGCCCTTCGAGCCCGCGCGCCGCCGCATGGGCGTCGACCTGAAGGAACAGGCCGAGGAAGTACAGCAGCGACGGCACCGCCGCCGCCAGCGCCACCTCGAAGTACGGCACCTCGAGAAACGTGGCCATGACGAACGCCGTGGAGCCCATGATCGGCGGCAGCAGCACGCCACCGGTGGAAGCGCAGGCCTCCACCCCGCCGGCGACTTCGGGCTTCATGCCGGTGGCCTTCATGGTGGGAATGGTGAGCTGGCCGGTGGTGAGCACGTTGGTCACTACGCTGCCGCTCATGGAGCCCATGAGGCCGCTGGACAGGATGGCCACCTTGGCCGCCCCGCCGCGCACGTGGCCCAGCAGCGCGTAGGCCAGGTCGAGGAAGAAACGCCCGCCTCCGGTGTGCTGCAGCGCCAGCCCGAACAGCACGAAGCCGATGACCAGCTCGGCGAAGGCGCGGAACGGCAGCCCGAACACGCTCTCGATGCTGAGGACATGATAGGCGGCGGTCTGGGACCAGTCCGCGGGCAGGCCCGCGAACGGCCCGGGCAGGCGGTCGGCGACCAGCGGCATCAGCGAGAACAGCCCGGTGATGACGAACAGGGCCCAGCCGCCGGCGCGGCGCACCGCCTCCAGCAGCACGATCCACAGCGCCACCGCCAGCCAGGTCGCCGTCGGCGGCGCGCCGAACTCCCAGCCGAGGTCGACGATGTCGGCGGCGTGGCGGAAGAAGTACACGCAGCAGACCAGGACGGCCGCCGCGAGCACCGCGTCCAGCGGCAGCCAGCGCGGGAACACGAAGAACACCAGCGGCAGCAGCAGCCCGAGCAGCGCGAAGTAGTAGTGGGTCTCGAGACGGATCCAGGCCGACAGCAGCGGGTCGCCGCCGAACAGCCGCAGCGTGTCCATGGCCAGCAGCAGCGCCGCGCCCGCTGCCAGGGCGACGCCGTAGCGCTGCCAGTCGACGTCCCGGCTCAAGACGCGTCCGGCGCCGTCCAGACCGGGTCGAACCCGGCCGCGGTGAGCGCCTCGGCGCGGACCGCCAGCCAGGCCGCCACGAAGGCTTCGTCGTCGGCCGCATCCTTGGCCTGCATGGTCTCCCACGCCCGGGCCAGCACCCGCTGACGCTCGACCAGGCGTTCGTTGTGCGCCTGGTGAGCTTCGGTCCAGACGCCGATCTCACGGAAGTAACGGACCGCGCCGTCGTGATACGGCACCACCCAGTCGAAGAGCTGGCGGTCCATGGCCCAGCCGATGGCGCCCGGGTCGGCGTCCTTGAACTCGTCGTAGTGACGGTGGATCACGCCCGCCATGGCGTGCGCCAGCTCGGGCGGCGTCGAATCGAGGCCGATCAGCAGCGGGTACGGATAGGTCGCCCCCTCGTGCGGCGCCGCCTGGGAAATGCCTGCCCCGCGGGTGGCCACATGCTTCGTGAAGTACGGCGCCACGCCCCACAGCCGCTGCCAGCACGCCGCGTCATCGTGGGGCACCGTGGGCCAGCGGATGCCCCGGGGCGAGGCTTCGAGCTTGCGGGTCGGACCGGATACCGTGGTCGCATAGGCCGCGTCCACCTGACCGTTCACCATCCCCGTCCACATGGCGCCGTAACCGGGAAACTCCACCCGCTCGACGTCGTCCCAGGTCAGCCCGCCGCAGGCCAGAAACGCCTCGGTGGACACGTTCAGCGCCGGCGCGCCGCGCACGTAGGGCACGCGGCGGCCGCGCAGTTCGGAGAACGCGGTGATGCCCGTGTCCGCCGCAACCGCCAGGGCCTGATTGCTGTCGCCGTTGGAGGTCATGATCAGCCGCAGCGGCAGCGGTCCCCAGCGGCGGTCGGCGAACTGGAACACGCCCTCCTGGGCGAAGTAGGTGGCCACGCCGTTGGCCGAGAGCTGGACCCGGCCGCGCACCAGGGGCAGCAGCCGGGACACGTCGTTCTTGCCCGGCAGCACCCGCAGGGTGACGCCGTAGTGATCCTTCAGCACCTTGCCGATGGCCACGGCCTGGTTGTAGCCGGTGGTGCCCAGGTTGTAGGCGCTCCACGCCATGGCCCGGGGCAGCCCGGCCGCGTCCTGCGCTGCCCACGGCGCCACCGGCAGCAGCGCGAACGCCGCCGCGACGATGCTCGACAGAATTCGCCCACCCGGACCCATAGCCTCTCCCCGTCCGACACTGCTGCGGATTCTATCCTGCTATCCGGGCCCGAAGCGAAAGGCGGGGATGCGCCCTCCCCGGCCGCGGGTTACGCTCTCCGCTTCGCCACCGGGAGGGGAACCCATGACGATCGCCGAGACCACCAGCGGGCCGGTCGAGGGCCGCAGCCGGGACGGCGTGCTGCTGTTCGCCGGCATTCCGTATGCGGCGCCCCCGACCGGCGCGAACCGGTTCCGCCCGCCCCAGCCGGTCGAAAGCTGGCGCGAGCCGCGGCCGGCGAAGCGCTTCGGCCCGGCGGCACCCCAGACGCCCACCGGCGGTCTCACCGCCAGCACGCCCGTCAACTGGGACGAGGACTGCCTGACCCTGAACGTCACCACCCCCGCCGCCGACGACGCCGGGCGCCCGGTGCTGTTCTGGATTCACGGCGGCGGCTACCGCACCGGCCAGGGCGCGATTCCCTGGTACAACGGCGCCCGATTCGCCAGCCGGGGCGACCTGGTGGTGGTCAGCATCAACTACCGGCTCGGCGCCTTCGGCTTCACCGACCTGTCCGCGTTCGGCGGCGAGTTCGCGACGTCGGGCGCCAACGGCCTGCTCGACCAGATCCAGGCGCTTCAGTGGGTGCAGGACAACATCCGCGCCTTCGGCGGCGATCCGGCCCGGGTGACCATCGCCGGCGAGTCCGCCGGCGCCTTCGCCGTGAGTACCCTGCTGGCGAGCCCCATGGCCCGCGGCCTGTTCCGCGCGGCCATCCCCCAGAGCGGCGGCGCCCACCATACCCTGCCGCCGGCGGCCGGACGGCTGGTCGCCGAGCGTCTGCTGGCGCAGCTCGGCGCCGACGGGCCCGGCGATCTGCAGGCCGTGCCGGCGGAGCGGCTGCTCGAGGCGCAGAACGCGGTGGCCGCGGAGTTCGGCGACGGCCCGCGCACCCTGGAAGCCTTCGGCGCCGCCGTCCCCGCCTTCTATCCGGTGGAGGGCAACGCGGTGATACCCGTGCCGCCCATCGAGGCCATCCGCCAGGGCGCGTCCCAGGGGATTCCGGTGCTCACCGGCACCAACCGTCACGAGACCACGCTGTGGGGCTACGGCGAGACCGACGACGAGCGTCTGGCCCGCTTCGCCGCCCGATACGGCGCCGCGAGCACGCTGCCCGTCTACCGGGCGAACCGGCCGGGCGCCTCTGCGCCCGAGCTGCAGATCGCCTTCACCACCGACCACATGTTCCGGCTGCCGGCGATCCGCCTGCTGGAAGCCCGGGACGGCCAGCCGGACACGCCGGGATGGCTGTACTGGTTCTGCTGGGAATCCCGGGCCTTCGAGGGGCGGTTGCGGGCGACCCATGCGCTGGAGATCCCGTTCGTCTTCGACAACCTGGACCGGCCCGGTGTCGACGTGTTCCTCGGTCCCGGCGAGCGTCCCCAGGCCGTCGCCGACGCCATGCACCGGCACTGGATCGACTTCGTCCGCGATCTGGACCCGGGGTGGAAACCGTATGAGCTGGACGACCGCGCCACCATGCGTTTCGACGACGAATCCACGCTGGTGCACGATCCGGACGGCGCCGAACGGGCCGCCTGGGACGGCCTGCGCTGATCCCGGCATGAGCGAACCCGTCACCGACCGTCCTGCCGTGGCCGCGGCCGCGGGACTCGCCGCCGCGGCGCTGGTGCTGCTGACGATCCTGCTGGGCGGCGTGCTGGTGCCGGGTTACGACCCGTCGTCCCAGTACCTGAGCGAGCTCGGCGCCGACGGCGCGCCGCACGCGACGCTGGTCAATCTGGGCGTGTTCCTGCCGGTGGGCGCGCTGGTCGCCGTGTTCGTTCTCTGCGGCTGGCGCCAGCTCGCGCCGACCCGTGGCGGCGCCGCCGGCGCGCTGCTGCTGCTCGGGGTCTCCGCGGGCTATCTGATCGCCGCGGTGGCGCCCTGCGACGCCGGCTGTCCGTCATCCGGATCGCTGCGCCAGTCCGTGCACAATGCCGGTGGCCTGCTGGAGTACCTGGGCGGCGGATTCGGGCTGCTGCTCATCGGCCGGGCGCTGCTGCGGCGCCCGGGGAGCCAGGGCACGGCACTGTCGGCGGTATTCGCCGCCACCGCGGTACTCGGCGTGTTCTTCCTGGCACTGGGACCCCAGCCGGACAGTCCGATCCGGGGCCTCTGGCAGCGGGTGGCGGAGTTCGCCCTGTTCGGGTGGATCGCCCTGGCGGCGTGGCGGATGCGCCCCGGTCAGAGGCCGGAGCCGTCCTCGGAGTAGATCACCCAGATCTTGGTGTAGCCGTCCGTCTCCCAGACGCCCGTCCACTCCTTGGGAATGGTCACCGCCTCGCCGGCCTCGATCACCTGCACGGTGCCGTCCGGCGAGGTCAGCGTCACGCTGCCTTCGAGGAAGTACATGAACTCGTCGACGCCGTAGGGCTCGGTGATCTCGAAGCGGGACTTGCCGGCGCGGTACATGCCGGAGGCGAAGCGGCCGTCGCTGCTCTTCAGGGAGGTCACGTCGAGAATCGTCCGGCCGTCCCGCTCGATCTCCTCGACGTCCGGGCGCTCGAAAATGGCGCCGGCCAGGTCTTCGGCGGTGAGCTCCGCCGGCAGAGGGGTCTCCGACCACGCCGCAGCGGAGGCGATCAGGCCGCCGGCAAGCAGGACGGGCTTCAGGATCTGCATGACGATGCTCCTCAGGTCGTTTTCGTCTGTTCCTGCGCCGCCCGGTAGGCGGCGTCGATGGCGCCGTTGACGTAGGCGTAGCCCGCGGCATCGGAGTTGGCGATGGAGATGCGGCCGATCTGGGCCCGCCCGGCGACGTGGGGCCCGTTTTCCGGCCCCCAGCCCTCAGGGTCCGAGTAGTCGTTGTACTCGTAGGCGTAGCCGTGGGGCCAGCGGTTCACGGTGATGGCGGCAATGTCCCGGCCGGCGTCGAAGCCGTGGGCGCCGAGGGCGCCGTTCATCTTGGCGACGATGTCCGCCTCGAAGGCGTCGAAGGGAATCTCGTAGAGCTGGCGGCGGCCGATCAGGTGCTGCTCCCGGGCGGACAACCCCTGATCCGGCGCCGTGGGCACCCAGGAGCCGTGGATCACCGTGGGCTGGTCCGCGGCGTCGGTGAAGCGGTAGTCGCCCATGCTGACGGGGAAGTCCAGGCCGAAGGAATGCATGAGGCCCGGCTTCGGCACGTAGAAGCTGCCGAAGCCGCTGTCGGCGAAGGCCCGCCAGTTGCGCACCGCGATGCTGGTGTACACCAGCGGCACCTTCTCGGCGTACTCGATGGCCGCCTTCTGCGCCGCCGGCAGCTCCGGGCAGAGATGCGGGATCATCGAGTTGTAGCAGGCCAGCACGACGTGCCGGGCGCGGACCTTGCGCACCGTGCCGTCGCGCACGTAGCCCACGTCGACCTGGCGGCCGCCGGGGGTATGGCGCACGTCGATCGCCGTGCTGTTCAGACGGATCCGGGTCGCCGCGCCGTCGACGTCCAGCCGGCCGTAGTCGACCATGGCCGTCACCAGGTCTTCCATGGTGCTGCCGGGCACCGCGTCCGGCAGGAGCTGGCGCACGATGGCCCGCGCCACCCCGGCGTTGCCGTCAGGGAAGTGGAAGATGTAGGGCTCCTCGCCGTAGCCGGTGACGTCGGCGAGGGACTCGTCCACCGGGCCGATGCCGGGCATGCCCATGCGCACGGCTTCCAGCGCCGACAGGCCGTCCCAGCCCACGCCCCACAGGCCCCGGGGCATGTCGCGGATGATCTCGATCACCGGCTCGGGCAGGCCGTGCACCTGGCGCAGGAAGTCCGAGTAGCTGGTGCGTCTCAGCCGGTCGACCTTGGCCGCCGGCGACAGTGCCGCCAGCGGGTCCCGCTCGGCGGTCAGCAGGGTCACCAGCGCGGCCCGCTCGCTGTCGGACAGCGGATAGCGGGCGACGACGCCGGCCACGTCCCGCGGCTGATCACCGAAATAGCCGCGGAACACGTTGGGCAATGCCAGATCGCGGCCGTAATGCTCGGCCGCGAAATAGATGCCGCGGCGCAGGCCGTGGCGCGCCTCGAACCCCTGGTCGTAGTAGTCGTAGAACCGCTGGACGTCGATCCCGACGCGCGCCAGCAGACCCATCGACTCGGCCGAGTAGCTGCTCGGGGTGTCGATGGACTGGCTGCCGCCGTAGCCGATGAGGCGCACGCCGTCGACCACGAACTCGTTGCGCTTGGCATGGCCGCCGAAGTCGTCGTGGTTGTCGAGGATCAGGATGCGCGCATCGGGACCGTGCGCGTCACGAAAGAACAGAGCTGCGGCGAGGCCGGAAATGCCGCCGCCGACCACCACGAGATCGTAGCCGTCCTCGTCCGGCGCCGGCGGCAGCGAGAAGGTCTGGCCGGTCCACGCCAGGCCATGGGCCACCTCGAAGGACCCGGGATGGCTGCCCCGCATGCCGGTGAGCATCGGGGGATAGTAGACGCCGTCCCGGGCACGGGCGCCGAGCGCTTCGGCCGGCGCGAGCCCTGCGGCGACACCGCCCAGCGCGACCCCGTTGAGGAAGTCGCGCCGGGTGATCCGCAGGCGGTCGGACGCCATCAGATGTCGTAGCTGAAGCGGACCCCCAGGGTGCGCGGCCGGCTCGGGCTGATGTCGCTCTGCACGTAGGGGTTCGCGGGGTTGCCGCCGCTGCCGCCGGAGTCGTAGTACTCGTCGTCCAGCAGGTTCTCGCCGTACACGGCCAGCGCCCAGCCCGCCTCGGAGCGGAAGCCGAACATGCCCTGCAGCTCGGAATACTCGTTCACGTAGCGGTTGCCGAACGGAAACGCCCGGCTCTGGTCGTTGATCGGCACCCAGCTCGCCCGGGTCTCGTCTTCCCAGCTGTAGAACAGGTTGCCGTACCAGGCGCCGCCGCGAACCGGGAAGTTGGCGTCGAGATTGGCGAAGAAAGTCCACTCCGGCGCGCCGGGGATCGACTGGCCTTCGCAGGCGTCCGCGGTGCCGAAGATCAGCTCGCCCTCGTCACAGAACTCCTGCACGCCGTCCGCCTCGCTGTCGAAGTAAGCGAAGCCGGTGCCGAAGGTCCAGTTCTCACCGAGGGCGAAGGTGAAGGTGCCCTCCAGGCCGTAGCCGTCCACCTGGCCGACGTTGCAGACCTCGACGCCAGGCGTGCCCGGCGTGGTGCAGGTCGACTGCAGGTCCTCGTAGTCGTAGAAGAAGGCGTTGAGCTGGATCTGGCCGCGCCGGTCCAGCACCGAGCCCTTGTAGCCCAGCTCGTAGGAGATCACCTGCTCGCCGTCGAAGGACCCGGGCACGTGGGTGCCGGGCAGCGCGTCCACCGCGCCCCAGCTCCCGCCGGGACTGACGTTGAAGCTGTTGAAACCGCCCTGCTTGTAGCCGGTGGTGACGGTGCCGAACAGCAGCGTGTCGTCGTTGGGCCGGAAGTTGAGGGCGGCGCGCCAGGTGGTCTTGTTCCAGTCCAGGGTCTCGCTGATCGGACCGGCGGAGGTGGTGAAGCCGGTCTGCACCCGGTTGCCGAGCACCGGGCTCGGATTGAGGGCGGTCAGCACCTCCTGGGACATCTTCTTCTCGTCCCAGGTGTAGCGGGCGCCGAGGGACAGGTCCCAGGCCGGGGTGAACTGCCAGTTCAGGTCGACATAGGTCGCCCAGCCGCGGAAGTCGCCCTTGGTCTCGTTCCAGTCGTCCATCCGGCCGGTGGGGCTCGGCGTCCAGGTGTAGGTGCCGAAGTAGTCCTGCAGCACGTAGGCGTAGGCCCCGCCGTAGTAGTTGTTGTAGAAGTCGAACACGCCCTGGCAGGTGTCGCCCCAGTAGACGTTGCAGTACAGGTCCTCGTCCTGCTGGCCCAGGAAACGGGTGTCGATGTCCTCCTCGTAGTAGGAGGCGCCGGCGTACCAGCTGAACATGCCGTCGGTGTCCGAGGTGATCCGGAACTCCTGCTCGAAGTACTCGCCGTCCTGGATCTGCTCGTAGTTGAAGATGGTCAGCGCCGTGGCGTCGAAGTCTTCCGTGTAGTGGTAGTCGTGGTTCTTGAAGCCGGTCAGCGAGGTGAACGTGCCCCACGGGAGGTCGTAGTTGACCTCGAGCTGGGCGCTGAAATGCTCGCCGTTGTCGATGATGCCGTTGTCCGGCTCGTCGATGGCGACGTCGCGCGGGTCGTTCGGCACCGGCAGCTCGCCGTAGATGGACTCGAGCAGCGCGTAGGAGCCGCCCTCCCCGGTGGCCCGGTAGATCGTGCCGGACTGCTCCCGGTCCTCCACCTCGACCATGGCGACCACCGTCAGGGGGCCGCCGTTGTCCCACAGCCCGGTGAGCCGGAACGCGTCCTTGTCGTGCTCGATGAAGTCGTTGCCGGTGACCACGTTTTCGACGTAGCCGTCTTCCTCGGAGTGGTAGGCCGCCAGCCGCACGGCGAAGGAATCCGTCAGCGTCTGGTTGAACGCGCCTTCCACCACGAACACGCCGCGCTCGCCGAACCGCGCGTCCACGTAGGCGTCGGGATCACCGATGGTGGGCCGGACGGTGAAGATGTTCATGGCCCCGGAGATGGAGTTGCGGCCGAACAGGAAGTTCTGAGGGCCGCGCAGGATCTCGGCACGCTCGGTGTCGAACAGGCTCACCACGCCGGCGCCGTTGCGCCCCTGATAGAAGCCGTTCTTGTACACGCCGATGGACGGATCGCCGCCGTTGCCGAAGTCGTTGGTGACGATGCCGCGCACGCGGATGGCGTCCAGGAAGCTGTCCTTGGAGTTGCCGGTGACGCCCGGCGTGAAGTGCACCAGGTCCTTCACGTCGTCGAGATTGGCGTCGCGCAGGAAATCACCGGACAGGGCCTGGACGGCCAGAGGCACGTCCATCACCGACTCTTCCCGCTTGGTGGCGGTGACGACGATCTCCTCGAGCTGGGCGCCCATGGCAGGCGCCGCCGCGGACCCGGCCACCATGGCGGCCGAGATGGCGGTCGCCAGTCGTGAGCGGCGCGGAACAGATGCCTGCGGCTGAGTGGCGGCCGAGCTGACGGCGCGACGCGAACGGGATCGGACATCCCTCCCCATACATACCCCCGGAAGTCTTTGAGTCATTGCGGTACGCACTGGCGGCATACCGCTGCGAAACCAGTGACGAAACTATGTGGCGCGGCCCGACGAGCGTCAAGTGAGCAATTCGACGCCACTGGCCGCCAGGGCCTCGCGCATGGGCTCGAGCTGACGCTGGTAACGGCGCCAGCGGCCGATGGACCGGGTGTGGGCCGGTTCCCGGACCTGCACCGCGCTGGCCGTGGTGACCGCGTCCCGGCTGGCGTGAAACTCCAGGCAGGCGTCCTCCCAGGGCAGGCCGAGGAACTCGATGATCCGACGGGCCTCGGGCTCCGGCTCCGCGGCCACCCGTTCGTAGTCCACCTCAAGGAAGCGGTCGCCGAACCGCGACCGCCACGTGCTCATCAGCTCGAGATAGCGCGCGTGGTGACGGGCCATTTCCTGCTGATCGTAGGAATGGGGATAGGCGTCGGCAAAGAGCTGCTTGAAGCTCGCGAAGCAGGCGTCCATCGGATTGCGCCGCAGGTGCACGATCCTGGCCGCCGGCAGCGCGGCCAGGATCAGCGGCAGATAACGATAGTTGGTGGGCAGCTTGTCGACGAACCGCGGCAGACTGCCGCGCAGGCGCTCCGTGGTCATCAGATAGGCGGCCCCGAGGCGCCGCGGCTCTATGGCGGCGGCCGCCCGGATCAGCGCGGCGGAATCACGCCGCTCGCCCTGATAGTCCGCCAGCCGCCGCAGGCAGCTGCCGAACTGGCGGAGCTCGCCCGCCGAGTGCACCGCCGAGTGGCTGGCGATGATCCGCTCGACCAGGGTGGTGCCGGTGCGGGGCTGGCCGATCACGAAGATCGGCGACGGGTCCGGGTCCCCTTCCCCGGCGCCGGCCAGCCACCGTTCCGTCAGCGTCTCCGCCAGGGCGGCGAAGGTCTCGATCTCGGCCTGCTCGTCGAAGCGCAGGGTGCGCCGCCGCGCCCGGGCGCCGTCGGCGAAAGCCTCGAAGGCCGCGTCCCAGTCCTCGAGATCCTCCAGTTCCTTGCCGAGCCCGTAGGCCAGAAACGCCCGGGACCGGTCGGCCAGATCCGGGGCCGCCAGCAGCCGCTGGAGCTCCTCCACGTGGCTGCGGTCCGTGGCCCGCCGCAGGTTGGCGAGCAGCCAGTGGGCATTGGCGTTGTCGGGGCGCTGCGTCAGCGCCCGTCGCACGGTGCGCTGGGCCTCTTCGAGCTGCCCCCGGAACATCTGGTTGTTGGCGAGATCGACCAGGAACGGCACGTGCTCGGGCCGGGCGGCCACGGCGCGCTCCAGCCATTCGGCGGCACGGTCCTGCTCCCCGAGCAGGCTGAAGGTATTGGCGATAAGATCCTGCACCACCGGGTTGCCGTCCTGGTGGGCGACGGCCCGTTCCAGCGCGTCGTCCGCGCGCCGCACGTGGCCGAGCCGCATGTACAGCCGGGCGAGCTGCGCCCAGGCCGCGCCGTGGGTGGCATCCAGGGTGGTGACGGAACCGAAGCCGTGCAGCGCGGTGCGCGTGTCGCCGGACTCCTGGGCGATCAGGCCCACCAGAAAGTGGGCTTCGACCAGATCCGGCTTGGCCTGCAGCAGGCGCTGGCACCGGGCCGCGGCGCCGCGGAAATCGCCCCGGGCGAGCAGGCCGTAGCCCTCGCGCAGCGTGTCCCGCAGCCAGGCGGGCGGCGGCGCGGCGGTCATGAGCGCGCCGCCCGGGCGGACGGCGCGGCCGGCATCCGGAGGGCCGGGATTACTCCCCCAGCATCTGCGACTGGACGTAGTTCTGCAGGCCCATCTTGTCGATCAGGCCGAGCTGGGTCTCGATCCAGTCCACGTGCTCCTCCTCGGACTGGAGGATGTCCTGGAACAGCGCCCGGCTGCCGTAGTCGGCCACCTGCTCGCAGTGGGTGACGGCGTCCCGCAGCAGGGGCAACCCTTCCATCTCGAGCTTCAGGTCGCACTCGAGCATCTCCTTCACGTCTTCACCGACGTAGAGTTTGCCCAGATCCTGAAGATTCGGCAGCCCTTCCAGAAACAGGATGCGCTCCATCAGCGCATCCGCGTGCTTCATTTCGTCGATGGACTCCTCGTACTCGTGCTTGGCCAGGCGCTTGAGCCCCATGTCCGCCAGCATCTTCGAGTGCAGGAAGTACTGGTTGATGGCCGTCAGCTCGTTCTTGAGCACGCGATTGAGGTAGTCGATGACGTCTTTATCGAGAGTCTTCATGAATCCATCCACGCTGAAGTGGAGGCAGGATGCCGCAGGCTAGCTGACATATCAAGCGTAACCTGTTGATTTTGAAATGAATATTGTTCTCATGCGGGAACGCCCCGCATCTGCGGATGGCAACAAGAAACTATTGCAATCAAGAATGATTTGCATTTAACTAACGCCATTGTCGATGAGGTAGTCCCATGTACGTCTGCGTCTGCCACGCCGTCACCGATCGAGACATCCACGAGGCCGTGGACGCCCAGGGCGTCGCCCACGTCGATGAGCTCGAAGAGCTGTGTGGCGCCGGGAGCTGCTGCGGAAGCTGCCGGGACGTGGCCCAGGAACTCATCGACGCCCGCCTCGTCCAGGCCCGGGCCTACGCCGCCGCCTGACCTGCCCTGCTCGCCCACCGGCGCTGGAGATCGCTCCTGCAGGGCCGGCGTTTCAATAATCCACCGCGTCGTCCACCGCGTGCCCCCGCTTCGGGATCAGCATCGCCCGCTCGAAGCTGATCACCTCGGTGCCGTCCTGCTTTAGGCCCCGGGTGCGGATCTTCACGATGCCCTGGGTGGGCCGCGACTTCGACTCGCGGATCTCGAGCACCTCGGATTCGGCGTAGATGGTGTCGCCGACGAACACCGGCCCGGTCAGCCTGACGTCGTTCCAGCCCAGATTCGCCACCGTCTTCTGACTGACGTCCGACACCGACATACCGGTCACCAGCGACAGCGTGAGGCAGGAGTTCACCAGCACCTGGCCGAACTCGCTCTTCGCGCCGTACTCGCGATCGAAGTGCAGCGGATGCTGATTCATGGTCAGCAGCGTGAACCAGGTGTTGTCCGTTTCCGTGATGGAGCGGCCGGGACGGTGCTCGTACACGTCGCCGACCGTGAAGTCCTCGAGGTAACGTCCGTAGGACTCCCGGTAGCGCTGGTTCCCCACCGGCTTCGCCTGTGCAACCATGTTGATGCTCCCTGACTGATGACATTGGATCAGATTGAGTGAGCGGGGAACGAGCGCGCCGCCCGCCGCCCGCTGCGGATCGACCAGGCCACGGAGGTTTTCCATGGACAACCCCGCACCCGGCTTCTCCCAGTTCCCGAACCACCGGATCACCGCGACCCGGACGCCGAGCCACGTGCGCGTGCTCGCCGGCGGCCGCGAGATCGCCGACTCCCGGGCCGCGTTTCTGGTTCACGAGACGCGCCACGATCCCGTCTGGTATCTGCCGCCGGAGGACGTCGAGCGCCACGTGCTCGCGCCGTCGGAAACCCGCACCTACTGCCCGTTCAAGGGCTACGCGAGCTACTGGACCATCGAGCTGCCGGACACGCGCCTCGAGGACGCCGTGTGGGCCTACCTGGAACCCTACGACGAATGCCGCCCGCTGACCGGGTACTTCGCATTCTACCCGGACCGGGTCACCATCGAGGTGGACGGCGAGCCTCAGCGGCCGACGTAGACCGGCTGGCGCTTCTCGAGGAACGCCCGCACCCCTTCTTTCGAGTCCTCGGTCTGACGCAACCGGGTGATCTGCTCGATGGCCCAGCGGCCGGTGTCCCGCCAGTCCGGCTCGAGGGTCCGGCGCAGACCGGCCTTGAGCGCCTGCACTGCCAGCGGCGGATTGGCGGCGATCCGCCCGGCCAGCTCCAGCGCCGTGGGCAGCAGCGCATCCGGCGCCACCACCCGGGACACCAGCCCGATGTCACGGGCCGTGGCCGCGTCGATGACCTCGCCGGTGAACAGCAGCTCGGCGGCGCGCTCCCGGCCCACGAGCTGCGCCAGCCGGCCGAGCCCGGGGGCGTCGCAGCACAGGCCGCGCACCACGAACAGCTCGCCGAACCGCGCCTGCTCCGAGGCGACCCGGATGTCGGCCATCAGCGCGAGCTCCATGCCCCAGCCGACCGCCGCGCCGTTGACCGCCGCGATCACCGGGATGTCCGTGTAGAGCAGCGCGTCCGCGGCCGGCGTGAGGCCGCCGGTGCGCTGGCTGCGCTCGCGGAATTCCGCGGGCGGCGCTTCGCCGCCGCCGAGAATCTGCTTGACGTCGTCGCCGGCGCAGAACGCCCGCCCCGCCCCGGTGATCACCAGCGCCCGGGCGGTGGCGCCGCGCACCGTGTCCTCGAGCTCGGCGTAGAGCTGGTAGTTCAACGAGTTCATCGCCTCGGGGCGATTGAGCGTGATGACGCCGACGTGATCCTGGACGTCGTAGGTCAGTACGGATTCCGACATTGGCTGGCCCTCCCGAATTTGAAACGCATCATACCCAGTGCCGGCGGCGCTGCGCGACCGCATCGGCACGGCGTCCTCTCCGGCATCCGCCTCCAGGTTTGTGAACCCGGCACCGTTTCCGGCGGGACGCCTACTCTAAGCTGTCACCAGGCTCCTGCGCGTGCTACTGACAGGGAGGTTTCCCATGCGCCGTCACCTGCTGTTCATCGCCGTCACCGGCCTGCTGGGCGTGACCGGCTGCGCCAGCCTGAGCGAAAGCCAGTGCCTGGCGAACGACTGGGAGACCATCGGCTATCGCGACGGCCTCTCCGGCACCGAAGGCAGCTCCGCGCTGATGCGTTACATGGACGCGTGCATGAAGCACGGCGTCTCCCCGGACCGCAACGCCTACCTGGCTGGCTGGGAGGACGGGGTGGACCAGTACTGCCAGCCCGCCAACGGCTTCAATCTGGGCGAGCGCGGCGCCGGGTTCAGCAACGTCTGTCCGGCGCGCCTGCAGACCGCCTTCCAGGCGGCCTATCAGGACGGGCGCCGGCTGTACCTGGCCGAGTCCGAGGTCCGCGAGATCGCCGGCGCCATCACCGCCCGGGAACGCCGCCTCGACGAAATCAAGAGCGAGCTGGCCGCCATCGCCGGCGGCATGCTGGACGACGAGTCCACCGCCGCCGACCGGGCCCAGATGCTGCTCACCGCCAAGGACCTGGGCGAGGAGCAGGGTCGTCTGAGCGCGGAGATCGAAGAGCTCGAAGCCGAAATGGCCGTCAAGACCGAGCGGCTCGAAGACCTGCGGCAGACGTTGGCCTTCGCGGGGTAACGTCGGGGATCGCGGCCGGGAGGCCGCTCCTACCGGGGGGTGTCGGCAGCTTGGGGATCGCGGCCGGGAGGCCGCTCCTACCCGGGGGTGTCGAAAGCGTGGGGGATCGCGGCCGGGAGGCCGCTTCTGCGGTCGGGGGGTCAGCAGGTAGCGCGGACGGATCTCAGCGCGGCCTGGACTTCCCTGAGCTCCGCGGTCACCGCATCCAGCGCCTCCGGAACCCCGTCGGCGACCTGATCCCGGGCCAGATGCTCCAGGGTCTGGCAGCGTCCCGCCAGCTCGGTGGCGCCGAGATTGCTCGAGGCGCCCTTCAGGCTGTGAACGCTGCGCCGCAGGGCATCGAAGTCTCCGGCGGCCCAGGCGTCGGACGCCTCCAGCAGGCGGCGCTCGGAGTCCGCCAGGTAGGCTTCGAGCAGGGTCGGAAAGTCGTCCTCCATGAGCGCCCGCAGCTCGGCAAGCATCGCCTGGTCGAGTCGTTCAGCCATCGTCGTCCCTCCAGGCGAACACCGCCTCCACCTGATTGCCCCGCCCCTGATAGGTCAGCGACTGGCACAGCCGCCGCAGGAGCTGCAGCCCCCGACCGTGGTATCCCCGGACCTCCGCTGCGCCCGCTTCGGCGAGCTGGCGTTCGTGATCGAAGCCGTCACCGCTGTCGGTGACGGTGACCTGCAGCCGGCCGCAGGGGCCGGTGACCTCGCAGCGGAAGTCGAAGCGCATCCATCCGTCCAGCTCGGCGAGGCCGCGCTCACGCGCCGCGTAGTATTCGGCGAAGCCGCGGGCGGAGCGCTTGAGACCGGAGTCCAGGCCGAGCAGGCCATGCTCGAGCGCGTTCGAGTAGAGCTCCGACAGCACCGTGTAGATAGCGCCGGACTGACGCCGCAGGCGCGGAAACTCCATGAGCATCTGCTGCAGCAGCGGCAGCGGGTTCGACGACCGCAGCGTGGCCGGGCCCAGCTCGTAGGACAGGCGCCACTGCTCGCTGCCTTCCGTCGGGTAGTCCAGCGCCGGCGGCGGGCGCACGGCCTCCTCCGCCGGCACCATGGTGACCTCCACCAGGGTGAGGTCGTCGTCGCGCCCCGTGCCGCCGATGTGGGCGTACACCTCCCGCTTGAGCCGTTCGAACGGGCTCGCCGCCGGCGCCGCTCCCCGGGCCGGCGCGCCCAGCGCGGCGGCGTGAAAGCGGTCGAAGCCGAACGCCTCGCCGGACTCGTTCCTGGCCTCGACGATGCCGTCGGTGCACATCACCAGCCGGTCGCCGCAGGCCATCTCCATCACCTCGGTGCCGGCCTCGAAGCGGTCGTCGCCGAGTATGCCGAGGGGCAGGTGCCGGGATTCGAGCTGGGTGAGCTCGGCGGATCCGGGCCGCAGCAGGTATCCCGGCGGCAGGCCGCCGTTCCAGAATTCCAGGGTGCCCTTGTGAAAGCTGATCGCCACCAGGGTCGCGCAGCAGAAATAGCCCTTCGGCAGAATCGCCGCCAGCTTGCGGTTGGCTTCGCGCAGGATCTCCGATGCCGTGAAACCCTTCTGGGTCATGCCGTAGAAGATGTCCGACAGCGGCAGCGCGCCCACCGCCGCGGTCAGACCGTGACCGGTGAAATCACCCAGCAGCAGATAGAGGTCCCCGGCCGGGTTGCGCTCCGCCAGCAGCACGTCGCCGTTGAACACCGCCAGCGGCGAGATCAGGTGGCGGATGAACGGCTCGTCGAGGTTGCCGGTGTGCGCCACGTTGTCGAATACCGCCTTGGCGGCTTCCTGCTCCTGCAGCAGATGGGCATGGTGGCGGCTGATCTCGTCGCGCTGGCGCTGCATCGTGACGTGCATCGCCCGGAGCCGCTGCATGGCGGACAGCTTCGCCTTGAGAATCACCTGGTTGTAGGGCTTCGACAGGAAGTCGTCGCCGCCGACCTCGAGGGCGCGCGCCAGCGCGTCGGCCTCGGTCAGCGAGGTGAGGAAGATGATCGGGACGAAGTCCTCGCCCGCCTCGTCCTTGATGAAGTGGGCGACCTCGAAACCGTCGAGGCCGGGCATCAGCGCATCGAGCAGGACCATCTGCGGGCGCCAGCTCCGGAACTTCTCCAGGGTGTCCGGGCCGTCGATGGCCTCCACCACCTCGTACCCTTCCTTGCGGACGATGCTGGACAGCAGCAGCCGGTCCACGTGGCTGTCGTCGGCGACCAGGATGCGCAGGGATTCTTTCATGAACCGGAAGCCCGACCCGTCGACCCGGGCCCGATCAGTGGACGCTGAAGAGCTGTTCGAAATTGGAGATGGTGAGGATCTTGCGGACGTCGGCGTTGCAGTTCACCAGGTTCACTTCCGCGTTGTCGCCGCCGGCGTGGTCCCGCAGCAGCAGCAGCATGCCCAGCGCCGAGCTGTCCAGGTACTGGGTGTCCTGCATGTCCACGCGGTACCGGCGCGGCCGGTCGGGGAGCAGCTCGTAAGCATCCCTGAACGCCTGATGAGCGCTGAAATCGAACCGCCCGGAAACCCGGATGACCAGCTCTTCTCCGTCTGCGGAGAGCTCGGAAGCTACCGCCATGTGGGAATCCCTCCTGCCACAGGACATGCACGATCCATTGCATCAAGCATAGTTCACGTGGCGGGAGATGCCGGGTTTCCGGGACAGCGCTATGCGCGCTGTAGGAGCGGCCTCCCGGCCGCGATTTCCGGCTATCGGCGCCAGGGATCGCGGCCGGGAGGCCGCTCCTACGGGGGGTGTGGGCCGGGGCTCGCGCCCCGGTCAGCCGCCGAAGTCATCCAGCAGGATGTTCTCGGGCTCGACGCCGAGGTCCTCCAGCATCTGCAGCACGGCGGCGACCATGGGCGGCGGGCCGCACAGGTAGTACTCGCAGTCCTCGGGCGCCGGGTGGTCCTTCAGGTACTGGTCGAACACCACCTGGTGGATGAAGCCCTTGTGGCCGGTCCAGTTGTCCTCCGGCAGCGGGTCGGACAGCGCCACGTGCCACTCGAAGTTGTCGTTCTCGGCGGCGAGCTGCTCGAACTCGTCGTCGTAGAACATCTCCCGCAGGCTGCGGGCGCCGTACCAGTAGCTCATCCTGGTGGTGCGGCCCTTGCGCTTGATCTCGTCGAAGATCTGCGAGCGCAGCGGCGCCATGCCGGCCCCGCCGCCGATCCAGATCTTCTCGGCGTCGGTGTCCTTGACGAAGAAGTCGCCGTAGGGCCCGAACACGGTCAGCTTGTCGCCGGGCTTCAGGTTGAACACGTAGGACGACATCTTGCCCGGGGGCACGTCCATGCCCGGCGGCGGCGAGGCGATCCGGATGTTGAACTTGAGGATGCCCTTCTCTTCCGGGTAGTTGGCCATCGAGTAGGCCCGGATGGTCGTCTCGGTCACCTTGCTGTGGTGCTGCCAGACGTTAAACCGGTCCCAGTCGCCGTGGAATTCCTTCTCGACGTCGATGTCCTTGTAGTCCATCTCGTAGGGCGGAATCTCGAGCTGCACGTAGCCGCCGGCCTTGAAGTCGACATTGGCGCCCTCGGGCAGCTTCAGGTTCAGCTCCTTGATGAAGGTGGCCACGTTCGGGTTCGAGATCACCTCGCACTCCCAGCGCTCGACGCCGATGGCGTCTTCCGGGATCTCGATCTTCATGTCCTGCTTCACCGCCACCTGGCAGGACAGCCGCCAGTTGTCGCGGATCTCGCCGCGGGTGAAGTGGCCCTCCTCGGTCGACAGGATGCTGCCGCCGCCCTCCAGCACCCGGCACCGGCACTGGGCGCAGGTGCCGCCACCGCCGCAGGCGCTGGCCAGGAAGATGCCCTGGTTGGCGAGGGTACCCAGCAGCTTGCCGCCCGCCGGCACGACCACGGCCTTGTCGGGGTCGTCGTTGATCTCGATGGTGACGTCGCCGCTGCTCACCAGCCGGGAGCGCGCGACCAGGATCACCGCCACCAGGAACAGAACCGTCCCGGTGAACATGCCGACGCCGAGCATAATGGTGGGGTCAATCATCTTCAGTCCTTACTGCGTTGCCGCCAGTTGTCCGCTTCGTGCCGCCGTCAGATGTCGATGCCGCCGAAGGACATGAAGCACAGGCTGATCAGGCCCACCGAGATGAAGGTGATGCCCAGCCCGCGCAGGCCCTCCGGCACGTCGCTGTACTTCAGTTTCTCACGCACGCCCGCCAGCGCCGTGATGGCCAGCGCCCAGCCGACCCCGGCGCCCAGGCCGAACACCGTGCTCTCGGCGAAGCTGTAGTCCCGCTCCACCATGAACAGGCTCGCGCCGAGGATGGCGCAGTTCACCGTGATCAGCGGCAGGAACACGCCCAGCGCGTTGTAGAGGAACGGCACGAACCGGTCGAGGAACATCTCGAGGATCTGCACCATGGCCGCGATCACGCCGATGTAGGACAGCAGGCCGAGGAAGGACAGGTCCACGTTGGGGAACCCGGCCCAGGCCAGCGCGCCCTCCTTGAGCAGATAGTTGAGGATCAGGTTGTTGACCGGCACGGTGATGGCCAGCACCACCACCACGGCGATGCCGAGGCCGATGGCGGTCGAGATCTTCTTGGAGATGGCGATGAACGTGCACATCCCGAGGAAGAACGTCAGCGCCATGTTCTCGATGAAGACGGCCCGGATGAACAGGCCCAGGTATTGCTCCAACACTACATGGCCTCCTTGTACTGCAGGTTGGGGGCGATCTCGTATTCGGACGCTTCCACCTGCTCGGGCTTCCACGCGCGGATGGCCCAGATGAACAGGCCGATGATGAAGAACGCGCTCGGCGCCAGCAGCATCAGACCGTTGGTGTGGTACCAGCCGCCGTCCGCCACCCGCGGCAGGATCTCGAATCCGAGCAGCGTGCCGGAGCCCAGCGGCTCACGGATCAGCGCCACGCCCACCAGGATCACCGAGTAGCCCAGGGCGTTGCCGAAGCCGTCGAGGGCCGACATGACCGGCCCGTTCTGCATCGCGAAGGCCTCCGCCCGGCCCATGACGATGCAGTTGGTGATGATCAGGCCGACGAACACCGACAGGCTCTTGGAGATCTCGTAGGCGTAGGCCTGCAGGAACTGGTCCACCACGATCACCAGCGAGGCGATGATGGTCATCTGCACGATGATGCGGATGCTCGACGGCACCCGGTTGCGGACCAGCGACACGGCGACGTTGGACATCGTGGTGACGAAGATCACCGCGGCGCACATCACCAGCGTGGTCGACATGTTCACGGTCACCGCCAGCGCCGAGCAGATGCCGAGCACCTGCAGGGCGATGGGGTTGTTGTTGAAGATCGGGTCCAGCAGTACTTCTTTCGGAGTTGACATGACGCTTCCTCTGTCTCAGGCCGTGCTCTGACCCTGAAGGTTCTTCAGGAACGGACCGAATCCGAGCTCGCCGGTCCAGAACCGCACCAGGTTCTCCACCCCTTTGGTGGTCAGCGTCGCGCCGGACAGCGCGTCCACTTCGTATTTGGCGGCCGGGCTGTCCTTCGGCGAGCGGCTCTTCACCAGCTCGACGGCGGGGTCGCCCGACTCGTCGTAGATGGACACTCCGGGCCACTGGGCCTTCCACATCGGGTTGTCCACCTCGCCGCCGAGGCCGGGGGTCTCCTTCTGCTGGTAGAAGCCGAGGCCGGCCACCGTCCGCAGATCCCCTTCCAGCGCCAGATAGCCGAACAGGGTGCCCCACAGGCCGTAGCCCCGCACCGGCAGCACCACCTTGTCGATGGCGCCCTGCTCGTTGCGCCGGATGTACACCTCGGAGATGTCCTCGCGCCGGCCGATGGTGGCGATGTCCTGCTGCTGGGTCAGGTCCGTGGACATGGCCGGATCCTTGGCCGCGGCGATCGGATCGTAGGAATCCGGGTTCACCGCGTCGGTGAACTCGCCGGTCTTCAGGTCGACGGCACGCACCTCGAACTCGCTGAACAGCTCGTCGACGGTGTGCCCTTCGGCGTCGACGTTGCTGCCCTCGGGCAGCATGCCGGCGGCGCGCAGGATGTTCTGCTTCTGGTCGTACTCCTGGTTGGCCCGCTGCTGGGGCTTCAGCATCACGGCGGCGGTGGACACCACGATGGAGCACACCAGGCACACCGAGATGGCCACGAACAGGACGTTCTTCAGACCTTCCTTGTTGAATGTCTTGTCGGAATCAGGCACGGGCGAGCCTCCGCTTGACGTTGCGCTGCACGACGAAGTAGTCGATCAGCGGGGCGAACAGGTTGCCGAACAGAATGGCCAGCATGATCCCCTCCGGAAAGGCCGGATTGACCACGCGGATGATGCCGCACATCACGCCGACCAGGACGCCGTAGATGAGCCGTCCCGTCTCCGTGTGGGCCGCGGACACCGGGTCCGTGGCCATGTACACCGTACCGAAGGCGAAGCCGCCGAGCACCAGGTGCCAGGCCAGGCTCATCTGGAACATCGGGTTGGTGGAGCTGACGCTGTTGAACAGCAGCACCGTCACCGCGAGACCCAGCACGCAGCCGACCATGATCCGCCAGGAGGCGATGCGCGTGGCGAGCAGAATGGCGGCGCCGATCAGGATCGCCAGCGTGGACTCGCCGCCCAGGGTGCCGGGCACCTGGCCGATGAACGCCTCCATCCAGGACACGCCGAGATCCTCGCCGAGCGCCGCGCTGCCCAGCGGCGTGGCCCGGGTGTAGCCGTCCACGGCGACCCAGACCGAGTCGCCGGACATGGCCGCGGGATAGGCGAAATACAGGAATGCCCGGCCGGTGAGCGCCGGGTTGAGGAAGTTCTTGCCGGTGCCGCCGAACACTTCCTTGCCGATGACGACGCCGAAGATGATGCCGACCGCGGCCATCCACAGCGGCGTGGTGGGCGGCAGCGTCAGCGTGAACAGGATGCTGGTCACGAAGAAGCCTTCGTTGACCTCGTGGCCGCGCTTGGAAGCGAACAGCACCTCGAAGGCGATGCCCGACGCGAACACCACGATGTACAGCGGCAGGAAGTGCGCCAGGCCGTAGACCAGGCAGTCCCAGACGCTGCCGGGATCGTAGCCGATGAGCGGGTCGAGGATGATGGCGTGCCAGGAGTCCACCGACGTGGCGCCCACGGACTGGAGCGCCTGCAGCGCCAGCAGGCCGGTGAAGTAGCTGCCGGCCAGCGCCGGGATCCAGGCGCACATCCACACGGTCATCATGATGCGCTTGAGGTCGAGGCCGTCGCGCACGTGGGACGCGCCGTCGGTGACGTGCCCCGGCGTGTAGAGGGCCGTGTCGATGGCCTCGTACACCGGATACAGCGCCTGCAGGCGGCCGCCCTTTTCGAACTGCGGCGCGAGGCCGTCCATGAACGAGCGCAGACTCATGTCGAAGCTTCCTCTCTGACCTTGCGGACGTGCGGTTCCGGCGTCATGGCGGCCCTCACCCTTCCTTCTCGATGGTGGTCAGCACGTCCCGCAGCACGGGACCGTACTCGTACTTGGCCGGGCAGACGTAGGTGCACGGGGCGATGTCGTCCTCGTCCAGCTCCAGGCAACCCAGGTTGATGGCGGTCTCCAGATCCTTCACCAGCAGGCTCCGCAGAAGCTGGGTCGGCAGGATGTCGAGGGGCATCACCCGCTCGTAGGTGCCGACGGGCACCATGCCCCGGGGGCTGCCGTTGGTGGTGGTGGTGAAGTTCAGCGGCCGCTTGCCCAGCCACTTGGAGAGATAGATGGGGAAGACCGAGTGGCGGTCCGGCCCCGGGGACAGGTAGCCGAACAGCCGGCGTTCCCGGTCCTCCGGCAGGGTCGACACCTGCACGTGGTAGCGACCCAGGAAGTCCTCGGGGTGCTCGGCGGTGCGTCCCGCCAGCACCGAGCCCGAGATCACCCGATGCTCACCGTCCTCGAGCTCGCCGGACGTGAGGTCCTTCAGGTTGGCGCCGAGCAGCGTGCGCACCAGCCGCGGGCGCTTGGCGCTGGGGCCGCCGAGGGCGACGACGCGCTCGTTCCACAGGCTGCCCTCGAGAAACAGGAAGCCGAAGGCGATGACGTCCTGGTAGCCGACGAACCACACCGTCTTGTGGGGCCCGACCGGATCCAGGTAATGAATGTGGGTGCCGGGCAGACCGGCCGGATGAGGTCCGGCGAAGCCTTCCAGCACCACCCTGGCATCCTGGCCGCCGGGCACCGTCTGATCCGCCGCGTGGCAGACGAACACCTTGCCTTCGGTCAACCGGGCCAGCACGGCCAGACCCGCCTGGAACTGCGCCTGGTACTCGGCGATGACCAGCGCCGGCTCCGCCGCCAGGGGATTGGTGTCCATGGCCGTGACGAAGATGGAATGGGGCTCGCTGTCCAGGCCGGGAACCCGGCTGAAGGGACGCGTGCGCAGCGCCGTCCAGAGCCCGCTGTCGACCAGATTCTCGACGACCGCGTCCCGGGACAGGGAGGGCAGCTCGCCGGCGTCGTAGGCGCGGAACGACTCGGCGTCGTCGCCTTCCAGCTCGACCACCACCGACAGCAGCGCCCGCTTGGCGCCGCGATGAATGCCGGACACGACGCCGGCGGCCGGGGCCGTGTACTTGACGCCCTCGGTCTTCTTGTCGGTGAACAGCACCTGGCCGCGCTTGACCCGGTCGCCCTCCTGAACGTGCATGGTCGGCTTCATGCCGGGATAGTCGTTTCCGAGCAGCGCCACCGATCCGACGGCAGCCCCCGACTCGATCACCGGCTCCGGGCATCCGGCGATGGGCAGGTCCAGGCCCTTCTTGGTTTTGATCATGGAAGACAGGTTCCCTGCGACAACGTTCCTGAAATGACGCGCGACCGGACTAGCATCCGTCGCGCTGATCCTGTTGGACCCCGATTTGCCCCCGGTGCGCAGGACATGGTCGGCGCGCCGACCTGAACGCCCTTCCGGGATGGTGTCGGCTTTCCGATGCGGCTGTGATGACCGGCGCCAGGGCGGCTGGCTGCCGTCGAACGAGCCGGACGTGTTGCCGGCGAGGGACGAGAAGCCAGCCGTGCCGACCGGCGGGCGGCGGCCACGGAGCCTCGGGAGGCCGCGCGAATTATAGTGGCCCGGCGCCTTCCATGCCAACGTCTGCGGCCAATTCGAGCAAAATTCCCGCCGGCCCGACCCGGGGCGTCAACCGTTCACGCGCCCCGAAGCCGCCATGGATCGTGACACGCCGAAGCGCCCGACACGGCCGCCGTCGGACGACCAGCATAGCCCTCCCGACGGCGTCGCAAGGTCCCGACGCCCCCGACGCGAAGGCGGTCAGAAGCCCTGGTGGACCACGTCCTTGGGAATCAGCGGATAGGAGATACCCGCCCACTTCTGCACCACGCGCACCACCTGGCAGGCGTAGCCGTACTCGTTGTCGTACCACACGTACAGCACGACCCGGTTGTCCGCGCCGATGGTGGCGCCGCCGTCGACGATGCAGGCATGGCGGTTGCCGACGAAGTCCGAGGACACCACCTCGGGCGAGTTGGTGTAGTCGATCTGCCGCTGCAGGTCCGAGTGCAGCGCCATGTAGCGCAGGTACTCGTTGACCTCCTCGACGCTGGTGTCCCGGGACAGGGTCAGGTTGAGGATCGCCAGCGACACGTTCGGCGTGGGCACGCGGATGGCGTTGCCGGTCAGCTTGCCGCCGAGCTCCGGCAGCAGCTTGACCACCGCCGAGGAGGCGCCGGTCTCGGTGATCACCATGTTCAGCGGCGCCGCCCGCCCCCGCCGGTTCTTCTTGTGGTAGTTGTCGATCAGGTTCTGGTCGTTGGTGTAGGAGTGCACCGTCTCCATGTGACCGTGGACGATGCCGAACTTGTCGTTCATCGCCTTGAGCACCGGCACGATGGCGTTGGTGGTGCAGGACGCCGCCGCCAGCACCTTGTCGTCCTTGGTGATGGCCTGGGAATTGATGCCGGAGACAATGTTCTTGATGTTGCCCTTGCCCGGCGCGGTGAGGACCACGCGGGCCGCCCCCTTGCTCTGCAGGTGCTTGGACAGGCCGGCCTCGTCGCGCCACGCGCCGGTGTTGTCGATGACGATGGCGTCGTGGATGCCGTACTGCTCGTAGTCCACTTCCTCCGGCGCGCCGGCGTAGATGACCCGGATCACGTTGCCGTTGGCGACGATGCAGCTGTTCTCCTCGTCGACCCGGATGGTGCCGAGGAAGCTGCCGTGGACCGAGTCCCGGCGCAGCAGGCTCGCCCGCTTGATGATGTCGTCGTCGCTGCCCTTGCGCACCACGATGGCCCGCAGGCGGAGCTGCTGACCGCTGCCGGTCTTCTCGATGAGCAGCCGGGCCAGCAGCCGGCCGATGCGGCCGAAGCCGTACAGCACCACGTCCTGGGGCTTCTCCAGCGGCGGCACGTGCCGACCGATGACCTCGGAGCACTCCCGGGTGACGAACTCCAGCGGCGTGATGCCGTTGCCCTCGCTCTCCTCCATGAACCGGGTGGCGAGCTTGCCGACGTCGATGTGGGAGGGGCCGAGGTCGAGCTGGGCGAGCGCCTCGATGATCGGATAGCTCTCGAACTCGGAGAGTTCGTTCTTGGCGACCTGCCGCACGTAGCGGTGGGTCTTCATGATCTGCAGCACGCTCTGGTTGTTCAGCGCGCGGCCGTAGCAGTACGTCACCACGTTGCTGCGGTACAGCCGGCCGATGATCGGGATCATCGCCTCCGCGAGCGCTTCGCGCTCTTTCCAGTCGGGGAAATAGTCGTCAAGGCTGGGTAATGCCACGGCGGTTCCTCTCAGTCGTCCAGTCGTCGCCCGAAAAGCCCGCCAGGTCCCGCCCCGGGGGCCGTGAAGGGCGCGTATTATCGAGAAGGAATTATCGCCCCGCAACAAAAATGCCGGGGCGGCGAGATGTAAATCACCCTTGAGCGGGGTGTAAGGCGCCCAATCCCAGCCCCGCCACCCCACGCCCCCCGTAGGAGCGGCCTCCCGGCCGCGATCGACCGCCGGCGTCGAGCCCCGCATCCGTGGGAGCGGCCTCCCGGCCGCGATCGGCCGCCGACGTCGAGCCCTGCATCCGTGGGAGCGGCCTCCCGGCCGCGATCGGCCGCCGCATCGCGGCGGCCTGGCCCTGGGTATGCCCCGCGCATTCGCCTGAGCCCTGCCGATCGCGGCCGGGAGGCCGCTCCTACATGGGAGGCGGGTCGGGTTAGCGGAAGCTCGCGTTGATCCCGTCCAGCGCCTCGCTGCCCGGGCACAGCTCGGCCTCGCCGAGGCTGTTGAGCGGCCGCTCGACGGTGTCGAGGATCTCGTGGCAGTCGCCGGCGTTCGGGTCGACGTAGAGCAGTCCCGTGACCACCTCCCCCTCGGCCTGGCAGCGCTGCACGTGGTCCAGCGCGCCGACCCGGTCGTGGGGATCGTAGTCCCGGTCCAGCTTGTGCAGCCGCAGCAGCGAGCCGTCCGGCATGCGCACGTCCTCGGTGGTGCCGGGCTCGTAGTCCGCGGTGATCTCGCTGCCGCCCCGGACGTAATCTGCGGCGACCAGGCTCTCGCTGTGACCGCGCACGTACTCGTAGCTCTTGGTGGAGCCGTTGTGGTTGTTGAAAGCCACGCAGGGGGAGATCACGTCGATGAAGGCGAAGCCCCGGTGCATCAGGCCGGCCTTGATCAGCGGCACGAGCTGGCGCTTGTCGCCGGAGAAGCTGCGCGCCACGAAGCTGGCGCCGATCTGCAGCGCCATGCTCACCAGGTCGATGGGCTCGTACAGGTTCGGCTTGCCCTTCTTCGAGGTCGAGCCCTTGTCGTTGGTGGCGGAGAACTGACCCTTGGTGAGGCCGTAGGTGCCGTTGTTGTCCACCACGTAGAGCATGTTGATGCGCCGGCGCACGATGTGGGCGAACTGGCCGAGCCCGATGGACGCCGAATCCCCGTCGCCGGAGATGCCCACGCAGTAGAGTTCCCGGTTCGCCAGGTTGGCGCCGGTGGCCACCGACGGCATGCGCCCGTGCACCGAGTTGAAGCCGTGGGAACGGGACAGGAAGTAGCTCGGCGTCTTCGACGAGCAGCCGATCCCGGAGATCTTGGCGAACCGGTGCGGCGGCAGCGACAGCTCGGCGCAGGCCTGCACGATGGCGGCGCTCACCGAATCGTGGCCGCAGCCGGCGCACAGGGTGGAGACGGCGCCCTCGTAGTCGCGCCGGGTCAGGCCGATCTCGTTGACCGGCAGGCGCGGATGATGCACCCGCGGTTTCGCCACGAACGTCATGACTTAACCTCCGTGAGCCGCGGCAGCTTGCGCGCGGTGTAGTACTCGGACACCTGTTCCTGAATCGTGTCGGCGGAGATCGACAGGCCGCCGAAGTAGCGCACCGACACCAGCCGCGCCGGGTCGATGTCGCCCTCGTTGACCAGCAGCGTGCGCATCTGGGCGTCCCGGTTCTGGTCGACCACGAACAGCACCTCGTGGTCCTCGATGAAGCGGTAGACCTCCTCGCCGAACGGGAAGGCGCGGATGCGCAGGGTGTCCAGATGGATGCCCTCCTCCGCCAGCAGGTCCAGCGCCTCCGCCATGGGCAGGGCGCTGGTGCCGTAGAAGATGATGCCGGCGGTGTTGCCGCCGCCGCCCACCTCGGCCTTCGGCACCAGCGTGGCCGCGGTCCGCCACTTGAGCGACAGCCGCTCCATGTTGCGCTGGTAGGCCTCGGGGGACTCGGTGTACGCCGCGTACTCGTCCCGGGAGGTGCCGCGGGTGAAGAAGGCGCCCTTGTCCGGGTGGGTGCCCGGATAGGTCCGGTAGCCGATGCCGTCGCCGTCCACGTCGAGGTAGCGGCCGAACTTCTCGATGGATTCCAGGGCCTCGGCGTCCAGCACCTTGCCGCGGTCGTAGCGGCGCGCGTCGTCCCAGTCGAAGGGCTCGCTCAGATTGTCGTTCATGCCGAGCTCGAGATCGCTCATCACGATCACCGGCGTCTGCAGCCGGTCGGCCAGGTCCAGGGCGTCGGCACCGAAGTCGAAGCACTCCTTCGGCGTGGACGGAAACAGCAGCACGTGCTTGGTGTCGCCGTGGGACGCGTAGGCCGCGCTGATCAGGTCGCCCTGCTGGGTGCGCGTGGGCATGCCGGTGGACGGCCCGGCGCGCTGAATGTCGAAGATCACCGCCGGGATCTCGGCGAAGTAGGCGAGCCCGAGGAATTCGCTCATCAGCGAGATGCCCGGTCCGCTGGTGGCGGTGAAGGAGCGCGCGCCGTTCCAGCCGGCGCCGATGACGATGCCGATCGCCGACAGCTCGTCCTCCGCCTGAATGATGGCGTAGCGGCGCTCGCCGGTCTCCCGGTCGATGCGCAGCTTTTCGGCGTAGCGCTCGAAGGCTTCCGCCACCGAGGTCGACGGCGTGATCGGATACCAGGCCACCACGCTGGCGCCGCCGTAGAGCGCGCCGAGGCCGGCGGCCGTGTTGCCGTCCACGAAGATCTTGTCGCCGAGCGCGTCCGCGCGGCGCACCTGAATCGGCAGCGGGCACGGCAGGTAGTCGCGGGCGTAACGGCGGCCGATCTCCAGGGCGTGGACGTTCGGCCGGATCAGGTCGTCCTTGCCCTTGTACTGCACCGACACCATGTCGGTGATCACCTCGAACTCGATGTTCAGCAGTGCCGACAACGCGCCGAGGTAGCAGATGTTCTTGAACAGCCCCCGCTGCTTGGGGTCGTCGAACTCGGAGAGCAGCAGCGTGGCGATGGGAATGCCGATCTCGGTGATGTCCGTGCGGCGCAGCTCCCGGGCCAGCGGCTTGGAGTTGTCGTAGAGCAGGAAACCGCCCGGTTTCACGGCCGCCACGTCTTCCGCGTAGGTCTCGGCGTTCATGGCCACCATCAGGTCGACGCCCTCGCGCCGGCCGAGATAGCCGGCCTCGCTGACGCGCACCTCGAACCAGGTGGGCAGCCCCTGGATGTTGGACGGAAAGATGTTGCGGGTGGACACCGGAATGCCCATGCGGAACAGCGCTTTGGCGAACATGCCGTTGGCACTGGCGGAGCCGGAGCCGTTGACGTTCGCGAAGCGGATCACGAAATCGTTGTAAGTGGTCATTCGGCGAAAGATCCGAGCTGCGGTACGTGGATGACGGACTTCTGCATGTCCCAGGCGTTGGTGGGGCAGCGCTCGGCGCACAGCCCGCAGTGCACGCACACGTCCTCGTCCTTGACCATGACCCGGCCGGTCGGCAGCTCGCCGGACACGTACAGGTCCTGGTCGGTGTTCGACGCCGGCGCGGTGAGCCGCTGACGCAGCGCCTCCTCCTCGGCGTTCTCGGTGAAGGTGATGCAGTCCATCGGGCAGATGTCGACGCAGGCGTCGCACTCGATGCACAGCCGGTCGGTGAACACGGTCTGCACGTCGCAGTTCAGGCAGCGCTGCGCCTCCCGGGCGCCCAGCTCCCGGTCGAAGCCGAGCTCGACCTCCACCTTGATGTTGGCGAGCGCCTTGTCCTTGTCGGCGTGAGGCACCAGATAGCGCTTCGCCGGATCGTGCTCGCTGTCGTAGCTCCACTCGTGCATGCCCATCTTGGTGGACAGCAGGTTCACCCCCTCCGGCGGCCGGTCGGCCTTGATGTCCTGGCCGGACAGCATGAGGTGGATGGAGATCGCCGCCCGGTGGGCGTGGGCCGAGGCCCAGATGATGTTCTCCGGGCCGAACGCCGAGTCACCGCCGAAGAACACCTTCGGGTTGGTCGACTGCAGCGTCGTCTCGTCGAGGATCGGGCAGTCCCACTTGTCGAACTCGATACCGATGTCCCGCTCGATCCACGGGCAGTGGTTTTCCTGGCCGATGGCCATGAGCACGTGATCGCACTCCATGAACACGTCCGGCTCGCCGGTGGGCTCGTAGCGCAGGCGGCCGTCCTCGCCCTTCACCGGCTCGACGCACTCGAAGATCACGCCCTTGAGCTTGCCGTTCTCGTGGACGAATTCCTTCGGCGGGCGGTTGTTGACGATGGGGATGCCCTCGCTCATGGCATCCTCTTTCTCCCACTCCGACGCCTTCATCACCTCGAAGGCGGAACGCACCACTACGGTGACGCTCTCGGCGCCGAGGCGGCGCGCGGTGCGGCAGCAGTCCATGGCGGTGTTGCCGCCGCCCATGACGATCACCTTGCCTTCGATCTTCGTGGTGTGGCCGAAGGCGACGCTCGACAACCAGTCGATGCCGATGGAGATGTGGTCGTCCACTTCCTGGCGGCCCGGCAGGTCGAGATCCCGGCCGCGGGGCGCGCCGGTGCCGACGAAATAGGCGTCGAAGCCCTGATCCAGCATGTCCTTCATGCTGGTGACCTCGTGACCGAAGTGGCACTCGACCCCCATGCCGAGGATCAGGTCGACCTCTTCTTCGAGCACGTCGGCGGGCAGGCGGAAGGCGGGGATCTGGGTGCGCATCATGCCGCCGCCGAACGGGTCCTTCTCGAACAGGTGCACCTCGTAGCCGAACGGCAGCAGGTCCCGGGCCACCGCCAGGGAGGCCGGGCCGGCCCCGAGCAGCGCCACGCGCTTGCCGTTCTTCTCGGTGGGCACCCGGGGAAGGTACGGGGTGATGTCGCCTTTGTGGTCCGCCGCGACACGCTTCAGCCGGCAGATCGCCACCGGCTTCTCCTCCGTGCGCACCCGCCGGCAGGCCGGCTCGCAGGGGCGGTCGCAGGTCCGGCCGAGGATGCCCGGGAACACGTTCGAGTCCCAGTTGAGCATGTACGCTTCGGTGTAGCGCTCCTGGGCGATGAGCCGGATGTAGTCCGGCACGGGAGTATGGGCCGGACAGGCCCACTGGCAGTCCACTACCTTGTGGAAATAATTCGGGTCGAAGATGTTGGTGGGCTTCATGGTCGAACGCCGGCCCGGCCGCCTCGCGGCAACCGATCCCTCTCCCTCCGCGTTAGCACTGACTGAATGACAACCGCTTCGAAGTACTGCGTTCGGGGTCGGCGACTGGGCAGCGGCTCACACCGCCCCGCCCGCTCTCCCCTCGAGTGGACGACAGGGCAACGAATCAGCTCGACTTTAACCCGCCGGATACGGCATGCCAAGCCGGCTCAGGACCCGGCGGCGCCGCCCAGCCCCTGGTTCGGCAGGCGGCCCAGCACGTCCATCCCCAGCAGCCCGTCGACCCCGGACGGCAGAGCCCGGTCGAGAACCAGAACCTCGAGGGCGTCCAGCCGCAGCGGACCGATCTCCACCTGCCGCAGCACGTGGATTTCCGCCTCCACTCTGCCCCCGGCGGTGCGCACCGGCACGACGCGCCCGGTGGCCATACTGCCGAGATCGGCGGCCCGCTCCCGGGAGATCACCGTCGTGGTGGCGCCGGTGTCCACCAGCAATCGCAGCGCCCGCCCCGCCGCGGTGGCCCGGACGTGCAGCGCGGCGGTGCCGCCGTCGGCGCCGGGGCGGCGCTCCAGGGGCAGCCCGTCCCTGGCCAGCGCCACGGCCACGGCCAGATCCTCCCGGGCCGCCGGGTCGACGCCGGCGGTACCGGTCTCCGCCAGAGTCGCCGCGGCGGCATCGACCCTGCCAGCGCGGAGCTGCCAGCGCGCGAGCCGCAGTCGATGACCGTCGTAGCCGGGATCGCCCCGGCTGACCCGTTCGAGCAGGCGGATCAGTCCTGCCAGATCGCCCCGGGCGGCGAGCTGGCTTTCCCGCACGTTCAGCAGCAGATCGAGCCGGCGCCGGGCTTCGTCCACCACCGGGGCCGCGTCGGCGAAGCCGAGCAGCGCCAGCAGCGGGTCCACGGCGGACACGGTGTCACCGCGCATCTGGCGCAGATCGGCGTCCAGCAGATGCGCGTCGGCATCGTGGGGATTGCCGGCGAGATAGCCCTCGAGCCGGCGGCGGGCCAGGTCGGCGCTGCCGGCTCGGGCCAGCGTCAGTACCTCGTCGAGCAGAGCCGCGCGCAGGGTCTCGGCTGCCGCACGGTCGCCGCCGCGCACCAGCGCGTCCAGGCGGGCGAGCCGCGCGTCCCAGTCCCCGACGTGACCGGCCCGGGCAGCGCCCGACCGCTCACCGTCGGCGGGTGCGGCCGCCGGCCGGACCGCCAACGCATCCGCCCCGGCGGGCGATTCCGGCGCCGCCGCGTCGTCGAGGCCGGCCCCGACCCACACGCCGGCGAGGAATGCGGCGGCGACGGCCGGCAGCCAGGCGAGCTGTCGCATCCTGCACTGACTCCAACAGGTGAAGCCCGTAGAATAACCGGCCTTCGTGGAGGCCCGCGAGCCGCCTCCGCCACCCGCGACGGCCGCGCCAGCCGGTTGCGCCGCGGGGACCGCCACGTCGGCAGATCGGCAGCCTTGAGCGAAGTACCAAGACCTTGAGCGTGAATCCAGACCAGACACAGACCGCCGGGCACAGCCCCTTCGCCCCGCCGCCGCCGCCCGGCGCCGGGCAGCGCTGCCAGTGGCAGGGCCTGCATGCCGGCGCCGCCGGACTGGCCGTGGCCCGGGCCGCTTCGACCCACGCCGGCCTGACCGTGGTGGCCGCCCGGGACACCACCTCCGCGGAGCGGTGGCTGCGCGAGCTCGGCTTCTACGCTGCGGACCTGCCACGCCTGCAGTTTCCCGACTGGGAGACCCTGGCCTACGACGCCTTCTCACCCCATCAGGACATCGTCTCGGAACGCCTCACCACCCTGATGGCGCTGCGCAGCCGCGGGCCGGACGCCGGGCCGGCGGTGCTGGTCGTGCCCGTCCAGACCCTGCTGCAGCGCGTGGTGCCGCCGAGCTACGTGGACGGCTACGCCATGGCGCTGCGGGTCGGTCAGCGTTACGACATCGATACCGAGCGGCGGCGCCTGGAGGCGGCCGGCTACGCCGCGGTGGACACCGTCACCAGCCACGGCGAATACGCGGTCCGCGGCGCCCTCATGGATCTGTTCCCCATGGGCTCGGACGTTCCGGTGCGGGTGGATCTGTTCGACGACGAGATCGAGAGCCTGCGCACTTTCGACCCCGAGACCCAGCGGACGCTGGAACGGCTCGAGCAGATCCGGCTGCTGCCGGCCCGGGAGTTTCCCCTCGACGACGAGGCCATCGCCCGGTTCCGTGACCGCTGGCACAACACCTTCAACGTCGACGTGCGCCGCGCCAGCGTCTACCAGGACGTCAGCCGGCGCATACCGCCCGGCGGCGTCGAGTACTACCTGCCCTTCTTCTACGACGCCCTCGCCAGCCTGTTCGACTATCTGCCCGCCGGCACGCTGATCGTCGAGGACCGCGGCGCCGACGCCGCCGCCGACCATTTCCTCGAGGACGTGGCCCGGCGCTACGAGAGCCTGCGGCACGACGTGGAGCGGCCGATCCTGCCGCCGGACGCCCTGTACCTGCGCATCGGCGAGATGAATGAAGGGCTGAACCGCCATGGCCGGGTGCAGCTCGACCGCGACGGCCGGCATCCGGTGCGCTTCGCCAGCGCGCCCATTCCCGATCTCGAGGCCAACCCCCGGGCCCGGGACCCGGCCCAGGCGCTGACCCGTTACCTGTCCGGCGCCGCGGCGCGCACCCTGTTCGTGGCGGATACCGCCGGGCGGCGGGAGGTGTTCTGGGAGTTCCTCAGCCGCGCCGGCATCCAGCCCCCGGAAGCCGACGGCTTCGACGCCTTTCTCGCCGGCAGCGATCCCCATGGCATCACCATCGCGCCGCTGGACGAGGGCCTCGATGCCGACGGCGTCCGGGTGGTCACCGAGTCCGAGGTGTTCGGCCACCAGGTGCAGGAACGCCGCCGCCGGACCACCCGGGTCCTCGATCCCGAGCAGATCATCAAGAACCTCACCGAGCTGCACATCGGCGAGCCGGTGGTGCACGTGGAGCACGGCATCGGCCGCTACCAGGGCCTGCAGACGCTGGAGATCGACGGCACGCCCCACGAGTTCCTCACCTTGGAGTACGCCGACCAGGCCAAGCTGTACGTGCCGGTCACGTCGCTGCACCTGATCAGCCGCTACGCCGGCGCCGAGGAAGGCCTCGCGCCGCTCCACCGGCTGGGCTCCGACCAGTGGGAGAAGGCCAAGCGCAAAGCCGCCGAGAAAGCCTACGACGCCGCCGCCGAGCTGCTCAGCATCTATGCCCGCCGGGAGGCCAACCCGCGCTTCCGCTTCGACGACCCGGGCGCCGACTACCAGCGCTTCGCGGAGCAGTTTCCCTTCGAGCTGACGCCGGACCAGCAGACCGCCATCGACGAGACCATCGCCGACCTGTGCTCGGACCGGGCCACGGACCGGCTGATCTGCGGCGACGTCGGCTTCGGCAAGACCGAGGTGGCGATGCGCGCCGCTTTCGTCGCGGTGCAGAGCGGCAAGCAGGTGGCCGTGCTGGTCCCCACCACCCTGCTCGCCCAGCAGCACTACGAGACCCTGCGCGACCGTTTCGCCGACTGGCCGGTGCAGATCGAATCCCTGTCCCGGCTGCGCTCGGATTCCGAGATCGACGCCGTCGCGGCGCGCATGGAGAGCGGCGCCGCCGACATCGTGGTCGGTACCCACAAGCTCCTGAGCCATGCGAAGGCGTTCAAGGATCTCGGGCTGGTGATCATCGACGAGGAGCACCGCTTCGGCGTGCGCCAGAAGGAGCGGCTGAAGGCGCTGCGCGCCGAGGTGGACGTGATCACCCTCACCGCCACGCCGATCCCGCGGACCCTGAACCTGGCCATGAGCGGCCTGCGCGAGCTGTCCATCATCGCCACGCCGCCGGCGCGCCGGCTGTCCATCAAGACCTTCGTGATGGAGAAGCGCACCCACGTCACCGACGAGGCCATCAGCCGGGAGCTGATGCGCGGCGGCCAGGTCTTCTACCTGCACAACGAGGTGAAGACCATCGAGACCGTGGCCGAGGAGCTTGCCGCCCGAATCCCCGAAGCCCGGGTCGGCGTCGGCCACGGCCAGATGCCGAAGCGGGACCTGGAGCGGGTGATGAACGACTTCTATCATCGCCAGCTCAACATCCTGGTGTGCACCACCATCATCGAGAACGGCATCGACATTCCCAACGCCAACACCATCATCATCGAACGGGCGGACAAATTCGGCCTCGCCCAGCTCCACCAGCTCCGCGGGCGGGTCGGCCGCTCCCACCGGCAGGCCTACGCGTATCTGCTCACCCCGCACCGCAAGGCCATGACCGCCGACGCGGTGAAGCGCCTGGAAGCGATCGAGGCGGCGGGCGAGCTCGGCGTCGGCTTCACCCTGGCGACCCACGACATGGAGATCCGCGGCGCCGGCGCGCTGCTCGGCGAAGAGCAGTCGGGACAGATCGAGTCCGTGGGCTTCTCCCTGTACACCCAGATGCTCGACCGGGCGGTGCGCGCCATCCGCGAAGGACGGACGCCGGACCTCGACGCGCCCCTCGAGCCCGTGAGCCAGGAAGTCAACCTGCACGTCGGCGTGCGCATTCCCGACGACTATCTGCCGGACGTGCACGCCCGGCTCATCCTCTACAAGCGCATCTCCAACGCCGAGAACGACGAGCAGCTCGACGACCTGCGCGCCGAGGTGGTGGACCGCTTCGGCCCCCTGCCGGAGCCGCTCAGACAGCTCTTCAGGGTCACGGCGCTCAAGCTGCACATGCAGCCGCTGGGCATCCGGCGCCTGGACCTCGGCGCCGAGGGCGGCCGGGTAGAGTTCAACGCCGACACCTCGGTGGACCCCGGGCGGATCGTCGCCCTGGTGCAGCAGCAGACCGCCACCTACCGCCTCGACGGCGCCACCCAGCTGCGCATCACCCGCCGGCTCGCGGACTTCGACGCGCGCCTCGCGTTCGCCGGTGAGCTGCTCGACCAGCTCGCCCCGGCGCCGCCGGCCAGACGGGCGGCGGGGGCGTGAGGCCCCTCGCAGGAGACCGACGCCGGGGCACGGCCGCCGCCGTGCTGGTCGCGCTGCTGTGCGCCGCGCCGGCGCGCGCAGCCGAGGCGCCGGAGAGTGTCGAGGACTACCTGACGGGCAACTGGTATTACACCGAGGTGGTGGTGTTCCAGCGCCCGGCGGTGATGGAGCACGCCACCGACGAGGCGCTGGTCGGGCGCCCGGCACCGCTGCCGCGGAACCTGCGGAGCTTCCGCAGCGACGGGCCGCTGTCCGCGGAGTACCCGCTCTACCCGGCCACCCACGCCTACCTCGCGTTCCCCTACCTGGATCAAAGGCTGCTGGCGCCCGCGCCCGGCGCGGCGGACCCGGAAGGCCTGGACGCCACGTCGGTGCCCGAAACGCCACCCGCTGACCCCGCGGCGGCCGGCCGGCCCGCCCCGGCCATCCGCCCGGCGCTCGCGCCCGACCCGCTGCTGGGCGTGCTCGAGGCGGTCGCCGCCTTCGAGGACGAGCTCGAAGCCCGCAGCTATCGGTGGCTGCCGGAGGACACCTTCGCGCTGACCGCCATGGCCAACCGGCTGCGGCGCAGCGGTGGCTACCAGGTGCTGTTCCACGGCCGCTGGCTGCAACCCGTGCCGCCCCGGGAGGCGCCCGAGGCCCTGCTCATCGAGGCCCGGCCACAGGGGCCGTCGGGGCCGCTGCTGCAGGGTACGCTGGACGTGACTCTCGGCCGGTTCCTGCACCTGAACGCGCATCTGTACTACCGGGAGCCGCTGCTCGGCCGGGCGCCGGTGAACCGGGCGCTGGCGCCGGCCACCGGCGACGCGTCGACCTGGAACTGGCAAGACCAGGAACCCGCCGGCTACATGCAGCTCCACCAGAGCCGCCGGATGCGCAGCGAGGAACTGCACTATCTGGATCACCCGAAGCTCGGCGTGCTGGTGATCACCCAGCCGGTGACGCCGCCGGAGTCGCTGTCAGCCGCCGTCGAGGCCCTCGAAGAAGGCGAGCAGTAGCCGCTCGATCCGGGCCATGCCGTCCGCGGCGGTGGCCTGGATCGCCGCCATGTCGAAGGGGTTCTCGGCCCGTCCCGCAGCCGGATTCACCACCAGCGACACCATGGCGTAGTCGAGTTCCGCTTCCCGGGCCAGCGCGGCCTCGGGCATGCCGGTCATGCCGACCAGGTCGCAGCCGTCCCGGGCCATGCGCTCGATCTCCGCGGCGGTCTCGAAGCGGGGTCCCTGGGTGGCCCCGTAGACGCCCCCGTCCACGGCCGCCAGCCCGGCCCGCGCCGCGGCGTCGAGCAGGCGCCGGCGCAACGCCGCGTCGAAGGGCTCGGCGAAGTCGACGTGCAGCAGGCGATCCGGCTCGGCGAAGGTGTGTTCCCGCCCCCAAGTGTAGTCGATGAGCTGATCCGGCACAAGGATGGCGCCGGTCGCCGCCGATGGCCCGATGCCGCCGACGGTGTTCAGGCCGACGACGCCGCGCACACCGGCCGCCCGCAGCGCTTCCAGGTTGGCGCGGTAGTTGACCAGGTGGGGCGCGAGGTGCCGGGGCCGCCCGTGCCGCGGCAGGTACAGCACGTCCCGCCCCGCGATCACGCCCCGGCAGGCGCCGGCGGCGGGCTCGCCGAAGCGGTTGGGCGGCAGCTCCGCCGGCGCGAAGGCGGCTGCCATGGGCAGCGCGCCCGATCCGCCGATCACCGCCCAGGTCAACCCGCGCGCTCCAGGGCTTCCGGCAGCGCGTAGATGGCCGGCAGGTTGCGCCAGTAGCCTCGGTAGTCCATGCCGCAGCCGAACAGGTAGCGGTCGGGGCAGGTCAGCGCAGCGAAGTCCGCCGCCAGCGGCCGGGGCCGGCCGATGTCCTTGTCGACCAGCACGCAGGTCAGCGCCTCCCGGGCCCCGCCCGCCACCGCCCACTCGGTCAGGGCGGCCAGCGTCTTGCCTTCGTCGAGCACGTCGTCGAGGAACACCACGGTGCGATCGGTCAGGTCCTGGACCGGCTCCGCGTGCCACACCAGCTCGCCGCCCCGCAGGGCGTCCCGGTAGCGGCCGACGTGCACGTAGCCGATCTCCAGCGGGAAGGTCAGCCGGCCGAGCAGGGACCCGGCGAACGGCAGCGCGCCGTTCATCACCGTCAGCAGCAGCGGGTTGGCTTCCGCGAGCCGCAGGGTGAGCTGCACCGACAGCCGGTCGAGCGCGGCCGCCACCGCCTCGGCGCTGACCAGCACCTCGCCCCGGGCGCGGGCGGCGAGCACGTCCGCGGGCACCCCGCCGGCGCTCATGTCCCCGCCTCCGCCGCCGGCTCGGGCTCCGCCGCCTCGACGTGCAGGGTGCGGGTCGGGAACGCGATCTCGGCGCCGTGGCCGTCGATGATCGCGGCGATCCGGAACAGCACGTCCTGCTTGATGGCGTGGAACTCCGTCCAGACCGTCGTGCGGGTGAAGGTGTAGACCATGAAGTCCAGGGACGAAGCGCCGAAGCTGACGAAATTCACCATCAGCGTGCGGTCGGTGTCGATGTCCGGATGATCGCGCAGCATGGCCTCGACGTCGGCGACGATGCGGTCGAGCACGCCGACGTCCTGGTAGCGGACCCCGATGGTCTCGTAGATGCGCCGGTTCAGCATGCGCGACGGGTTTTCCACGGTGAGGCTGGTGAACACGGAATTGGGCACGTACAGCGGCCGCTGATCGAAGGTCCGGATGCGGGTGAGCCGCCAGCCGATCTCCTCCACCGTGCCTTCGATCTCCCGGTCCGGGGACCGCACCCAGTCACCCACGGAGAACGGCCGGTCGAGGAAGATCATCAGCGCGCCGAAGAAATTGGCGAGCATGTCCCGGGCGGCGAAACCCACCGCGATACCGCCGATGCCACCGAAGGCGAGCACGCCGGAGATGCTGAAACCGAGGCCCTGCAGCCCCATCAGCACGCCGGTGATGATCACCGACGCGCGCAGCAGCTTGCCCACCGCGGTGGCGGTGGTCCTGTCCACCGGCTGCTTGCGGTAGGCAGGGTCGGCCAGGTGCTCCTCCACCACCCGGATGAAACGCACCGCGAACCACACCAGCAGGCCGATCACGGTCACTTTGCGCAGCGGGTCGACGTACTCGAAGATCTCGGCCTGGCCGTTGCTGCCCACGAGCTGGGCGGCCCAGCTCACGCCGATCACCCAGATGGCCCAGCCGAGCGGCCCCCGGGCGGCCTCGAACAGCGCATCGTCGTAGACGTTGCGGGACTGCTCGATGCGCCGGCCCAGGTGGCCCAGGGCCACCCGGGCCACGAAGTGCACCAGCCCGGTCGCCAGCACGACCCCGAACACCTCGAGCACCCAGCGGTGGCCGAGCAGGTAATCCATCATCTGGTCGATCATGAGTCAGAAATATCGCGTCAATTCGATCTGAATGAAGTCGTCGTCCTGCAGCGCCCGGCTCTTCACCTCGCCGTCGAAGGCGAGCGGAGCGCCGGCGTCGAGGGGCGGCGCTCCGCCGAACACGCGCCCTTCGAGCACCGCCTCCCAGGACGCGCCGAGCTGCCGGCTGGCCTCGAGACTGAGCACGTACTCCTCCGTGTCGACGTCCCAGATGACGCCGAACAGCGCGGTGGTGCCGGCCAGGTCATTGGCCTGCCAGCGCGCGCCGAGGGCCACGTCGTGCTCGAACAGCGTATTGTACGCAGCCTCGTCGCGCTCGTCGTACATGTACTCCACGACGATGCCGAGATCGCCGCGCGAGCCGAAGGCGCCCACCAGGGTGCGCTCGAAGCCGGCGGTGAAGGCCTCGTAGCGCGGACCGTCGCCGCTGCGGCTCAGCGCCTCCAGCTTCCAGGCCCAGTCGCCGAACAGGGCCTGGCCGTCGAAGCCGGTCTGGTCGATGACGTGGTATTCCGGAATCAGCACCGGCTCGCCGTCGACCAGGCTCGGCAGGTAGCGCGGATCGCGGCCCGTGCCGGAAAAGTGATGGATGCCGAAGCTGAACGGACCGGCATGGTGGGACCAGCGGACGGCGCCGTCGACGCGGTGGCGGCCGGCGCCGGAGGCATAGACCGCCGCGTCGGCGTCCACCGGCGGCAGGCCGCGCAGGCGACCGTCCTCGCCCGGGAAGGTCCGCTCGCGGAACCCGGTGAGGGCATACAGGTCGACGATCCCCCAGTCCCGCACCAGCGACACCTGGACCATGGGCTGACCCAGCTTGTCCTCGCCGTCGATGTTCTCGACGAAGTCGGTCTGGTTGACGATGTCCACCAGGTGATTGAACTCGGTGACGCCCCAGAACACCTGGCGGGCGCCCACGTGCAGCTCCCAGTCGTCGCCGACCCGGGACCAGAACAGCTCCCGCAGGTCGGCGTGGGTGCGCTCGTCGTCCTCCGCGTCGACGCGCAGGAACGGCGTGAAGGTGAAGCCCGAGCGGCCGTCGTCCCAGGTCCGGCTGTACTCGAGCCGGGCGCTGACCGAGGGCTGGAAACGGCTCTGACCGGCGCTGCCCCGTTCCGCATAGGTGCGGGTCTGCAGGCCCAGGTCGACGTCCGCATAGACCTCCGCGCCGGCAGGCGGCGCCGGCGCGGGCTGGATGCGGGCACGCGGCGGCGGACTGCCCGCCGGCGGCGGCGTGGCGGGCTGGGCCACCGCCGCCGACCGCGGTGCCGGCATGGCGGCCGGCGGCGCGTCGGCGGCCACCGCCGGCGTCGAGGCGGTGACGCCGTCCGGCCGCTCCAGGGTGCCGCGAACGGTCCAGACGTCGAGGCCGGCGGCGGCCGCCCGGGCCGCGAGGGCGGCGTGCTCGGTCTCGGTCAGGGGCCCCGAGCGGACTCGGTACCAGTCACCGTCACGGCGGCGGACCCGCTCGACGTGGAACGGACGGTCGAAGCGCTCGCCGAGCTCGCCGGCCCAGCCCCGGGCATTGTCGGCGCTGCGGAAGCTGCCGAACACGAGCTGACGATCCGCCCCGGTTTCGGGTGCGGCCGCAGGTGCGGCTGCAGGTGCGGCTGCAGGTGGGGCCGCCGGTCCGACCGCCGGTGCGGCCGCCTGGGCCACCGCCGCCGCGACCGTGAATCCGACCCAGCAGAAGGCCGCCGCCAGCCGGGCCGGCAGCCGCAACCGGGTCATCTCGCCCTCATCAGGCTGTTGGTGGAGAAGTCCCGGTCGGCCTGCAGGCCCGTGGCGAACCGGTATTCCCGCCACAGCAGCTCGGTGGTCTTGCCGGTCTGGAGGTTCTCCATGAACATCCGCTGGGGCTTCCAGTAGCGCTCCTCGTGGAGCAGGTAACCCTCGTTGGTGAGCACCTTGAGCGGCCGCCCGTGGCGGTCGTAGAAGTCGATGCGCTCGATCCGCAGCGTGGGCTCGTGGAGGAGCACCTCCTGGCGGGAGTAGCCGGAGAACTCGTCCCTGGGAATCCGCTCGATCCGCAGGCACTGGGCGTCGCCGCAGGCCTCACGGCCGAGCAGCCGGTAGTCGTACTTCTCGACCTCCTGAAGAGCCAGGTCCTCGTAGGCGAATTCGCTGGAGAGAAACGGCCCGGACTTGTTGCGCGACGCGATCTTCTTGACCCGCGCCTGGGCCGGCAGATAGAGCCACTGATCGTCGGGCCCCTCGACGTGGCTGTAGCTCAGCAGGGCGGTGCCGCGGATCGGTTTCGGGGTGTCGAACACCACCAGCAGGCGATCGCCGTCGTCGGCCATCTCGAGCTGACTGATGGACAGCTCCCGCCGGGCTTCCGACCCCCGCCGGTCCCGCAGCACCATCTCCAGCTCCACCTGGAGATCCTGGTAGCCGGACTCGCGGCGGTCCTTTTCCTCGAAGATGGCGAGGCCCTGAGCCTCGGGGGCGAGGCCGTCGAGGTCCGGCAGCGCCTGCCGGCCGTCCAGCGTGCCGGCCGCCGCGGCAGCGGCACCGAGCCAGCCGATGACGGCCATGACCATGAAGGCGGGCCGGCGTGCGCCGGTCCCGCGACCGAGATTCCCCACGGGCAGAGCCCCTCCTGATTCGGTCTGCCGCTCTCCGGCAGACCCAGCGAAGGCCCGATGGTATGCACCGGGACGGCACTGTGCAAACGACCAGTTCACTGTATATACTTCCACGTGGTGTACAAATGCACAGGTCCCAATGGCCGCGGGCCGGACGACGCCGGCTGCCACCGGATGCCGCCGAGTGAAACGAGTCTGGGCGCCCGCGACCGTTCCGGCAGGACACGACGCGAGACACGCTGAAGAGACAGCTGAAGACACGACTGCAAACAGACACGACCGCAGATTGACACGACTCCAAATAAAAGAAGCGACACAGGGCGACACATGGCCAACAAGCTCACCCCGCGCCAGGCCCAGGTCCTCGACCTGATCCGCCGCCACATCGAGGACACCGGCTACCCGCCGACCCGGGCGGACATCGCCCAAGCGCTCGGGTTCAAGTCGCCCAACGCGGCCGAGGAACACCTCAAGGCCCTCGCCCGCAAGGGCGCCATCGAGATGATCCCCGGCACCTCCCGGGGCATCCGGCTGCCCGAGGAGGCCGGCCTGCCGGTGGTCGGCCGGGTCGCGGCCGGCAACCCCATCCTCGCCCAGGAGAACATCGAGGACCATGTGGCCATGCCCGCCGGCTTCTTCCGGCCCCGGGCGGACTTCCTGCTGCGGGTTCAGGGCGACAGCATGATCGACGCCGGCATCCTCGACGGCGACCTGCTCGCCGTGCACCGGGCGCCCGAGGCCGCCAACGGGCAGATCGTGGTCGCCCGGGTCGACGACGAGGTCACGGTGAAGCGTTTCCAGCGGACCCGAGCGAAGCACAAGGTGCTGCTGCTGCCGGAGAACGACGCCTACGAGCTTATCGAGGTCGACCTGGCGCAGCAGGACTTCCACATCGAGGGGCTCAGCGTCGGCGTGATCCGGCGAAGCTGACCGACACGCCCCGGCGGCGGGCGGGCCGGCAGGCCGTGGGTCCGCCCTGCGGACTCCGGCGCGAATCCGGCCGGGACGTTCGATCCGGCTGATCCTCGGGGCAGCGGCCTCGGGAGGCGGCTTCCGGAACAGGCTTCGGAAAGAAGCTTCAGAAAGAGTCTTCAGAAAGAGGCTTCGGAAAGAAGTTCGCTTCGAGAAGAAGTTAGCTTCGAGAAGAAGGTAGCTTCGAGAAGAAGGTAGCTTCGAGAAGAAAGAAGCTTCGGGAAGAGAGTTCGGGAGACGTGTCCGGGCGGCGCGTCGGTGGACGGCGTCGTCAGTGCACCGTGGGGGGAACGTCGTCCACCATTTCCTCCGCCTCGTCGGCGTCCGCTTCCAGGTACTCCGTGGCGGCGTCGATCATCGCCTCGGCGACGCTGACGAGATCCTTCCCCAGCATGTCCCGCACCTCGCCCGAAAACCGGATCCGCACCAGCGGCTCGTTGTGGGACTCGGCCTCGGTATCGGCCTCCCGCAGAACGACGTCGCCGTTGGCGAGCTCGGTGATTTCGAGAAGCGTGGTCATGATTTCCCCTGCGTGGCCTTGCCGCGGCCGTTCGCCGACCCGCCGGAAGCGGACTTGCCGCCGGAAGCGGTGGAGCGCTTGCCGGCGCTCTTGTTACCGGCACTCTTGCTACCGGAACTCTTGCCGGTGCTCGACTTGCGCGCGCCCTTCCTGGCGGTGGCGCCGCCGAACTTGCGCCCGTCCTCGGCCACCCAGCGGCCATCCTGATAGACCGCCCGCCAGCCCGTGGCCTTACCGTCCTCCTCGGACTGTACATACTGCGACCGGTCCTTGCGAGAGAACCGGATCACGGTGGGACGGCCATCCGGATCCTGGTCCGGTGCGTCGAGCAGATAGGCGAACTTCGGGTCCAGCTCGTTGGCGTGGGGGCGTATCTCGGACACCAGGGGTGCCCGGGTCTCGCGATTCTTCGGGAACTGGCTCGCCGCCAGGAAGATGCCGGAGGCCCCGTCCCGCAGCAGGTAATAGTCGTCGACCTTTTCGCAACGGAGTTCCGGCATGGGCACCGGGTCGGCCTTCGGCGGCGCGGGCTCGCCGTTGCGCAGCAGCTTGCGGGTGTTCCTGCAGTCGTCGGCCGTGCAGCCGAAGTACTTGCCGAACCGGCCGGTCTTGAGCTGCATGTCGGCGCCGCACTTGTCGCACTCGATCACGGGGCCGTCGTAGCCCTTGATGCGGAACTGGCCCTTCTCCACCTCGAATCCGGCGCAGTCCGGGTTGCTGCCGCACACGTGCAGCTTGCGCTGCTCGTCGATCAGATAGCTGTCCATCGCCGAGCCGCATCGCGGGCAGCGGTGCTTGGCCCGCAGCAGGCGCGACTCGCCCTCCTCGTCGGCCTCCTCGTCGACCACCTCTTCGCCGGGGACCAGGTTCACCGTGTGGGTGCAGCGTTCCTTGGGCGGCAGGCCGTAGCCCGAGCATCCCAGGAACACGCCGGTGCTGGCGTTGCGGATCTGCATGTGCCGGCCGCACTTCTCGCAGGGAATGTCCGTGTCCGTCGGGGTATTGGCGCGCATCCCCCCGTCGGGGTCGGCGGCCTCCTCCAGCTTCACGCTGAAGTCGCCGTAGAACTCGTTCAGCACGCCGCGCCAGTCCAGATCGCCCTCCGCGACCCGGTCGAGCTCTTCCTCGAGCTCGGCGGTGAAGCCGTAGTCCATCAGGTTCTTGAACTGCTCCATCAGCCGGTCGGTGACCAGCTCGCCGATCTTCTCGGCGTGGAAGCGGCGGTTGCGCAGCGTGACGTAGCCGCGATCCTGGATGGTCGAGATGATCGCCGCGTAGGTCGACGGCCGGCCGATGCCGCGCTTCTCCAGCTCACGCACCAGGCTCGCCTCGGAGTAGCGCGGCGGCGGCTTGGTGAAGTGCTGCACCGGCTCGACGCCGGCGAGCTGCAGGGACTCGCCGACCTGGTAGTCCGGCAGCGGCCGGTCCTCTTCCTTGCTGTCCCGGCGGTCGCTGAGCGGCACCCGGGTGTAACCGTCGAACTTGAGAATGCGGCCGCGGATCTTCAGCTCGAACTCGCCGGCCTGCACGGTCACCGAGGTGCTGAGGTACTCCGCCGGCGGCATCTGGCAGCGCAGGAACTGGGCCCGGATCAGCCGGTACAGCCGCACCGCGTCGTCGTCCACGCCGGTGAGCATCTCCGGCCGGGTGCCCACGTTGGACGGCCTGATGGCCTCGTGGGCCTCCTGGGCGTCGGCCTTGCTCGTGTAGATCTGGGGACTGTCGGGCAGATAGGCGTCACCGAACTCCTTGCCGATGTAGTCACGGCAGGCGCTCACCGCGTCGGCGCTGAGATTGGTGGAGTCGGTGCGCATGTAGGTGATGTAGCCCGCCTCGTACAGACGCTGGGCCATGGTCATGGTCTTCTTGACGCTGAAGCCGAGCCAGGTGCTGGCGGCCTGCTGCAGGGTCGAGGTGATGAACGGCGCCTGGGGCTTGCTGCGGGTGGGCCGGTCCTCCCGGTTGGTGACCTCGAACGACCGGGATTCGAGCCGCGCCATGGCCTCCCGGGCGGTGTCGCCGTCGCCGGGACGGAAGTTCTCGCCGCCGTCCCGGACCACCTGAAAGCGCCGCGCCGCCTCGTCGTCCCCGTCACCGGCGCGATTGAGATCAGCGAAGCCCTCCCAGTACTCCTCCGGGACGAAGGCGCGGATCTCCCGCTCGCGCTCCACCACCAGACGCACGGCGACGGACTGCACGCGGCCGGCGGACAGGCCGCGGGCGACCTTCTGCCACAGCAGCGGCGACAGCTCGAAGCCCACCACCCGGTCGAGGAACCGGCGCGCCTGCTGGGCGTTCACCCGGTTCATGTTCAGCTCGCCGGGCTCGGCGAACGCTTCCTGGATGGCCTTGCGGGTGATCTCGTTGAACACCACCCGCCGGTAGCGGGCCGGATCGCCGCCGATGGTCTCGCGCAGGTGCCAGGCGATGGCCTCGCCCTCCCGGTCGAGGTCGGTGGCCAGATAGATGGCGTCGGCGTTCTTCGCCAGGCGGGACAGCTCGTCGACCACCTTCTCCTTGCCCGGCAGCACCTGGTAATCCGCCTGCCAGTCGGCGCCCGGGTCGATGCCCATGCGCTTGACCAGCCGCTCCCTGGCCCGCTGCCGCTGCCGCTCGGCCTTCTCCTCCGGCGACAGCTTGCGGGTCTTGGCCGCCTCCCGGGCCCGGGTCTTCGGGTCCGTGGTCGACTGGCCGCCCACCGGCAGATCGCGAATGTGACCGACGCTGGATTTGACGATGAAATCCTTACCCAGATACCGGTTGATGGTTTTCGCTTTGGCGGGGGACTCGACGATGACCAGAGAGCGGGCCATGGGCCTCCAGGGGGCAAAATTCCGCGCCGTTATAAGGCCAGCCAGAAAGCCAAGTCAAATCTTTCCCGGTTCCGCCGGGCTCTGCAGCCGGGCATCCAGATCCGCCAGCGCCGCCGCCGCGACGGCCAGCCGGCGGCCCAGGTCGTCGACCCGATCCGGCGTGGCCTGGGGCCCCTCGAGCCAGTAGCCGGCCAGCGTCAGGGGCTGGCATTCCACCGCGATCACGTCCTCCGGCAGCTCCGCCAGAACCGGCGTCACCGCGGCCAGCGCGTCCGCCAGCCGCGGGTCGTCGGGCCGCGCGCCGGCCTCGAACCACCAGCCCGGCGCGGCCTCCACGCCGTCCCCCCGGCGCAGCACGCGCCAGCCCGGCAGCACCTTGAGCCGCGCCGGCAGCGGCTGCAGATAGGCCGCGTACTCGCGGGTGAGATCACGGGCGCGGCCGCCGGCGCTGACCCGGTCCTCCGGGGCCACGTCGTGGCCGGGCAGGCGGCGCAGCTCGACCCGCATGCCCAGCTCGAATGCCCGCTGCCGCAGCCGCGACTGGCGGCGCTCCCGGGCGCTCGGACGCAGCCACATGAGGGGACCGAAGGCGACGACGAAGATGCCGATGATGACGAGCCAGACCATGGTGCGCGGCCGCTTGAGGGGGTATGGGATTGTGTGTATCGTCGCCGCAATCGACTCCGGGGAGCAACATGTCGGACTATCGTCGCATCGTCCTCGCCGTGGACCTCACCGAGGAGTCGAACCTCGTCGCCGAACGCGCGCGACGGCTGGGCGAGGCGTTCGGCGCCGAGATCCACGTCGTCCACGTCATCGAGCCCCTGAGCCTCGCCTACGGCGGCGACATCCCGATGGACCTGTCGACGGTCCAGGACCAGATCCACGAACAGGCGAAGTCCCACCTGGCGGAGTTCTCCGCCAAGCTCGACGTGCCGCCGTCCCGCCAGCACCTGATCTTCGGACGGCCCGAGAGCGAAATTCAGCGCACCGCGGAAGCCGTCGGGGCGGACGTCATCATCGTCGGCAGCCACGGGCGCCACGGCCTGGCGCTGCTGCTCGGCTCCACCGCCAACGGCGTGCTGCACGGCGCCAACTGCGACGTGCTGGCCGTTCGGGTCGGTCAGGAGGCGCAGGCTTAGCGAACCGCGGAATGCCGGCCGTATCCGCTCTGCGACGTCGTGTGCCAGCGCTGCCCGGGCGCCTCGGCGCGCTGCTGCTCGCGCTGGCGCTGACGGCGGCGGAAGCCGCGGCCGGGCCGGTGGACCTCTACGAGCAGCGCCAGGCCTACCGGGAGGCCCTCGACGCACTTACCGCCGGCCGCCGGGCTGACTTCCAGCGGGCCCGCGCGGCCCTCTCGGACTACGCGCTGGCGCCCTATCTCGACTACTACGCCGTCCGGACCCGGCTCGCCACCCTGTCCGACGCCGACATGCAGGCGTTTCAGCAGGCCCATGGCGACCTGCCCGCCGCGGACATCCTCCACTACCGCTGGCTGAAGCACCTCGGCAGCCGCCGGGAGTGGCAGCGCCTGCTGGGCAACTTCCGCCCGACGGGCGACGCCGAGCTGAACTGCTACCGGCTGCGCGCCATGCTGGCCGGTGGCCGGCGCGAGGAGGCCTTCGCCGAGGTGCCGGCGCTGTGGACGGTCGGTCACTCGCAGCCGAAGGCGTGCGATCCGCTGTTCGAGGCCTGGATAGACGCCGGCGGCCTCACCGAGGGCCGGGCGTGGGAACGTCTGCAGCTCGCCCTGGCGGATGGCGAACGCCGCCTGGCCCGCTACCTGCTGCGCTTCTTCGACGGGCCGCTGAAGCGCTGGGCCGACGCGCTCCACGCCGTCCACGTCGACCCCGCCCAGGCAGCGCGCCCCGGCGCATTTCCCGAGGACGGCCCCCAGGCGCGGGTGGTCATCGCCCACGGTCTCCAGCGCCTGGCCCCCCGGGATCCCGCCGCGGCCCTGGCCGCCTGGCGGCGGCTGCAGGACACCCACGCGTTCCCCGACGACCAGGCCCGGGCCGTGGGCGAGGCGCTGCTGCTCGCCGCCGCCCGGTCCGGCGAGTTTCCGCGCCCGCGCCCCGCCGACGTCAGCCCCGCCTTCGCCGAGGGCATGGCCCAGGCGGCGCTGGAGGCCGAGAACTGGCCCGAGCTGCTGCACTGGGTGGAGCAGCTCCCCGCCGACAGCCGCCAGTCCCTGCGCTGGCAGTACTGGCTGGCCCGGGCGCTGGATCGCACCCAGCTCGGTTCCGAGCGCGCCCGCCTCACCTACGAGAACCTGGCCGCGGAACGCAACTACTACGGATTCCTGGCGGCGGAGAACCTGGGCCGGCCGATCCGCCTGAACGGTGCCCCCGGGGGCCAGGATCCCGCCGTGCTCGCCCGCCTGAGCGCGCGCGCCGACCTGCGCCGGGCCCTCGAGCTCTACGCCGTCGGCGACCTCATCAACGCCCGCCGCGAGTGGTACGCGCTGCTGCCGAAGCTGGATGCCCGGGAGCACTACCACGCCGCGCTGCTGGCCCGGGACGCCGGCTGGGTGGCCCAGAGCATCCACATCGCCAATCAGGGCGAGCTGCGCGACAGCCTGGATCTGCGGTTTCCCGTCGCCTACGCGGATCTGTTCCAGCAGGTGTCCCACGCCACTACGGTGCCGAAACCGTTCCTGCTGGCCGTCGCCCGGCAGGAAAGCGCCTTCGACCCCCGGGCCCGGTCGCCGGTGAACGCCCGTGGCCTGATGCAGCTCATGCACCCCACCGCGAGCCACGTCGCCAGCCGCATCGGCATCGGCACGCCGACGACCACGGATCTGTACGATCCCGGCGTCAACGTGTCACTGGGCGGCCATCACCTGGCCGGCCTGCTGTCCCGCTACGGCAACCGCCGGCCGCTGGCCGCCGCCGCGTACAACGCCGGCGAGGGTCGGGTCGACCGCTGGATCCGGGCGCGCCAGGGCCAGTCGATGGACGTGTGGATCGAGACGATCCCCTTCGGCGAGACCCGCAACTACGTCAAGAACGTGCTGGCGTTCACCCAGGTGTACGGCCAGCTCCTCGACCAGCCGGTGCCGATGCTGGACGCTCACGAGTCCGTGGTCCGGCCGTGATCGACATCGGCGTGAATCTGCTGCACCCCCAGTTCGACCCCGACCGGGACGCGGTGCTGGACCGGGCCTGGCGGGCCGGCGTCGAGCACATCGTCGTCACCGGCACGGACCTGGCGGCCAGCGCCGACGCCGCCGCCTTCGCCGCCCGGCACGGCGCGAGCAGGCTGTCGGCCACCGCCGGCATCCACCCTCACGATGCCCGGCAGGCCCCCCAGGACTGGCTCGAACGGCTCGAGGCGCTGTGCCGCGGGGAAGCCGTGGTGGCCGTCGGCGAGACCGGCCTGGACTTCAACCGCAACTTCTCGCCCCCGGAGGATCAGCTCGCGCTGTTCGAGGGCCAGACGCGGCTGGCCGCCCGGCTCGGCCTGCCCCTGTTCGTCCACGACCGGGAAGCCAGCGACGCCGTCGCCGGCGTGCTCGCCGCGGAGGCGGACTTCTCGGCCGGTGTGGTGGTCCACTGCTTCACCGGCGACCGGGAGGCCCTGCGCCGCTACCTGGCACTCGGCTGCTGGATCGGCGTCACCGGCTGGGTCTGCGACCCGCGCCGCGGCCGCGACCTGCGCGCGCTGGCGCCGGAGATTCCCCTGGAACGGCTGCTGGTGGAGACCGACGCGCCGTTTCTGCGGCCGGGCAATGCGCCCCGCGACGACCACGGCCGCCGCAACGAGCCCGCCCTGCTGCCCTGGGTGATCGAGACGCTGGCGGCCTGCCGCGGCGAGGCGCCGGAGGCGCTGGCAGCCGCCACGGCCGACAACGCCCGGCGTTTCTTCCGGCTGGGACCCGCCTGATGGCCCGTCAGCGCAGGGCCGCGACCACGGCCTCGCGGTCGAACGGCCAGTCGAGCTCCCGGTCGCCGATCCGCAGCACCGGCAGGCGCGCGCCGTACCGCTCGACCAGCGCCGGATCCTCGGCGACGTCCACCACCGACAGGCGGCGGCCGGCCAGCTCCGGAATCCCGAACAGCAGGGTCAGCGCCTCCTCACACAGCGTGCAGTGGTCCGTGGACATCAGCGTGACCGGGGTCGATCCCATGGCGGCGGCTTTCCTGGCAGTCGGCGGGCCGCCAGTGTACTGCGCCGGGACCGCCGGCGGGGGCCGCCCGTGACCACGCGGCGCCTCGCCGACCCGGCCAGCGCCGCCCGCTACCCGCTGCCGGTGGACGGCGCCGCGGACTGGACGGCGGCAGGGGCGCGCCAGCAGCTCAGGCTGCCCCTGCCGGCGCTGCGCGCGGGAACGCTGCTGGTTCCCAGCCTGGCGCTGCCGGCCAGCGACGGCGCGGACCCGCCGCGCCATCGCTGGACGCTGTGCAGCGGCGACCGCGCCTGGCCGCTGCCGCCGGTGCCCTCGGACCCCGCCGACGTCGCCGCCGCCCCGGCGGACACCCATCCCGACGTCAGCCGCCACGTCGACTGCTTCCGCATCCACCGCGGCATCGAGTACCCGGTCCTCGAGCTCGACGTCGACAGCGCCACGCCGCCGGCCGGGTACCTCGTCGCCGTCTCCTGGCGGCCGTTCACCGTCATCGAGGTCACGGCGCCGGCGCGGCACGCCGGGCTGGCGGCCGCGCCGCCGCCGCGCAGCCAGATGACGGCGCCGGCCGCCATCGCCCCGCGGATCTGCTCGCCCACCTGCGTGTCCATGGTCCTCGACCTGTGGCGGCGGCCCCACGACTGGCTGACCCTGTGCGACGAGTGCCGCGACCCGGCCACCGGCATGTACGGCGTCTGGCCGATGGCGCTGCGGGCGGCGGCGCGGCGCGGCAGCGTCGGAGCCGTGGAGACCTTCACCGACTGGGACGCCCCCCTGCGGGTGCTGGAGGCCGGCGTGCCGCTGGTCACCAGTATCCGCTTCGAGGCGGACGAGCTTCCCGGCGCGCCGCTGACCGACACGGGCGGCCACCTGGTGGTGGTGTACGGCGCGGGCCCCGCGGAGGTGGCGGTCTGCGATCCCGCCGCCGCCGAGGGCGAGGTGGTCCGGGTGTACCCGGCCGCCGCGTTCAGCCGGGCCTGGCTGCGTCAGCGGGGCGCGGCGTATATTCTTCCCGCATGAGGTATTTCCTGCGTTTTCTGCTGCTCACCCTGGGGTTCGCGCTGACCACCGCGGGACTCATGGCCTGGCATGCCCGGTCCTTCAGCTTCACGGGCGTCTGGCTGGTGGACAACGGTTTCCAGCTTCATCCGCTGCACCTGCTGATCCTGGGCCTGGCGATGATTCCGCCCGCGCTGTGGGAGATCTTCATACTCGAGCACCGGCAGCACCATGAGTGACCAGGCCCGGGTGTATCTGCGGCCGGTGACCCGCCGGGACCGGGCCGAGTTCCTGACCCTGATGCAGCAGAGCCGGAGCCTTCACGACCCCTGGATTCAACCGCCGCTGTCGAGCCTGAGCTTTCACAACTATCTGGCGCGGACCCACCGCGACGACCACGAGGGCCTGCTGGTGTGCTGCCGCGCCAGCGACGCCATCATGGGCGTCATCAACATCAACAACATCGTCCGGGGCTCCTTCCTGAGCGCCTCCCTGGGCTACTACGTCGGCGCGCCCTACGCCGGCCTCGGCTTCATGAGCGAGGGGCTGGAGCTGACGAAACGCTACGCCTTCCGGGATCTCGGCCTGCACAGGATCGAAGCCAACATCCAGCCGGACAACGCCAGCTCCATCGCCCTGGTGAAGCGCTGCGGTTTCCAGTACGAGGGCCTGTCGCCCGCGTTCCTGTTCATCGCCGGACGGTGGCGCGACCACGAGCGCTGGACGGCCTGCGATCCACGCGACACCCTGCATCCCTGACCCCATCGGAGTCCCAAGTGACCACCAGCCCCCTGAAGATCGCCGTGCTCATGGGCGGACCGTCCGCCGAGGCCGAGGTGTCCCGCGCGTCCGCCGCCGAGGTCGCCGCAGCCCTGGTCCAGGCCGGCCACGACGCCCGCCGCATCGAGCTGGAGGCCGGCTGCGCCCGGGCGCTGCTGGACCTCGAGCCGGACGTGGTGTTTCCGGCCCTGCACGGCCCGCCCGGCGAGGACGGCACGGTGCAGGGATTTCTCGAGATGCTCGGCCTGCCCTACGTCGGCAGCGGCGTCCACGGCAGCGCGGTGGCGATGGACAAGAGCCTGGCGAAGGCCTGCTTCCGCCGGGCCGGACTGCCGGTGGCGGCGGAGATCGTGGTCGACGCCGACGCGGACCTGGACGAGGCCGCCGAGCGGATCGTCGGCACCATGGGCGACCGGGTGGTGGTGAAGGCGCTGCGGCAGGGCTCCGCGCTGGGCACCGTCAGGCTGCCCAACGGTGGCGACGTGGCCGATGCGCTGGCCGAAGCGCTGCGCTACGGCCACGGTGCCCTGGTGGAACCGTTCGTGCCCGGCCGGGAGATCACGGTCGGCGTGCTGGACCTGCACGGCGAAGCCGCCCGGGCGACGCCGGTGATCGAGATCCGCACGGCGGACGAGGAATGGTACGACTACCGCAACCGCTACACGCCGGGCCGCAGCGAGCACGTGACTCCGGCGCCGCTCGCCGGCCCCGTGCTCGAGGACCTGCAGCGGATCGCCGTGCGCGCCCACCGGGTGCTGGGGCTGCGCGACCTGTCCCGGGCGGACTTCCTGGTCACCGACACCGACGGCATCGTGCTGCTCGAGGTCAACACCCTGCCCGGCATGACGCCGACCAGCCTGTTCCCGGACGGCGCAGCGGCCGACGGCATGCCGTTTCCGGCGTTGATGGACGCCCTGGTGCGCAGCGCGGCGGCCCGGGGCGTCCAGGCCGACTAGCCGAGCTGGATCAGGCGGCGGCGGCCGGTTTCTCCGGGACGGCGCCGTCGGCGGCTGCACCGTCGGCCGGAGCGGCGTCCGCGTCGTCGAGGGCCGTCACCAGGGCCTGCTTCTGCTCCGCCAGCATGGCGGGCAGCAGTTCCCGCACCATCTTCGCCGCGCTGCGGTCGTCGAGCAGCGCTTTCGCCTCCTCCACCAGCGTGCGCTGGGACTCCGCAAGGTACTCCAGGGAGCGCGTCACCTCGCGGTCCCGCGCCACCAGCTTGTCCAGCCCGGCATCGTCGTTGCGGTAGCTGCGCAGGGCCTCGACGTTGCGGGTCTGGCTCATCTGCAGCGAGAAATCCAGCAGGGTGCCGGAGTCGAATTCCATGCCGCGGATCTTGTCCAGAGCGGCTTTCGAGGAGCCCTGGAAGAACGCGTTGGCGACTTCCAGGACCCGGTCGAACAGGGCCTCGATGGCGGCCCGCTCCTCCTCGGAGATGTCGCCGGTCACCTCGATGTTGACCAGCCGCTCCAGGGACTCGGCGGTCTCCTTGAAGCGCACGCGGCCGCCGTCCTCGTCGACGCCGCGGAAGCTGGTCCGGCGCAGCGCGTCGATCTGGCTGAAGTCCAGCACCACGCGGTCGCCTTCCCGGGTCTCCAGCTCGAGCTTGAGCGTACTCTCGGTCGACGCGGAGAAATCCTTGAGCTTGAAGCGGGTGAACTCGGGGGTCTCCACCCGCGAGATGGCGGGCTCGGCTTCGCCGGCGTCGCTCGCGCCAGCGCCACCTGCCGCCGGGGCCGACGAGGCGACCGGAGCGCCGCCCGCCTGGCCGCTGCTCTCGGGCAGGGCCTCGGGCCGCAGCGCCGGGCGCACCGTGCCGGTGAGCACCTTCGCCGAGCTCGCATAGTAGCTGGCGTAGCTGGCGGCGGGCGCCGTCGGCTCTTCGGCCGCCGTCGACGCGGATTGCGCCGGCGCGGCATCCAGCGCGTCGCCAGCCGGCGCTACGCTGCCGTCGTCCGGCTGACCGGCCGTCGGCGCGCCGGTTCCGAAGGTCACCGACTGCTGAGTCACGGCGGCGTAGGCCACCATCACCGACACGCCGAACTGCATGGCCGCCAGGTTCATGGTCTTCGGCGCGTCGGCCACGCTGGTGGCCGTGGCGCCGCCGGCGGTCTCACCGGCAGCGGCCGCGGTCTGGCTCGCCGCGGACACGTAGGCGTAGCTCATGTAGCTCGCGTAATAGGATTGGCTGACCATCGCCGTGGTGGCGTCGCGCACCGCCGTGGCGGTTGGCGCCGGCTGTTCGGGCGGCTTCGCCTCGGGCGCGGGCTGCGGGAGGGGCGACGCGCACCGGCACCCGTGATTCACGTTCTGAGCGATATACATGGCAACCGCCTTCCTTGTCGGTTTCGCAGTCCGTACAGGGAATAGCGGCCGCCCGGGCCGGATCTTTAGTGACCGGGATCACACCCCCCCGGGGGCGCTGAGCCGGCCGCGGCGGCGAACGGGGCTACAGGTCGTAGCCCTGCTCGTTGTGGGACACGATGTCGAGGCCCTCCAGCTCGTTCTCGTCGCTGACCCGGTTGCCGACCAGCGCGTTGGTGACCCACAGGATCACGCCGGTCACCACCGCCGTGTACACCAGCGTCACCGCGACGCCGACCCCCTGGATACCCACCTGGGAGACGATGTCGAGCTCGAGCTTGCCGCTGAACACGCCCAGGGCGTTGCTCGCGAACACGCCGGTGAGCAGGGTCCCGAGAATGCCGCCCACGCCGTGCACCGGAAACACGTCCAGCGAGTCGTCGATGCGCAGCGTCCGCTTGAGGTAGTTGGTGGCCGCGAAGCACACCACGCCTGCCACGATGCCGATCACCAGGGCGCCGCCGGGGCCGACGAAGCCCGATGCCGGGGTGATCGTGCCGAGCCCGGCCACCATGCCGGTGACGGCGCCCAGGGCGCTGGGCTTGCCGAACCATATCCATTCCGCCGCCAGCCAGGTGAACGCGCCGGCGGACGCGGAGATGTGGGTGACGAAGATCGCCATCGCCGCGTCACCGTTGGCCGCCAGCGCACTGCCGCCGTTGAAACCGAACCAGCC
>DLCH01000033.1:0-42987 GCA_002480525.1 Gammaproteobacteria bacterium UBA7803 | reverse complement strand
CCGCCGTTGAAACCGAACCAGCCCACCCAGAGCATGCCGGCGCCGGCCACCGTCAGCGTCATGTTGTGGGGCTTCATGGGGGTCTCGGGAAAGCCCCGCCGGACCCCGAGCATGAGCGCTGCGACCAGCGCCGCCGTGCCGGCGGTGACGTGCACGACGGTGCCGCCGGCGAAGTCCATCAGGCCCAGCTCGCCGAGCCAGCCGCCGCCCCAGACCCAGTGGCACACCGGCACGTACACCAGCATCACCCAGGCGGCGCTGAAGATCAGCATGGCGGAGAAGCGCATCCGTTCGGCGAAACCGCCCACGATCAGCGCCGGCGTGATCACCGCGAAGGTGAGCTGGAACGCCGCGAAGGCGACCTCGGGAATCGTCCCGGACAGGGTGTCCGCGCCGATGCCGCTGAACATCACGCGGCCGAAGCCGCCGATCCAGCCGTTGCCGCCGTCGAAGGCGAGGCTGTAACCCGCCACCAGCCACAGCACGGACACCAGGCAGGTGATGACGAAGCACTGCATCAGCACGCTGAGCACGTTCTTGCTCCGCACCAGGCCGCCGTAGAACAGCGACAGCCCCGGAATGGTCATGAACAGCACCAGCGCCGTCGAAGTCAGAATCCAGGCCGTGTCCCCGCCCGACAGCGCGTCCTCTGCCCGGGCCGCGCCCGCCATCGCCAGCAATGCCGCACCGGCTGCCCACCGTCCCACGTCGATTCGCACCGATCTCCCCTCCCTCGTCGTTCGTTCCAGCGACGCGCCGGTCACCGCCGCCGTCCGGATGGCCGGCAGCCGTGGCGACCGAGCGCCCACAGCGTCGGTTACAGCTCAGCGAGTTCCCGGATGAGCGCCGGGCCGCGGTAGATGAAGCCGGTGTAGATCTGCAGCAGATCCGCGCCCTGCTCCAGCATGGCTGCTCCCCCTCTGCCGTCCATGATACCGCCGACGCCGATGATCGGCACCCGCCCGCCGAGGGCCTCGCGCAGCAGGCCGACCACCTGCAGCGCGAGGGGCGCCAGGGGCGCGCCGCTCAGGCCACCGGTCTCGCCGGCGTGGGGCGCCGCCGCCAGTCCGGGCCGCGAGATGGTGGTATTGGTGGCGATCACCGCATCGAGCTCGAAGCGCGCCACGGCGCCGGCGATGATCTCGACGTCCGCAGCCGCCAGGTCCGGAGCGATCTTGAGCGCGACCGGAACGTATCGCCCGTGGCGCGCTGCCAGGGCCGCCTGCCGCCCCTTGATGCGCTCGAGCAGGGGCGCCAGGGAGGCCTCGGACTGCAGGGTGCGCAGCCCCGGCGTGTTCGGCGACGACAGGTTGAGCGTCAGGTAGTCCGCATGGGTGTACACGGCGTCCATGCAGCGCAGGTAGTCGTCCGCGGCGGACTCGAGGGGCGTGTCCTTGTTCTTGCCGACGTTGACCCCGAGCAGGGTGTCGACCAGCCGGCCCCGGGCGCGGATGCCGTCGAGCCGGCGCGCCATCGCCTCGGCGCCGTGGTTGTTGAATCCCATGCGGTTGATCAGCGCCCGGTCGGCAGGCAGGCGGAACAGGCGCGGCCGCGGGTTGCCCGGCTGCGCCAGGGGCGTCACGGTCCCGACCTCGACGAAACCGAAGCCCAGCCGGGCCAGGCCCTCCACCGCGCGGGCGTCCTTGTCCAGGCCCGCCGCCAGACCCACGGGATTGCGGAACGTCAGCCCCATGACCTGGCGGCGCCGACCCGGCAGCGGCCGCAGCCGTCCGGGCAGGCGGCCCAGGGCGGTCAGCCCGGCGAGCCCGACGTCGTGGCTGGTTTCCGGCGGCAGGGTGAACAGCAGGGAGCGGGCGAGTGCGTACATGGCGGCGCATTCTAAGGCCATCCGGCGCCCCGGGGCAGCGGCCGGGGCGCGGGGCGCGCGCCCCGTCGGGGGGTCAGCCGCGTTCCAGCCGCTCCAGGCGGTTGGCGTCGTCGACGTGCAGCACGAACCGTCCGCGGACGCCGGCGGCGGTGACGAAGGGGCGCAGCGCCACGGCCGGGAACTGCAGCCGCCGGCCGTACCGGTCCCGCGCCACGACGCTGCTGGCCCCGCCACGGTAGTAACGGAGCATCTCGTCGGCGGGAATGTTCAGCTCGACCTCGTAGCGACGCATGAAACTCGAGCCCGTCGGGCGTCCTCTAAGTTCTTCAAGGATAGACGGCCGACGGGCAGCCGGGGCGGCGGCGCATGCAGCGCCGGCCACCGCCGGGCGGAAGGAGCCGGGATGTATTTCCCACGTCGGCCGCTACAATAGCGAGCTTTTCTGCCGGGAACGCCATGAACGCAGCCGAGACCCCACATCAGCGCAAAGTCCGGGACGTGACCGGATGGCTCACGGAACGGATCATCGGCCAGCACACCCTGCTGCAGCGACTGATGATGGCCCTGCTGTGCGGCGGCCACCTGCTGGTGGAAGGCGCGCCCGGGCTCGCGAAGACCCGGGCTGTGAAGGAGCTGGCGAACGCGGTGGAGGGCGACTTCCATCGCATCCAGTTCACCCCGGACCTGCTGCCGAGCGACATCACCGGCACCGAGGTGTTCCGGCCCGAGGACGGCAGCTTCAAGTTCCAGCCCGGCCCGGTGTTCCACAACCTGCTGCTGGCCGACGAGGTGAACCGGGCGCCGGCGAAGGTTCAGTCCGCCCTGCTCGAGGCGATGGCCGAGCACCAGGTCAGCGTCGGCCGCCAGACCTTTCCGCTGCCGGAGCTGTTCCTGGTGATGGCCACCCAGAACCCCATCGAGCAGGAGGGCACCTATCCCCTCCCCGAGGCCCAGCTCGACCGCTTCCTGATGCACGCCCGGGTGGACTATCCGAGCGAGGCCGCCGAGACCGAGATCCTGCACCTGGTGCGCCAGGAGACCGGCGGCCGGGTCGAACCGCCGGCGCCGCCCCACCGGCTCAGCCAGGACGACGTGTTCACAGCCCGCCGGGAAATCCTCGGTATCTACATGGCGGAGCCCGTGGAGCGCTACATCGTGGCCCTGATCATGGCGACCCGGGAAGCCCGCGGCGAGCTCGGCGACTTCCTGGAATTCGGCGCGAGCCCGCGCGGCACCATCGCCCTGGACCAGTGCGCCCGCGCCCTGGCCTGGCTGGAGGGGCGGGACTTCGTCAGCCCCGACGACGTCCAGGCCGTCGCCCACGACGTGCTGCGGCACCGGCTCATCCTCACGTTCGACGCCGAGGCCCAGGGCGTCACCAGCGACCGGGTGGTGGACCTGCTGCTGGACCAGGTGCCGGTCCCCTGAGCCCCGCCGTGCCGGCCCAGCCCGCAAACCGGCTGCGCGGCGCCTACGTCGAGCTCGACGACCTGCTGGCGCTGCGCTTCCGACCCCTGGCGGAGCCGCGCGCGGCGTCGTCGGTGGTGAGCGCGCGCGGCGGCACCCGGCTGTCCCGTCAGCGCGGCCGCGGCGTCGACTTCTCGGAAGTACGCCTGTATCAGCCCGGCGACGACGTCCGCACCATCGACTGGCGGGTCACCGCGCGCAAGAACGTGCCCCACACCAAGGTGTTCCGGGAGGAACGGGAACGGCTGACCCTGGTGGTGGTGGACCAGACCCAGTCGATGTTCTTCGGCAGCCGGGAACGGCTCAAGTCCGTGGCCGCGGCGGAGCTGGGCGCCCTGCTGTGCTGGCGAGCGATCCGCCACAACGACCGCGTCGGCGGGCTGGTCATCGGCAATCGGGAGGTGGCGATCCACAAGCCCTACCGCAACGTGAAGCAGCTCGCCCGGCTGCTCGGCGACCTGGCGCGCTACAACCGGCGGCTGGCCCCCGGGGACCCGACGCCGGACCGCGCCCACCTGGTGGACGCGCTGATGCGCGTGCGGCGTCTGGCCCGCGCCCACTACCGCATCTACTTCGTGAGCGACTTCGAGCCGATGGGCGACCACTGGCGCGACACCTTCCGCGCCCTCGCCCGCCACAACGAGGTGGTGGCCCTGCGGGTGTTCGATCCGCTGGAGCGGGAGCTGCCGCCGGCGGACCAGTACACCGTCAGCGACGGCCGCGAGCGCTGGCAGTTCGATGCCGGTGACGAGCGCCTGCGGGCCCGCTACCGCGCCCGCTACGAGCACGACGTGACGGCCTTCGAGACCCTGTGCCGCAACCATCAGGTGGCCACCGCCGCCCTGGCCACCGACGACGACGTGCAGCGCGCGGTGGGGTGGCTCTGACCATGGCCGCCGTCGACGGACTGCAGCAGCTTCGGGACATCCACCTGCCGGACGCGCCCGGCTGGTGGCCGCCGGCGCCGGGCTGGTGGCTGCTCGCCGCGCTGCTGCTGGCCGGCCTGGCCTGGCTCGGCTGGCGGCTGCTCGAACGGCGCCGGCGCGGGCGGCCGCTGCGCTGGGCGCGGGGCGCCTACGAGGACATTCATCGCCGCTGGGCCGACGGCACCATCGGCGAGCGGGCCTATCTCGACGAAACCAACGAGCTGATCAAACGGGCGCTGATCCACGGCCTCGGCGAGGACGCCGCCCGGCCGGCCAGCGGCGACGAATGGCTGGCGCTGCTCGACGCCCACGCCGGCGAGCCGGTGTTCAGCACCGGCCCCGGCCGGGCGCTCGGCGACGAACGGTTCCGTCCGACGGTCACCGCCACGCCCGAAGCGCTGCATCCGCTGGTGGTCCGGCTGCTCGAGCGGCTGCGGGTACCGCCCCAGGCCGGCGCCCGTCCGGCGGCCAGGCCCGGCGTCCGCGCGGGCGCAGGCACGGAGGGGGCCGGATGATCGAGCTGGTCTGGCCGTACCTGCTGCTGCTGGCCCCGCTGCCGCTTCTGATCCGGCTGCTGCTGCCGGCGCGGCGCGCCCAGCAGGCCGCGCTGATGGTGCCGGACGTCGGTCACTTCCGTCCGGATGGCGGTCACGCCGAAGGCGGCGGCCGGCGCCGCTGGCCCTGGCGGCTCATCACCCTGTGGCTGATCTGGCTGGCATTGCTCGGCGCCGCGGCCCGGCCCCAGTGGACGGGCGATCCCGTGAGCCTGCCCACCACGGGTCGCGACCTGATGCTGGCCGTCGACATCTCCGGCAGCATGGGCACCGAGGACATGCAGCTCGGCAACCGTCTGGTGAACCGCCTGACGGTGGTGAAGAACGTGGTCAGCGAGTTCGTCGAGGAGCGCCAGGGCGACCGGGTCGGCCTGATCCTGTTCGGCACCAACGCCTACCTGCAGGCGCCGCTGACCTTCGACCTGGCGAGCGTCAACCGGCTGCTGACCGAAGCGCCGGTCGGCATCGCCGGCGGCAAGACCGCCATCGGCGACGCCATCGGCCTGGCCGTCAAGCGGCTGCGCCAGCGGCCCGCCGGGGACCGGGTGCTGATCCTGCTCACCGACGGCGCCAACAACGTCGGCGAGGTGGGCCCGGACAAGGCCGCCGAGCTGGCCGCCGTGGAGGACATCCGCATCTACACCATCGGCGTCGGCGCCGAGGCCATGCGCATGCCGAGCATCTTCGGGGTGTTCTCCTCGGGCATCGTGAACCCGTCCGCGGAGCTCGACGAGGAAACCCTGCAGGCCATCGCCGACGCCACCGGCGGGCGCTACTTCCGGGCCGAGAACACCGAGCGGCTCGTGGAGATCTACGATCTCATCGACGCCATGGAGCCCATCGAGCAGGAGGCGGAGACGTTCCGGCCCATCGCCGCGCTGTACTACTGGCCCCTCGGAGCGGCCTGGCTGCTGACCCTCGGCCTCATGGCCTTCGACCTGAGGACGCGCCATGCCTGACGTGCTGGCAGACTTCCACTTTCTGCGGCCGTGGTGGCTGCTGGCGCTGATTCCGGCGGTGCTGGCCGGGCTGTGGTGGGCCCGGCGCCACGGCTCGGGCAGCCACTGGGAGAACGCCATCGCCCCCGAGCTGCTCGGCGTGCTGCTGGAACGGCGCGGGGTCAGCCGCGCCCGGCGGCTGCCCTGGCTCGCAGCCGGCGCCCTGGCGCTGGCCGCCCTCGGCCTCGCCGGACCGGCCTGGGAGCGCCTGCCCCAGCCGGTGGAGCAGAAGCAGGACGCCCTGGTGATCGTGTTCGACCTGTCCCTGTCCATGTTCGCCCAGGACGTCGCCCCCTCCCGGCTGGTGCGCGCGCGCCAGAAGATCGCCGACATCCTGCGCCTCCGGGACGAAGGCTTCACGGCGCTGGTGGCCTACGCCGGCGACGCCCACGCGGTGGTGCCCCTGACCGACGACACCCGCACCATCGAGAACCTGCTGAGCGCGCTGCGCCCGGACATGATGCCCGTGCTCGGCAGCGATCTCGGCGAGGCCCTGGAGCAGGCGTACACCCTGTTCGACAACGCCGGCGTGAGCCAGGGCCGCATACTCGTGGTCACCGACGGCGTCGACCGCATCAGCGACGCCACGGAGCGGCGCAACCCGCGCTTCCCGATCTCGTTCCTGGGCGTCGGCACCGCCGCCGGCGCCGAGATTCCGCTGGATTTCGTGAACCAGCCGGGCCAGGTGCTGCGCACCCAGCAGGGCGATCCGATTCGCGCCCGGCTCGACGCCGACGGCATCGCCCGCATTGCCGAGATCACCTACGGCCGCTACCGCACGCTGACCCTGGCCGACAGCGACATCGAGCATCTGCTGGCGACCCCCCTGCCCGGCGAGGAGGAGACCGCCGAGGTGGAACGGGATTTCGACACCTGGGCGGACATGGGTTTCTGGCTCGCGCTGGCGCTGCTGCCGCTGGCCCTGGCCGGCTTCCGCCGCGGCGCGCTGGCCGTGGTGCCGCTGCTGCTCATGCCCGCGCCCGCCGACGCCGGGCTGTGGGACGACCTGTGGCAGCGGCGCGACCAGCAGGCTTTCGAGGCGCTGCGCGACGGCGAGCCCGCGGTGGCGGCGGCCCTGTTCGACGACGGCAGTGACGAACCGTGGCGCGCGGCCGCCCTGTACCGCTCCGGCGAGTACGCGGCGGCGGCAGAGCACTATCGCAGCAGAGACGCCACCGCCGACCTGTACAACCTGGGCAACGCCCTGGCCCAGCAGCAGGCCTACGCCGACGCCATCGAAGCCTACGACGCCGTGCTGTACCGGGATCCCGATCACGAGGACGCCCGCTTCAACAAAGCCCTGGTCGAGGAACTGCTGGAACGCCAGCAGCAGGCCGAGAACGATCAGCAGGCCCGCCAGGACCAGGGCCAGCAGAACCCGGAGGACTCCACCGCCAACCCGGAAGGCGGCAGCGACGACTCCGGCGAAGCCAACGAGCAGCAGGGCGAGGAGCAGCAGCCGTCGGAAACCGCCCAGAGCCAGGAGCAGCAGTCCGAAGCCCGATCCGAGGACGGCGAGCCCTCCGAGGAGCTCACGGCCAGCCGCGACGAGAAGCAGGACGCCCTGGAGCAGTGGTTGCGACGGGTGCCGGACGATCCCGGCGGCCTGCTGCGCCGCAAATTCCAGTACGAGACCAACCAGCGGTTGCGGCGCGGCGACTACCGCAGCCAGGACTCGGAGAAGATCTGGTGATGCGGCGCTGGGCCCACCTCCTGCTGCTCTGGCTGCTGGCCGGACCCGCCGCCGCAGAGCTCACGGCCACCGTTGAGCCGCGCATCATCGACGAGTTCGATACCGCGCGGCTGACCATCCGTACCACCGGCACCAATCAGACGCAGCCCCTGGGCCTCTACGCCCTGGAAGAGGACTTCGAGGTTCTCACCACCCAGAGTTCGAGCCAGTACCGGGCCGTCAACGGCCAGGTCGAGTCGTGGGTCGAATACCAGATCCTGCTGCGGCCGCGGTCCAGCGGCGACCTCACCATTCCGCCGGTCACCGTCGGCGACCAGGCGACCCCGGCCCTGCCGCTGCGGGTCCGCGGCATGCCCGCCGAACTGCGCGAAGCCATCGAGCGCATGGTGTTCTTCGAGTCCGAGCTGACCCGGGATCCGGTCTACGTGCAGGCCCAGACCGTGCTGATCCGCCGCCTCTACTACGCCAGCGGCGCGCAGATCTACAGCGACCTGCCGGGCATGCCGGAGATTCCCGACGCCATCGTCATGCCCATCGGCGAGACCACGTCCACGGCCACCATCCGCGACGGCCAGCGCTACGGCGTCATCGAGCAGCGCTTCGCCATCCTGCCGGAGCGCAGCGGCGAGCTGACCATTCCCGCCATCAGCGTCACCAGCAGCGTGCGCCTGCAGAGCGGCGGCCGGCTGCGGCGCTCCGGCGTGCGGGTCGCCACGGAGCCCATGACCCTGGAGGTGCTGCCGATCCCGCCGGAGTATCCCGCCGAGCATCCCTGGCTGCCCGCCGAGAACCTGACCCTGCAGGACACCTGGTCGACGGATCAGCGGCGCCTGGCGGTCGGCGACCAGGTGCGGCGGACCCTGCGGGCGGAGGTCACCGGCAACGTCAGCTCCGCCATCCCGCCATTGACGCCGGCGCTGCCGGACGCCAGCTTCCGCCGTTATCCGGAGCCGCCGGAACTCACCGACGACGATCGCGGACCGTCGATCCGCGGCGTACGCGAGCAGGCCTACGCGATCATCCCGACGGCGCCGGGCAGCGTGGTGCTGCCGGCGACCGAGGTGGTCTGGTGGGACGTGGCCGCCCGCCGGGTACGTACCGCCAGCGCCCCCGGGCGCAACCTGACGATCACCGGCGTGGCCGCCGAACCATCGGCGCCGGCTGCGGACGGCCGGGCCGGAGAAGGTGCCGACGCCCCGGCCGCGCCGGCGCCGGAGACGGTCCAGCCCCCGGCGGAACCGCTGTCCCCGGGCCGGACCTCCAGCGCCACCCTGTGGGTCCTGGCCGCGGCCGCGGTGCTGCTGGCCACCCTGGCCTACGCGCTGCGCGGGCGTCTGGCCCCGCCCGCCGCTGCGCCCTCTGCGCGTCAGCGCCGCCGGACCCTGGACGCGGCCTGCCGCGAGGGCCGCGCCGACGCCATCCACGACGCGCTGCTCGACTATCTGCGGGGGTTCTACGACGCCTCGCTGCCCGAGGCCCAGCGGCGGTTTCGCGCCGACGGCTACGGCGCGCTGCTCGATGACCTGAATGCCGCGCGGTTCCGCTCCGGCGCCGCCGGCGCCGCCGACGGGGACGCCGTGCGCCGGGCGGTCGACGCGCTGCGGCGCGGACCACGCCGCAGCGCGGAGCCGCTGCCGGCCCTCTACGACTGAGGCGGCCGGCCGCGGCTCACGCCAGGCTCTTGGTCACCACCTCGTAGAGGTCCCGGGACAGACCGTCCCGGCCGGCGAGGGCCTCGAGATGCTGACGCATCAACGCGCCCCGCTCGCCGTCGAATCGCCGCCACCGGGTCAGCGGCATGGCCAGGCCGGCGGCCATGGACGGGTTGCGTGCGTCCACGTTGGCCACGGCCTCGGCGAGCAGCCGGTAACCGGAGCCGTCGAGGGCGTGGAATCGCCGGTGGTTCTGCCGCGAGAACGCGCCGTACAGCGCGCGCAGCTTGTTGGGGTTGCGCGGATCGAAGGCCTGATGGTCCGCCAGCGCCTTCACGGCGTCCGCGTCGTATCGCGGGCTCGCGGCCTGCAGCGAGAACCACACGTTCACCACCAGCGCCTCGCTCTGCCAGCGGCCGTAGAAGTCGTCGAGCAGGCGCTGACGGAAGTCGTCGTCCAGGCCGGGCAGCCGCACCGCCTGACCGAGGGCCGCCTGGCGGTCGGTCAGGTTGTCGGCGAGCCGATAGTGTTCCCCGATCAGCGTCTCGGCCTCGGCGGCATCGGCCGCGCAGGCCACGTAGGCCAGCGCCACGTTGCGCAGCGCCCGCCGGGACATGGCGGACGCGCCGGGATCGAAGGCGCCGGCCGGTGCGCTGGCCAGGTACAGGGCGCGCCAGCCGTCGAGATGGTCCCGAGCCAGCGCCTCGCGCAGACGCTGGCGGGCGTCGCACAGGCCGTCGACGTCGATGCTGTCGAACTGCTGCATCAGGTAGGTTTCGTCCGCCAGCGTCAGCATGGTGGCGAGCATGAACCGGGACTCCGCGGTGTCCGCCGCGCGGGCCTGCCCGGCCAGGGCGCCGAACAGGGCCACCAGTTCCGCCGCCGGCGCCGCTTCCGGTTCCGCCTGAAGCCGGCGGATCTCGTCCACCACCAGGGTCTGCAGCGCGTCCCAGCGGGCGAAGCCGTCGGTGTCGTGCACCGCGAGGAACTCGAGCGCCCCGGCGTCCCGCGGATAGTTCACCCGCACCGGCGCCGAAAAGCCCCGCAGGAAGCTCACCCGCGGGCGGTCCTCGAGACCCGTCACGCGCAGGGTCACGGCACGGGAGCGCAGATGCAGCAGCAGGCTGTCCGGCGTGGCGTCGGCGCCGGGCCGGAACACCACCGCATCGTCACAGTCCACCGCCAGCTCCGGCCCCGTCAGCTCGGTGCCGTCCGCGCCGATCAGGCCGAGCAGCACCGGCACGTGCAGCGGCGGCTTGTCGTCCTGCCCCGGCGTGGGCGGGCAGTGCTGGGAGATCTCCAGGGTGAGCGTGCCGTCCTCGAAGGTCTCATCGACGGTGAGCACGGGGGTTCCGGCCTGCTCGTACCAGCGCTGGAACTGCCCCAGGTCGATGCCGCCCGCCTCGGCCATGGCGGCGACGAAATCGTCGGTGGTGGCGGCGCTGCCGTCGTGGCGCTCGAAGTACAGGTCCGAGCCGGCGCGGAAGTCCTCCGGGCCGAGCAGGGTGTGCAGCATCCGCACCACCTCGGCGCCCTTCTCGTACACCGTCGGCGTATAGAAGTTCGATATCTCGATGTAGGAGTCCGGGCGTACCGGATGGGCCAGCGGGCTCGCGTCCTCGGCGAACTGCACCGAGCGCAGCATCACCACGTCCTCGATGCGTTTCACCGCCCGGGAGTTCATGTCCGAGGAGAACTCGGCGTCCCGGAACACGGTGAAGCCTTCCTTGAGGCTCAACTGGAACCAGTCCCGGCAGGTGACGCGGTTGCCGGACCAGTTGTGGAAGTACTCGTGGGCGACCACCGCCTCGACCCGCTGGTAGGCGGCGTCGGTGGCCGTGTCCGGCGAGGCCAGCACGCAGGAGGTGTTGAAGATGTTCAGCCCCTTGTTCTCCATCGCCCCCATGTTGAAGTCCTCGACGGCGACGATCATGAACACGTCCAGATCGTACTCGCGGCCGAACACCTCCTCGTCCCAGCGCATGGACCGCTTCAGCACGTCCATGGCGTAGCCGCACTGGTCGATGTTGTGGGGCTCGGAGTAGATGCGCAGGGCCACCCGGCGCCCCGAGCGGATCTCGAACTCGTCCTCCAGCAGCGCCAGCCGCCCCGCCACCAGGGCGAACAGGTAGCTCGGCTTCGGAAACGGGTCGTTCCAGGTGACCCGGCGGCGGCCGTCGTCGCCGACCTCGTCCGCCACCAGGTTGCCGTTGGACAGCAGGTCCGGATAGCGGTCGCCGTCGGCGACGATGGTGGTGGTGAAGGTGGACAGCACGTCCGGCCGGTCCTGGTAGTAGGTGATGCGCCGGAAGCCCTCCGCCTCGCACTGGGTGCAGTACATGCCGCCGGACTTGTAGAGCCCTTCCAGCGCCGTGTTCTCCTCCGGCCGGATGCGCGTGACGATGCGGACCTCGGCGCTGGCCGGCACGTCGAACAGGGTCAGGGACTCCGGGTCCACCCGGTACTCGTTGCTGCCGAGCACCGTGTCGTCCACGGCCACCTCGACCAGCTCCAGGTCCCGGCCGTCGAGCACCAGGTCGGCGTCGGCCGCGGCGTCCGGGCGTCGCTCGACCGCCAGGCGGCTGGTCACCTCGGTCACGCCGTCGCGGATGTCGACGTTGAGCGCGGTTTCCCGGGTCGTATACGCCGGCGGCTGGTAGTTCTTCAGGTAGATGGTCTGGGGGCTGGCGTCTTTGCTCACGAGAACAGCTCCATTTGCGAGTCGTCGGTGTCCGCCGGCGCCGGTTCCGGCGCCAGGGGCTCGTCGGTCAGGATCGCGCGGACGTGGTAGCCGCGATGGCGGCGCACGTTCAGCACGCCGTGCTCGAACAGCAGGTACTGGCCCTTGATGCCGACCAGCCGGCCCGCAACCCGCGGATGCCGCTCCAGGGTCAGCCGTTCGAGCCGCGCCGGGTAGGCCTCGACCGGAAAGGCCAGCGTCTCCACCCGGCCGTCGTCGCGCCAGGATACCCCCTCGGGCAGCGTCCCGATACGCGGCCGCAGACCGTCCCGCAGCGCCGGCAGGTCGACCGGCGCCGCATCCTCCCGCAGCAGCGCGCGCCAGTCGGTGCGGTCGCTGATCAGCCGGGCCAGGGTGGCTTCGGTGACCCCGGCGAGGTGCCGCGTGGCCGCCTCCGCCACCACCAGCCCCTGGGTGGCACCCTGGTCCAGCCAGCGGGTGAGCTCGCCGCCCCGCGTGGTGATGCCGACCTTCGGGCCGCTGGAGTTCGCCAGGTAGACCAGGTGGGGGCGCATGCAGTGCGCTTCCCCCCAGGCCGGCTCCCGGCAGGTGCCCGCGGCGAAGTGGCAGCGGTCCGGGCTGACCACGCACAGATCGCAGCGCGCCAGGGTGGTGAAGCAGCGGTAGCAGTAGCCGCCGCCGTAGCTCTTCGGCGTGTCGCTGCCGCAGTGGCTGCAGCTCACGCGGCCCAGGTACTCGATCAGCAGCCCGCCGCCGACCGCGCCGGCGAGGTCGAGGAACCGGTCCGCGGCGCCGCCCGGCGGCCCCGCGGCCAGCCGGTACCGGGCGACGTGCGGGAACGCTCCGTCCCCGGACCGCACGGTCATCTTGTCCAGGGCGCCCTCAAGCATGGCCGGGCCGGGGCCAGAGCGCAGCCGCCGCCGCGCCGGACAGCAGCCCGCCCCAGTGGGCGGCATTGGCCACGTACAGGCCGAAGGGCTCGGTCACGCCGGTGGTGAACACCACCAGGAACACCAGCAGGCCGATGGGCAGGCCCGGCGGCAGCCGCCAGGCCGACGCCGCCGGGAAGCGCCGCTGCATCACCAGCACGAAACCGAGCAGGCCGTAACCGACCCCGGACAGCCCGCCGAACACGGGACTCGAGCCGATGGCGTACTGGGCCAGGTTGCTGACGCCGGCCAGCAGCAGCACCACGGCCCAAAGCCCGAGCGTTCCCAGGGAAGCCTCGACGCGCCGGCCCAGCTCGACGCCGATCGCGCAGTTGAAGGCGAGGTGCAGCACCGAGAAGTGCAGCAGCATGGGCGTGAACCAGCGCCAGACCTGGCCGCTGGCGAGCAGCTCGGGCAGCGTCGGCAGCACCGTCCCGGGCGTGTCCGGATCGATGATCAGCAGCCAGGCGGCCACGGCGGTGATGCGGCCGTCGGCGACGGGATAGCTGAACGGAAACACCAGCACCGCGAGCGCCACCAGCAGGGTGAGACCCGGGTAGCGGGCCAGCGCCCGGCGGACCCGCCGCAGCCCCTGACCCGGCTCGTTGGCAGCGGCGTCCGGCGCCGGCGCCAGCACCAGCCGTCCGCTGCGCCAGGCGCCGTAGGCGTCCCGCACCCGGTCCGCCAGCGCCGGGTCGGCCAGCTCAACGACCTGGCGACCACGCTCCTCAAAAATCCTATGCACGACGCGGTGTTGCCACAGATAGCTCGAGAACAGCTTAAGATCCTCGTCCAGCGAGGTCTCGATCACGCGCATGAAGCGCCCCGCCAGTGGTAGTAGACTGGCCGCTGACTTTCCCGAGTTCGAAAGGCATATGCAAGCCGTAGACGACGAAGTGCTGAACCAGGTCTGCCGCTGGCTGGACGCCGGCGAGTCCTGCTGGCTGGCCACGGTGCTCGAGACCTGGGGCTCCTCGCCCCGGCCGGTGGGCTCGCTGTTCGCCTGCAACGGCGAAGGCCGCATCGTCGGCTCCCTGTCCGGCGGCTGCGTGGAGGACGACCTGCTCGAGAAACTGACCGCCGGCGAGCTGGCCCGGGAGCGGGCCCAGTACTTCCAGTACGGCATCACCGCCGAGGAGACCGAGAAGTTCGGGCTGCCCTGCGGCGGCTCGCTGCACATCGTCATCGAACCCCTGCAGCCGGACGACGACACCCGGGACCACTTCCACGTCCTGCGGGACCGCCTGGCGGCCCGGCGCTGCACCGAGCGCCGGCTCGACCTGGCCGGCGGCAGCCGCACGCTGAGCGAAACCGGAGCGTTCGCGCCGCTGGTCTGGGACGCCGCGGCCCAGACCCTGCGCCACACCTTCGGGCCGCGCCATCAGCTCTTCATCATCGGCGCAGGAATGGTCTCCAAGTATCTGGCGGATCTCGCTTTGAAGCTCGACTTCGAGGTGACCGTGTGCGACCCGCGCGAGCACCTGCTGGCGGATTTCGGCCTGGACGGCGTCACCCTGGTCAACGACATGCCCGACGATGCGGTGCGCCGGCTCGCAGACGACCCCTCCTCCGCCATCGTCGCCCTCACCCACGACCCGCGCATCGACGACATGGGCCTCATGGAGGCGCTGTACACCGACGCGTTCTACGTCGGCGCCATGGGATCCACCCGGACCTCGGCGAACCGGCGCGCGCGGCTGCGCGACCTGGACGTCGACGACGTGGCCCTCGCCCGCCTGCACGCCCCCATCGGCCTGCCCATCGGCAGCAAGACGCCGCCGGAGATCGCCATCGCCATCATGGCCGAGATCATCGCCGTCCGTGCCGGCGCCGCCAGCGCGGCACGGCAACCCCTCGCCGCCGCCCAGGCCGGCTGAAGCCGGTGCGCCGGGGCGGCGTGGTGCTGCTGGCGGCGGGCTACGGCCGCCGCTTCGGCTCCGACAAGCGCCGCCACGTCCTGCCGGACGGCCGCAGCCTGGCCGCCGCCAGCCTCGATCTGTACGCGGCGGCCTTCGAGGCGGTGATCGTGGTGGTCCGTCCCGAGGACGACGCGCTGGCGGCGCAGCTCGCCGCCCGCAGTTCGACCGCCCGCCTGGTGCGCTGCGCGGAGGCGGCCGGCGGCATGGGCCACTCGCTGGCCTGCGGCGCCCGTGCGGCGGCGGACTGGGACTTTCTGTTCGTCGCCCTGGCGGACATGCCCTGGGTGAGGCCCGACACCCTGACCCGCCTGCGCGACACCCTGCTCGCGGTCCCGGCGGACTGCGTGCTGCAGCCCCGTCACCGGGGCCGGCCCGGACACCCGGTGGGCTTCGCCGGCCGCTACCTGGGGGCGCTGACCGCACTCCGCGGCGACGCCGGCGCCCGCGCCGTGGTGGCCGGCGCCGGCGAGGATCTGATCCGGCTGGACGTGGACGATCCGGGCATCCTCGAGGATCTGGACACGCCCCCCGAGGCTCAGGCCCCGGAGCCGTCCGCCTGATCCGGCCGGCCGGCCCGCGGCATCCCGCCCAGGCGGCTGGCCCAGTCGAGCTTGCTGCGGCAGGACTCGTAGAAGCTGTGGTCGACCGGATAGATCAGCCTGAGCGGCGTGCCGTACTTGCGGATGCGGACCTCGGCGCCGGCCCGAAGGGGAAAGTCCACCTGGGAATCGCAGCTCACGTGGCCGTCGCTGGTGCCCGCCTCGTCGAGCACGATGCTGATCTCCGACTGGCCGCGCACCACCAGCGGCCGGGACGTGAGCGTGTGGGGGAACATCGGCACGATGACGATGGCATCCAGGGCCGGATGCATGATGGGTCCGCCCGCGGACAGCGAGTAGGCGGTCGAGCCCGTCGGCGAGGCGACGATCAGGCCGTCCGAGCGCTGGTCGTAGACGTACTGACCGTCCACCCACAGCGAGAACTCCATCATCCGGGTCATGGTGCCGAGGTGCACGACCACGTCGTTGAGCGCCGGCGAACGGCCGGTCTCCACGCCGTCGTGCAGCACCCGGGCATCGAGCAGGAAGTGATCCTCGGAGGTGTAGGCGCCGTCCAGCACGGCCGGCAGGCGCACGTCGATCTGGTCCGGCGGAATGTCGGCCAGAAAGCCAAGCCCGCCGCGGTTCACGCCGAGCACCGGCACGCCGTAGTGGGCCAGATCCCGGGCGACGCCCAGCAGGCTGCCGTCGCCGCCCACCACCACCAGCAGATCGCAGCGCTCGCCGAGCTCGACCCGGGACGCCTCCTCGCCGCGGAACCCGGGCAGCGTCCGCGCGGTGACGTCTTCCACCACCACGCCACGCCCGTGCCGCACCAGGCAATCGTGCACGGCGACCACGCTGTCCAGTATCTCCGGGCTGTCGCGGCGGCTGATCAGGCCGACGGTGGAGAACGCGCTCGGGGGCTGGCTCATGGCGGGCCACTGCTCCGGGAAAAGCACGCACAGTACACAGGCGCCTGCCATCGGACAATCCTGGCGGACGGCGCCCGGCCGGCGTCCCGGACGCCCCGGCGGACCCGCCGGGAGATGGAAATCACGCCGCCGTGAAACTACCCTCAGCCTCCGCCGTCGAATCTCCACGGCCAGACTCAGCAAGCCGCTCAGGGAGCCCGGGCATGAACACCGCCGCCGACCAGCGATATCTCCAGGCTCTGGACCAGGCCCGCCGGGCCGAGGGCAGCGAAGGCAGCGCCGCGCTCTGGACGCTGATGCGCGAGGAGGCTTCGGTGAAGGCGGCCCAGGAGCCGATCCTCGGCAGCTACTTCCACGCCACGGTGCTGAACCACAAGTCGTTCGCCTCGGCGCTGTCGTTCCGCCTGGCCAGCAAGCTCGACAATCCGATGCTGCCGACCATGCTGATCCGCGACGTGATCACCGAGGCCGTGGACAGCGACCCGGGCATCCTCGGCGCCGCGGCCCTCGACATCGTCGCCGCCTACACCCGGGACCCCGCCTGCGAGGACCTGTCGACGCCGTTTCTGTTCTTCAAGGGCTTTCACGCCCTGCAGGCCCATCGCATCGCCCACTGGCTGTGGCATCGCGACCGCCGCACCCTGGCCCAGTTCTTCCAGAACCAGATCAGCGTGACGCTGGGCGTCGACATGCACCCGGCGGCCCGGATCGGCTCCGGCCTGATGCTCGACCACGCCACCGGCATCGTGGTCGGCGAGACCGCGGTGATCGAGGACGACGTGTCGATGCTGCACGGCGTGACCCTCGGCGGAACCGGCAAGGAGACCGGCGACCGGCATCCCAAGATCCGCCGGGGCGTGCTGCTGGCGGCGGGCTGCAAGGTGATCGGCAACATCGAGGTCGGCGCCGGGGCCAAGGTCGGCGCCGGCAGCGTGGTGCTCGACGACGTGCCGCCGGGCGTCACGGTCGCCGGCGTGCCCGCCCGGGTGGTGGGCCGCGCCCGGGGCAAGATCGCCGCCCACGAGATGGACCAGTCCCTGAAGTAGACCGCCGCCCCGTCAACCCGAGAGCAATCCCATGGCTGAACCGAAATGCCCCGACTGCGGGGTGCAGGGCATCGAGCAGATCGTCTCTGGCGAGAGCGAGGAACGGTCCCGCAACCGCCAGCCCTGGTTTCTGGTGGTGTACTGCCGATCCTGCGGCCACGTCTACGGCGTGGTGGCGAAGCACGTGTTCAGCCAGCCGGTGCCGCCGAAGCTGGTGCTGCCCGACCGCTGACCCGGCGCGCGGCGCCGGACCGCCGGCACCGATCAGGCCGTGGCCAGGCGTTCCCGGGCGCGTTCGATGAGCTGGGTCATCACTTCCCGGGGCTGCGCGCCGGGAATGGCGAACTTGCCGGCCATGACGAAGAACGGCACGCCGGTGACGCCGACGGCCTCGGCCAGGGACAGCTCCTGGCGCACTTTGTCGACCTCGTCCTGGCCGGCGAGCATTTCCGCCGCGGCATCGTGGTCGAGCCCGACGGATCCGGCCGCCGCCGCCAGCACCGCCGGATCACCGACGTCCCGGCCCTCCTGGAAGTAGCCGCGGAACAGCGCCTCGGCGAGGTCGTGCTGCCGTCCGCTGCCTTCCGCCCAGGACAGCAGCCGGTGTGCCCGCAGCGTGTTGGGGGCCACCCGGATGGCGTCGAAGTCCAGCGTCAGCCCTTCCTGTTCCGCCTCGGCCCGGACCCGCTGATAGATCTCGGACGCCCGGGCGCCGTCGCCGAACCGGGCCGCCATGAAGGCCTCCCGGGGCATGCCCTCCTCGGGGAGCTGGGGATAGAGCTGATACGGGCGCCAGGTGACGGTGAGCCCCTCCCCGGCCGGAGAATCGAGGATCGCGTCGAGCCGGCGCTTGCCGATGTAGCACCACGGGCAGACGACGTCGGAGAAGATTTCGATGTGCATGGCGGGTCCTCCTGGTCGGGCGCCGACCGCGGCGGCCGGCAGGGCCGGTGTCCGCGATGGTAACGGGCCCGCCGCCGGCTGCCCAGCCGCCGCAGCGCGGCGATCGGACCAGGAGAGATATGGCTGAATCGTGCGTCGCCGCGGCGCGGCGATCGAGGAACGAGCGGAGCCGGGCGCTCAGACGTCGCCGCGCAGCAGTTGCTGGAGCCGCCGGTTGCGCTCTTTCTCGTGGCGCAGCGCCGCCTTCAGCTTCTGGATCTCCTCCCGGCAACTGCGGATCTGCTCGAGGTAGCTCTGCTGCTGCCGCTGCATTTCGTCGCGGAACCGGTCCGCGACCTGCCCCATCTGCTCGCGGTGCTGACGGGAATACTGGGTGACGCTCACCCGTCCCGACTCGCCGAAGGCGTCGGTGAGCCGCTGGTCCATGGCCTGCAGGCGCGCCAGGCCGACACCGCCGCCGTTGGCGGCCTGGCCGAGCCGGCCGTTGGCATCGAGCCGGGCGGTGAGGTCGAGGGGTTCCGCGGGCGGCATCCGCGCCGCCTCCCGGCGCGGCGCCGGCCGGCGCTGCTCGGGCGGCGCAACCGCGCGGGACTCGACCGGCGGATCCAGTTCGCCGGCGGGCGCGGCGGCGGGACGTTCCGCGCCGCTGCTGCGCCGGCGCACCGGAATCGTCTTGAGCTGCAGACGGTTCCGCCACACCGACTTCTGAACCAGATGCGCCGGGTGCCGTTCGCCCTCGCCTTCCGGCTCCCACATGTTGATGGCGTGCCACGGCACCGGACACTGGCTGCGGCTCGCCATGAGGATGGGGCCGTTGCCCAGGTCGGGACCCGGTCCGGACTGCTGGGCCATGTAGTCCAGGGGCAGGTTGAAGGCGGGATCGACGTAGCCGGCTTCGTTGACCTTGAACAGGAAGAACACCGCGGCGCGGACGATCAGACCGTCGCCCACCTGGGCGTAGGCGGCCTTGACGGTGGCGGCGGCGTGGCTGTCGAGGGTGGCCTTCTGACCGAGCAGCGCCTTGAACTGGCCATAGCGCATTTCCAGGTCGACTTTCGATCCGGACGGATCGAACAGCAGCACGACTTCCTGAGCGCCATCCTGACTGGCCATGTCACTCCTCACGCAATCCCGGGTGCCCAGCGTCCTCCGGCGCGAATGCCGGCCTGGGGTACCGTCGATTGAATCAGAGCGGCCCGCCGTGCGCCCGGAAGCGGATCACACTTCCGGTGAGGCGCCGTTCAGCACTCGTAGGCGTCGACCCACTGAGGCTCGTCGGGCGGGCCGTCCGCCTCGGGCGGACGGTCGAGCTGGTCGTAGGGCCCTTCGGCGATTTCCTCGAGTTCCATGGCTCCGTGTTCCTTCGGCCTGCGCCCGACCTGCGGCCCGTCAGGAGACGGCCTGCTCCAGCGCATCGGCAATGTCGCCGTAGTGAAAGGCCATCCGCGCCGGCGGCATGGCCGGCTCCGGGCGAACCGCTGCGGAATCGGGCTGGGCCTCGGCGTACACCAGGGCGTCGCCACCCAGGCGCTGAACGTCGACGACGCGGAACGCGCCGTCCCCGATGGTGAATATGCGTCCGACCAGGTGCTTCATTATCCTGCGACTCCCGTCACTGATCGGCGCAGACTACCGCCACCCCGTGACAGGTTCATGATGGGAGATGTGAGGGATTGTGCAGGTCCCGGGGAGGCGTCGGCCGGCTGGCCCGATTCGCCAGGTTTTGGCGCAACCGCCCATGCCGGACCCGGTGCGCCGCCTGGAAAAGCCCGGCGGATCAGGCCTTTGCGGTTGGCACCGAACCTGCATCCCTGCATAGAACCTGGATGTACGGACCCGGTGAACGGGCGCAACGTCGGGGCGACGGAGCGATGCCGGGTGCCGCATCATCAGCGGAGCGGGAAGCTCCGGAAACGACCGGCCCACCGGCTCCGCAACCGCCGCCTCACCCCGGCTGATCTTGCGGCGGCCCGACGCCCCGCCGGACACCGGCCATGGACCCATCGGAGACGAAGGATGATTCGCAAACTGCTCCTGCTGCTGTGTGGCACCGCCCTGGCCATCCTGGGGGTGATCGGGCTGGTGCTGCCGGTGCTGCCCGGCGTGCTGCTGTTGGCCGCCGCGGTCGCGTGCTTCTGCCTCGCCTCACGGCGCATCCACGGTCACGTCCACCGGCATCTGCAGGACAACCCGCGCTACCGCCGCGCGCTGCTGCGCTGGCGGGCCGGCCGGGCCCTGGGCCCGTGGCAGCGGCTGCGGCTGGGGTTCTGGCTGACGCTGGCCAGCGTCATGCCGGCCGACAGGCGCTGACCCCATGGCCCGGGTCCTGGTCTGCGGCACCCTCGCCTACGACGACATCGGCGTGTTCGATGCCCCGCTCGACGCCGGCACCCGCAACGTCAAGCTGCACCGCCTGGACCGCGGCTTCGGCGGCTGCGCGATGAACATCGCCTACAACCTCGCCGGCCTGGGCCACCGGCCGGTGCCCTTCGTGTACGCCGGCGACGACTACGCCGGCGAGTATGCCCGCCACGTGACCCGGGCCGGCATCTCCGAATCCGGCATCTTCCGCATCGGCGGCACGCCCTCGGCCCGGGGCATCGTGCTCACGGGCAGCGACGGGCAGCAGTTCACCGCCTTCTACCCGGGGCCCTCGGGCCTGGACCGCTGGGCCGACGATCTCGACGACCTGCTGGCCGGCAGCCGCTGCGGCGGTGAGGCCTTCGAAGCGGCGATACTGGCACCGGACCTGCCGGTCAAGACCAGCGGCTGCGCCGCCCGGATCCGCGGGCCGGCGCTGCGCATCTGGTGCCCGGGGCAGTACGCCGAGCTGCTCACGGAGGCGGACCTGGACACACCGCTGGACTGGTGCAACCTGCTGGTGGTCAACCGGCACGAGTGGCGGGCCCTCGCCCGGCTGGCCGACGCCGCCGGGATCGAGCGCCGGGTCGGCCGGGTGGTCGTCACCGACGGCGCCGGCCCGGTGGAAATCCGTCCGGACGGCCTGACCGTTGCGGTCCCCGAGGTGCCGCACCCGGTCGACCCCACGGGCTGCGGCGACGCCTTCGTCGCGGCGCTGGCCGCCGTGCTGCTCGAGGGTGGCAGCCTGGCCCGGGCCGTCACCGCCGGCGCCGGACTCGCCGGCCGTTGCCTGAACACCCGCGGCGCCCAGGCTCATGCCGTCGACACTGCCGGCCTGCCCGGCGCGGAAATTCGAGGAAAGGACAACAAAACTCAATAAGTCGTTGATTGAGCGATGTTCCTCTGCTACTTTCCCTCGCGATTTCGCCCTGCCTGAAATCACTGGACTGTCGAGTCGCGCCACTGCGCCGCCGGCCGATCCGAGCGCGGGCCCGCACCCCGGACCCGCCCGACGAGCCGCGACGGGTGCAGGCGTGAGCCGCGAGGCGAATCACTCGAAGGGGGAAGGACCACCCGGTCAGGCGACCTGATCGGGCGCCGCAGCAGACGGACAGCAGCACGCGACCGGGCCACCGCCCGGCGCGGGACCGGAACGCCACGGCATCGGACCGGACGAGACGTCGAAAGACGCAGAGAAAAGCGCAGCGACGCGACGACACGGACAGACGTTGCGCGCGCTGACGGATTCCCGGCCACATAACAACAATCCGGGATTTTTGAGCCGCCTTCGGGCGGCTTTTTGTTGCCCGTCCTGCAGCCGCCGAAGGGCCGCGGACGGGTCAGTCCAGGCGTTTGCGGAAGCGCGCCGTCGCCAGCGCCATGACCACCACGAAGAAGGCCAGCAGCGGCCAGACGTCGTCGGCCATCAGCATCAGATCGGCGTCCCGCAGCACCACCCCGCGGACGATCCGCAGGAAGTGCGTGAGGGGGAACAGCTCGGCCAGGAGCTGCGCGCCACGTGGCATGCCGTCGAACGGAAACATGAAGCCGGACAGCAGGAGCTGGGGCAGAAAGCTCATGAAGGTCATCTGGAACGCCTGAAACTGGGTCGCCGCCAGGGTCGAGATGAGCAGGCCCAGGGTGAGAATGGACAGCACGAACACGCCGGCCCCACCGTAGAAGTCCACCAGGCTGCCCCGCACCGGCAGGTCGAACAGCACCACGCCGATGGCGAGTATGAGCGACGCCTGCAGGTAGCCGACCACCACGTAGGGCAGGATCTTGCCGACCATGAGCTCCAGGCTGCCCACCGGCGTGGTGATCAGCAGCTCCAGGTTGCCCCGCTCCCGCTCCCGGACGATGGCGACCGCGGTGAACAGCACCATGGTCAGGGTGAGGATGACGCCGCACAGGCCGGGCACGATGAACACCGGCGAGCGCCGCTCCGGGTTGTAGTACGCCCGCACCGCCAGCGCGCCCCCGGCCGGCTCCGCCCCGGCCGCGCCCGGCCGGACCCGGTCGAGCAGCGCCGGCAGCGGCGCCTGGGTCAGCGCCCGGGCGGCGTTCTGGACCACGGGATCGCTGCCGTCCACCAGCAGCTGGCCCACCGGCCGGCCGTCCGCCAGCCGATGCTCGAAATCCGCGGGAATGTACAGGCCCACCACGATGCCGCCGTCGGCGAGCCGGCGCTCGAGGGCGGCCGCGTCCGGTACCCGATCGACGATGCGCACCACGCCGGACGCCTCGACCCCGGCCGCCAGCGCGCGGGACGCCGTGGTGCCCGCCTGGTCCGCCACCGCCGCGGGCAGGTCGCGCACGTCGGTGTTGATGGCGTAGCCGAACAGCAGGGTCATCACCAGCGGTATGCCGAGAATCATGGCGCCGCTCAGCCGGTCGCGGGACAGGTGGCGGAACTCCTTGGCGGCGACGGCGGCGATGCGCACCAGCGAGCGCTTCACGGGGCCGCCCCCCCGCGACCGTCCGGCGTCGTGGCCATGACGAACACGTCCTCGAGACTGGCCCGGATGAGGCGGGTCCCGGCGTCGATGCCGGCGTCGCGCAGCCGGCCCGCCAGCCGCTGCTCGGGGCCGTCCACCTCCGGCTGGAGCAGCGCATGCAGCCGCATGCCGAGCTGGGCGATGTGCAGCACCGCCCTGTCCTCCAGGAGCAGGCGCCGCGCCCGCTGGGGCTCGGCGCACTCCACCTCGACCACCGCCGCCGGCACGTCCCGCATCAGGTCGTCCGGACGCCCGTCGGCCACCAGCCGGCCCTGGTCGAGAATGGCCAGCCGGTGACAGCGCTCCGCCTCGTCCATGAAGTGGGTCGACACCAGCACCGTCGCACCCTCGTCCACCAGCTCGAACAGGTGCTCCCAGAACCGGCGGCGGCTCTCGGGGTCGACCGCGCTGGTCGGCTCGTCGAGGAACAGCAGCTCGGGTTCGTGCAGGGTCGCCGCCGCGAGCGCCAGCCGCTGCTTCTGCCCCCCCGACAGACTGCCGGCGGTACGGCGGGCCATGCTGGACAGCTCGAACCGATCCATCTGCCGGCGCAGCCGCTGGTCGATCTCCCGCCGGCCGAGGCCGAAGATGCGCGCCAGGAACGCCAGGTTCTCGCGGATCGACAGATCCTCGTACAGGGAGAAGCGCTGGGTCATGTAGCCCACCCGGCGCCGCAGACCCTCGGCCTCGTCGGGCACCGGCAGGCCGAGCACCCGGGCGGACCCGGCAGAAGGCATCAGCAGGCCGCAGAGCATGCGGATGGTGGTGGACTTGCCAGACCCGTTCGGGCCCAGGAAGCCGTAGATGCAGCGCCGCGGCACGGTCAGCGTCAGGTCGTCCACCGCCAGCACGTCGCCGAACCGGCGCGAGAGGCCGTCGGCCTGAATGGCCGGCGCCTCGCTCACGGCGCGTCGGCCCCGGGAAACCAGACCTGCACCGGGATCCCCGACGGCCAGTCTTCGCCGTCCGCGACGACGATCTCGGCCAGGTAGGACAGCCGGCCACGGTCGCGCTGGGTCAAGGCGAAGTACGGCGTGAACGCGGCTTCGGTGGCGATCCAGCGGATCCTGCCGCGCAGCACGGCATCCCGGCCGTCGGCGCGGACCTCGGCGGCATCGCCGACCGCGAGCCCGGTCCGCACCGACTCCGGCACGTAGACCCGCGCGAACGGTGCGCCACGGGCCCGCAGCACGGCGACGGTCTGACCGGCCCGGGGCCGCTCACCGACCTCCACGGGCAGCGCCTCCACGGTCGCGTCCACCGGCGCGGTGATCCGGGTCCTGGCGAGCGCGACGTCCGCCGCGCGCACCTCCGCCTCGGCAGCCGCGAGCGCGTCCCGGGCCCGGTCGATCTGTTCCTGCCGGGTGCCGGCCTGAAGCTCGTCCAGCGCCGCCGCCGCCTCGCGGCGGCGGGCCACGGCTTCGTCGAAGCGCCCTTCGAGCACGTCGACCCGGTTGGCACTGGCGAAATCCCGGGCCACCAGCGCCCGCTCCCGGGCCAGCTCGGCGGCGGCGATGCGTTCGGCGCTGCGCGCCGCCTCGAGCCGGGCCGCCGCCATGGCCACGGTCTGGGGCCGCGGTCCGGCCTCGGCTTCCGCCAGCCGCGCGGCGGCCTCACCTCGGCGCGCCCGGGCTGCCGCCAGGGCGGCTTCCGCCAGGACCGGGTCCTGGGCCAGCAGCAGCGCGCCCGCCTCGACCCGATCGCCCTCCGCCACCGGCATCGCCACCACGGGCTGGGCGCTGTCCGCCGCCACCTCGATCCGGTCCCGTTCCAGGGTGCCGACGGCGTGCTGGCGCTCCTCGGCGCCGCAGGCCGTGGCGGTCAGCGCCATAGCCATCGCCAGCCACCGGCCGGCCCGGCTCACGACTTGGCTCCCAGGCCCTGCGCCAGCAGCGCCAGGGTGTGGGGCACGAACTCCCCGGCGAAGTCGTCGTCGATGCGATAGCCCACCAGCGGCCCCAGCAGCGGCTCGGCGAGGAACGGAAACACGCACATGCCGATCACCGACAGAATTACCAGCCGCGGATCGAGGTCGGCGCGCAGCCGGCCCGCCGCCAGGTCGGCCGCCATCGCGGGGCGCACCAGCGCCAGCGCGCGGCTGGCGAACCGGTCGACGAACACCTGGCGCAGCGGCGTGTCCTTCGACAGGACCTCCTGCACCATGATGCGCGGGATCCAGGGGTGGCTGGTGAGGGCTTCGAGCTCGGCGGCGACGAACCGTTCGAGGGCAGGAGCTGAGTCGCCCCCGCCGTCGTCCAGCGCTGCTTCGAGGGCGCCCAGCACCTCGTCGAGCCCCGTTACCAGCACCGCTTCCATCAGGCCCGCCTTGTCGCCGAAGTAGTAGGCGATCATCGCCGGTGTCACGCCCGCGTCCCGGGCCACGGCGCGCAGGCTGGTGCCGGCGAAGCCGGCGGCCGCGAACTGGCCCGCGGCGGCCTGCAGCAGGCGCCGCCGGGCATCACCACCGTCGTCACCGGCGGGCTTGCCGGGGCGGCCCCGGCGGGGCCGGCGGGCGTTGCGGGTCGAATCCGTCATTGGCGCTCCCTGGCGTGCTCCCTGTCATCGTGCCGGTTCCGCGGCGCCGCCACTGGCCGGCCATATTAATTAATCGTTCATTTAATAACAAGCGTCGGCAGCGCCGTCCCACGGGATCGGGAATCGGTAGTACAGTGTGGCGCCGTCGCCACTGCCGCCCGGACCGCCCATGAACCACGCCTGGATCTCCGACGCGCCGCGCCTCGAGCTCGGCTTCCTGCCGACGCCGCTCGTGCCCCTGGAACGGCTGTCCGCCCGCCTCGGCGGTCCCAGGCTGTGGCTGAAACGCGACGACTGCACCGGCCTCGCCACTGGAGGGAACAAGACCCGCAAGCTCGAGTACCTGCTGGCGGACGCCATCCGCCAGCAGGCCGACGCGATCGTCACCTTCGGCGCCGTGCAGTCGAACCACGCCCGTCAGACGGCGGCCGCCTGCGCCGCCGCCGGCCTGCCCTGCCATCTGGTGCTCGCCCGCAAGGTGCCCTGGCCCCACCCCCACTACGACACCTCCGGCAACGTGCTGCTGGACCGGCTGCTCGGCGCCGACGTGCAGGTGGTGGCGCCGGACGCCTTCGCCGACGCCCGGGCGGCGCTGCTGGACCGGCTGGAACGGGACGGCCGGCTGCCCTACGTCATCCCCGTGGGCGGCTCGAGCCACGTCGGCGCGATGGGCTACACCCGCTGCGCCATGGAGCTGATGGAGCAGAGCCGGGCCCTCGAATTCGCGCTGACCGACGTGGTGCACGCCTCGTCGAGCGCGGGCACCCAGGCAGGACTGCTGGCCGGGTTCGCCGGCCTGGTGCTGGACGGCGACGGTACCGCGCCACGGGTGCACGGCATCAACGTCTCGGAGGTCGATCCAACGGTGCTGCCGAAGGACGTCCAGCGCCTGGTCGGCGAGGTGATCGCCGAGCGCGGTCTGGACGCAGCGGTGGCGGCGGAGGACGTGCGGCTGGACGACCGCTACCTGGGCGACGGCTACGGCCTGCCCACCGAAGCCACGGTGGCGGCCATTCGCCTGCTGGCGGGAACCGAGGGCGTGCTGCTGGATCCGGTCTATTCCGGCAAGGCCTTCGCCGCGCTGGTCGACCGGATCGAGCGGGGGGAATTCGCCGGCGTCGACGACGTCGTGTTCATCCACACCGGCGGCACCGCCAGCCTCGCAGTCTACGACACCGCGTTCATTTGAACGGCGTTCATTTGAACGGCGTTCTTCTGAACGGCGTTCTTCTGAACGAATGCCCGCGGAACGGTGTTCTGCCGGGCGGCGCGAGCTGAAACGGCGTCCGCGGCCCCGACGGGGTCAGCCGGCAGGGCCGGCCGGTCAGTCGTCGAAGTGCACCCGCACGGCCAGCACGTCCCGCTCCACCCCGTGCAGCACGGCGGAGGCGGTGGACCCGAGCAGCAGGCCCAGCCCGTGGCGCCCGTGGGTGCCGATGACGATCAGGTCGACGCCGAGCTGCCCGGCCAGCTCGCGGATGTCGTGGGCCGGCGCGCCGAGAATGGCGTGCGCGTCTTCGGCCGCCACCCCGTAGCGGGCGGCCAGCTCGCGGAGCTGCTTCTCGGCCTGCTCGATGGCCTGCTCCTCGAAGGACACGGCGCTGCCGGCCAGCGGCGCGACGTCGATGCCGCCGTAGACCTGGGTGAGCGGCTTCACCACGCTGACCACCGACAGCTTCGCCCCGGCCTGGTCCGCCTGGGCGCGGGCCTTGTCGAGGACCTGCGCCGACTCCTCGGACAGATCCACCGCCGCGAGGACGTGCTTGTAAGCCATGACCGAATCCTTCCCCATGAGCTGAGCGCACAAGCTTACGCCGCCGGGCGGGTGCGGGCCAGTGCGCGGCGGCACCCGCGGAAACCCGTATACCGCGCCCCCGCGCATCCGGCGGATGATGTCGCCGAAGCACAATTGCTGTACCTTGGGAATGACCGGATTCGCGCAGTCACGCGAGGAGGCCGAATTGAATCTCGACGAAGCCAGAGAACTGCTCGAACGACGCCGTGCGGAACTGCAGGAACGCCGCACGCGAATCGAGCGCCATACCCGGCACCGTGACGAGCCGCTGCCGCCCGACTTCGCCGAGCAGGCCGTCGAGCTCGAGAACGGCGAGACGCTGGTGGCTCTGGATCGCGAGGTGAACGCCGAGCTCAAGGAGATCGAGCGGGCTCTGAAGCGGCTGGCGGACGGCACCTTCGGCGAGTGCACCCGGTGCGGCGAGACCATCAGCGAAGGCCGCCTCTCGGCCCTGCCCTACGCGAGCCTGTGCATCGACTGCGCCAATGCGACGGATGCGGCCCGCTGATTGCAGCGGGGCGCTGAGGACAGCGGGACGCTGAAGACACCGGCAGGCTCACGGCCGGAGCACCCCGGGGACAGCGTGGCGGTCCGCGGCGCGCAAGGCCCGGCGTCAGCGGGCCGACTCAGACGTCGAGCAGCCTGCGCGTGAGATCCACCAGCGCGTCGTCGTCCCAGGCCGACGAGGTGTCCACGCGAATCACCCCCTCTTCCGCACCCGGCGGCTCGAACGTTCTGCGCTGGGCCGCCAGCACCGCCAGATCCGCGTCGGACGGATCCCCCCCCTGCCGTCGCCGCTGCTCGATCCGGGCCTCCAGCAGCGCCGCCGGCGCGTCGCACCAGATCACCCGCGCCAGGCTGCCCGCCAGCCGCGCGGCGGCGGCGAACCGGTCGCGTCGCCGCCGATCGAGGAAGGTGGCATCGACGATGACGTGCTCCCCGCCGCGCAGCAGGGCGGCCGTCACCGCCGCCAGCTCCTCGTAGAGCGCCTCGGTGCGCTCCGCCGCGTACAGCCCCTGACCGACGCCGTCCCCCGCCCCCGCCGCCGGGTCCAGGCCGGCGCCGACCTTGCGGGCCACGTCGGAGCGCAGCCGCACCGCCGGCAGGCGCGGCGCCAGGCGGCGGGCGAGATGGGACTTGCCGGAGCCGGACAGGCCGCACATCAGCAGCAGCCGGCCCGGCGGACGGCCCAGCCAGTCCGCGGTCCAGCGCACGTGGTCCAGCGCCCGGCGTTCGAGGCCGGACGCCGCCGCCTCGTCCCGGGCCTGGCCGCGGCGCAGGGCCGCCACCTTGGCCCTGACCATGGAACGGTAGGCGGCGTAGAACGCGAGCGTTTCACAGCCCCGGTAGTCGCCCGAAGCGCCGAGATAGCCGTCGAGGAAGCCGTAGGCGAGGTCGGCCCGGTCCCGGACCAGGCAATCCATGAACAGGAACGCCACGTCGCTCATGGGGTCGATCCAGCGCAGGTCCGGATCGAACTCCAGGCAGTCGAAGGCGCACACCGCGTCGTCGAGCAGCACCAGGTTCGACAGGTGCAGGTCGCCGTGGCACTCGCGGATCGCGCCGGACGACAGCCGCTCCGCCAGGCGCTCGCGCGCGGCCCCGGTGGCGGCGGCCGTGCCCTGCCGGGCGCGTTCGAGGAGCCGGCCGTGATCCGCCATCCAGTCCAGCGCCTCGAGATCGCGGAAGTTGTCCCGCACCGGCGCCAGCACCCGGCGGTCGAGCTCGTCGGGCGGATACCGGCGTCCCGGCTGCTGCCGGTGCCGGGCCGCCAGGCTGGCGCCGAACGCCTCGAGCCGGTCGTTCCGCAGTCCGCCGGACTCGAGCAGGCGGTCGAGCTGCGCGGACTGGGGAAACTGGCGCATCTTGACCGCCCACTCCACCACGTCCCCGTCGCCTCCCATGCGCACCCCGTCCGGACCGGCGGTGACGGGGACGACGGCCAGGTACAGCGACGGCGCGAAGGCGCGGTTGCAGCGCAGCTCCTCCTCGCAGAAGTGCCGCCGCCGCGCCAGGGTCGAGAAGTCGATGAAGGAAAAGGCCACCGGTTTCTTGACCTTGTAGACCAGCTCGCCGGTGAGGATCACCCAGGAGATGTGGGTCTCGACCACCTCGATGTTCCCGCAGGGATGGGGATAGGCGGCGGGGTCGAGCAGCGCGGACAGTTCGGCGGGCAGCGTCATGGCACGAGTGTAACCCTCCGGACCTGTGCCCGGCCCGGCACTGTGGGAAACTACGGATATGAGACTGCCCGACCCCGGGCGACGATGCAGGCGCTCGTGCACCGCGCCGTGCGTGCGGAACCCGGCGGCGCGGTACACTGATCCGCTGCGACGAGAGGGAGACCGCCGAATGCTCGATCGAGTTCTCATCCGCCTGGCCGGCGCGCTGACCGCCGGCCTGCTGTGCGGCCTGCCGGTGCCCGTGTCACTGGCGGTCGAGCCGGCGGACGAGGCCCCGGCCCCCGACGGCCAGGCGGTCTATCTGCGTCACTGCGCGCGCTGCCACCAGGCCGACGGCAGCGGCGTCGACGGGCTGTATCCGGCGCTCACCGGCCTGCCCGCCGAAGGCGCCGAACGCGCCGATGCGATCCGCGGGCTGCTGGCCGGCCGGGTCGGTCACCTCGAGGTCGACGGCGTCGCCTTCGACAATCCCATGCCCACCCACGGCTTCCTCGGCAACGAGACCCTGGCCGCCGCGCTCAGCCACGTGCTCACCCGGTTCGGCGACGCCGACCGGCCGGTGACGGTCGAGGAGGTCGCCGAGCAGCGCATGGCGCTGCTGCGCGGCCATCCCGCGCCGACCGAGCCGGTCACCGGCGAGAGCCCGCTCGCCGAGATGCCCGCTTCCCAGTACGTCACCAGCGACGGCCCGCCGATGACCGTCGACGAGTTCGAACGGGCCCGGCGTGTCTACTACGGCCGCTGCACCGGCTGCCACGGCGTGCTGCGGGAAGGCGTCGCGGGCAGCCCGCTCACCCCCGACGTCATGCGGGAACGCGGCACCGAGTACCTGCAGAGCGTCATCAACTACGGCTCGTCGGCGGGCATGCCGGCCTGGGGCACCACGGCGGATCTGGCCGCCGAGGACATCAACCTGCTGGCCCGCTACCTGCAGCATCCGGTGCCCCAGCCGCCGGACATGGATCAGTTCCAGGTCCGTGACAGCTGGCAGCTCGCGGTGCCGCCGGCCGAGCGGCCGGCGCGGCCCCAGCACGGCTACGACATCGACCGGCTGTTCGTGGCGACGCTCCACGACGTCGGCCAGATCGCGCTGATCGACGGCGTCGACAAGCGGGTGATCAACCGGATCGACGTGGGCCGGGCGCCCCACCGGGTCAGCGCCTCGGCCAGCGGCCGCTACCTGTACGTGATCGGCCGCGACGGCACGGTCAGCCTGGTCGACCTGTTCCTGTCCCCGCCGGCACGGGTGGCCAGCGTCCGGGTGGGCTACGAGGCCCGCACCGTGGCGGCCTCGGCCCACCCGGATTTCGCCGACGCCTACGCTCTCGCCGGCGCCTACTGGCCGCCCCAGCTCGTGCTGCTCGACGGCGCCACCCTGGAGCCGCTGCGGCTGGTCTCGACCCGGGGCTACGCCAGCCGCGGCCATCGCTATCACCCCGAGCCCCGGGTGAGCGACATCGCCGCCTCGCCGCTGCACCCGGAGTTCCTCAGCCACGTCAAAGAGACCGGGCACACGTTCCTGTTTCCCTACGCGGACGGCATGCGCGAGCTGGTGCGCATCGACGAGCTCGACACCGGCATCGAGCTGCGCGCCGGCAGCTTCTCCGCAGACGGACGCTACTACCTGACGCCGACCGACGCCGACGCCGTCAGCGTGGTGGACGTCGGCGCCCGGCAGGCGGTCACGGAGATTCCGGCCCGGGTGTTCGGCGGCAACCCGGGCACCAGCTACCACCATGCGGAGCTCGGTCCCGTGTGGGTGACCAGCACCATGGTCGACCGGGACCTGATCGTGATCGGCACCGATCCGGACGACCATCCCGATCAGGCCTGGCGGGTGATCGAGCACGTCCAGGGTCCGGCCAGCGGCTCGCTGTTCGTCAGCACCCACCCCGCCTCCGCTCACCTGTGGATGGACACGCCGCTGAACGGCGCAGCCGAATTCAGCCAGGGCGTCGCGGTGTTCGACCGGGACGCCCTGGACGCCGGCTACCGTCTCCTGCCGGTGGCCCGCTGGTCCGGGCTCGAAGCCGGACCGCGCCGGGTGATCCAGCCCGCCTACTCCCCGGACGGCCGGGAAGTGTGGCTCGCGGTCTGGAACCCCCAGGACTCGGGCTCCGCCATCGTCGTGGTGGACGACCGGACCCTCGAGCCGGTCGCCAGCATCCGCGCCCCCGATCTGATCACCCCGACCCGGCTGTACAACGTCGGCATGCTGCGCGGCGCCGCCCGTACCGCCGACGTCGCCGGGACCCCGGACGGCCCCGCCCTGTACGCGGCACACTGCGCCACCTGCCACGGTGTCTACGGCGAGGGCGATGGCCCCATGCGCCCGGCCCTGTCCGCGAGCCTGAAGGACCTGCGCTACCTGTCGGCGCGCAACGACGGGGCCTACCCCGAGCGCTTCGTGCGCGAGATCGTCGACGGCCGCGGCACCCGCGCCGTCCACGGCCCCCGGGACATGCCCGTCTGGGGGGCGGCCCTGGCCGACGTCCCCGGCGAGCCGATCGAGGCGCTGGTGGAGTTCCTGCGAACCATCCAGGTGACGCCGTGACGGCGGCGCGGAGCGACGCGGGGCGCCCGTGCGGCTGACCGCGGACCAGGTGCGCCGCCAGGCGGACCCGGACACCCTGGGGTTCGCCTCCACCGCCGAGCTCGAGCCCGGCGAGCTGCGGTTCGGCCAGCACCGGGCCGAGCACGCCGTCGACTTCGCCGTGTCCATGCGTTTCCCGGGCTACAACGTCTACGCCCTGGGCGCGCCCCAGATCGGCATGCACGACTTCGTCCGCGACCAGCTCGCGCCGAAGGCGCGGGAGCGCAGCATACCCGACGACTGGTGCTACCTGAACAACTTCGAGGACCCCTCGGTGCCGAAGGTCTGCCGGCTGCCCGCCGGCACCGGCCGACGTTTCAAGCACGACGTCGCGGAGTTCGTCGGCGCGGTCCGTACCAGCCTGCCGGCGGCCTTCTCCTCCGACGACTTCCGCCGCCAGGCCGAGGCCCTCACCAGCGAAGCGCAGCAGCGCCAGGCCAGCGACACCGCCGCGATCCAGCAGGAGGCGGAATCCCTGGGCCTGACCATGCTGCCTACGCCCAACGGCTTCGCCTTCGCGCCGGTGGAGGACGGCAAGGTCATGGACCAGGAAGCCTTCGCGAAGCTGGACGCCGAGCGGCGGCAGGAGATCCAGAACGCCATCGAGCACATGAGCAACCGCCTGGTCGAGCGCCTGCGGGAGTATCCCAAGCTGCACGAGGCGATGATCCGCCGGCAGCGTGAGCTCGCCCACCGCACCGCGTCGGAAGTGCTGAAGTCCCTGGCCGCCCGCCTGCGCAGCCGCTACCAGACCTACCCGGACGCCATCGCCTTCGTGGTGGCTGCCGAGGCGAGCCTGCTGGACAACGCGGAGCGTATTCTCGCCCTGGAGAGCGGCGCCGCCGGCATGCCGGGCATGCCCGTGCCGCCCGGCGCGGCCCAGGCCGCCGCCGACCAGTTCTTCCGCCAGTATCAGGTGAACCTGGTCGTGGACAACGCCGACCAGGCCGGCGCGCCGGTGGTGTACGAGAGCAACCCGAGCCTCGACAACCTGGTCGGCAAGCTCGAGCACCGCTTCGAGTACGGCACGCCGGTGACGGATTTCAACATGATCCGCGCCGGCGCCCTGCACCGCGCCAACGGCGGCTATCTGCTGCTCGACGCCGAGCGGCTCCTGCAGAAGCCCTTCTCCTGGGAGGCCCTGAAGCGCGCGGTGGCGGACCGTTCGCTGCGCGTCGAGTCCGTCAGCCAGATGCTTCACCTGGCCTACTCCGTGTCCCTCGACCCGGAGCCCATCGAGCTGGACGTCAAGGTGATCCTGCTCGGCGACCGCCGGCTCTACCATCTGCTGCGCGAGTACGACACGGACTTCGACGACCTGTTCAAGATCGTCGCCGACTTCGACGACGAGATCGACTGGGACGACGATGCCCAGCGCCACTACGCGGCCATGCTGGCGGACCTGGTGCGCGGCTCGAAGCTGCGCCACCTGACCGCCGGCGCCGTGGCCAGCGCGCTCGAGCAGTCGAGCCGGCTGGTGGAGGACCAGCGCCACCTGTCCGCCCGGGTGCGGGACATGGAGGACATTCTGCGGGAAGCCGACCAGCTCGCCGCCGCCGACGGCGCGGAGCTGATCGACGCCCGCCACGTCGACGCCGCGATCCTGCAGCGCGCCTACCGGGTCGACCGGATCCGCGAGCTGGTCCACGAGAACATCACCCGCGGCGTGATCCTGGTGCAGACCACCGGCAGCCGGGTCGGCCAGGTGAACGGCCTGTCCGTCGCCGCCATCGGCAAGCTGGTGTTCGGCCAGCCGTCGCGGATCACGGCCACCGCACGGCTCGGCCGCGGTGAGCTGATCGACATCGAGCGGGAAGCCAAGCTCGGCGGCCGGCTGCACTCCAAGGCGGTGATGATCGTCGCCAACTTCATCGGCGCCCGCTACGCCCGGGAGCATCCCCTGTCGCTGCACGCGAGCCTGGTGTTCGAGCAGTCCTACGGCGGCATCGAGGGCGACAGCGCGACGGTGGCCGAGGTGTGCGCCCTGCTGTCGGCGATCATCGACGCGCCGCTGCGCCAGGACATCGCCATCACCGGCTCCATGGACCAGCACGGCGCCACCCAGGCCATCGGCGGCGTGAACGAGAAGATCGAGGGTTTCTTCGACGTGTGCCGCGAGCAGGGGCTCACGGGCACCCAGGGCGTGCTGATGCCGAGAGGCAACATGGACAACCTGATGCTCCGCCAGGACGTGGTGGACGCCGTCGCGGCGGGCAGCTTCCACGTCCACGCCATGACCACGGTCGACGACGCCATCGCGCTGATGTTCGCGCCGCCCGAAGGTCCCCCGGCGGATGTCGCCGCGATCGACGCCGCCGTGTCCGAGCGGATCCGCGCCTGGCACGAGATTCACGCCGCGAGCCTCCGGGGGCCGGACGATGACGGCTGAAGACAAGCGGCGTCTGCTGGTGGCTCTGGACAGCCGGGCGCCGGACGCCGGCGCACTGCGCCTGCTCGCCCGGCTCGGCGGCGCCGGCGCGCTGGAGCTGACCTGCCTGTACGTGGAGGACGAGGACCTCACCCGCGCCGCCGCCCTGCCCGGACTGCCGGAGATCTCGCTGTCCGGGCAGGTACAGACCCTGGACCCTCAGCGGATCGCCCGGGAAGTGGCCGCGGACGCCGAGTCGGCCCGCCTCGCCTTCGACCGGCTGGCGGCGGAGCTGGCCCGGGAACACCGGGCGCTCGAGCACCGTTTCATGGTGGCCCGGGGCCGGCTGGCCGAGGAATTCCACCGGGCAGCCGCCGCCAGCGACCTGGTGATGGTCACCCGCGCCCTGCGCGCCAGCGGCCTCCGGCCCCGGCTAGGCCGTTCGTTTCTGGGGCTGGTCCGGGAGCCGAAGCCGGTGCTGTTCGTCAACGAGCCCTGGGCGTCGGGCAGCAGCGTGGTCGTGCTGGGAGACGGGCCGGACACTCTGAGCACCGCGGCGCGGCTGGCCGAGGCCGAGGGCCTGCCCCTGGTCGCCGTCGGCACGGCCGGAACCGCGACGCCGCCGGGGGTGCGGCTCCATGTTCTGGCCGGCGTCACCGAGAAGGCCATCGCCGACGCCTGCCTGGCGGAGGACGCCCGGCTGCTGGTGGTGCCCGCCCGGGCCGACGTGGACTGGCCGGAGCTGCTGGTATCGCTGCTCGACCGCCTGCCCTGCTCGGTGCTGAAACTGCCGGCCTGATTCGGACCGTCAGCCCTTTCCGCCGTCGCCGTCGCCCGACTCGATGATCTTCTGCAGCGAGCCGATGAGGTTCATCGGCAGCGGGAACACGATGGTGGAGCTCTTCTCGCCGGCGATCTCCGTCAGCGTCTGCAGATAGCGGAGCTGAATGGCCTCGCCCTGGGCCGACAGCGCCTCGGCGGCCTGCACCAGCTTCTCCGCCGCCTGCTGCTCGCCGTCGGCGTGGATGATCTTGGCGCGCCGCTCCCGCTCGGCTTCCGCCTGCTTGGCGATGGCGCGGATCATGCTCTCGTCGATGTCGACGTGCTTGATCTCCACGTTGGACACCTTGATGCCCCACTGGTCGGTCTGCTGGTCGAGGATCTCCTGGATGTCCGCATTGAGCTTGTCGCGCTCCGCCAGCAGCTCGTCGAGCTCGTGCTGACCCAGAACCGAGCGCAGCGTCGTCTGGGCGAGCTGACCGGTGGCTTCCATGAAGTTCTCGACGTTGATGATGGCGCGCTCCGCGTCCACCACCCGGAAATACAGCACCGCGTTCACCTTCACGGACACGTTGTCCCGGGTGATCAGGTCCTGGGACGGAATGTCCAGCACGAAAGTCCGCAGGTCGACCCGCACCATCTGCTGGATGATCGGAATGATGATGATCAGACCCGGCCCCTTGACCTTGTAGAAACGGCCGAGCATGAACACCACGCCGCGCTCGTACTCCCGCAGCACCCGGAAGGCGCTGATCAGCAGCCCGGCGACGATGACGATGATGACGGTGGTGAATATCTCCATGGTCTTCTGCTCCCGCGTCTGCGCCCGCTGCCGCGGGCGCGGTCAATCTCCCGTGGCCCGGTCCGCCGCGCGGCGCTCGACCCGCAGCGTCAGGCCGTCGATGCCGGTGACCACCAGCGACTCGCCCTTGCTGACGGCGCCGTCGGCCACCGCCCGCCAGCGCTCGCCGAACGCCCACACATGCCCGGAGCCGGTGAAGTCCTCGAGCGCCTCGACGGACTGGCCCACCATCGCCTCCTGGCCCGTGACCACCGCCCGGCGGCGCGCCTGCACGGCCGCGCCGATGGCGAACATGGTCAGCCCGGCCGAGGCTGCGGCGAACGCGCCGATCACCAGGAACGGCACCTGATAGCCCGGCGCCTCGGTGTCCATCAGGATCACCGAGCCGATCACGAAGGCGACCACGCCGGCCACGCCCATGATGCCCAGGGTGGGCGTGAAAACCTCGGCGATCATCAACCCGATGCCCACCACGATCAGGCCGAGCCCGGCGTAGTTGATGGGCAGCATCTGCAGGCCGTAGGCACCGAGCAGCAGGCAGATGATGCCGATCACCGAGGGGAAGATCATGCCCGGGTTGTAGAACTCGAGGATCAGCCCGTAGATGCCGAAGATCAGCAGCCCGTAGGCGATGGTCGGGTCGGCGATGATGCTCAGCAGATCGTGCTGCCAGTCGGTTTCCACCACGCGGATGCCGGCGTCGGCGACGTTCAGCGTGACGGTACGGGTGTTCATCGTCACGCTGCGGCCGTCGATCTGTTCGAGCACGCTGCGCAGATCCGAGGCGACCAGATCGATGACGTTGCGCTCCAGCGCCTCCGAGGCCCGCAGGTTGGCCCCGTAGCGCACCGTTTCCTCGGCCCACTCGATGTTGCGGCCGCGCAGTTCGGCCAGGCTCTGCAGGTAGGCCACGGCGTCGTTCATGATCTTGCGGGTCATGGCGTCGGTGGAGGCCGGCGCGCTCTGCCGGGCGTCGCCCGGCTCGCCGTCCGCGCCGCTGTCACCGGCAGGGCTGCCGCCACCGGGCGGCGCGCCGGGCGTGGGGGTGCCCGGCCCCGGGGCGATGCTCACCGGCGTGGACGAGCCGATGTTGGTCGCCGGCGCCATCGCCACGATGTGGCTGGCATACGCGATGTAGGTGCCCGCGCTGGCGGCACGGGCGCCGTCCGGGGCGACATAGGTGATGATCGGGATGTCCGCGGCGAGGATCTCCTTCACCACGTCGCGCATGGACTTGTCGAGCCCGCCCGGGGTGTCCATGCGGATCACCAGTGCCCGCGCGCCGGCGCCCGCGGCATCGGCGATGGAGCGGATCACCAGGTCGGCGGTGGCCGGCCCGAGGGCCCCGTCCAGGTCCACGACCCAGACCTGTCCGCCGCCCTCGCCCGACGCCGCGGACGAAGACCCGTCGGTCTGCGCGGCGCCGAGGCTGACCGCGAGACCCGCGGCCAGCAGTATCAGCGCCAGCCGCCGCATGGGCCGGTCAATCCCTGATTCGAACCGTCAGCACGTCGCATGGGGCTCCGTGAAGCACGCCGTTGGCGGTGGAGCCGAGCATAACCCGCGCCAGCCCCCGCCGGCCATGGGAGCCGATGACCACCAGATCGGCCTTCAGCTTGCCGGCGAGCGCCTGAATCTCCGTGGCGGGCCGGCCGTACAGCACCGACAGACGCTCCGGCGGAATGCCGAACTGCGCCATGCGCTCGCGCACGCCGTCGGCGATCTCCTTGTTGATCGCCGCCTCCATGTCCTTGAGCGGCCAGGACGCGGCGAACGAGGCGCCGCCCATGCCGCTGACGCCGTCCATCATCGGCGGAATGACCGTCACCACGTGGAAGCGGTCGTCGCCCTTGCGGTCGAGATTGGTGGCTGCCTCGAGCACCTGGTCGGCGTCCTCCGACGCGTCCACGGCGATGAGGATCTTCTGGTAGCGGGTGGCCATGACCGTCCTCTCACGCCTCGTCCGAATGGATGCGGATCGTCAGCACGTCGCACTCGGCCTGATGCAGCACCCCGTTGGCGGTGGAGCCGAGCAGCAGCCCGAGACCGTGCTTGCCGTGGGAGCCGGTGACGATCAGGTCGGCGCCGAGCGCCCGGGCCGTCTCCACCACGTAGGTGGCGGGGGCGCCGAGCCCGACGTGAACGTCCCCGGCAGCGACCTTGACCGTCGACGCCTCGGTCTCGACCTGACTGCGGGCCTGATTCAGGGCCTCCTGCTCGAAACTGACGCCGGCCTGGGTGTAGCCCATCATGTCGAGCCCGCCGTACACGTGGGTCAGCGGCTTCACCGCCGAGCACACGGACAGCTTGGCCTTGTGCTCGTCCGCCAGCTCCCGGGCCGCGGCCAGAACCTCGCGGGCCTCCTCGGTCGTGTCGATGGCTGCCAGAACGTGCCGGTAACTCATGTCGTCTCCCTCGCTGACTGGTCCCACATGACTGGATCGGGGACGCATCCCGCCCCACGCCGTGACCCGCGACTGTACGCCGCACGTGCCGATCACCGGAGCCGGTACTTTCCACGCCCGGACTTCGGCAATCACGTAGTGTGGCGCATCATGGTCGGCGGTCACCATCATCATATCGAAATTGCCCCGCGGCGGGGCGGATACAGGCGGGCTCCGGCGGCGCGGCGGGCGGCGTCGGTTGAGCGCCGCGGCGTCCTGGCAGTAGCATCACCCTGTTTCCCGCCATCAGAGGCTCGACCCGTGTATCGAAACGTCCTGGCAGCCATCGACCTCACCGAGCGCTCGGCCAACCGGGTTCTCGAGCATGCCCGCCAATTCCTCGCCCCGGACGGCGTGCTCGCGGCCGTGCACATCGTCGAGCCGCAGTACGTGCAGTACAGCTTCGACCCGACCTTCAAGGGCACGGTCACCGAGTCCCTCGAGCAGGGAGCGATCGACGCGGCCGCCAGCCGCCTGGCGGAACTCTGCGAGCCCCACGGCATCGACGCCGAGCACCGCTTCGCCATGCTGGGCCGCGCCGCCGACCGCATCCACGAGCTGGCCGAGCAGCAGGGCTGCGACCTCATCGTCATCGGCTCCCACGGTCAGGAGGGGCTGCGGCGGCTGCTCGGCTCCACCGCCAACGCCGTGCTGCACGGCGCGCCCGTGGACGTGGCGACCGTGCGCATTCCCCACGGAGACCACTGATGACGGATTCACGATCCGACAGGCTCCAGACCCTGCAGCGCAATCTCGAGCGCCTGACCCGGGAGGCGGAAGACCTGGCCGACACCCTGGAGCAGGACCGCCGGCTGGCCGCCGAGGAAGCGGTGGGCGCCGAGCTGCTGGCGACCCGGGACGTGGTGGCGCACCTGGGCATCGCCTGGGACACGCTGGAAGGTCTCGGCGCGCTGTACGCCCGCCAGGCCCGCCTGCTGGCGGACGATTACGCCGACACCTGGAAGGCGCTGACCCGGGAGGGCGGGCCGGGGCGCGCCCCCGAGGTGATCGGCGCACACCTGGAACGCCGGGTGGACCATCTGACCGCCGGGGTCAACGAGGGCATCGAGCTGCTGTCGACCCAGACCGGGCGCGCCTGCGACGCGCTGATCCGTCTGTGGGCGCCCTTCACCGCCGTGGTGCGGCAGGACTGGCACCGCGCACCGTAGCGGCGGCGCCCGCCGGAGGCGACGGAACGAGACCATGAGCAACCCGCGGTTCGACGCCAGCTACCGGCGCCTGTTCGGTGAGGGCATCGCCACCGACGACGCCGAGTCGGACCGGTTCTTCGAGGCCTTCTACCGGCGCTTTCTCGAGCACCCGGACATCGCCGAGCTGTTCCGCGACACAGACATGCGCCGGCAGGTAGTCATGCTGCGCAAGTCGTTCTTCCACCTCGCGGGCTTCTACATCACCCACAGCCCCTCCGGCGAGATGGAGCGCATGGCCCGGATCCACCATCAGCTCGGCGTCGGCCAGATCGACTACGACCGCTGGCTCGACTGCCTGGTGGCGACGGTGGCGGAGTTCGACCCCGAGTGCGACGAGCCCACGGAGCTGGCCTGGCGGCTGGCCCTGACGCCGGGCATCACCTACATGAAGCTCTACGAGCACTTCCGCAGCCAGCCCGCGTCATGAGGCTGCCGGAGACCTATTCGCTGCCCTTCCCGGTGTTCATGGCCGGCGCGGACGGCCGCATACAGACCGCCAACGCCGCCTTCGAGCGGCTGCTGCCGGATCGGGTAGGCACGCCCTGGATGGCGGTGTTTCCTGATCTCGACCCGGACGCCTTCTCCCATCAGTGGGAGCGCGTGGCCCACGGCGACGCGCCGCTGACCGTCTCCGCCGGCATGGTGACCACGGGGGATCAGACGCGGTTCTTCGACGTGATCTGCCAGCCGCTGCTCGACAGCGAGACGGACCCGCTGCGCCTGCTCGGCGTGCTGGTGGACGTGACCGCCCAGACCCAGCAGGAAGCCGAGAACGCGGCGCTGCTGGACACCGCGGTGGACGCCATCGTGATCATCGACGACCAGGGCCGCATCGAGACCTTCAATCCGGCGGCGACCCGCCTGTTCGGCTACCGTCCGGAGGAGGTCGTCGGCCGGCCCGTGTCCGACCTCATGCCGGAACCGCACCGGAGCCGCCACGACGCCTACATGCAGCGCTACATGGAGACCGGCGAGCAGCGCATCATCGGCATCGGCCGCGAGCTCGAGGCGCTGGACCGGCACGGACGCAAGATCCCGATCTATCTCGCGGTGAGCGAAATCCTGCAGAAGGGCCGGCGGCGCTTCACCGGCATCATCCGCGACCTGTCCGAGCAGCGCGCCGCCCGTGCCGCGCTGGCGGAGCAGCGGGAGAAGCTGGCCCACGTCGGGCGCCTGTCCACCATGGGCGAGATGACCGCCAGCATTGCCCACGAGATCAATCAGCCGCTGACCGCGATCAGCATGTACGCCCAGTCGAGCCTGAAGCTGATCGAGAAAGGCGACGTCGACCTGGACAAGCTGGCCGGCGCGCTGGAGAAGCTCAACACCCAGAGCCTGCGGGCGGGCGCCATCATCGAGCGCATCCAGCGCTTCGCCCGGGCCCAGGAGAACCAGCGCGAGCTGGTCCAGGTGAACACCCTGCTGCAGGAGCTGGTGAAGCTGGCCGAGGGGGACGCGCGCATTCACGACGTCGAGATCACCTTCGACCTCGCCGACGGGCTGCCCGCGGTATACTGCGACCCGATACAGATCCAGCAGGTGGCGCTGAACCTGATCCGCAACGCCATCGACGCCATGAAGGACGGCGCCGCCGCCACCGGCAGCGCCATGGTCATCCAGTCCAGGCTGGAGGGCGACGGCCGCATCGAGGTGGCCGTCTCCGACCAGGGACCCGGCGTTGCCCCGGACCAGAGGAACCTGCTATTCAGACCGTTTCACACCACCAAGAAAGACGGGATGGGCATGGGACTCTCGATCTGCCGCACCATCATCGCCGAGCACGGCGGAGAGATGGGACACCGGGACAACCCCGGGGGAGGCGCGACGTTCTACTTCACCCTGCCCCAGGCGGGAGAACGCGATGACTGATCCGACGCCCATGGTGTTCGTGGTCGACGACGACGAGCCGGTACGCGACGCCATCGGCATGCTGCTCGAGACCGTCGACGTGCCCTACCAGGCCTTCGAATCCGCCCACGCGTTCCTCGACGGCTACGATCCGGCGCGCCGGGGCTGCCTGGTGCTGGACATCCGCATGCCCGGCATGAGCGGCCTGGAGCTCCAGCAGCGGCTCGCCGAGACGCACGCCCACCTGCCGATCATCTTCATCACCGGGCACGGCGACGTGCCCATGGCGGTGGAAGCCATGAAGCGCGGCGCCGTGGACTTCATCCGCAAGCCGTTCCGCGACCAGGAACTGCTCGACCGGGTGCACGAGGCGCTGGCCGTCGAGGAAGGCCAGCGGGCCCGGGTCGAGGACCTGGAGAACGCGCGCACCCGGATCGACTCGCTGACGCCCCGGGAGCACGAGGTGTTCGAACGGGTCGCCGACGGCCAGGCCAACAAGGTGGTGGCCATCGATCTCGGCATCAGCGAGCGCACCGTGGAGATCCACCGCAGCCAGGTCATGCACAAGACCGGCGCGCGCTCGCTCGCCGATCTGGTGCGCATGAAGCTGCTGCTCGAGAGCGGCAACGCCTGACGCGCCCCGGCCCGGCCGCTGCCGGGCCTTTCCCGCCGGCCATCCGAACGGAGCCATGCCTTCTGCGGGGCCTGGCCGGCCACACTTGGCCGGCCACACCTGGCCGGCCGCACCTGACCACTCCCCGCGCGGCCATTCCCCACCAGGCCACCTGTCAGGGAAAGTTCGTATTCTGCCCCGGCGGCCCAGCGACTAGGCTCCCCCTCCAACGACCGGAGGACCCTGCCGATTCACCGCCACGACTCACTCATCGACCAGAAGACCGCGCGCGTGTTCGTCGTCGACGGTGACGCCGCCGTGCGCGACAGCCTGGTCACGCTGCTCGCCCTGAACGGCCACGAGGTCGCCGGTTTCGCCACGGGCGGCGAATGCCTGGCCGCCATGGACGCCGGCGGCAACGGCAGCGCCGAGGACGTGGACTGCGTCGTCTGCGAGGCGGAACTGCCGGACATCAGCGGCCTGGAGCTGTTCCGCGCGTTCCGGGCGAAGCACCCCGAGACCCGCTTCGCCCTGCTCACCAGCCGGAACGATCAGGGTGCCGCGGCAGCGGCGCGCGTGTGCGGCATCGAGGCGGTCTTCCAGAAGCCGCTGGTGAGCCGGCGGCTGCGGGCATTCGTGCAGCGGATTTGACCCGCCGAATCGCGGGCGCGACCCTGTGCCGGGGCACTCTGTGCCCGACACGGGGGCGCGGCGAACCCGCGCGCGCGGGGAGCCGGCGGCCGGCCCGGCCGCTTCGGGAACTACGAATGGCAGGGTGCTTTCCGGCTACCTAGGCTAGCCACGGAGTCGAGTTCGGCTCGTGGCACTGAGACTCAGCAGGCATCAGTAACAAAAGGAAGAGACGT
>DLCH01000043.1:20255-25374 GCA_002480525.1 Gammaproteobacteria bacterium UBA7803 | reverse complement strand
GGCGCGGCGTGCAGGCCGCAGGGGAAATTGGGGAATCGGACGTCGCCGGCGGTCAGGGCCGCACGCGGCGCCAGAACGCCAGCAGCCGTCCGCTGGCGCGGGAGCGGCGATCACCGCCGACGCCCTCGCGGCGGGCGCGCAGTTCGAACAGGCCGCCGCGGCGCCGGTCGCCCCGGGCGCGACGATCGCCATCGCCGGCCGGCAGACCGCCGGGGTCATGGTCCTGGGATCCGGGCGATGCCGGATGCTGGGGGGAATGCCTGGTCGAATCCATGCTTTTCCGCCACGCTCCCTGTGGCTGCGTCGACGGCGTCCGCCAGGCGCCGGACCCTGCCGGCCGGCCTGAACGGCATGCCTGAACGCCCGACTATAGCCGCGGCCGCGGCGGGATAACAACCGCCGCGGAGAAGGCTCCGGACCGGAGAGGCGGGGATGTCGGGCCGCGCGGCGGCCCGGCGTCAGTGGCTGATGAGCTTGACGGCCTGCTCGATCCAGCCGTCCCGGGTGATGCGTCCGCGGTGGGCGTGGAGCACGTGCTGCTCGTCGTCCAGCTCGGCCTCGCTCAGCCCGGCGATCTGCTCGTAGCGATAGAAGCCGAGCTCGTTGAGCTGCTCGGCGAGCTTGTGGCCGACCCCGTGGATGCGGGTCAGGTCGTCGCCGGCGCGCGGCGACCGGCTCAATGTCGCCTCCAGCTCCTGCAGGCGTTCGCGCAGCTCGTTGTTGCGGGTCCGCTCGTCATTGAGCTGCTGGTTGAGCACCAGCAGCAGCTTGGCGTCGCCATCCGCGGGCTCCGGCGGCGTCGCGTCCACGGCTCCCGCGGGCTCGGCGCCGCCGCCGGCGACGTCGCGCTCCCACTGCAGCCGGTTCAGCGCCTCGGTGCGCTCGCGCACCAGGTTCTCGAGCTTGCGGATCTGATCCTTCAGCGCCTCGGTCTCGCCGGCATCGGCCTTCGGCTCGGGCCGCTCCCGGGCTTCCCGCCGGGCCGTCGAGGCTTCCTGCTGGGCCTCGGCCAGCTCCTCCTCCAGGCTCTCCATCAGCTCCTTCTGGCGTTCCAGCTTGGCGTCGAGCTGCACGACGTAGTCCGCGTTCTCCTTGGCGTGACGCTCGGCCCGCATCAGCGAGTCCTCGAGCGCGTCGCGCTCCTCCTGCAGAGCCGCCAGGCGTCCGGCGGCCTCGGTCTGGTCCTGCTCGAGGGTGACCACCAGCGCCGAGCGCTCGCCGAGCTGCTCCTCGAGATGCCGGTTGCGGCTCTCCAGGGTGTGAACCTGCTCGGACAGGGCGCGGCGTTCGGCCTCCCGGTCCGCATTGGTCTGCTGGGCACCGGCCACCACCTCGGCCAGCCGGGCCGACTCGGCCCGCTCGCCGTCGAGGGCGGCGCGGGCGGCCTCGAGCTCCGACTCCGCGGCTTCCCTGGCCTGCTCCGCCTCGGCCTGCCGGGCCTGCGCATCGGCGACGCGGGCTTCCACCCCGGCGGAGGCCGCCAGGCTCGCGGCCGCCGCGGTCGCGGTGAGCTGCAGTTCCTCGGTGAGGGCAGCCAGCTCGCGCCGGGCTTCATCGTGGGCGGACGCCAGTTCCGTCAGACGGGCCTGGGCCTCGTCCGCGGCCCCACGGGCGTCGGCGAGGGCCTGCTGCGCCTCGTCCCGGGCCGCCTCGGCGCCGGCGAGGGCGGCTTCGAGCTCCGCCACCCGGGCGCCAAGCGATTCCGCCGAGCGGCTCGCCTCGTCACGGGCCGCCTCCGCTTCCTCGGTGCGGGCCTTGAGGCCCTTCAGGCTGACCCGCAGGTCGGCGAGGCTGTCGGTGAGGGAGCCGATCTGCCGGTTGGCGATCTCGGTGGTCTCGAAGAGCTGCTCGTTGCGCTGGCGCAGCGAGTCCCGCTCCTCGACGGCTTCGTCCATGGCGCGCTGAGCCGCCTCGTGCTGGGCGACCTGCTCCGCCAGGCGCCGGCGCAGACCGGCGTTCTCCTCCTCGAGGGCACGGGAACGCTGGTCGTTGCTGCTGACCCGCGCCGCTTCCTCGTCGAGGCTGCGGGTGACGGATTGCCACTTCTGCTTCCAGGCGTCGGCGTCGGTCTTCAGCTCGTCGATGGTGAGCTGACGGGCATGGAGCTCGCCCTGGGCGATCTTGTGACGCTCGGCGAGGTCGGCGAGCTTGGTCTGCAGCTCTTCGATCAGCTCGTCACGGGCGCGGATGCCGGCGGAAGGCTGCTCGTCCCGGGCGCTGCCGTCCTGCCGCAGCCGCTCGAGTTCCTGACGCAGCGAATCGGCCTCTTCGGCGCGGTTGCGCAGCGCCGCCGCGAGCTTGGGAACGCGCTCCCGCCATTTCGCGAGTTCCTCGCGCAGCGTGGCCTCGGCGGACGGCGCCGACTCCGACACCGGAGCTTCGCTGTGAGCCTGTGAGGTCTGTTCCATGAGCGCTGATCCCGTCGGTTTCCCTGCTTGCACGGGCGGGCTTGGGAGTTCTCCCGCACTTTCTAAAAGTAGCCGATTTATTCCACTGTGGATGTGAACCAGATCGCGCTGGTCCGGGCCAGTCACTTGTCAGAACCGGAACGCCGCCTGACAGTCTAAAGTGGCACCCAACGACAACGTCCGACGAGGAGACCCATGCGCATCCTGCTGTTCCTGGCCACCAACCTGGCGGTCATCGTGCTCGCCAGCATCACCTTCCGGCTGCTGGGCTTCGAGAGCATCCTGGCGGCCAACGGCGTCGATCTGAACCTGACGGCGCTGCTGGTGTTCTGCGCCCTGCTCGGGTTCGGCGGCTCGCTGTTCTCGCTGCTGATCTCGAAGAAGATGGCGAAGTGGTCCACCCGGGCCCAGGTGATCGAACGGCCGTCCAACGACGCCGAGCGCTGGCTGCTGGACACCGTCGCGCGGCTGTCCGACAAGGCGGGCATCGCCATGCCGGAGGTGGCCGTGTTTCCCTCGCCGGATCCCAACGCCTACGCCACCGGCGCCAACCGCAACAAGGCCCTGGTGGCGGTCAGCGTCGGGCTGCTGGAGAACATGAACGCCGACGAGGTCGAGGCGGTGCTGGGCCACGAGATCGGCCACGTCGCCAACGGCGACATGATCACGCTCAGCCTCATCCAGGGGGTGGTGAACACGTTCGTGCTGTTCCTGGCGCGGCTGGCCGGCTTCTTCGTGGACCGGGTGGTGCTGAAGAACGAGCGCGGGCTGGGCATCGGCTACTGGGTGACCACCATCGTCGCCGAGATCGTGCTGGGCATACTGGCCAGCGCCATCGTCATGTGGTTCTCCCGTTACCGGGAATTCCGCGCCGACGAGGCCGGCGCGCGGCTGGCCGGCCGGGAAAAGATGATCGCCGCGCTGGAGCGGCTCAAGCGCGCCCAGGACATGCCGAGCACCATGCCCGACACCCTGGTGGCCTTCGGCATCCGCCGCGGCGTCGCCTCCGGCATGCGCGCCATGTTCGCCTCGCACCCGCCGCTGGAAGCGCGCATCGCCGCCCTGCGGAACCTGCAGGGCTGAGCCAGCGCCCGCGGCGAAGGACGGCCGCGGCGAAGGACGCCGGCGGCGAACAGCGCCCGCGGCGAACAGCGCCCGCGGCGAACGATGCCCGCGGCGAACGATGCCCGCGGCGAACGCTGCCGGCGGCCGTCGGCGCCGCTGCCGACCGCGGGCGCATTGTCGCGCCCGCGATTTGGCCATAAGGTTCGTCCATGGCCATCAAGCGCAGCAACTGGCCCGCCGGCGAGCTGGTGGTGCTGGAACACGACTCCCGCATCCTGGCGGACAACCCCCTGGGCGATCCGCACGTGCGGCGCTTTCCCGTCTGGCTGCCGCCGGGCTACCGGCCCGGCAGCCGCGGCCGGCGGCCGCCGGTGCTCTACGACCTCACCGGCTACACCGGCTCCGGCTGGGCCCACACGGCCTGGAAGAATTTCGAGGAGAACGTCCCCGAGCGCCTCGCCCGGCTGCTCCACGAGCGCCGCATGCCGGCCTGCGTGGTGGTGTTCCCGGACTGCTTCACGGCGCTGGGCGGCAATCAGTACGTCAACTCCAGCGCCATCGGCGACTATGCGGACTACCTGGTCCGGGAACTGGTGCCGTTCGTCGATGCCGAGCTCGACACCGGCGGCGAGCGTGACCGGCGCGGCTGCTTCGGCAAGTCGTCCGGCGGCTACGGCGCCATCATCCACGGCATGCGTCATGCCCGCACCTGGGGCGCGGTGGCGAGCCACTCCGGCGACGCCCACTTCGAGACCTGCTATCAGCCCATGTGGCCCGAGGCGCTGACCCACCTCGGCGGCTACCGCAAGCCGGCGCCCAAGGCCGGGCCGGTGAACGTGGAGAAGCGCGCGGCCGGCCTCGACGAAGGGCTCGACGACGGCCGCGTGGCCCGGTTCCTCGACCACTTCTGGCAGAAGGAGCGGCCCGGCGGCGACGAGATCGCCACCCTCATGATGGTCGCCATGGCGGCCACCTACGACCCCGACCCGGAGGCGCCCAACGGCTTCCGGCTGCCCTGCAACCTGGAGACCGGCGAGCTCATTCCGGCGCGCTGGCGGGCCTGGCGCCGCCACGATCCGGTCAACCTGGTGCGCCGCCACGCCCGGAGCCTGAAGTCCCTGAAGGGGCTGTGGATCGACTGCGGGTGGCGGGATCAGTACCACATTCATTTCGGCAGCCGCATACTCTCCCGGGAACTGGGACGCGCCGGCGTGAAGCATACCTACGAGGAATTCGACGGCACCCATTCGGGCATCGACCACCGCATGGACCGCAGCCTGCCGTTTCTCGCCAGAGCGTTGCGATAGGCGCCGCGCGCCGCGGCCGGCGCGAAGGGGAGAGCACATGACCAAGACGCTGCGAGCGCTGGCGCTGACCGCACTCGTCGGGGCCTGGCCGGCCGCGCCGGCGGCGGCCGCCGCCGGCGAAACCGCCCTGGACGTCACCCATCACTACGCCGAGCACGACGGCGTGCGCATCCACTACGCCGCCGCCGGCCGCGGCCCCCTGGTGGTGTTCATCCACGGATTCCCCGACTACTGGTACTCCTGGCGCGACCAGATGGCGGGCCTGGCCGACCGCTTCCGGGTGGTGGCCATGGACCAGCGGGGCTACAACCTGAGCGACCAGCCCGACGGCGTCGAGCA
>DLCH01000043.1:0-19859 GCA_002480525.1 Gammaproteobacteria bacterium UBA7803 | reverse complement strand
CGCCCGGGCCACCATCGTCGGCCACGACTGGGGCGGCGCGGTGGCCTGGCAGGTGGCCTTTCACCGGCCGGACATCGTCGAGCGCCTGGTGGTGCTCAACCTGCCGCACCCCCGGGGCATGGCCCGGGAGATGGCGACCAACCCCGAGCAGCGCGCCAACGCCGGCTACGCCCAGCGCTTCCGCGCCGGCAGCCCGGACGACCCGGACATCCTGTTCGGTGGCCCCATGACCGCGGCGGCGCTGGCGGGCTGGGTGCGGGACCCGGAGGCGCGCCGGCACTACGTCGCGGCCTTCGAGCGCTCCGACTTCGCCGCCATGCTGAACTACTACAAGCAGAACTACCCGCCGCTGCCCCCCGAGGGCAACCCGGTGATTCCGGAGACGCCGCGCCTGTCGGTGCCGGTGCTGATGTTCCACGGCCTCGAGGACACCGCCCTGCATTCCGACGCCCTGGGCGGCACCTGGGACTGGATCGACGCCGACTACACCCTGGTGACCGCCCCGGGCGCCGGCCACTTCGTCCAGCAGGACGCCAGCGCCCTGGTGACCGGCACCCTGCGCTGGTGGCTCCTGGCCCGCCAGTAACCCCCCCCCGTAGGAGCGGCCTCCCGGCCGCGATTACCGGAACACCCGGAATCGACGCGCCGGCCAATCGCAGCCGGGGGATCGCGGCCGGGAGGCCGCTCCTACATGGGGATGGGGCGGCCGGGGGATCGCGGCCGGGAGGCCGCTCCTACGGGTCGCTGGCGGCGCGCTACAGGTCCATCGCCCAGCGCAGCACCACGTCCTCGAGGTCCTCGCCGAGGCCCCGGTGGGCCTCGGGCGCGTTCACCAGCACCACGACCATCACCCGCTCGCCGTCCCGGGTGAGCACGTAGCCGGCCACGGCGGAGACGTGGTCGAGGCTGCCGGTCTTCAGGTGCATTCGGCCCGCGGCCGGCGTGCCGGCCAGGCGGCGGCGCATGGTGCCGTCGAGCCCGGGAATGGACAGCGAGGACAGGAACTCCGGCATGAACGGGCTGCGCCAGCCGGCGTCCAGCACCGCCGCGAGCTGGCGCGCCGTGATGCGCGAGTCCCGGGACAGGCCGGCGCTGTTGCTCACCACCAGCCCGGCGGTGTCGACGCCGTGCTCGCCGAGCACCTCGAAGATCGCATCGCGGGCCTTGTCCTCGGTGGCCGGCGCGCCGAACCGCTCGGCGCCGAGCGTCAGGCCGAGATGGCGGGTCATGACGTTGTTGGAGTACTTGTTGACCAGCCGCAGCAGCTCGCCGAGGGGCCGGGAACGATGGCGCAGAAACGGCCTGGCCTCGGGATCGGGCACGGGCGCCGTGCGCCAGCGGCCGGCGATCTCGCCGCCGAGCTGGTGCCAGTAGAGGTCGAACAAGCCGAACGCATAGCTCTCCGGCTGCAGCACGGTGCGGGTCAGGGCGTACTCGTCGCAGCCGTCCGGGAACCGGCCCTCCAGCAGCACGTGGTCGCGCACGTCGGGGTCGCGGACGGCCAGCGCCACGCCGCGCTGATACCCCCCGCAGGGCGCCCGGTAGAGGCGCAGGCGATTGGCCAGCTCCAGATTGGGCAGCGGCGGGTCCGGCGCCACGGACACCGCGCCGCCGCCCTCCTCGGGCCGTACGCTGAAACGCACGGCATTGAAGTTCACCAGCAGCGGATGGGGCGGCAGGTTGTAGACCCGGTCCGGCTGGTCGTCGAAGGCGCCACGGTCCTCCGGTGGCAGGTCGAAGAACGAGGTGTCGAACACCAGATCGCCTTCGATGCGCCGCAGCCCCCGCCGCCGCAGCGCGTCGGTGAGCTTCCAGTACTCTTCGGCCACCAGGAACGGATCGCCGTGGCCGCGCAGCCAAACGTCGCCGGCGACGACACCGTCCTGCAGGGGCGTCGCGAGATGGACGTCGGTATGCCAGGTGTAGGCCGGGCCGAGCCCCTCGAGGGCGGCGAAGGTGGTCACCAGCTTCAGTGTCGACGCCGGATTGCGCGGCACGTCCGCATTGAAACGCACCAGCGGCGCGTCGTCGCCGAGCCGCTGAACCCACACGCTGACGCCCGACTCGGGCAGGTCCAGCGATCGCAGCGCCAGAGCCACGGGTGCGGGCAGCGCCGCCTCGGAGCGCGGGGCCGGGGCGGATTCCGGCTGCGCACCGGCCACCGCCGGCGACCAGCCGGCGAGCAGCCACACCAGCCCCGGAACGACCCGTCTCGCCAGCACGTTCATGGCCCGCCCGCCCCATCGATGCAGCGCCGCAGGGTCTCGTCCAGCGGCGTCAGCCCGATGCCGAGGGCGGCCAGCGCCGGCGCCGCGTCGACCCGATCGTCGTGATCGAGCACGCCGAGCATGGCCCGGGTCACCGGCGGGTCGGGCAGCAGGGTCTCCAGCAGGCCAGCCAGCGCCAGTCCCAGTCCGACCGGCAGCGACACGATCCGGGTCTGCCGCCCCAGCACCGCGGCGGCGCGCCGCACCAGCTCGGCCCGGGGCAGGGACTCCGGACCCGCCAGGTCCAGGGCGCCCGTCGCGGTGGCGGCGTCGAGCGCGGCGACCACCGCCTCGATGACGTCCCCGGCATAGATCGGCTGCTCCAGGCTCCCGCCCCGCAGCAGCACGTTGAATCCGCGCCGGGCCCGCGCCGCCAGCGCCGCCGCGGCGTAGTCGCCCTCGCCGAGCACCATCGGCACGCGGATCACGCAGGCCGGCACGGCGCCGTCGAGCAGCAGCCGCTCCGCCCTGCCCTTGGAGGCCAGGCAGGCATTGCCGGACGCCGGCCCGGCGCCGACGATGCTGAGATAGACGAGCCGGTCCAGGCCCGCCTCGGCGGCGGCCGCGGCGAGCGCCTGGCAGGTGGCTTCATGGGCGTCGCGATAGCGGCTGCTGCGCCCTTCCTTGAGGATCCCGACCAGATGAACGGCGGCGCGGCAGCCCTCCAGGGCCGTCGCCAGGGCGTCGGCATCCGTGTAATCGACGATGCGCACGTCCACCGCCTCGCCCAGGCCGAGAGCGGTGACCTGCTCCGCCGCCCGCCGGGAACGCACCAGCGCCCGCACCCGTCCGTGCGGCGCCAGGCGCCCGAGCAGACGCCGGCCGAGATGGCCGTTGGCACCGGTGACCGCAATCATCCTCGTCTGGCCCATACCCCGATCCACTGAGATATCCTGCCACCATGGCGCACGACCTCCATCCCCGCTGTCTCTGAGATGTGGCCGAAATGTGGCTGACCTGGGCCAATGCCCTGACCGCGCTGCGGCTGCTGTCCGCGGGGCCGTGCGCCTGGCTGGCCGCCAGCGGCCGCTGGCCGGAGGCGGCGGCGCTGTTCACCTTCGCCGTGGCCACCGACCTGCTCGATGGCCCCCTGGCCCGCCGGCTCGGTCAGACCTCGGCGCTCGGCGGCATCGCCGATCATGCCACGGACGCGCTGTTCGTCACCGCCGTGCTCGGGGGCCTCGCCGCCGCCACGCCGGTGCCCTGGGTGCTGCCGCCGCTGATCGTCGCGGCGTTTCTACAGTACCTGCTGGATTCCCGGGCGCACACCGGCCGGCCGCTGCGCGCGAGCTGGCTCGGCCGGTTGAACGGCATCGGCTACTTCGTCGCCGCCGGCGCCTGCCTGTACGGCAACCTGCTGGGCCTCGGCGCCCCCGGCGACCTGCTAGTGGCTGCCCTCGCCTGGCTGCTGGTGGCCACCACCCTGCTCTCCATGGCCGACCGGGCCCGCGCCCGGCTGAGCGCCGAATAGCTCCCGGTTCGCCCGGGGCAGGAACGGCACCGTCCACGTCACCGGCGCGCCGGCGCGGAACGGCAGGGGCAGCGCCGCCGCGTTGGCCGGGTCGCCGCCGGTCATCCCAGAGCGGCGTAAACCATGCGCTTGAAATCGTGGCTGAACGGATGCCAGAAGCCGGGCATCCGCTGGGTCATGCACACTCCGGTGAGATCGGCCCGCGGCGCCATCCAGGTGTGGGTGCCGGCCATGCCGCCCCAGTGGTACTCGTCGGTGGCGGTCTCGGGTTCGTCGGGACCGGGCTTCTGCTTCAGCGCGAAGCCGAGCCCGAACACCGTGTCCGACATCTCCCACATCGGAAACGCCACGGTGACACCGGCGGGAAGCTGGTTGGTGCGCATCTGCGACAGCGTGGCCGGCTTCAGCAGCCGCACGCCGCCCCACTCGCCGCCGTTGACGATGGCGCGCAGGAACGTCACGTAGTCCGCCACCGTGGACACCAGGCCGCCACCGCCCGACAGCAGGGTCGGGGGCCGGCAGTAGCTGCCGGTGTGCGGATCGTCGGCTTTCACCAGGCCGCCCTTCATCGGCGTCAGCAGGTCCACCGGCGCGTACATGGTGGTGAAGCGGTCCTGCTTCTCCGGCGGCACGTGGAAGTCGGTGTCGGACATGCCCAGCGGGTCGAAGATCCGCTCGCGCAGGAAGGCGTCGAAGCGCTGCCCCGAGGCCACCTCGACCACCCGGGCGAGCACGTCCGTCGCCAGACTGTAGCGCCAGCTCGTGCCGGGCTGGTAGGCGAGCGGCAGCTCGGCGAGCCGGTCGCACAGGGTCTCCAGGGTCAGCCCCTGGTTGGCCATGGCGCTCACGCCCGCCGCCATGTAGGCCTGATCGATCACCGAGTCCGGCTCGATGAAACCGTAGGAGAACCCGGCGCTGTGGCTCAGCACCTGGCGCATGGTGATGGGCGCCGCCAGGGGCTCGAGGTCGGCGGTGGACGAGGCGTTGGGACGCAGCACGGCGGGCTCGGCGAAGGCCGGCAGCAGCTCGGACAGCGGCGTGTCCAGCTCGAACGCGCCCTGCTCGTGGAGCATCATCGCCGCCACCGAGGTGACGATCTTGGTGTTGGAGTACATGCGGAAGATGGCGTCTTCCGTCAGCGGGCGGCGGGACTCCAGGTCCATGTAGCCGAAGGTCGCGTAGTCCACCACGTCGGTGCCACGCATCACGAGCGCGACGCAGCAGGAGAGGATGTCCTGGTCCACGTACCACTGCATGCGCTGGTGCAGCTCGCTGAAATCGGTGTCGTCGCGGACGATGTCTAGACGGTTGATGATCCTTCTCCTGGCGTTCGACGTCCTGGGATTCTACCCCGAACCGCCGACGGTCCAGAGGATTTGCCGGCCCCGGGGGCGCGTCCGGCAGGTTTATCGCCGAATGGGATTGCCCGGCGCCGGGTTATGCGAATTGATGATTTCTCAATCACCCGCCGGGGGCGTAGTCTCGAAATCGAGGGCGGGTCCTTCAGCCTCATTCAGTCGATGAATCAGGGGTACTACCCGCAAACGTGAAAGAACGCTCGAACGGGCCCGCCCCCATCCCTTTCCTGCCGGCTGCCTCCGGCGTGTCCGTTTCCCGCTGTCGCTGCCTGACCTTCCCGATGCTTTCTTCCCGATCCCGCCTGCCCGTGTCTGGCTGCGGCGCGCGGCGCTCGTCCCCGCTTCGCACCGGACCCGGCGGGACAGGCCTGGCGCGCAGCGCCGCCGGCGCGCATCAGGCCACCTCGAAGGTGACGCCCGCGTGAACGGGCAGCCGCGCCAGCAGCGCATCGCCCATCGCGACCGCGGGGGTGAGCACGCCGCCGGGCGAATCCAGGTCGTCGAGGGCGAGACAGGCGGCGGCCTCGCCGAGCATGCGCGACGTCGACGCGTAACCCGGGTCGCCTTCGCCCCGGACCGTGGCACGGATCGCGACCGGACCGTCGGCGGCCGACTTGGCCAGCAGATCGATGACGAACAGACCGTTGCGCCGGGCCTGCTCCGAAGGCCCCTGCCCGGGCTGGGGCAGCAGCGGCGTCAGCAGGCGCCGGACGGCGCCGAACGAGGCTGCCGTGGACACCGCGGCGGAGCCGGCGCTGACGCCGGCGGCCAGCGGAAAGCCCCACGGCCCGAACGGCATCACCATGCCTTCGTCGTAGCGGAAGTCGTGCCCCCAGGCATGACCCAGCAGCGCGTTGCTGCGGCGCACGACCCGGGTGTTGATCGCCGCCATGACGAAGGGCGTGACCCAGGCGCCGAGGTCGGCGTCGAAGCTCGGCAGGGTGCGCTCCGGACCGTCCAGGCCCTGGCGCTGCCCCTGGGGGTTCAGCCCGTAGGGATCCGCGAGCACCGCGCGGACCTCCGGATCGCGGTCGGCCTCCTCGAACATCTCCAGCATGCTGGCGACAGTGCCGCCGCTGAACCCGCCGCGCATCTCCCGGGCGCGGAACTTGACGATGGTCGCCGCCGCGCCGTGGGCCCGCTGCATCTCCCGCTGCACGAACAGCGTGCCGAGATCCGAGGGGATGCTGTCGAAGCCGCAGGTGTGGACGATGCGCGCGCCGGTCTCCCGCGCGCGCTCGTGATGGGTGTCGATCATCCGGCGCATCCAGTGCACCTCGCCGGTGAGATCGCAGTAATGGGTGCCATGGTGCGCACAGGCGGCCACCAGCCCCGACCCGTAGCGGGCATAGGGCCCCACCGTGGAGCAGATCACCCGGGTGCGGGACGCCAGCACGTCCAGCAGCGACTGGTCCGCAGCGTCCGCGATCACCAGCGGCAGCGCCGCCGCGGCCCCGCCGAGCGCGTCGCGCACCTCTGCAAGCTTCTGCTCGCTGCGCCCCGCCAGCGCCCAGCGCAACCCGCCGGCGCCGGCGCCGTAGCGCTCCAGAAGATGCGCGGCCACCAGCCGGCCGGTGAAACCGGTGGCTCCCCAGAGGATCACGTCGAATTCGCGGTCGTTCACGCCCGTTCTCCTGACCCGCCAAGCTGACACCGCCCACGATCACGGAAAACCCGGAGAACGGCAAGGCGGCGCAATTCGGAATTCCGGTGGGAAACCTTCAGGATGGCGCGCACTCCAACGGACATGGCACACACGATGCGAATCCCGATGCGTTTCCCGGCCGTCGTCCTGCTGCTGGTCACCGCCGCCCTCGCGCAGGCCGACGACCGCGACCTGTACGGCCGCTGGACCCTCAGTCCGGAGCTGACCCACGCCGAGCAGCCAGATGGCCCGAAGACCCGTTCCGGGCCGTTCAGCCGCCTGCCAAACGCCTCGGTCAGCGTCGGCGGCGTGCCGCTGCCCGGCACCGGCGGGGGCGGCAACGGACTGCCCCAGGTTTCCGGCAATCCCCGGGACCCGGAGGTGCTGCGCTGCTCGGAACTCGTCATCGAGCCCCTCGACGACGATCTGCACATCACGTGGGTGGGCGTCGGCAGCGCCACCCTGCGGCGCGGCAACCACCTGGGACTGGTCAGCCGGTGGAACGACCGCCGGCTCACCAGCCGCTACGAAACCACCAGCCGGAAGGTGAGCCAGGAGTACGAAGTACGGCGGGACGGCACGCTGCTCGTCACCGTCAAGCTGAACCCGAACCAGAGCGCCGCGGTCGTGCACAAACGCGTGTTCGAACGCACCGGCAGCCTCTGAGCCCTGGCCCGCCCATCTCAGTCCACCACCACCACGGCGGCGCCCTCGATCTCCCCGGCCCGCAGCGCGTCCAGGGCGGCCACCGTGTCCGCCAGGGGAAAGCGGGTGACCTGGGTGCGTACGCCGGCCCGCGGCGCCAGCTCCAGCAGGGTGCGCCCGTCGGCCCGGGTGAGGTTCGCCACGGAGCGGATCACCCGCTCGCCCCACAGGTCCCGGTAGGGAAAGGACGGAATGTCGGACATGTGAATGCCCGCGCAGATCACCTGCCCGCCCTTGCGCACGTGGGTCAGGGAGCGCGGCACCAGTTCCCCGGCCGGCGCGAACAGGATCGCGGCGTCGAGGGGCTCCGGCGACGCGTCGCCGGAGCCGCCGGCCCAAACGGCCCCCAGCCGGCGGGCGAAGGCCTGGCCGGCGGCGTCGCCGTCCCGGGTGAAGGCGTACACGGCCCGGCCCTGCCAGGCAGCAATCTGGGTGAGGATGTGGGCGGCGGCGCCGAACCCGTAGAAGCCGAGCCGGGCCGCATCGCCGGCCATCGCCAGGGCCCGGTAGCCGATCAGTCCGGCGCACAGCAGCGGCGCCGCCTGGTCGTCCGGATAGCCGTCGGGTAGCGGAAAGCAGAACCGGGCGTCGGCCACCGCGTACTCGGCGAACCCGCCGGGCCGCTGATAGCCGGTGAACTCGGCGTCGTCGCAGAGATTCTCGCGGCCGCTGGTGCAGTAACCGCACTGGCCGCAGGTGCTGCCGAGCCAGGGCACCCCCACCCGCGTGCCGGCGGCGAGACCGCCGGCGCCGCGCACCACCTCGCCGACGATCTGATGACCGGGGACGACGGGATAGCGCCCCTCGGCGATGTCGCCGTCGACGATGTGCAGATCGGTGCGGCACACGCCGCAGGCCGAGACCCGCAGCAGCACCTCGCCGGGACCGGGCTCCGGAACCGGCAGCTCGACGGCTTCCAGACGGCCTCCGGGGCGGTCGAGCTGCATGGCGCGCATGGTCTGCATCGCGGCGTTCTCCACAGCGGAAATCCCGTGGCAGAAAGCAGTTTACTTATCGGGCCGATTTCGCGCTAATGGGCCCCGAGTCCCACCGACCACGAAGCCGTCTATGCTGAGACCATGTGCCGATTGCTGATCCTGCCGTTCGCGCTGCTGTGCCTGACGGGCTGCTCCGAGCCGTTCATCGTGTTCTCCGGCGGCGCCCTGTCCGGTGACGTGCAGACGCCGCCGGAGGACTGGACGGTGCTGCGCGACGAAGAGACGTTTCAGCTCGAGACCCGTCCCAACGACCCCTACTCGGTGAACATCTGGGCGGTCGGCATCGGCAGGGACGCCTACATCGGCACGGGGCCGGACGGCACCCGCTGGAGCGAGTACATCGCCGAGGACCCGCGGGTGCGGCTGCGGGTCGGCAACACCCTGTATCCGCTGCTCGCCCGCCCCGTCACCGACAAGGAGGAGCGCCGGGCCGTGGCCCGCCGCTACGCCGAGAAGTACGACATGGACCAGGACCAGAACTGGCTCGACAAGGCGCTGGTGTTCCGCCTCGACCGCCGCTGAGCCCGCCCCGCGACGGCCCATGCAGGAAGTCCGCTTCAGCCCCAACACCGCCATGGCCGTGGTCGTGGCCAACATGATCGGCACCGGGGTGTTCACCAGCCTGGGCTTTCAGCTCCTCGACATTCAGTCCGGCTTCGTGCTGATGATGCTGTGGGCGGTGGGTGGCCTGACCGCGCTGTGCGGGGCGCTCAGCTACGCCGAGCTCGGCGCCGCCCTGCCCCGCTCCGGCGGCGAGTACAACTTCCTCTCGGAGATCTACCATCCCGCGGCGGGCTACGTCTCCGGCTGGGTGTCCGCCACCATCGGTTTCGCCGCGCCGACGGCGCTGGCCGCCATCACTTTCGGCACCTATCTGGCGTCGGTGTTTCCGTCGCTCTCGCCCACCTGGCTGGCCTGCGGCCTGGTGCTGGCGCTGACCGCGGTGCACGCCAGCAGCCGGCGCAACAGCGGCGGCGTGCAGCGCGCGTTCACGGTGCTGAAGGTGCTGCTGATCCTGGGCTTCTGCGTGCTCGCCTGGGTGCTGGTGGGCGAACCCCAGGACGTGCGATTCCTGCCCGCGGCCGGTGACGGCGGCCTGCTGGCCAGCGGCGCCTTCGCCGTGGCGCTGATCTACGTGAACTACGCCTACACCGGCTGGAATGCGGCGACCTATCTCACCAGCGAGCTCGACGACCCCCAGCGCAATCTGTCACGGGTGCTGATCGTCGGCACGCTGGTGGTGATGGGGCTGTACCTGCTGCTCAACTTCACGTTCCTGCACGTCGCCCCCATGGACGCCATGGCCGGGCGCATCGAGATCGGCTACGTGGCCGCCACCCACGCCTTCGGCGGCGCCGGCGCCAGCATCATGGGCGTCATCCTGGCCGCGCTGCTGATCTCGACCGTCAGCGCTATGGTGCTCGCCGGGCCGCGGGTGCTGCAGGTGATGGGGCAGGACTTCCGCGCCTTCCGGCTGCTAGCCCGGACCAACCGCCACGGCGTGCCGGATCTGGCGGTGGCGCTGCAGTCGGGCCTGGCGCTGACCTTCATCCTGACGGCGTCGTTCGAGTCGATTCTGGTGTTCGCCGGATTCACGCTGGGGCTCAACACGTTCTTCTCGGTGCTGGGCGTGTTCGTGCTGCGCTGGCGCCGTCCGGACCTGCCCCGGCCCTACCGGGCGGCGGCCTATCCGCTGCCGCCGCTGATCTTTCTCGGCTTCACCGGCTGGACGCTGACCTACATCCTGCTGGAGCGGCCCCAGGAAGGCCTGCTCGGCCTCGGCATCGTCGCCACCGGCGCGCTGTTCTACTGGCTGACGGTCAAAGCCGGCGGCGTCCGCCGCAACCCGGGATGAGCGGCCACCCGGGACGCTCCGAAGCGACGCCCGCCGTCAGTACTGCCGCGCCGGCATGAGCACGCGCAGGCCGTCCATCTCCTCGGACACCAGTATCTGACAGGACAGCCGGCTGCGCGCGTCGACGTCGAAGGCGAACTCCAGCATCGCCGACTCCAGCTCCTCGGGCGTGCCGGTGAGCGCTGCGAACGACTCCGGCACGTAGACGTGACAGGTCCCGCAGGCGCACATGCCGCCGCAGTCTCCCTCGATGCCGGGCACGGCGTGATCCACCGCCCCCTGCATCAGCGAGGTACCGACGGGCACCTCCACCGTGTGCTCCGTGCCGTTGACCTCCACGTAGGTGATGGACGGCATGCTCAGGCGACCTGGCCGGGCGCGGGGGCGGCCTCCCGGAGAATGGCGCAGAACACCAGTCCCCGGTCGGTGGTGACCTTGGTGATGGACGCATCCAGCGGCAGCTCCCGACCGTCCCGGGTGAGACCGCGGATGGCTGCACGCTGCCCCATCAGCCGGGACGGCGACGCCTCCCCGGCGAAATCCCGCATGTAGCGCTCGTGGTCGGCCCGGTACCGCTCGGGCAGCAGCTCCGCAAGTGGCCGGCCCACCAGTTCGCCGGCGTCGTAGCCGAACAGGCGCTCGGCGGCGGGATTCGCGTAGCTCACCCGCAGGGACTCGTCGACGTTGACGATGCCGTCGGCGCAGATCGCCAGCACCCGGGCGGCGAGGCGGTGGGCCGCCCGCGTCCGGTACTGGCGCGCCTGCTCCTCGGTGACGTCGGCCAGCATGACCAGATAGCACACCGGCTCCGTCGGCAACGCCCCGACGCGAACGCGCAGTGCCTTGTCGCTGCCGTCCCGGGCGCGGCACCACAGCCGCACATGGGCCAGCTCCGGGGCCTCGGGACGGTCGGCCCAGCGCCGCAGCCAGGCCAGCGGGTCGAGCCGGTTGCGCTCGTGCTCCGGCAGGAAGGTGACGATGGTCTCGCCCACCGGCGTCTCCGGTGTCGCCAGTACGGCATCCGCCAGGGCGTTGCCCGCGACGATGACGCCGTCACCGTCGATGACCAGCGCCGCCTCGGGCAGCGCCCCGAGCAGACCCGGACCGGTGAGGGCCTCGAACTTCACCCCCTGACCTCCGCCTCAGTAAGCCGCCTGGGCGGCGTTGAGCACGTTGGCGTCGGACTTGCGGTCCTCCATCGCCTCGAGCACGGTGAGGTCGGCGTTCACCGGAATGCCGGCTGCCTCGAACAGCGCCTTGGTGCGCGGCGTCACCAGGCCGGCCCGGACCAGGGACGGCATCATCAGGTCGTTGACCGAATGGATCTGTCCCGGCGGCAGCTCGCGGGTGATACCGGCCTCGGCCGCCTCCTTCATGCCGGCGGCGAAATCTTCCGGATCGATGCCGCTGACCTCGAGCACCTTGAGGAAGCCCTGGTCCATGGGCGCCATCTGCCCGTCCATGATGATCTTCACCGCATCGAAGGCGAACTGGGCCAGATCCTCGCGCTCGTCCGGATGCAGGGCCGCCACCGTCGGCGTCAGGTAGACGTGGCCGAAGGACACGTGCCGCGACTCGTCGCGCATCACGTTGAAGGTGATGGACTTCAGCAGCGGCTCCTCGGTCTGCTTGTACATGTTGTTGAAGGCGCCCAGCGCGAGCCCCTCGACGATCATGTTCATGCCGATCATCACCTTGCAGAAGTTGTTGGTCTGCAGGGTGGTGTCGATGAGCAGCTTCAGCCACGGCACCATCGGGTAGTGGATGGCGATCTTGTCGACGTAGCGGTCGTAGGCCTCGACGTGGCGCGCTTCGTCCATGGTCTGGGTGGCGGCATACCACTTGGCCTTGGTGTCCGGCACGCCGTGGGCCACCGTGGCCGCGGTCAGCAGCGCGCCCTGCTCGCCGTGCAGGAACTGGGACAGCATCTGGGCCGTGGAGTGGGCCGAGAACGTCTCCTGCTGTTTCTGGGACAGCCGCTGAAAGAACGGCATGCGCGCGTACTGGCTGTGCTCGGGCGCGATGATCGGGTTGGACGGATCGATGGGCGTGTCCCAGTCGAGCCCGGCGGCGTCCCACTGATTGTCCTTCGCGCGCTGATAGAGGTCGTCGATCTTCGCCACCTGGCCCGCGTAGTCGAAGTTCCACGCGACCTGCATGACGGTCTCGAAGGTTTCGGAGTGCGGGCGGGTGATGTCTTTCGCGACGGCTGCCATGGTCTCTCTCCGCTGATGATCGAACCCCGATCATGCAGCGGCGCGACGGGACAGCCTTGATCCTGATCAAGTCATCCGGTGCGGGCCACCGGCACCGCGCCGGGCCCGGCCGGCGCGCTGAGGGAGGCGACGAAGGCGTTCAGGGTGTCGCCGGCGGTGGCGAAGGCATCGCGCAGGAACGGCGTGGTCCGCACCTCCTGGCGCCCCACCAGCCACATTTCGATCTCCGTGAACGGCACTTCCGTGAGAACCCGGACCAGCCCCTCCCGGCCCGCCGCCACGTGCAGGGGCACCACGGTGATGCCCCAGCCAGCCTCCGCGCCGGACAGCCGGCCGGCGAAGTTGTCGCTGCGGAACACGAGCTGATCCTTGCCCACCGGATACCCCATCCGCCGGGCATGCCGAGCCAGCCGCGGCGACTGCACGCCGTCGATGAACCAGTGGTCGCGGAACGTCGCCAGCGTGGGCATGCCCCGCTCCGCCACGTAGCCACGGCTGGCATACAGCCCCGCCGGCAGACCGGCGAGTCGCCGGCACACCAGTTCCTGCTGCTGGGGTTCGACGTGGCGGATGGCGATGTCGGCCTCGCCCTGGAGCAGATTGAGCTGGTGATTGGCGATGAGCAGTTCGATGTTGATCAGGCCCTCGTCACCGACCCGGCGCAGCGGCGACAGCAGGTCCGGAAAGACATCGGCGATGAACTCCGACGCGGTGATGCGGACGCGGCCCGACGCCCGGGAGGTGACAGCCCGGGACGCCCGCTCGAAGGCGCGTGCGCCGTCGAGCATCTCCCGGGCGGACACCGCCAGACGCCGGCCGGCGTCGTTGAGCTTGAGTCCGGTGGCCCGGCGGTCGAACAGCGTCAGGCCGAGGGCGGCCTCGAGATTCTGGATGTGACGCGCCACGGTGGGATGCGCGAGCCCGAGCTCCCGGGCCGCCGCAGACAGACTGCCCCGGTCCGCCACCGCAATGAAGGTGCGCACCAGGTTCCAGTCGAGGTCACCGCTCGATTCCAATCCAGCCATCGTCGGTTCATACCAGGGGGAACGTCAAAAAAACGTTCAAATCGATGAACAGCTCTGAGAATCGGGTTGTACGTTACGTTCGTTCTCAAACCCGAACCCGATTGTTACCTTAAGTAACACCAAAACGCAACGACAAAGGTCCCGAGCCATGAACAAGCCCCTCCGCTTCTTCGCGCCCGCCGCCCTCCTGGCCGGCGGCCTGATGATCACCGGCGCCGCTCAGGCCGCCAAGCACAGCACCCTCGCGGAATCCCGCGGCTACCAGGGCTGTGTCGACGCCGCCGAGCGCGAGCTCGACCTCATCAAGGTCGACGCCGACTACTACATCTACGAGCACAGCGACTCCCGCCAGCTCTACCTGAACGGCTACGCGTTCCAGAACGGCGACGCCGAGCCGGTGAAGATCGCCTGCGAGACCACCCTGAGCGGCATCCGCGTGCTGAACTTCGAGGTCGGCCTCGGCAGCTACGCCGGCCGCATGGTGGAAACGGTGGACGTCGCCAGCAACTGACCGTCGTCGATCGCGGCGGCACCCGACCGGGCCCGCCGCCCCGCCCGTCAGGGGCTCTCCCGCCCCTGACGGGAAGGTTCAGCCCCGCCTCACGAACACCCCGCCCGGCGGCTCCACCAGCCCGCCCGAATTGAATAAACGCCTGATCCCAGGCTTAATTGCCCTATCCCGGTGCACGCGTCAGCGCCTGCGCCGAGTCGTCAATTCGGGGGGAGGGATCCATGCTTTTCGAACACAACGGACCGCGTTTCGGCCGCGCCCGGCGCGCGACGACGACCGGCCCGCGGGACCGGTCGGGCTCGATCCGGCTCGGCGCGCGCGCCATGCTGGGCACGCTGCTGACGTCCGCCGCGCTCGGTCTGGCCGCACCGGCCATGGGAGGCCTGCACGACGGCACCGCCAACGGCGAGTGGCGCTACTGGGGCGGCGACGAGGCCAGCAGCCGTTACTCGCCGCTGGAACAGATCAACGCCGACAACTTCGAGAACCTCGAGGTCGCCTGGCGCTGGAAGGCGGACAACTACGGTCCCGACGTCGACTACATCCTGCGGGCCACGCCGCTGTACGTGAAGGGCAAGCTCTACGCCGTGGCCGGTCAGCGCCGTACGGTGGTCAGCATCGATCCGGCCACCGGTGAGACCCTGTGGATGTGGCGGATGAAGGACAACCCGCGCTGGCAGAAATCCACCCGCAAGAACTACGGCAAGGGCGTGGCCTACGCCCACGTCGACGGCCGGGACGTGATCTACGTGATCACCCCGGGGTACTACATGGCCGCCCTGGACGCGGATTCCGGCCAGCCGATCCCGGGCTTCGGCATCAACGGCGTGGTGGACCTGCACCTGGGCCTCGGCGACTACCCGGTCCATCCCGACCGGGGCATCGGCGAAGCCGGTGACATCACCTCGTCGTCACCGCCGATCGTGGTCAATGGCGTGATCGTGGTGGGCAACAGCCACGACCGGGGCTACTACCCGGACGCCAAGGAGAACGTGCCCGGCCACATCCGCGGCTACGACGCCAAGACCGGCAGGATGCTGTGGCGTTTCAACGTGGTGCCGAAGCCCGGCGAGTTCGGCTACGACACCTGGGAGGACGGCAGTGCGGAGTACACGGGCAACGTGTCCGCCTGGGCACCGCTGTCGGCGGACTCCGAACGCGGTCTGGTCTACGTCGTCACCGACACGCCGACCAACGACTACTACGGCGGCGACCGGCTCGGCGACAACCTGTTCGGCACCAGCATCCTGGCGCTGGACGTGAAGACCGGCGAGCGCCGCTGGCATTTCCAGATGGTCCACCACGACGTGTGGAATCTGGACAACCCCAACGCGCCGAAGCTGCTGGACGTGAAGATGGGCCGGCGCACCGTGCCCGTCGTGGTGGAGACCACCAAGCAGGGCTGGGCCTACGTGTTCAACCGCGAGACCGGCGAGCCGATCTGGCCCATCGAGGAGCGGGAGGTGCCCCAGTCCGACGTGCCCGGCGAGCGGCTCGCGCCGACTCAGCCGTTCGTCACTAAGCCGCCGCCGTTCGAGCTCCAGGGTGCCACCGAGGACGACCTGATCGACTTCACCCCGGAGCTGCGCGAGCAGGCGCTGGAGATCGCCAGAAACTACCGCATGGGGCCGATCTTCAACCCGCCGTCGCTGCTCGACGCGGAGGACGGCACCCGTGGCGCGTTCGTGCAGCCCGGCGCCAACGGCGGCGCCAACATCCCCGGCGGCTCCTCCGTCGACCCGGAGACCGGCATGCTGTACGTCGCCACCGAGCGCGGCCACAGCGTCATCGCCCTGGTGCCCGGCGCCGACAGCGGCTCGAACGCCGGCTACGTCTCCACGGGCCCCGGCGGCATCCGCGGCCCTCAGGGTCTCGAGCTGTTCAAGCCGCCCTACGGCAGCGTGGTCGCCCTCGACCTCAAGAAGGGCGACAAGGCCTGGCACATCCCCAACGGCGACACGCCGGATTCGGTGAAGAACCATCCGGCGCTGCAGGGCGTCGACCTGCCGCGCACCGGCAAGCGCTCTCACGCCAACGTGCTGACGACCAAGTCGCTGCTCTACTACGCGGAGGGCCGGCGCGGCGCGCCGATCCTGCACGCGGTGGACAAGGCCTCCGGCGAGGAGCTCGGCGAGTTCGAGCTGCCGGCCCCGGGCAACACCGCGCCCATGACCTACCTGCACGACGGCGTGCAGTACATCATCGTATCCGTCGGCGGCCCCGGCAGTGCCGGTGAGTTCGTCGCCCTGAGGCTCGAAGAGGAATGAACGCAGTATGTTCGACGTTTCCGAACGCCTGATCCCCGGACCCGGCCGTTGCCGGCCGCGGCTGCTTGGAGGCCTGCTGACGGCCATGGCCCTGGCATCCGCCGGGGCTGCGGCGGACGACGCCAGACGGTCCACGGCACAAGGCGTGTACACCACCGAGCAGGCGCAGACGGGGCTGGAGGTGCACGAGGAGTACTGTGCCAAGTGCCACCACTACAGCTACTTCCAGGGCGGCTTCCTGATCTCCTGGCGCAACCAGCCGGTGTCGGGCCTGTACGACCTGATCAAGCTGAAGATGCCCGAGGATCGCCCCGGCGCCCTCAAGCCGAAGGAGTACGCGGCCCTGCTGGCCTACATCTTCGAGCTGAACGACCTGCCCGCCGGCGACGAGAAGCTGTCGCACAAGCACGAGGCGATGGAGCAGATTCTCATTGCGGACGAGTGACCGGCACGGGTGAAGAGGTTTCTCTTGTGAGATTCCTCGCCCGGCCGCGATTCTTTCTGGTTTGACGATCGCGCTCGGGAGCGCGTTCCCAAAGCGCTGAGACCAGTATGGGAGGACCATGACACCGCCATTCTCCAGACGACAATTCCTCAACATGGTGGGGGCCGCTGGCGGGTCCTCCGCGGTCCTGCAGGCGGGCATCGCGCTCGGCCTCATTCCCAGCGGCGCCGCCGCCCACACCCCGCGCGCCGACCTGCTGAATCTCGGCAGCCAGGGCCGCCGGGTGGTCATCCTCGGCGCCGGCATCTCCGGCCTGACCTGCGCCTACGAGCTGGAGCGCGCCGGCTACGACGTCACCATCATCGAAGCCTCGAACCGCATCGGCGGGCGCAACCTCACCGTACGCCGGGGCGACGTCATCGACGAGATGGGCAATCCCCAGGTCTGCGAGTTCGACGATCACCCCAACCTCTACTTCAACTGCGGTCCGGCACGCATCCCTGCCCATCACGAGAACCTGCTGCACTACTGCAAGGTGCTCAACGTGCCCCTCGAGGTGTTCGTCAACGTCAACTACCACGCCTGGGTGCAGGACCCGGAGGCCTTCGGCGGCCGGCCGGTGCGCATGCGCGAGTACATCGCCGACGCCCGCGGCTTCATGACCGAGCTCATCTCCAAAGCCGTGAACAGAGCGGATTTCGACGCCGTTTTCTCCGATCTCGACGCCGAGCGCCTGCTGGGGTTCCTGCGGGCCTACGGCGATCTCGACGAGAACAACCTCTACAAGGGCTCCCGCCGCGCCGGCTACGCCAGCGGCGGCATGACCGAGGCGCCGACGCTGAAGACGCCGCTGGACTTCAGCGAGATCCTGAAGAGCAGCTTCTGGCGCTTCCGCATGCACTGGGGCGAGGGCGAGGACCAGGCCGCGCCGCTGATGCAGGCGGTGGGCGGCAACGACAACATCGTCAAAGGCTTCGTGCGCAACATCGCGAGCCCCATCATCACCGGCGCGCCGGTGCAGTCGATCCGGCTGCGGGAGGACGGCGTCGACGTGGTCTACGACCGCGGCGGCAAGGCCGAGCTGATCAGCGCCGACTACTGCTTCAACTGCATTCCCAAGCACCTGCTGCACGGCATCCCGAACAACTTCCCGAAGGAGTACCTCACGGCCATGGCCAACGTCGGCCGGGGCAAGCTGTTCAAGATCGGCCTGCAGATGAACGAGCGCTTCTGGGAGAAGGAGAACATCTACGGCGGCATCACCTGGACCAACCAGGAGGTGGAGCAGATCTGGTACCCGACCCACGGCATCCACGGCAACAAGGGCATCATGCTCGGCGCCTACGTGTTCAACGATCAGACCAACGACCTGTTCGCGCGCATGACGCCGGCCGAGCGGATCGCGCTGGCCATCGAGAACGGCGAGAAGATCCACCCCGGCTACGGCAGCCACGTCGAGAACGGCGTGACCGTCGCCTGGCACCGCATGAACTACCTGATGGGATGCACCGCCCAGTGGACCGAGGAAGCCCGGCAGCGTTACTTCCAGACGCTGCAGCGCCCCACCGGCCGCCACTACCTGATCGGCGACCAGATCAGCTACCACCCCGGCTGGCAGGAGGGCGCGATCAGCTCCGCCCACCACGCCCTGGCCGACCTGGACCGCCGCGTCCGTGCAGAGCAGGGAGAAACGGCCGATGTCTGACCGCAAATCTCCCACCGATGCCGCTGGCCCAAACCCTGTAGGAGCGATCTCCAGATCGCGATTCCGGTTCCATCGCACACTTCTGGCTTCCGCCTGCCGCGCCGCCATCCTAGCCGGAACCGCCGTCGCCTCGACCGCTCTTCAGGCCGCCGAGCCCCCCGACACCGACATCACCCTCGCCCCGGAACCCTACCGCTACTGCGTCGTCTGCCACGGCGTCGAGCTGATGGGCAACCACGCCGTCGACGCGCCCCGCCTCGCCGGCCTGCCGGCCTGGTACCTGTCCCGGCAGATGACCGCCTTCCGGGAAGGCTGGCGCGGCACCCATCCGGACGACGTCAACGGCATGGAGATGCGTCCCCAGGCCACGGTGCTGTCGCCGGAGCAGGTCGATGCGGCGGTGCAGTTCGCGGCATCAGTGCCGGAGCAGCCCCACCAGGTCGCCCCCGGTCGCGTGAACGGTGACCCGGTGCGCGGCGAGACGCTCTATCAGGCCTGTGCCGCCTGTCACGGCGACGCCGGCGAGGGCAACGAAGCCCTGCTGTCGCCGCCTCTGGCCGGTCAGAGCGACTGGTACATGGTGACCCAGCTCCGACACTTCCGCTCCGGCGCCCGGGGCGCCGCCAGTGGTGATACGCAGGGCGCCATCATGCGGGCCTCCGCGCTGGCGCTGCCCGACGATCAGGCCGTCGTCGACGTGGTCGCCTACATCAATACCCTGAACACGGCCCAACCCCAGAGAGGAGAGACCGCCATGAAGAAGACCGCTGCCGCCGCCGCCCTGGCTGCCGGCCTCACCGGCGCTGCCGCCAGCGCCGAGGTCACCCGCTATCCGCTGCCGAACAGCGATTTCCCCATCGCCCAGGCCGTCGAGATTTCCGCCGGCACCACGATCGTCTATCACAGCGGCATGGTGCCGCGGCCGGCCAATCCGGACGCGACCCGCTACACCCGGGAGTTCTGGGGCGACACCGAGACCCAGGCCATGTCGGTGTTCTCCCGTCTCGAGGAGTCCCTGAAGGCCAAGGGCCTGTCTTTCGGCGACGTGGTGAAGATGCAGGTGTATCTGGTCGGCGTTCCCGAGCTGAACGGCGCCATGGATTTCGACGGCTTCATGAACGCCTACCGCCGCTACTTCGGCAGCGACGATCAGCCCAACCTGCCGGCCCGCTCGGCGTTCCAGGTCGCCGGCCTGGCCGCCCCCGGCATGCTGGTCGAAGTCGAGGTCGTTCTCGCCCGGCCGGAGTAACGCTACCCACCCGCGACGAAAAAGGGGCCCCGAGGAGATTGTGTGATTAGTCTTCAGTGGGACGCCCGAGCAGAGAGGGGCTTGCGCGAGCAAGCCCCTCTTTTCTATGCGAGCTGACCCAGCAACGCGCGGATGCCGACCA
>DLCH01000042.1 GCA_002480525.1 Gammaproteobacteria bacterium UBA7803 | reverse complement strand
GACGTCTCAATCATCCGCCGTGCGCCACAGGACGGACAGAAACCCCGGCGTTTGCAGGAGAACGCCACCAGGTGTTCGTGCCGGCAGCCATTGCACTTTACCCGCACAAAGCCGTATTCGAGCCGCCCGCAGCGCAGGTAGTCTTGGAACTCGGTCAGCACGAATCGAGGCAGTTGCACCTCGTGACGCTGCAATTCATTCCGCAGAGCCGGAAGCTGCTGTTCGACGATGGGATAGAGCGGCGTGTTCTCCGGTTGATGGCGCTGGTAGCGGTGGCCTGCGCCGATGATCCGGTTGCCGGGAACAGTTTCCACCGGACAATGATGGCCGGCGAGGGCGGTCTATCTCAGCGGTCGATTGCCCGCAGATGCGTAAGACACGCAAGCCAATCACACGCCGCGAGCGCCGTTTTGGCCCGCGAACCATATCAGTTCCTAACAGCTTCTCATGGGGGTATTTTCGGGGGTATTTCAGGCGTTTAGCAATATAACCTGTTGATTTAAAAGGTGATGTGATTGTCGCCGCCTCCACCAGCCTTCGCTCCGGCGCGATGCGCCGGAGCTTCGGCTTGGCAAGCCAGTCACGCCGTAGCCAACGGCGAAGGCGGAAACCCGGAGGGGAAGGCTGCCACGCCGTAGCCAAAGGCGAAGGCGGGCAATATCCCTCCCAACTCTCAACTCCCGTAGACAATTTGCCTACCCCTTGCTCACGGTTGCACGGGAATATGTCGCCTATCCAGATCCAGCTTGCGGGTGTCTCATATTCCCTCGACCCCCGTTGCCCGCCCGCTCCATGCCCCCTCCCTACCACTACGTCTACATCCTCCGCAGCCAATCCAACCCATCACACCACTACATAGGCGCCACCAGCGATCTGCGCCAGCGCCTCCACGCCCACAATGCGGGCCAATCGAAACACACCGCCAAACATCGTCCGTGGTTCATCGAAACCGCGATTGCCTTCCGCTCGAAGGAGAAAGCCTCTGCTTTCGAAAGCTATCTGAAGTCGGGATCCGGCCGAGGGTTCGCCACACGCCACCTTTGACAGAGCCTCACCCCGACAAGCTCAGGACTCCTCTGCCGTGTCTGGTCCCGGATGCTGCCAAGTCGCAGACGCTTCACAATGACTAAGGCAACGGAACGACGCTGCGGCGCTGCAAAGCATTGCGGGTAGGCGTAATTTCGCTGTACTCCGCGAAACGGCAAACCGGCGGGTCTCGTCCCCTGTCGCCAGAAGCACGGCCATCCTGGTGTGACCGTAGTAGCCGGGCTATCGTCCCGGGCAATGAAGATCAAATTCATCCTGCCGGCGCTCACCGAAGCCGAGAGCCCGTTCTGGCGGCCGATCAAGTATTCGCTGTTTCCGCCGCTCGGGCTCGCCACGCTGGCGGCCTATCTCGACGACGGTGACGATGCCGAACTCGTCGACCAGCATGTGCAGCCACTCGATTTGGACGACACGCCGGACGTGGTGGCGATCCAGGTCTACATCACGAATGCCTATCGCGCCTACCGGATCGCCGATCACTATCGCGCCAGGGGCGTCTTCGTCGTTCTCGGCGGCCTGCACGTCACGTCGCTCCCGGATGAGGCGGCCGCACACGCCGACAGCATCTTCCTCGGGCCGGCCGAAGCGTCGTTTCCCCAGTTTCTCGCGGACCTTCGCCGCGGCGAGCCGAAGCCTGTCTACGTCGGCGATCAGCGCACCCTGACCGGCATTCCGCCCATCCGCCGTGACCTCATCGATCGCACGCGCTACCTGGTGCCGAATTCGATCGTGGTTTCGCGCGGCTGCCCGTATCGCTGCACGTTCTGCTACAAGGACGCGTTCTTCAAAGGCGGCAAGTCGTTCTACACCCAGCAGGTCGATGACGCGCTCGCCGAGATCGAGCGGCTGCCGGGCCGGCACCTGTACTTTCTGGACGATCACCTGCTGGGGCACCGGCGGTTTGCGGACAGCCTGTTCGAAGGCATGAGCGGCATGGGCCGCATCTTCCAGGGTGCTGCTACGGTCGATTCCATCCTGCGTGGCGACCTGATCGAACGGGCCGCGGAGGCCGGCCTGCGCAGCGTGTTCGTCGGTTTCGAGAGCCTGGAACCGGCGAATCTCGCGCAGAGCCGGAAGCAGCAGAACCTCGGACGGGACTACCAGCGAGCCGTCGATCGCCTGCACGACCTAGGCATCATGATCAATGGCAGCTTCGTATTCGGACTGGACGGCGATACCCCGGACGTCTTCGAACGCACCGTCGACTGGGCGATCGAGCGTGGCATCACGACGGCAACCTTCCACATCGCGACCCCCTACCCCGACACCGAGTTCTTCCGTGAAATGGACGATGCCGGTCGCATGTTGACACGCGACTGGGATCTCTACGACACACGTCACGTGGTATTCGAGCCCAAAGGCATGTCCGCCAACGAGTTGAAGGCGGGATACGACGCGGCCTACCAGCGGTTCTATCGCTGGAGCGCGATCGTCAGGAGCAGCCTGTTCCACGGCACCACCAGGCACAAGCTCAAACACTTCTTCTACGCGGGTGGCTGGAAGAAATTCGAACCCGTCTGGAACGCCGTGATTCAGCTGCGGCGGCTGGGTCTCATGACGCCGCTCCTGGAGGCGATACTGTCCAAAGTGTCGCGGGCCGAACCCGAGCGCGGTCACGATTCGACGCCAGCGGTTCGTTCGGAGTAAACGACCGGAGGCTTCCGTCGTCCAGACATGGGCGGGATTTCCGGACGATAATCCATCGTGCTGGACCGGTGGGCTCGGCTGCGACACTCGCCGATTCGACGGATGGTCTTCCCGACCAGAGGTGCATTTTCGCCATCAGCCAAGAGATCAGCCATGACGCTTGCTGCTGGAAACAGCCACCGCCGCTCAGTGATATGCGCGCTCGCGTGGGTCGCCCTGCTCGTCGGGTGCTCGCACACGCCGGCGACACTGACGGATCAGGACGTCCCCGGCAGCCTGCGCCATCAGCGTCTGCTGTTCGTTGGCGCCCACCCGGATGACGAATGGGTGCTGATGCCGGTCTTCGTCGAGGCCTGTGTGTTCAATGGCGCAACCTGCCACTTCGTCAGCGCGACGAGGGGGGAGTGGGGGTGCTTCGAGACGTTGGGCCAGCCGGATCTCGATGCGTGCGCCGGCATTCGCGAGCGGGAGTTCCGCCGGTCTGCGGCGATTGCGCATGGCTCGGCGGAGGTGCTCGACTGGGAGGACCTGTTCTACGCCCATTCCGGCGGCGGTGTGCGAAGAAACCTGACTCGCTGGAGTCAGCGCGAAGGCGGACGGGAACACCTCGTCGAGGCGCTCGTTTCGCTGCTGCAGCGGTTCGACCCCGATGTCGTGTTCGGCCTCGATCCTCGGCACGGCGCGACCTGCCATCCCAGCCATCGTGCCGTCTCGCTGATTCTGATAGATGCGGTACGGCGGCTGCCGGCCATCCAGCGCCCGAGGGTGCTGTTCGAGAACGCCTTCGCCGTGCAGGAACGGATGACGCCGGAGATGCTCGACGCGTCCGCACGCGGCGCCATGTTCCCGTGGCCGACCGGCAGCGCGGGCACGCTCTACTACGATGGGAATCGCTCCTTGCCGAACGGTCGTCGGGCCATCGAATACCAGGTCGATGCCCTGCGCGCACACGCGAGCCAGTTTCCGGAGCTGCCGGCGGAAATCCGGATCGACGCGGATGCGTCGGCGCTGAGAATTCCGCTGGCGGACCTCGCCGACATCGACCCCGCCGAGGAACTCTGCACAGCGCTCGATCTGGGCGACTACAGGACCGTGGACAAGTCGCTGGCGCACGTCTTCCGGCGGATCGAGGCGCTGGCGGCCGCGGCGCCGCCCGGAATCGCCGTGCACCTGGTCCAGGGCGGCGCCACCGTGCTGCAAGTCGGCCTTCTGGACTCGACCGGCCATCAGTCCCGCAAGGACTTCGGCCTGCGTGACGTGCAGCTCGTCGTCGGCGCGGCCAGCCGAGAGGAGGCGGATGCCGCGCTGGATGCCATCGAGCGGATCGTCAGCCGGTATGTGAACGCGCCGCCCTGATCGCGGCGATCGAAGCCCGGCGCGGCCGGTGCCGTCGACTATGGGTTGCCGGCGAGCCTTTGGTCCGCGCGCCGCCTGGCCTCCACGTGGGCGGCCTCGTCCAGCGAGAAGCGCAGCATCAGAATCAGCGCCAGTACGTGCAGCAGGCTCGGAATCGCGGAGGCCAGCGACCGGATGCCGAGCAGGGTCTCGCCGCTCTGGGGCGCGTTCGGCACGAACCCGGTCACCGTCAGCATGACGCCGATGGCCCACACGGCGACGCCGGCGGCCGACTTCTGCACGAAGTTCCAGGCTGCGAAGTAGGATCCTTCCTTGCGCTCGCCGGTCTCGGCCTCGTCCCAGTCCACCACGTCCGCCTTGAGGGACGGTCCGACCACGGACCCGCAGCCGTTCATCACGCCGAACAGGGTGGCGATGATCAGCATCGGCAGGAAGTCGCCGGCGCCCAGGAAGAACGCCATGGCGAACAGCACCGCCTTGGCGACGATCGAGAAGCGCCAGATGCGGATCTTGCCGATGCGGCGCGACAGGTAGATCCACGCGGGAATCGACAGCAGCGCGGCGCCAATGGCGCCGAACAGATAGATGCCCGTGCTGCCCGGGGTCTCGAGCACGTAGTCGGACAGGTAGGGAATCAGCGCCACCAGCGCCCCGAAGCCGAGCTGCTCGAGGAAGAACACGCCGATGAGGATGCGCGAGTGCGGGTTCGCCAGCACGTCCCGGAACGAGCGCCAGGGGCTCGCGCCGCCGCGCCCGAGGAACTCGGTGCGCTCGCGCAGGCGCCAGGCGGCGAGCAGGATCAGCACGGTGGCGAAGCCGCCCATGCCCAGGGACAGAACGCGGGCGAAGCCGCGCGGATCTTCGGCCTGCTCGAGAAACACCAGCACGCCGGCGGCGGCCAGCATGCCCACGCTCTCCACCATCTGCATGACGCCGAACACCCGGGTCCGGTCGTGGTAGCCCCGGGACAGCTCGGCGCCCATCGCGATGTGCGGCACCCGGAACGCCGTGTAGGCGGTGAAGAACAGCAGGATCGCCGCCCCGATCCAGACCGTGAGCGCCGTACCGTCGAGGTCCGCCGGCGGGCTCCACAGCATGACGATGGCGCCGCCCAGCGGCAGGGCCGAGCCGAGGAACCAGGGGCGCCGGCGGCCGAGCCGGGTGTTGGTGCGGTCCGACAGCCAGCCGGCGGCCGGGTCCGTCACTGCGTCCCAGACCCGGGCGAGCAGCAGCAGGAAGCCGATGGTGGCGGGGGCGATCAGCAGCACGTCGGTGGAGAACTTCAGCAGGTAGAAGTTCACCAGCATCGTGGCCATGAACACGCCCAGCACGGGCGAGCTGTAGATCAGAATGCTGCTGGTCGGTACGCGCTCTTCCGGCGCGGTGCTCATGGGGCGACGGTCCTGGGAATCAGTGCGCCTTGCGCTGCACGGTCACCGGCAGGTAGGTGTAGCCCTTCACGAACGACGAGAACGTCCGCTGGGGCTCTTCGAGCACCTCGATCCGCTCGAAGCGCGGCAGGATTTCCTCCCACAGCACCCGGAGCTGCAGCTCCGCGAGACGGTTGCCCATGCAGCGGTGGATGCCGAAGCCGAAGGACAGGTGCTGGCGGGCGTTGGCCCGTTCGATGTCGAGCCGGCCGGCGTCCGGAAACACGGACTCGTCCCGGTTGCCGGAGGCGTACCACATGAGAAGCTGGTCGTCCTTCAAGATCTGCTTGCCGCCGATCTCCACGTCGCGGTTGGCGGTGCGGCGCATGTAGGCCAGCGGCGTCTGCCAGCGGATCACCTCGGCGACCATGTTCGGGACGAGGGCCGGGTTGGCGATCAGCTTGTCGTACTGGTCCGGAAAGCGGTTCAGCGCATAGACGCTGCCCGACATGGTGTTGCGGGTGGTGTCGTTGCCGCCGACGATCAGCAGCAGCAGGTTGCCCAGGTGCTCCATCGGCGAGCTGTCCCGGGTGGCTTCACCGTGGGCGAGCATGGACACCAGGTCGTCGCCGGGGTTGGCCTTGCGTTCCTCCCACAGCCTGGCGAAGTAGGCGACGCACTCGAGCAGTTCCTCGCGCTTCTGGGCCTGGGTCTCGACGACGCCGCCGGGCTCGGGAATGGCGAACACCACGTCCGACCAGCGCGTCAGCTTGCGCCGGTCCTCCAGCGGGAAGTCGAACAGCGTCGCCAGCATCAGCGTGGTCAGCTCGATGGAAACGGTGTCGACCCAGTCGAAGGGCTCGCCTTCGGGCAGCGAGTTCAGCACCTTGATCGTGCGTTCGCGGATCAGCGGCTCCAGCCTCGCCAGGTTCTGGGGCGAGACGATGCCGTTCACCGTCTTGCGCTGGGCGCCGTGGCTCGGCGGGTCCTGGGCGATGAACGGGCTGTTGGTTCCTGCGAACACGCCTTCCGGCACTTCCGTGCCGATCTGGAAGCCCAGGGTGATGCCCGAGGCGGACGAGAAGGTCTCCCAGTCGCGGTCGACCGCGGCGATGTCCTCGTAGCGGGTCAGCGACCAGTAGCGGCCGGACAGGTCGAGCTCGTTCAGGTGCACCGGGTCCTCGGCGCGCAGGCGCTCGAACACCTCTTCCCAGCGGTTCTCCTTGAACAGGTGGGCGTTGAGCGGATTCAGCGCCGTCACCGGCACCTCGTGGGCGCGCGGCGCGCCGGCGCCCTTGAAGGCGGCTTCCTGTTCCGGGGTGCGGTAGTTCGGCGACACGGTGGCGGCGGGTGCGGATGACTCACTCACGACGAGGTCTCCCTGGAGGGGTTCTCGGCTCAACCATAACAGAACTTATGTTTGCGTGTTATCGTCCACGGTATGGGACGGCGCGGCACCAGTCGGCGGGATTGGCTCCAGGCCGGGCAGGCGCTCCTGGTCGGCGGGGGCATCGATGCCGTCAAGCTGCACGCGCTGACCTGCCGCCTCGGCGTGTCGACGGGCAGCTTCTATCACCACTTCGGATCCTTCGACGCCTACCTCACCGCGCTGGCCGAGGTCTACGGCGCCGAGCAGGCGCGCCTGCCCATCGACGAGGCGCGGGCGCGGGTGGGCGACGACCCGGTGGCGCTGCTGCGCGAGGCCACCCTCATCTTCAGCGACCGGTCCATGCGGCAGCTCAACGTGGCGATGCGCGCCTGGGCGCACAGCGATGCCCGGGCCCTGGCCGCCATCCGCCGCTACGACGAAATGCTCATGGCCGAGCTCGACGCCGTCTTCACCGCCCTCGGCTACGACGAGCTGGCCGCGAAGGCGCGTACCCTGGTGATGATGGCGCTTGCCACCGTCGACGTGGACCGCAGGCTCATGAACCCGAGCTATCGGGAGCGCTGGCA
>DLCH01000075.1:138989-200711 GCA_002480525.1 Gammaproteobacteria bacterium UBA7803 | reverse complement strand
TCATTTTTACTTCGGCGCTAACAAATAGACAGGTCAGTGGTCTTCGAGATGCGATCGCCACTATCGAAAGAGAGGTCGACTATTCAAATACGATTATCGACATGCTGTTGTTGAACACGACCCAAGTCTCCTCTCGTACGGGACCCAAAGAGCTTCTCTCCATATCGGAAATCGTGACTGAAGCGATAAAGCGATACCCATTCAACAATACGCATGAGCGCCAACTCATTAATCTGGAAGTTGCCTCTGACTTCAGGATTGATGCCCCGCGCGTGCTTATCACACACGTCTTCTTCAACCTGCTCAAGAATTCAGTTTACTTTGCACAGAACAACTCCGAAGGACGAGTTCACGTTCGGATTGGCGAATCCAATCGGCGCCTGGTATCGATAACCGACACCGGTGCAGGAATGCCGCCTTCAACTCGGAGACGAGTGTTCGATCGGTTTTACACAACCGCGAAGCCCGGCCAAGGCGCCGGCATAGGCCTGAGCTTCTGCAAAATGGTCATGGAGTCGCTGGGTGGCGAGATCCAATGCGAGTCCAAGGAAGGCGAGTACACCACCTTTCGCCTGACGTTTCCGCCAGTCAGCGAACCGGAAACACCGACAGAAAATTCTCAGCCAGCTCTGGCCACTTCCTGGGAAGATGTTCGCTCAGATTGAGCGCGTCCACGTGGGGGTAGTCGCTACCCCAGAGTATGCGGTCGCGTCCGACGAGCTCCAGCGCCATGTCTATGGTGCGCTCGCCCTGCTCCGCTACGAAATAGACGTTCTCGCGAACGTACTCGCTCGGGCGGCGGGGTAGCGGTACCAGATCTCTGAACGCCTCGAACTTGGCGTCCAGCCGGTCCATGAGGTAGGGCGCGTATCCGCAGCCTGCCTCGACGCTGACGATCTTCAGTTTCGGGAACCGCTCGAACAGGCCGTCGGTGATGACGCTGGCCACGGCGGGGATGAGCTGACCCGTGCCGCCGAGACCGAAGCCGAACAGCGGGCCCGGCGAGGTCGCGTGCCAGGCCGCAAAAGGCACCGCGGCGCCACCGAACCGCACGATGACGTGGAAGCAGCCCGGGATTCCGGCGTCCTCGCAGACGCGCCAGATGGGGTCGAATGCCGAGTCGCCGGGGCGCCTGCCATCGACGGTTTCCGGAGGCACGAACAGGGCGCGGAATCCCCGCCTGATGCACCGCTCCAGCTCGGCCACCGCAGACTCGACGTCGTACCAGTTGACCAGGGCGACAGCGTGGAAACGCCCGGGAACGGACTCGCAGAACTCGGCCATCCAGTTGTTGTAGGCGCGGCAGTAGGCGGACGCGAGGGCCTGGTCACTCGTCGGGAACGGCAGGATGCCGATGGTCGGGAACATCACCGCCTGGTCGATGCCCCAGGCGTCCATTCGAGCCGCGCGGGCGCGCGGGTCGTAGCTGTCCAGGGGATTGTCGCGTACGTAGGAAAGGCCGCCGCTGAACAGTTTCGCCTTGTCCGCCTCGGCGCCGCCCAGGCCCGCTACGACACCTTCGAGAACGACTTGCTCCCCGATGATGAGTTTCTCGACGCCGTCGTGTTCTTCGATGCGGATCGCACGGTCACGGAACTCCGGCTCCAAGTAGGTCTGCCAGAGGTCCGCCGGCTCGAGAACGTGGGCATCACAATCGACGATCTTCATCCGCTCACTCCTAGAGGCAGTCGTACACGGCTGCGGCTGCGGCCATCGCCGTCGTTCCGCCCGTGATCATGCCCATCTCCATGCGGTTCATGGCGAAACAGAAGCTCACCCTGGCCACCGGATCGTGAAACGCCATCGAGCCGCCGGCACCGGCGTGGCCGAAGCTGCCCGGCTTCACGCCGATCGGTGTGGCCTCGTCGTAGAGCATGAAGCCGAGGCCGAAATGGGTTTGCGACTTCAGCACCTCGTCCGGACCGCGGGAGTGGGTCGTCGTCGCCTGGGTCATCACCTCCGGCGACAGCAGCCGGCCGAGTCCGTCGTACATCGCGGCGGCCGCGCGAGCCGTGCCGTGACCGTTGGAGGCCGGAATCTCCGCCAGTCGGAATTCGCGGGAGTTGCGGTATCCCGCGCCCATGGCCGGGCTCTGGAACGCTGCACCGGTTGGGGTCGAGGGGTCGTTGAAGTCGCGCATCATTTCCCGGGTCGCCGCCGGCAGTTCCCGGAAATCCTCCGGACGCATGCGCGCCGGCATCACGTCGGCGCAACGCGCCAGATCCGGGTTGCTCACGCCGATGGAGAAGTCGATGTCGAGGGGGGCGGCGATTTCGGACCGGAACCATTCCCGCACCCCGCGCCCCGTGCTGCGCCGGAGCACTTCCCCGAGGAGGAAGCCGTAGGTCTGCGCGTGGTAGCCGTGCCGGGTGCCGGGCGGCCACCAGGGGCGCTCGTCCGCCAGCCGGGTCACGTAGGCGTTCCAGTCGTAGAGCGTCTCCCGCGGCGCGGGATCGTGAAAGCCCACCAGGCCGGCCTGATGGCTCATGAGCTGGCGGAGTGTGACGTCCTGCTTGCCGTTGCGCTCGAACTCCGGCCACAGGTCGCGAATCGGCGCATCGAGCGACAGGTGTCCGCGCTCCACCGCCTGCAGCAGGCACACGGCCGTCATCGCCTTGGTCACCGAGAACATGCAGACCAGGGTGTCCTCGCGCCAGGGTGTATCACGGCGCCGATCCACGCTGCCGTGCCAGACGTCGACGACCGTGCGGCCATCGACGATCACGGCGAGGGCCGCTCCAAGTTCCCGGCCCGACTCGAACCCCTCGATGAAAGCGTCCGCGACCGCGCGGTAGGCGCCGTCTACGTGGCCCGCGATCTGCAAACGCCCTCCGCCGCTTCCCGTGACATCGGCAGATCATGGACGGCGGTCCCGGCTCAGGCAACCGCGCAGCTTTGATTTCACCGGGGCACCCCATACACTGCGGCGTCTTCCCGAAGCCGAATCGATGAGCGCACGCGACCTCACCCAAGGGCCCGTGGCCGGGTCCCTGTTCCGCCTGACGGCGCCCATGATGATGGGCGTGTCCAGCAACATCCTCGTGTCCATGCTGGAGATCGGCTTCATCGGCCAGCTCGGCACCGAGCAGGTCGCCGCCGTCACCTTCACCTTCCCGCTGGTGATGATCCTGAACAGCATCGCCCTGGGGATCGGCATCGGCACGTCGTCCGTGATCGCCCGCAACGTCGGCTCCGGGGCGAGGGAGGAGGTGAAACGGCTCGGAACCCACGCTCTGCTGCTCGTGGCGGGCGCGATGATCGCGCTGTCGTTCCTCGGCTGGGCCACCATCGACCCGGTGTTCATGGCGCTCGGCGCGACCGCCGAGGTGATGCCACTCATCCACAGCTATCTCGACATCTACTACCCCAGCGTCGTGCTGTTCACCACCACGATGGTTGCCGGCAACATCATGCGCGCCAACGGCAGCGCGACCATTCCCGGGGTCGTCATGACGCTCGGCGCCGCGCTGCATCTGGCGCTGGATCCGTTTCTGATCTTCGGCTGGTTCGGACTGCCCAGGATGGAGCTCGCCGGCGCCGCGACGGCGATGGCCATTTCCCGGATCGCGACCGTGCTCGTGCTGCTGGTCTACGTTTCCCGCAACGACATGCTGCTGCTCCGGGACGTCCTGCCCGGTTTCTGGAGTTCCTGCCGGCGCATTCTCCACGTCGGCCTGCCGGCCATGGCGACCCAGCTCATCGGTCCCGTCAGCGCCGCCGTCATCACCCGCATGCTCGCCGGTCACGGCGAGGTGGTCGTCGCCGGCTTCGGCGTGGCGACCCGGGTCGAGGCCGTGGCCGTGATGCTGCTGTTCGCCCTGTCCGGCAGCATCGGCCCGTTCGTCGGCCAGAACTGGGGCGGCAGCCGCCCGGACCGCGTGAAGGACGGGCTCCGCGTCACCTACCAGTTCTGCCTGATCTGGGGGGTGGTGGCCGCCCTGCCGCTGCTGGCCTTCGGTGACGTCATCGCCGGCTGGGTCGACGAGAGCCCCGGCGTCATCGCCACCGCCGCGTTCTATCTGGCCGTCGTTCCCTGGAGCTACGGCCTGTGGGGCGTACTCATGATGTCGTCCGCCTCGTTCAATGCGCTGGGCAAGCCTCTGCCGTCCACCATGCTGTCCTTCACGCGGATGTTCATCCTCTACATACCCCTGGCGCTGCTGCTGAACGGGCTGTTCGGATACCCCGGCATCTTCGTCGCCACGGCGATCAGCAACGCCATAATGGGTATCCTCGGGTTCCTATGGTTCAGACAGAGCTTTTTTCCGCGTGGCGGCTAGACGGCTGATCACGGTACCGGCGTTCCTGCTGGCTACCGCGGTTGCCTCCGCCGCACTGCCGGCGCTGCTCGTCGCCGCCTGGCTCGTTTCCTGGATTCCCGCCTGCCGTGGCGCCGTGCCCACGCTGCTGTTCGTCTGCGGCTACCTGTGGTGCGAGACCATCGGCATCGTCGCGTCCTTCTGGGTGTGGGTGCGGCACCGGGACCACGAGCGGTTCATGACGGCCAACTACCGGCTCCAGTGCTGGTGGGCGAACGCGCTGATGGTGATGGCCCGGAAGCTGTTCCGGCTGCGGTTCCAGATCGATGGGCGGGACGCCCTGGAAGGCCCTCCCGCGCTGCTGCTGCCGCGACACGCGAGCATCGCCGACACCGTCATCCCGATGGTGTTCTACGCCATTCCGTTCGGCGTCCGGCTGCGTTACGTGCTGAAGAAGGAACTGCTGTTCGATCCCTGTCTGGACATCGTCGGCAACCGGCTGCCCAACTACTTCGTCGACCGCGGCGGCCAGGACAGCGAACGGGCGCGCCGGGGCGTGGCCGAGCTGGTGCGGGATCTCGGCCCCGACGAGGGCGCGCTCATCTATCCGGAGGGCACGCGCAGCTCAGCCGACAAGCGCGACGCGCTGCGCCGCCGCTATGCCGACGTGCCGGAGATGCAGGCGCAGCTCGACCGCTGGCCCATGCTGCTGCCGCCGCGCCTCGGCGGAACGCTGGCCATGCTCGGCGCCAACCCCGGACGCGATCTGGTGTTCTGCGCCCACGCCGGGTTCGAGGGATCCAGCCACTTCGGAACCCTGTGGAACGGCGCCTGGATGCACCAGCACGTGCGCATCCGCTTCTGGCGCGTGCCCTTTGCCGCCGTGCCGGCGGGCGCCGAGGCTCGGCAGCAGTTCCTGTTCGAGCAATGGGACCGCATGGCCCGGGAGGTCACGGCGCTGAGCGCGCCGGCGGCGCAGGACAGCGTCAGCTGAGCGCCGTCCGATCCGACGGCGCGGGCGCCTCCAGCCACGCCGCCAGCGCGGCGCGCACCCGGTCGCGAACCGCCGATTCCGCCGCTTCCGCGCTCTCCACCAGGTAGACGGTGCGGTCGATCCGCGGGGCGCCGGTGACCGGGTGCAACGGTCCGTCGGCGCTGCCGCCGCCCGACACCGTCTCCGGCAGAAAGGCGGCGCCGCCGCGCCGGCACAGGAAGTCCCGGGCGATCTCGGGCGTGTCGACCCGCAGCACCGGCTCCGGCAGTCCCGGCAGGGCCCGGGACAAGGACATGGCGAACTGCACGCCCCAGTCCACGTGCACGTACCCGGACAGCGCCTCGTCCGCCGTGAGCCCCGGCCGGTCGGCGAACAGGGCCAGCGACACCCGGGACACCGCATCGACCCGGAGGTCCCGGGCCTGGGGCGGCTCGTACATCAGCGCCAGGTCGAGGGACTGCTCCCGCATCCGGCTGACGACGGCCTGCGAGGACAGCAGCTCCACCTGCAGCGCCACCCCCAGGTCCTGCCCGTACACCTGCGCCAGCCAGCCGTCGAGCAGCACGTTCCAGATGCTGTGGAGACTGCCCAGCGCCACCATGTCCGTGCGCTCGCCGCCGCCGACGCTGGTCACAGCACGCTGCCAGCTCCGCACCATGTTCTCCGCGTGGGGCAGGAACCGCTGTCCGGCGGGGGTCAGATGGATGTTGTTGCGGGCGCGGCTGAACAGCACCGCGCCGAGGTGTTCCTCCAGCAGACGCACCCGGGCGCTGACGGCGGCCGGGGTGACGAACAGCCGCTCCGCCGCGCGCCCGAAGTGGCGGAGCCGGTTCACTTCCAGAAAGGTCCGGACGAGTTCTATGTCCATGGCCGGGCCGCGGGCTGCAGCGACATCTTCATCAAACGTTGTTTGTTACGAAGTCAATTTAATATTGATTTATTTGTTCAGCAATGGGCCTTAAATGCCAGTACGCGCCGCAGACCGGCGCGCATCGGATAGCTGGCAGGACCATGAAGCACTCTCACCACGAAGACGACTTCGACGGCGACCTCGACGACCTGTCGCCCGCGGTGTCGTCCCACATCGAGCACCTCAGCCGCAAATGGGCCGAGGACGAGGCCCGCCACGGCCGGCAGGCCCGGCGCGGACTCACCCGGCGCCGCATCGAAGACTGGCGCGAGGAACGCGAGCTCCGGCGGGCGTTCGAGGATTTCGACCTCGAGTGACGTTGCCGCCCGGATTGCTTCCGGGCGGTCCATGCCGGAAACTGCGCCGATGGTCGGCCTTTACCGCATTCACGCAACCGGGGGTCCCGAGGTTCTCCACTGGGAGGACGAGGTGCTGCCGGAGCCGTCCGGCGATCAGGTGCGGGTGCGGCACACCGCGATCGGCCTCAACTACATCGACGTCTACCACCGCAGCGGCCTCTATCCGCTGCCGATGCCGGCGCGGCTCGGCACCGAAGCGGCCGGCGTGGTGGAAGCGGTGGGCGAGGCGGTCTCCGACCTCACGATCGGCGACCGGGTCGCCTACGCCGGCGCCCTGGGCGCCTACGCCGACGCCAACGTCCTGCCCGCCGGCCGGCTGGTCCGGGTGCCGGACGGCATCAGCGACGAGATCGCCGCCGCCAGCCTGCTCAAGGGTCTGACGGCCTGCTACCTGCTCACCCGGACGCGCCGCGTCGCGCCGGAGCACACCCTGCTGGTGCATGCGGCCGCCGGCGGCGTCGGCCTGATTCTCTGCCAGTGGGCCCGGGCCATCGGCGCCACCGTGATCGGCACCGTCGGCAGCGAAGAGAAGGCGGCCCTGGCCCGGGAGAACGGCGCCGATCACACCATTCTCTACCGGCAGGAGGAGGTTGCCTCCCGCGTGCGCGAGCTCACCGGCGGCCGCGGCGTGGACGTCGTCTACGACTCCATCGGCAAGGACACGTTCCAGGCCTCGCTGGATGCCCTCGCGCCGCTGGGCCTGTTCGTCAGCTACGGGAACGCCTCGGGCAACGCCCCCGCCGTGTCGCCCCACGATCTCCAGAGCCGCGGGTCGCTGTTCTTCACCCGCCCCACCCTGGCCACCTACTCCGCCCGCACCGAGGATCTGCGGGCCATGGCCGACGAGCTGTTCGGCCTCATCGGTGCCGGCACCGTGCAGGTCCACGTCAATCAGCGCTATCCGCTGAGCGACCTGGCCCGGGCGCACCGGGACCTGGAAGCGCGCGCTACCACGGGCTCGACGGTGCTGCTGCCCGGCTGACCGCCTCCGGCTTGATAAACCACACGTCTGAGGTCACAGTCCCGAATCACCCTTCGATTCGGGATCCAGTGCCATGAGCGACCTCGTCTTCCTCTCGGCTACCGAACTGGCGCAGCGGATCGGCGCCCGGGAAATCTCCAGCGAGGAGGTTCTGAAGGCCTACCTCGAGCGCGTGGACCAGCACAACGACACCCTGAACGCCATCGTCGTCGACGTGCGGGAGGAGGCCCTCGCCCAGGCCAGGGCCGCGGACGAGGCCACCGCCCGGGGTGAGTCCTGGGGGCCCCTGCACGGCGTGCCCATGACCATCAAGGAGTCCTACAACCTCGCCGGCACGCCCACCACCTGGGGCAACCCCGACTGGAAGAGCAACGTCGCCGCCGAGGACGCGGTGCCGGTGAAGAAGCTCAAGGACGCAGGCGCCATCGTGTTCGGCAAGACCAACGTGCCGCTCGCCCTGGCCGACTTCCAGAGCTACAACGACGTCTACGGCACCACCAACAACCCCTACGACCACGGGCGCACCCCGGGCGGCTCGTCGGGGGGCTCCGCCGCGGCGCTGGCCGCGGGCCTCACCGGACTCGAAACCGGCTCGGACATCGGCGGGTCGATCCGTAATCCGGCCCACTTCTGCGGCGTGTTCGGCCACAAGCCGACCTGGAGCCTGCTGTGGATGCGCGGCCACTCCGGCCCAGGCGACATCCGCGCCATGCCGGACATCTCGGTGATCGGCCCCCTCGCGCGCTCCGCCCAGGATCTCGAGACCGCCGTGCGCACCATGGCCGGTCCCGACCACATCATGGCGCGGGGCTACCGCCTGGAGCTGCCCGAGCTGGCCGGGCGCGGGCTCGACGCGCTGCGAGTGGCCGTCTGGGAGGACGACGAGCTGTGTCCCGTGTCCGCGGAAGTCCGCGGCCGGATCGACATGGTCGCCCAGATGTTCGCCGATGCCGGCGCCACGGTGGACCGCGACGCGCGCCCGGCATTCACCACCACCCACAGCCACGAGACCTATCAGACGCTGCTGCAGGCGACCATGGCATCGCGCATGCCGGAGGCCGACTACGAGACCCTGCTGACCCGGGTCGCCGAGCTCGACCCGAACGACGACAGCAACGCCGCCCGGGTGCTGCGCGCCCAGGTCGCGCGCTTCAGGGACTGGGCCGGCGCCAACGAGGCCCGGCACAAGCTGCGCTGGCAGTGGCACGAGTTCTTCCAGGACTTCGACGTGCTGCTGGCGCCGATCATGCCGACCGCGGCCTTCCCCCACGATCATCGCCCCTTCGGCGAGCGCACGGTCGACATCGACGGCCAGTCGCGGCCGTACTTCGATCAGGTGTTCTGGGCAGGCCTGACCGGCGTGGCCTATCTGCCGTCGACGGTGATCCCGACCGGGCTGAACGACGCCGGCCTGCCCATCGGGCTGCAGATCGTCGGGCCGGAATATTCGGACCTCATCACCATCGGCGTCGCCCGGATGCTGGAAGCCGCCGGCTGCCAGTTCGTCCCGCCCGAGCGGTATCTGTGACGGAGCCGGTGAGCGCCACCGCTCACGCGCATCCGAACATTGCCCTGGTGAAGTACTGGGGCAAGGCGCCCCGGCCCGGCAACGTGCCGGCGTCGCCGTCCCTGTCGATCACCCTCGACGGGCTGACCACCACCACGACCGTGACCCTGACCGGCCGGGAGGACACGGTATACCTCGACGACCGTCCCGTGGCCGACGCGAAGATCGCCGCCTGTCTCGACAACCTGCGCCGGCGGTTCGACATCCCGCCGGTGGAAGTGCGCACCCGCAACGACTTTCCCACCGCCGCCGGGCTCGCGTCCTCGGCCTCCGGCTTCGCGGCGCTGGTCACGGCCGTCGACGCCGCCTGCGCCCTGGGGCTGTCCGCCGCGGTGCGCTCCGACCTGGCGCGCCAGGCGTCGGCGTCCGCGGCGCGCTCCATCTTCGGCGGCTACGTGGTGCTGGAAGAACCCGAGTGGCAGGGGCGGCCCCTGCTGGAGGGCGGCGCCTGGCCGCTGCGGGTGGTGGTCGCCGTGACCAGCGACACGGCCAAGACCACGTCCTCTTCCGAGGGGATGCGCGCTTCGGCGGCCTCACCGTTCTTCTCCGGCTGGGTCGACAGCACCCGCGACGATTTCGCGGCGGCACGGTTCGCCGTGCTGGAGCGGGACTTCGAGCGTCTCGCCGACGTTGCCGAGCACAGCTGCCTGAAGATGCACGGCCTGATGATGGCGACGCGCCCCGCGCTGCTGTACTGGAATCCGGCGACGCTGGCCTGCATTCAGCGGGTCCGGGCCCTGCGCGACCAGGGCGTGCCGGTGTTCTTCACCGTCGACGCCGGCCCCCAGGTGAAGGCGGTGTGCCTGCCCGAGGCCGAAGCGGCGGTGGCGACGGCGCTACAGGAGGTGGCCGGCGTGCAGCGGATTCTGACGGCGGGACTGGGGGGCGGCGCCCGGGTAGCCGGCCGGTGACGGCGCCGGTCCGCATCGAGTCCACGGCGCCGGGCAAGGTCGTTCTGTGGGGTGAATACGCCGTGCTGCACGGCGCGCCCGCCCTGGTCATGGCCGTGAATCGCTACGCCCGCTGCCGGCTCAGCGCCACGGCCGACAGCGCCTGGCGCTGCCGCAGCGAAGGATTCACGGCGGCCGGCGAGACCATCACCCGCTCCCGGCTGCTCGAGTCCTCTCCGCCGCCGCCTGCTGCCTGCTGGGCGCTGCTCTGGCACGTCGTGCGGCACCTGCAGGCGTTTCCGGACGGCGGGGAAGCGACCTTCGACACCGCCGGGTTTCACGCGGAGGGGCGCAAGCTCGGCCTCGGATCGAGCGCGGCGCTGTGCGTGGCGGTGTACGGCGCCGCCTGCGGGCTGCTCGGCCGGCGGCCCGAGCCGTCCGCCGCCTTCGACATCCATCACCGGCTGCAGGGCGGCAAGGGCAGCGGCATCGACGTCGCCGCCGCCTGGCATGGCGGCCTGCTGCGGTTCCGCCGGGGCGCCGAGCCGGTGCCCGCGGCCGAGCCCTGGTCGCTGCCGGCCGGTCTCGAGCTCCGCTTCGTATGGACCGGCACGTCGGCCAGCACCGGCGCGCACCTGGGCCGCCTGGGCACCTGGCTCGACGCCGCCGACGGGATCGAGCTGCGCGACCTGGCACAGGCATCCGCCGCGCTGTTCGATGCCGCGGCGCTGCCGGACGCGCTGGCGCACTACGTCGATGCGCTCCGGGCCCTCGATCGCGCCGCCGCGCTCGGCATCTTCAGCCCCGCCCACGACCACCTCCACCGGCTTGCGATCGACACGGGAGTCGTCTACAAACCCTGCGGCGCCGGTGGCGGCGACATCGGAGCCGCCTTCACCGACGATGCCGATGCGGCCGACCGTTTCGTCGCCCGCGCAAGACAGGCAGGATATCTGCCGCTAGCTCTGGAGACCGCGTCCCATGGCCTCGAAGTCACCGGCTGAGGGCGGCGCCGAAGGCGGCGCCCGCATACCCAATTTCTTCCGCATGAGCGTGGGGGAGCGCATCGCCGCGCTGCACCAGCGCGGCCTGCTGTCCGACGACGACGTGCGGCTGCTGGCATCGGGGGAGCACACGCTGCGGCTGCCGGTGGCGGACAAGATGATCGAGAACGTGGTCGGCGTGTTCGGCCTGCCGCTCGGCTACGCGCTCAACTTCCTGATCGACGGGCGCGACTACGTGGTGCCGCTGGTCGTCGAGGAACCGTCCATCGTGGCGGGCCTGTCCGGCGCCGCGCGCATCGCCCGGCTGTCCGGCGGCTATCAGACCGAGACCACCGACCCGATTCTCATCGGCCAGGTGCAGGCCGTGAACATCGACGATCTCGATCGCGCCGAGGCCGACCTGCTCGCCCGGCGGGAGGAGATCGTCGCCCTGGCCAACAGCCTGCACCCGAAGATGCAGGCCCGCGGCGGCGGCGCGCTGGACATCGAGGTGTTCCGCCATCACGCCCCGGAGGACGGCCGCGACATGCTGGTCCTGCACCTGCTGGTGGACACCCGGGACGCCATGGGCGCGAACCTGGTCAACACCATGTGCGAGGGCATCGCCTCGCTGGTCGAGACGATCACCGGCGGCAAGGTGTTCCTGCGCATTCTGTCCAACCTGACGGACCGGGCGCTGGCCCGGGCCACCGTGCGCATCCCGGCGAAGAACCTGGAGGGCAAGGGCTACACCGGCGAGCAGGTGCGGGACGGCATCATCCTGGCCAACGACTTCGCCCTCGTCGATCCCTACCGGGCGGCCACTCACAACAAGGGCATCATGAACGGCGTCGATGCCGTGGCCCTGGCCACCGGCAACGACTGGCGGGCCATCGAGTCCGCCGCCCACGCCTATGCCGCCCGGTCCGGGCGTTACCGCGGCCTGACCCGCTGGTACGCCAACGAGGCCGGCGACCTGGTCGGCGAGATCGAGATGCCCATGAAGGTGGGCACGGTGGGCGGTTCCCTGGAGACCAATCCGAGCGTGCGCATCAACCACCGCCTGCTCGGCTCTCCGAACGCCCGGACGCTCGCCGGCGTGATGGCCGCCGTCGGGCTGGCTCAGAATTTCGCCGCGCTGCGCGCGCTCTCCACCGACGGCATCCAGCAGAATCACATGACGCTGCACGCCCGCAGCGTGGCCAGCACCGCCGGGGTGCCCGAAGCGCTGTTCGACAGCGTCGTCGAGGCGCTGATCGAATCCGGCGAGATCAAGGTCTGGAAGGCCCGGGAGATCGTCGGCAATCTCCAGCGCAGCCGTGCCCAGCCGGAAGCGGCCGACCGCAGCAGCGCCTGCGGCAAGGTGATCCTGCTCGGCGAGCACGCCGTGGTCTACGGCCGGCCGGCGCTGGCCCTGCCCATTCCGCTGGCCGTGGAGGCGGTGGTTCGTCCCGGGGGCAGCGGCGTCAACCTGGTGATTCCCCGCTGGGGCCTGGAGCAGAAGATCCGCCCGGCCGGCGCCCAGGGCCTCAGCGGCATTCTCCACGCCATGCTCGACCGGCTCGGCCTGGCGGACCGGGACATGACCATCGAGGTGATTCCCCACGTCCCCAGGGCCATGGGTCTGGGCGGCTCGGCGGCGCTGGCGGTCGCCGTGATCCGGGCCCTCGACCGGGCATTCGATCTCGGCCTCGACGGCGGCGCCGTCAACGCCCTCGCCTTCGAGTGCGAGACCGTGGCTCACGGCACGCCGTCGGGCATCGACAACACCATCGCCACCTACGGCATGCCGCTGCGTTTTCAGCGCACCCCCGGTGAGGACACCGGCCGCTTCGAGGAGATCTCCCTGGCACGCCCGGTACCGCTGGTGATCGGCATCACCGGCCGGGAGAGCCTGACCGCCAATACCGTGGCCCGGGTGCGCCAGGCCTGGGAGAACCACCGGCGCCGCTACGACGCCCTGTTCGACCAGATCGCCGTACTCACCGATGCCGCCACGGACGCGCTCCGGGAAGGCCAGTTCGAGGAGCTCGGCGAGCTCATGAACCTGTGCCAGGGCTACCTGAACGCCCTGCAGCTCTCCACGCCGGAACTGGAGGAACTCGTGCACGTCGCCCGGGAACACGGGGCCCTGGGCGCCAAGCTGACGGGCGGCGGCGGCGGCGGCTCGATCGTCGCGCTCTGCCCGGATACCCAGGAAGCGGTGGCGGCCGCCATGGAACGCGCCGGCTATCGCAGCCTGGTGGTCACCGTCTCCTGAGCAGCGAAGCCTGACCCGCGGCGCAGCGCCTCGGGTCCGTTGAAGGGATCAGCGGTCGGAATCCGGCTCGAGGCTGAGATGGGAGACGTCCGGAACGGGCGCCGCCGCCGGCGCCCGTCGCTGACCGAGGTCCGCGCCCGCAGGCGCCACTTCGAAGCTCACCGAGGCGGGATCGAACGCCGGGGACGGCGCGGCGCGCCGGGGCGACAGGTCGACGCCGGGTTCGGCGATGTCGAAGGCCGGCACCTGGACCTCCACGGGCGCCTGTGCCGGACCATCGCCACCGAGATTGACGCCCACCTCCGCCACCGACAGATGTGACACGTCCGGCGACGGCGCTTCGGGCGCCGGTTCGTCCACCACGAAGCGCGCCCCTTCCAGGGCCAGACTTCCCGTATCGACCTCGCGGGCCTCGAAACCGTCGCGCTCGTCCTCCCGGAGGATGTCGCTGCCTGCCGGCAGCAGCTCGAATCCGCCGCCGGAATCGGCCGGGCCGGCATCGGCCCGCGCCCCCGACGGCGCCTCGGTGGCGGCCGGCGCCGCGGACAGCGGGTCGTCGCCGTCCTCAACGGGCAGCACCCGCAGTCGCGCACCGGCTTTTCTGAACACGGCCTGGTAGCGCGCGGCCGTCGCCGTGTCGGCTTCCCGCTTCACCACCACCGGACGCCCGGAGAAGAGCTTGTCGAGCGCGTCGTCGGCAAAGCCGGCGCTTTCGCCGAGGCGTTTGCGCACCACGGCCGGATGCTGTCCCTCCAGCACCTCACCGCGGAACACCAGTTTGTACCGTTCGCTCATGATCGAAGTGTAGTGTACTGCGCCAGGCCGTCCCGCGCTCACGGCGGCAGCCCGAACCGTCAGGCGCAGGGCGCGTTGCGTCCTCCCCGGCCGACCGGCAATATCGAATCCGGCACGAGGACAAGGGGGACATGCCATGGGAACGCCTGCACGCGTCGCGGTGCTGCCCGTCGACAGCAACGAACTGCGCATCGAATCGGTCACGCTGCCGGACCCGGGGCCAACCCAGGTGGTGGTCAGGCAGTTCGCCTCGGGCATCTGCCACTCCCAGCTTCACCAGATCCACCGGCCCCGGGAACAACCCGTGATCCTCGGCCACGAGTCCACCGGCGTGGTGCTGGAGGTCGGCGCCGACGTCACCCACGTGCGGCCCGGCGACACCGTGCTGGTCACCTGGGTGCCCCGCAATGCTTCCGTGGCGGCGGCGCCGCCGGTGCGGGCCACGCTGGCGGTCAGCGACGGCGAGGCCCAGTCGGAGAACGTCTTCACCTGGGCGGACCACACCCTGGCCGACCAGCAGTACGTCGTGAAGGTCGACCCGGGCATCCGCACCGACGTCACGGCCATCATCGGCTGCGCCATCATGACCGGTGCGGGCGCCGTCATCAACACCGCCGGCGTCCAGCCCGGCGAGTCGGTCGCGGTGTTCGGCGTGGGCGGGGTCGGCCTGTCCGCCGTGGTCGGCGCCCGGGTGGCCGGCGCCAATCCCATCATCGCCGTGGACCTCGACGACGAGAAGCTCGAGTTCGCACGCCGCTTCGGCGCGACTCACGGCATTAACGCCAGCCGCGAGGACCCGATCGCCGCCATCCACGCGCTCACCGCACGGGACGGCGAGTACACGATTCTGCAGACGCCGGTGAGCGGGGTGGACTACGCCTTCGACTGCATCGGCATCAAGGCCACCATGGAGCAGATCGTGCCGGCCTGCCGGACCGGCCACTTCGGCGCCCGGGACGGCGGCACCGCGGTGCTGGTGGGCGTGCCGGGGACCACGGTGGAGCTCAACGCCATCGACGTGCTGCTCAACGAGAAACACTTCATCGGCAGCATCGGCGGGTCCTGCGCGCCCGACCGCGACTTCCCCAGGTTCCTCGAATGGCAGGACAACGGCGACCTGGACCTGGACGCCATGGTGACCAGGCGTTTCACGCTGGATCAGATCAACGAAGCCACCGCCGCCCTGGAGGCCGGCCGGATCACCGGCCGGGCGATACTGGAGTTCTGAGGTCCCCCATGTCCCGGGAAGCGGAAAGCCGGTTCGCCGGGACGGCCCGACTCGGGCTCGCCTACCAGGCGTCCGGCACCGGTGAGGCGTTCGTGCTGCTGCACGGCTTCACCGGCGCGAAGTCCGACTTTCGGGACCACCTGCACGCCTTCGACGACCTGCGCCGCACCGTCGTCTACGATCAGCGCGGCCACGGCGGGTCCGACCGGGGCGGTCCCTACGACTTCGCCACGCTGGTGGACGACCTGATCGCGCTGCTGGACGCGCTGCAGATCGAACGCTGCGATCTGCTCGGCCACTCCCTCGGCGGCATGGTGGCGATGCGCGCGGTGCTCCGCCGGCCGGAGCGGTTCCGCTCCCTGGTGCTCATGGATACCGCCCCGGCGCCCCTGCCCCTGTGGTCCTGGCGGGCCCGCTGGCAGCTGCGCAGGCTGGTGCGGCGTCACGGCTGCGAGGCGCTGCTCGAGGGCGCGCGCCGGGCGCCGCAGTCCGAGCCCGTCCGGCGCGGCATCGAGTTCGTCGGCGAGGCGGCGTACTGGCAAAGGCGGCGCGACGCGCTCCGCAGCCTCGACCCCGACGCCTACTGCGGGCTGATGGACACCCTGCGGCGTCACGAACCGGTGGCGAGCCGGCTCGCCGGCATCTCCTGCCCGACGACGGTGCTGGTCGGCGAGTTCGACACCCCGTTCCTGGCGCCCGCCCGACTGATGGCGGACACCATTCCCGGCGCGCGCCTGGTGACCATCGCCGGCGCCGAGCACTCCCCGCAGCTCGAGAACGCCGACGCCTGGCGCGGCGCCGTACGGGACCACCTTCTGCAATGGAAATCCCCATGACCGCCGACGACCTGCAACCCGACCGATTCCGCTTCCGACCCGGGCGCTCCCTGGCCGACTACCCGACGCGGCTGGAGGTCGACGGGGCCGAGCGCCGCGTCACCGATTCCGTCGCCCTGCTGCAGGAACTGCAGGAAATACTCTGGGCGGACAACCGCCGCGCCGTGCTGCTGGTCTTCCAGGGCATGGACACAGCCGGCAAGGACGGCACCATCAAACGCGTCACCAGCGGCGTCAATCCGGCCGGTTTCCAGGTGTTCTCGTTCCGCCAGCCGTCGGCTGAGGAGCTCGACCACAACTTCCTGTGGCGATACTGGCGGCGGATGCCGGAACGGGGCCGGATCGGCATCTTCAACCGGTCCTACTACGAGCCGGTGGTAGTGGAACGGGTTCATCCGGAATTCGTCGAGGCGAGCCCCCTGCCCCACGAGGCGGTGGGGGAGAACTTCTGGGCGCACCGGCTCGAAGACATCGCCGCCATGGAGCGCCACCTGTGCCGCAACGGCACCACCATCGTGAAGTTCTTTCTGCACCTGTCCAGGGAGGAACAGCGCCAGCGCCTGATGGCGCGGCTGCAGAACCGGGACAAGCTGTGGAAGTTCAATCCCGGCGACGTCCGGGAGCGTCAGCACTGGTTCGCCTACCAGGCCGCCTACGAGGCGGCGCTCACCCATACCGATCAGGACCACGCGCCCTGGTACGTGATTCCGGCCGATGACAAGTGGACCATGCGGGCCGCCGTGGCCCGGGTCGTGACCGATTCGCTGGCCAGCCTGGACCTGCGCTATCCGCAATTGTCGCCAGATGGCGACACTCTGGCGGCCGAGGCACTGAAAACCCTCAAAAGCGAGGTGGAATGACCTGTCACCACGCATACAAACCGCAGTCGCTATGGTATCGTGCCCGCTCCGATCAACAGCCACAAGAAGAGGCTTATCGTGAAAACCTTTGCTCTTGCTCTCATTGCAACTTTCGCATTCGCCGGCTGCGCGACGGTAAGCACCGATCGCGTGGACAGCATTGAATCGCGCCTCAGCGCTCTGGAAAGCCAGGTAGAGGCAGCGGCCAATGCTGCTGATCGTGCTGCTTCTGCCGCCACCCGTGCGAGCCAGGAAGCGAGCGCTGCTCAGTCCACGGCTCAGCGTGCGATGGATGCCGCGAACCAGGCGAACGAGCGCGCTCAGCGCATCTCCGACACCTGCTGCGCACGCAAGTAAGGCAGCACCGGCGGCCGGCTCCCGGCCGCCAGCTCAGATCCTCGACGGCACGCCCGTCGGGGATTGAGCGACCTCCTGAACCCGCGCCCAGTCTATGACTGCGGCGCGGTTTTTCGTTGCGGCCTCGACCTGCTGCGCCAGATCGGCGGGGTCTGCGTCGGTATAGACGCCGCGGTGGGCTTCGACGAACAGCGAATCGCCCCGCCAACCCACTTTGTAGGGCTCGTGCACGATGTGCACCGGCGTGCCTTTGCGCGTCAGTTCCGCGAGGGTGGCGATGTGCGGCTCGTAGAGCCTGATGCAGCCGTGGCTGACCATCTGGCCCACGCCGAACGGCTGGTTGGTGCCGTGGATGAAGTACCCCGGCAGGTCGAGCATCAGCGCCAGCGAGCCGAGCGGGTTTTCCGGGCCCGGCGGCACCACCGGCGGCAGCGGGTTGCCGGCGGCGGCATGCTCCTGACGGGAGGACTCCGTGGGGGTCCAGCTCGGATTCTCGATGGCCATGACGATCCGGCTGCTGCCGAGCGGCGTGCGGAACTCGTCGCGCCCGAGCCCCACGGGATAGGTCACCACCATGTCCTTGTCGGGCGGGTAGTAGTAGAGGCGGTACTCGGCCACGTTGATCACCACCCCTTCCCGGGGTGCCGACGGCAGCACGTAGGCCGTGGGCAGGACGACCTCGGTCCCTTCCCCGGGAATCCAGGGATCCACTTCGGGGTTGGCGTCGAGCAGTTCCCGATAGCCGAGGCCGTGTTGCTGAGCGACCGACGCCAGCGTGTCCTCGTAGCGGACACGAACCGACGTGACCGCGCCGACGACCTGGGTGTCGTCGCCATCGAGCCGGTAGGCGGCGGCGCTGGCCGCGGTCGACGCGAACATCGCACCGGCGAACGCCGCCGCCACAGCCCAGCGCGCCGTCCGGCGGGCGCGCGCTGCATCATTCCTTTGCATCAGGGTCGATTCCCGAAGTTCGGTCCTGGCCGCCCCGCACCGGGGCCGGCCCTGGCTGTGCGCATCAGACCATGCTGCGACGGGAAATTCCACAGCCCCGCAACGGTAGGCGCCGACCTGGCGCCGGGCTAAGGTGACGGCAGGACCGTTCGAGTGAGGCCCATGAAAGACGCCTTTCTGCACCGCCCCGACGAGACCGCCGAGTACTACTTCCAGGAAGGCTGCCACATCCTGGAGTCGCTCAACGACGACGCAGATCCCGAGGCGTCCATCGCCCGAGCACGCGTCACGCCGGGGCGAACCACCCGCTGGCACCGGCTGGATGGCGTCACCGAACGGTACCTGATCGTCAGCGGTGAAGGACGTGCCGAGGTGGGGGACTCGCCGCCGATGGCCGTGCGTCCGGGCGACGTCGTGCTCATTCCGGCCGGCGTTCGCCAGCGCATCGCCTGCACCGGCCCGGACGACCTCGTGTTCTATGCCATCTGCACCCCGAGGTTCCGGCCGGCGTGCTACCGCGACGTCGACCCGGCGTGAGACTGAGCCTGGCTCACGGCAACGGGTGAGCGTCGAACCCGCAGGCGCCCTCGTAGGCCGCCCCGGCACGGATCAGACTGGGCTCGCCCAGACGACGGCCGACGAGCTGGAACGACTTCGGCAGGCGCTCACCGGTCAGCCCGGCCGGCAGGGTCAGGGTCGGGTGTCCGGAATAGTCGAACGGCGCCGTGAAGGTGATGAACTCGGCCCGCCCCTGCTCCTCGGCGACCTGGGCGTTCATGGTCTCGAGATCCGGCGGCAGCGACGGCATGCAGGGCGTCATGATGACGTCCACGGTCTCCAGCAGCCCGTCGAGTTCGCCGCGGAATTTCTCCCGCACCGCCTCCAGCCGCCGATAGTCGTCGGCCGAGGCGGCCCGCCCGGTCTCGATCAGGCTGGCGAGCACGGGGCCGTACTCGTCCTTGCGCGCCGGATAGTAGGGCGCATGGGCCCGGGCGCACTCCACCCCGCAGGTGATGCCCCAGCCCTGCACCAGATCGCCCGCGCTGACCGGCATTTCGATCTCGGTCACCCGGGCACCGAGCTCCTCGAAGACGGCCAGCGCCTCACGCAGGGTCGCCACCACCGCATCGTCCACGCCCCGGCCGACGTAGTCCCAGTCGATGCCGATGGTCAGGCCGGCGACGCGGTCGACCATCATGGCCGGATAGTTGGGTACCGGATCCGTCAGCGCCGTCGGATCCTCCGGGTCCGGGCCGGCCAGCACCCGCAGCAGGCGGGCGGCGTCCTCGACGGATCGGGTCATGGGGCCGATGTGATCCAGGGATTCGGCCAGCGGGAAGGCGCCGTGACGGCTGACCCGGCCATAGGTCGGCTTGATGCCCACCAGGCCGCAGCTCGCGGACGGAAAGCGGATGCTGCCGCCGGTGTCGGTGCCCAGCGCGCCGAAGGCCAGGCCGGCGGCAACCGCCACGCCGGAGCCCGACGACGACACCCCCGTCCAGTGCTGCTCGCTCCAGGGATTGACCGGCGCCGTGATGTCCGGGTGATGGGCGCCGAAGGCCCCCTCGGTGAGCTGGGTCTTGCCGACGATGACCGCGCCGGCTTCCTTCAGCCGGGTGACCACGGTGGCGTCCTGGTCGGGGATGAAGTCCCGCATGACCGTGGTCCCCGAGGCGGTCGGAATTCCGCGGGTGTAGAGCAGATCCTTGACCGCCACCGGCACGCCGTGGAGCGGCCCCAGCGGCTTGCCTTCCTGACGCTCCCGGTCGAGGCGCTCGGCGGTGGCAAGCGCCTGATCGGCCAGCACCAGCGCGTAGCTGTGCAGCCGCGGCTCGAGCGCGCGGATCCGCGCGAGGGTCTCCTCCGTCACCTGGGTGGCGGTCAGCTCGCCGCTCTTGATGCGCCGCCCGACCTCGCTCAGGGTGAGGTAGTGAAGCCCACTCATGCCGCCTCCTGCCCGGTTGCCGGCCCGGCGTCGAAGATCTTGCCCGGGTTGAGCAGCCCCTTGGGGTCCAGCGCGCGTTTGAGCGCGCGCATCAGCTCGATCTCCGCCTCGCTGCGCGAGATGTCGAGATAGGGCTTCTTCTCCAGGCCGACGCCGTGCTCGGCGGACACCGAGCCGCCGATGGCGCGCAGCGGCTCGTACACACAGAGTTCCACCCGATGCCGGTTCTCCGGGCTGTTGCCGCCGACGCCGATCACCAGATGCAGATTGCCGTCTCCCAGGTGGCCGAACACGTAGCAGCGGTTGCCGGGGAAGGCCTCGTCGAGCCGGCGCCGCACCTCGGTGACGTAGCCGTCCATGTCGGAGATCTTGAGGCTGACGTCGAAGGCGATGGTCGGGCCGTCCCGGAAGCACTGCGCGACGTCGTCACGCATGGCCCAGAGCTGGTGCCGCTGCTGCTCCGACTGCGCCAGGACCGCATCGACGATGAGCGACTGCTCGTAGGCCTCGGACAGCGCCGTCTCCACCGCCGCGTCGTCGGCGCCCATCGCCTCGACCAGCACGTAGAACGGGTACTCGCGGGACACCGGCGCCTGGTTCTCCGCCGGCGCCGTGGTGACCAGCGTGTAGAACTCGTTCCACATCACCTCGAACGCCGACAGCGTGCCGCCGAGCGCGGCGTCCATGTGCTTGAGGAATGCCGGGAGCTTGTCGAAGGCGTCCACGGCCACGAACAGCGTCGCCTGGTGGCGCGGCTTTTCCCGCAGTCTCAGCACGGCGCGGGTGACGATTCCCAGGGTGCCCTCGGTGCCGATGAAGAGCTGCTTCAGATCGTAGCCGGCGTTGTTCTTGATCATCTGGTTCATGCTGGAGACGACGGTGCCGTCGGCGAGCACCGCCTCCAGGCCGAGCACCATGTCCCGGGTCATGCCGTAGCGGATCACCCGGTTGCCGCCCGCATTGGTCGAGATGTTGCCGCCGATGGTGCAGCTCCCCCGCCCGCCGAGGTCCAGGGGAAACATGAGGCCCTCGTCCTCGGCCCGCTCCTGAATCGTCTGCAGGATGGCGCCGCTCTGGACCACCATCGTCCGGTCCATGGCGTTCACGGCCTCGATGGCGTTCATGCGCTCCAGGGACAGCGCCACGTCGTCGGGCGTGGTGAGCGCGCTTTCCACCAGCCCGGTGAGCCCCCCGTGGGCGACGACCGGCTGACCGTGCTCGTGGCAGATCCGCAGCGCCGCGCTGACCTCCCCGGTGGTCCGCGGCCGCACCAGCGCCTTGGCCTGGATGGTGTCGCGCCGCCAGATCCCCGCCTGACGTTCGTGGACGTCCGCGCCGGTGAGGACGGCGTCCTCGCCGAGCGCCTGCTGCAATGCCTTGACGACGTCGTTCATGAGGGTCTCTCCCGGTATCGACAGCACGATGATGGGAAGCCCGCGGCGGCGTTGCAACACCCGCGCGCCGTTCCCCCCGGCGCGCAGTATCATGCCGCCATGCCCGAGCGCTTCGACAAGGCCTACTACGACCGGTTCTATCGGAACCCCGCCACCCGCGCCATGACCCCGGCGGACGCCCGGCGCCAGGCCGCGTTCGTCGCCGCCTATCTGCGCCACCTGCGCCTGCCGATCAGACGCATCGTCGATCTCGGCTGCGGTGTCGGCACGACCCTGCGCGCCCTGGGCCGGGAGTTTCCCGGCGCGCGGCTGCAGGGCGTGGAGCGCAGCGACTATCTGTGCGGCCGCTACGGCTGGACGCCGGGCACCGTCGAGGACTACCGCGACGGGCGCCCCTACGATCTGGTGGTGTGCCACGACGTGCTGGGCTACCTGGACGACGCCGCCTGCGCCCGGGCCATCGGCAACATCGCCGATCTGTGCCGCGGCGCCGCCTACGTCAGCGTGATCACCGCCGACGATGCCGGCGCCTACGACGCGGACCGTACCGATGCCGCCCAGACGCTGCGCCCGGCGGCCTGGTATCGGCGGCGCCTCGCCAGGCATTTCCTGCACGTCGGCGGCGGCCTGCACCTGAAGAAGCCCGTGGACACGGTGGTCTGGGCACTGGAGCGGGCCTGACGGCCGCGGCCCGGCGGGTCACAGCCGCCGCAGATTGTCCTCCGGGTTCCGGTCGATCATCTTGTTGTACGGATCGATGCCGACGCGTTCCGGCATTTCCTCGACGTGGAAGGTCAGCTCGTTCGTGCCGGTCACGATCCGGTGCTTCTCCAGCACCAGCGGCGGCGGCAGGTCGACCTCGTCCGAATCCGCTCCGGCGGGCGGGAACACGCCGACGTCCAGCCGATAGTCCAGCGGCACTTCGGTCTCGCGGCCGCTGCCGTCGGCCTCCAGCTTGCGGGCCTGAACGGTCAGCGTGACGTCGTAGCCGCCGCCCGGCGCCGGCACCGCCTGCGCGTCCGCCACCTCGAGGTCGAACAGCACGATCTTCTCGAACAGATCGGTGATGAGCTGCTGGTGCTCCGGTCCCGCCTCGGCGCGGAAGGCCTCCACCAGATCGCGGGCGGTGGGGAACGGCGGGCCCTGGAACGCGTGGCGGTCGATGAACCCGCGCAGTGCCCGGTTGATCGCCTCCTCGCCGATGTAGTCCCTGAGGGCGTACATCACCAGGCTGCCCTTGCGGTAGTGGATGTAACCCTGGTTTTCGACGTACATGAGCGGCAGCTCCTCGATGAGCTCGCCACCCCGGGAGCGCAGATAGTTGTCGAGCTCGTAGTTCAGGAACCGGCGCATCTGGTGCACACCGTAGGCCTGTTCCTGAACCATCAGCGCCGAGTACTGGGCCAGCGTCTCCACGATCACCGTCATGCCCTGCATGCTCGCACCGACCACCTGGTGCCCCCACCACTGGTGGGCCAGCTCGTGGGCGGTGACGTAGAACACGTAGTCGATGCGGTCGTCCTCCCGCAGATCGGCGATGAAGCCGATGTCCTCGGAATAGGGAATGGTGTTGGGAAACGACTGGGCGAAGCGTTCGTAGCCCGGAAACTCGAGAATGCGGAACTGGCGGTACTGATAGGGCGAGAACTCCCGGGTGAAGTACTCGAGGGACTGCTTGGTGGCCTCCAGCATGGCCGCCACGTTGGCGTCGTGGGTCGGGTGATGGAACACCTCCAGCGCCACGCCGTTCCAGTCGTCCCGAGCGACCTCGTAGCGCGCCGAGACGATCGACACGAACGGCCAGATGGGCGCGTCCATGGCGTACTCGAAGTAGCGCCGCCCGCCGTCCCGCCACTCCCGCTGGAGGTAGCCCGGCGCCACCGCGATCTGGTCCGGCGCGGTGCCGATGGTGGCGCGGAACGCGCTCCGCCGGCTCACCTGGAACTGACTGGCGCCGAGCCAGTCCGGGTCGCCGAGCGCCGGCAGACGCTGCACGGGCGGCAGGCCGTGCTCCCGGCGCACGTTGTTGTCCTCCAGTTCCCTGCTGGTGTCGTACCCCGGCAGCGGCATGAACTCGGTGTTGTCGACGAACGTGCCGTTGCCCACCACGCGGGTGGTCGAGCCGCCGTTCTCGAACCCGGGATTGGCCCACACCAGGGACCAGGTGAGCGGCGCGGTCCCGCCCGGGGCCAGCGGCTCCGCCAGCCGGTACTGGTAGTAGCCCAGGCGCTCGTCGGAGGCCTCCAGCTCGGCACCCGGAAAATCGAGCTGCTCGACGGTGAGCGCCGGCGCCACGCTCAGGTGGAGCTGCTCGAGCGGCGCGGCGGTGTCGTTCACCAGCGTCGCCGTGCCCCGCGACTCGAGCCGCCGCCGCTCGGGATAGAGCTCCACGTGCAGGTCGATGTCCGTCACCTGGGGCCGGGGCAGGTCGGCGAACGTCTTGAAGCGCTTCTCGTAATCGGCCTGGGCGGTTTCCCGGTCGTCCCGCGTCAGGTACTCGTTCAGCACGTTGGTGTTGTAGAAGATCCAGCCGCCGAGCGCGGCGAACGCCAGCGCCGACACCGCCGCCGCAACGCGTACGCCCGGGGCGAAGCGGCGGCGCGCGACGGCCAGCCGCTCGCCCCAGCCCGACAGCTCGCCGCGGGGAAACAGCAGGTGCGCGGCGATCACCAGCAGCAGGGTGAAGACCAGCCAGTAGCTGCCGAAGGCCAGCAACGGCGTGGTGAAGTGGCCCCAGCCGTTCATGGCCGAGTACGGCGCGTTGGGCGCGGAGAGCAGGTAGAGGTTGTGCTCGAAACCCAGGCTCGGCAGGGTCTGGACGCCGATGAACACCAGCAGGAATGCCAGCATGCCCAGGAACTTGCTGGGTGACAGCACCTGCACCAGCACCGCCGGCACGCACCAGAGAAAGAAGTAGAAGCCCATCACGCCGAACAGCCCGGTGAGGTAGAGCCCCAGCTCGAACCGGTAGTAGCCGTTCAGGGCCTGAACCACGATGGACGTGACCATCACCACCAGCAGCAGCGCGGCGATGACGAACCACAGGGCGCCGACCTTCGACAGCACCATGATCCACGACGGATAGGGCGTGGCGTCCAGAATGCCGGCGACCCGGTGCTGGCGCTCGCGGTGCACCAGCTCGCCGGCGTAGTAGACGATGACGATCAGCACGACGAACAGGAAGGCGCCGTCGATGACCCGGATCATCACCGGCGTCACCGGCAGCACCGGCGTGCCGTAGAGCTGGGACAGCGCCCCGAGGAAGGCGCCGATCACGTTGAACATGCCGAAGGCGAGCAGCACGTAGAACGGAATGCTGCGCAGCACGCCGCGGACGTCCATGCGGATCTGGGAGGCCAGCCGGCCGACGTCGATCCGGCGCCCCTGCCCGGGCTTCACCACCGGCAGATCGTCCGCCCGGACTGGTGCGGGGCGCTCCCGGCGGCGCCAGCGGCCCACCAGCCGGGCCAGCCGCCGCCGGCCCTGACGCCGGCCCGGTGAGAAGCGGAACAGGGCCAGCGTCGCGGCCAGCGCGGCCAGCGCGACGGCCAGCCAGATGACCCGGTTGTAGAGCAGCGTGCCGGCGAAGGCCGGCACCCGCTCGTTGCGGTCGAACACGGTCCAGTAACGGGTGATCTCGCCGAACGCGGTCACACCGAACGGGTCCGCCAGCACCAGCCACTGCACCCGCTCCGGGTCCGTGACGGCGGACAGCACGACGAAGGTGATCATGAACCCGAGCGCCGCCACGTAGGCGGCCATCATCGACCGGGTCAGGGCGGCCACGGAGAAGAACAGGGCGCACACGACCAGCGAGTTGGGAACGAGCACGGCCCACACCGAGAACAGGTAGGGCGCCATCGAGAACGCGCCGACCCGTTCGGCGTCCAGCCAGGGCATCAGCGACCCTGCCAGGGTGCCGACGATGCCGGCGCCGACGGCCAGCGTGGCCGCCAGGGTGCTGCCGAGAAACCGGCCCGCCAGAAACGCCCGCTCGCCGATGCCGGTGGCGAAGAAGATCTCCGCCGTGCGCACCTCGAAATCCCGGGTCATCGAACCGGCCACGAAGGCGACGGCCGCGAACATGCCCAGAATGCTCAGCGTGTACTGGATCTGGATGATGGCGAACGCGGCGTTCAGATTCAGGTTGTCGCCGACGCCGCCGACCTGCACCGATTCCGACGCCATCACCAGGAAGCCGAGCAGGAAGAACACGGCCGCGACGATGGCGAACAGGGGCGAGCGAAGCTGATAGCGGCACTCGAAGGCGAATATCGAACCCATGCCGGCGCGCCTCACAGGTCCACCGACAGGCCGTGCTCGAGCAGCGTCGCGAAGTACACGTCCTCCAGGGTCGGCGTCGCCGGCTCGAGATCCGGGGCGGGCGCCGAGTCGGCGACGACCCGCAGCTCGACCCGGCCGGCGACCAGCCGCGACGACACCACCGGGAGTTCGGCCCGGCGCGCCATGGCCGCCTCACGGCTGACGATCTGCCGCCACAGCCGGCCGTCGAGGCGTGCGGTCAGGTCCTCCGGCGCGCCCTCCACGAGAATCCGGCCGCGGCCCATGATCGCCATGCGCGGACACAGGTCGGCGACGTCCTCGACGATGTGCGTCGACAGGATCACCACCACGTCCTCACCGATGCGCGCCAGCAGATTGTGGAAGCGGCGCCGCTCCGCCGGATCGAGGCCGGCGGTCGGCTCGTCGACGATGATCAGCGACGGATCGCCGATGAGCGCCTGGGCGATCCCGAAGCGCTGCTTCATGCCGCCGGAGAACGTGTCGATGCTCTTGCCGCGCACGTCCCAGAGATTGGTCTGCACCAGCAGTTGCTCGACGACTTCGCGGCGCTCGCTGCGGCTGCCGATGCCCTTCAGCGCGGCGATGTGCTCGAGCATCACCTGGGGCGAGGTGCGCGGGTAGGCGCCGAATTCCTGGGGCAGGTAGCCCAGCCGCCGGCGCAGCCGGTCGGGCTCGGCGAGCACGTCCAGACCGTCGAGCTCGATCCGCCCGGTGTCCGGCGTCTGCAGGGTGGCCACGGTGCGCATCAGGCTGGACTTGCCGGCGCCATTCGGCCCCAGCAGCCCGAACATGCCCCGGGGCACGGTGAGCGAGACGTCGTCCAGCGCCCGCACGTCGTTGGCGTAGGTCTTGGACAGCCCGGAAATGGTCAGCATGCAATGTCTCCCTCGTCTCGCTCCGGACCGGAGCATCGCCGCCATCGGCAGCAGATCGAAACGCCATGGCCCACCCCGGCGGGCCGCGGCCGGCGTCGACAGCACAGCAAGCACCGGGCCAACAATAATTCTTCGCCAAATCAACGTCCTGCGCGCCCGGCCCGGGCCCCGGCCGGCATTCCCGGCGAGATATTGGCGAACTCGACCAACCCTCGGCGCAGCTTGCAGCCGCCGCGGCGGCGCCGGGACAATGGTGGTGCACAGGCCGCCGCGGACGACCACCATGATCCCCGTTCACCGATGACAATGCCACGCACGCTGATCGTCGGCGCGCACCCCGACGACGCGGAGTTCCACGCCGGCGGCCTGGCACTGCGCCTGGCCCGCCGGGGCAGCGCCGTCAGGCTGCTGAGCCTGACCGACGGCTCCGCCGGGCATCAGACCCTGTCCCGGTACGACCTCGCGGCGCGGCGCGCCGACGAGGCCGCCGCGGCCGCCCGGCGGCTGGGCGCGGACGTTTCGATCTGGGACGTGCGGGACGCCGAGCTGGAGCCCACCCTGGCCCTGCGCCACCGGCTGATCGGCGACATCCGCGCGTTCCGGCCGGACCTGCTGGTCACCCACCGCAGCGAGGACTACCACCCCGACCATCGCGCCACGGCCCGCCTCGTGCAGGACGCGTGCTACCTGCTGCGGGTGCCCGGCGTGGTGCCGGACGTGCCGCCCCTGGCCCAGGATCCCGTGGTGCTCGGCATGTGCGACTTCTTCCAGCGGCCCGCTCCGTTCCGCGCCGACTACGTGCTCGACATCGGCGATCTGCTGGACGACTGGCTGGACCTGCTCGCCTGCCACGAATCCCAGGTCTACGAGTGGCTGCCCTACATGCACGGCGAAGCCGTGCCGGAGACCGCGGCGGACCGCCGGCACTTCCTGGCGCGGTTTCTCGGCGCCAGGCCCAGGGCGGTCGCCCGCCGCTTCGGGCGGCCGGGCATGCGCTACGCGGAGGCCTTCGAGCGCTCCGAATACGGCCGGCAGGTCTCGGACGAGGCGCTGCGGGCACTGCTCGACGACGGCTGAGGGACCGCTGTCACACGCCGTCACGAAGCGGCTGATACAATGACGGCATGACAAGACGATTCAAGACCGCGCGCTGCATCCTGTACCGGGAAGACCGCTTCCTGCTCGCCATCCACAATCGCTTCTGGGCGGGCACCCGCCGCTGGGGCCTGCCGGGCGGCCAGGTCGAGTGGGGCGAGTCCCCCGAGACCGCCGCGGCACGGGAGCTCGAAGAGGAGCTCGAGCTGCACGTGCCGACACTCACCGAGGTCGGCGCCTACCCGTACAAGCGCGCCATGCACATGGTCTACGCGGCGCCCCTCGACCGCGACATCGAGACCTTCGACGAGTCCGAGCTGCTGGACGTCCGCTGGTTCACCGAGGCGGACATCGCCAGGCTCCAGGACCGCGCGACCCTGCATGCCGGCTACGAGCTCGACGCCGTCCGGCGTCTGCTGACCCGGCTCGACGCCGGCGATCTGGCCGCCGCGAGCTGACCCCCGCCCGCCGGGCGCGTAGATTCTGCATCCGGGTGTCGGAACGGGCCGGGCTCGCCCGTCTATATCCACACCCACCAAGGAAGCAGGAGCTGCAGCCATGCGTTACATGCTGTTGATCTGGGAGAACGAAGCCCTGGCCGCCGCGCAGAGCGAGGCGGAACAGCAGGCGGTGTTCGCCGACTACATGACCTTCACCGACGATCTGCGGGCCCGGGGCGTCATGCAGGCGGGCGACCCCCTGATGCCCTCCGAGACCGCGATCACCGTGTCGGTGCAGGACGGCCGCACCATCAGCACCGACGGGCCATTCGCCGAGACCCGGGAGCAGCTCGGCGGCTACTACATCGTCGAGTGCGACACCCTGGAGCAGGCGTGCGAGCACGCCGCCCGTATTCCCGGCGCGAAGACGGGGGCCATCGAGGTCCGCCCCATCATGGACTTCGATGGCTGAGACGGCCCGCCGGGATCGGGTCGCGCTGGTGCTGCGCGCGGAAGCGGCGGGCGTGCGCGCCCGCCTGATCGGCGCCTTGCGCGACTTCGACCGGGCCGAGGACGCGCTCCAGGACGCCCTGACGGCGGCCTGGGAGCGCTGGCCCGTGGACGGCCTGCCGGACCGGCCGGCGGCCTGGCTGTACCGGGTGGCCGAGCGGCGCGCGCTGGACGTCCTGCGCCGCGAGGCCGTGGCTGCCCGCCACGCCCCGCAACAGGCGGGTGAGGCGGCGCAGGCACCGGAGCCGGAGGAGCTGCTGGCCCTGGCCGACTTCGACGACGACCTGCTGCGCCTGATCTTCACCTGCTGCGACCCGTCGCTGCGGCCGGAGATCCGGGCCGCGCTCACCCTGCGCACGGTGCTGGACATGTCACTGGAGGAGGTGGCCAGGGCCTTCCTGGTGCCGCCCCGGACCATGGAACAGCGGTTGCTCCGGGCCCGCCAGCGGCTGCAGCGCAGCGGCATCCCGTGGTCGGTGCCGACCGGCGCCGAGCTGCCCGCCCGGCTGAACGACGTGCTGCGGGTCGCCTATCTGATCTTCACCGAGGGATATGCCACCACGTCGGGGGAATCGCTCACCCGCCCGGACCTGTGCGCCCTGGCCATCGGGCTGATGCGCAGGCTGGTCAGGCTGCAGCGCGGGCAGGCGGAATCCCTGGCGCTGCTCGCCCTCATGCTGCTGCAGCACGCCCGCGCCGCGGCGCGCAGCGATGCCGCCGGCCTGCCGGTTCTGCTCGCGGACCAGGACCGCACGCGCTGGGACCCGGGCGCCATCCGCCAGGGAACGGTGCTGCTGGAGAAGGCGCTGCGGCTGCGCCAGCCCCCGGGGCCCTACCAGATTCAGGCCGCCATTGCCGCCGTACACGCCAACGCGCCCAGCGCCAGGGACACCGACTGGCAGGAGATCTCGGCGCTCTACGATGCCCTGTGCCGCGTTCAGGACACGCCGGTGGTACGCCTGAACCGGGCCGTGGCCATCGCCATGGCCAGCGGCGCGGCCGCCGGGCTGGCGGAGCTGGATCGCCTCGCCGCCATTCCGTCGCTCATCGGCCACCACCCCTATCACACCGCCCGGGGCGCCCTGCTGTGGCGCCTGGAGCGCCGGGACGCCGCAGTGGCCGCCTACCGGCGGGCGCTCGGCCTGACGCGCAACCGGGCCGAGGCGGGCTTTCTGCAGGATCGCATCGAGCGGATCGAAGCCGGCGAGGCCGGCCCGGAGGTTCAGCTCCCGGAGCGGGCCTGAAACTCCTCGGTGGTGTTCACCCGGGGATAGGGCTCGTCGGGCACCGAGCAGCCGAGGAACTCGCACAGCGGCTCCCAGCCCTGGGAGGGCTCGAACACCAGCAGCCGATCCCGGGGCGCCTGCTTCTTCACGTACTCGTTGTGGGCCAGATAGACGTCGATCGCGTGCTCACGATCCTCGATACGGCCGTGAAACGTCCCGTCCCAGATCAGCTCGAAGGCCATCTCGACCCAGGGCTTCATGGCGGGACCGGCGGAGTCCCGCGCCTTCCGGCTGCTGGGATAGATCGTGTTCATCACGCTCTCGTACCAGCGCTCCGGGTCGCGCTCCGAGAGAATCACCTTCGCGTCCGGAAACGCCTCGAGCTGCAGCTCCCAGAAGTTGCAGGACGGCCAGTCGACGCTGGCCCGGTAGCCGGCGAACAGGGCCGGCCAGTCCACGGGCTCGCCGCGCGTGGCCTTCGTCCACTGCTCGAGATGGTCCGGGTTCTGGAACACCTCCACCATGTGATAGCACTTGTCGAAGCCGAGCTGCTCGAGCGCCTGCTTGAGCGACAGCGTGCCGGTTCGGCCGAACCCCGCGCCGATTACCTCGATGGTCATGTTTCCCCCGAACGACTGGACCAGACCGTGATAGGCAGCAGAAGCGGGAGTGTACCACCGCCTCCGGGGCGGAGCCCCGGAAGCAGCCGACCGCCTGAGGATCAGAGCGACCAGTGCACCTGAACGCCCAGCCCCCAGTCGGCGCTGGCCTCGGCGAGGCCGACCATGACGTGACCGCTGACCCGCGTCCTGCTGCTGAGCTGCCGGGCCACGTACACGACCGCCTCACTGGCGGCGTCGCCGGACGACACCACCTCAGGACGGTAGCCGAGCGACGCGCCCACGGACGTCCGTTCGGACAGATGCCGCGCGCCGCCGAAACTCATGAACCAGGTGTCCTCGAGGTCGATGCCGGGCGGCTCGCCCCGGACCTTGTAGCCGAACGTCGCGAACAGCGTCACCCGGTCGAGAAATCGGTACACGTCGAGCTGCGCGGAATAGTCCGTCTCTCCGGTACCGAGCCCCTTGTCGTCGTCCGCGGTGCCCAGCTTCACCGTCCCAGTGAGATCCACGGCGAGGTCGCCGTTCGGATTCACGAAGACGTCCTGAACCGTCAGGCTGGCAATGACGTCACCGATGCCGCTCCCGGTGATCCGAGGGCCCTGGCCGGGCAGCACGGTGTCCGACACCAGCACGCTGCCTTCCGGTCCTTCGACCCGGGCATAGGGTACAGTGGCACGGAAGATGAGCTTGTCGGAGGACAGATCGACCGTCACGGGCAGGTAGTAGTCGTCGATATCGGCACCCCCGAGCCCGTAGTCGCCGGTGCGGAATTCGGCACCCACGGAGACGCCCGCGCGCGGTGCCGCCAGCGCGGGCGCGGCCAACGCCACGCCCGCCGCGGACAGCAACAGCACCCTCAGGCCGATCCCTGCGATGGGTCGGCTACTGATCATCCTGATCGATCCTGTCGCGATCCTGATCCCGGTCACGGAGCTGGTCCCGAACCTGATCCGGATCTTCGTCCCGCAGACGCTCCTGGTCCCGCAGCCGGTCCTGATCAGGGTCCTGATCTCTCAACCGATCCCGATCCTGGTCCCGGAGCTGGTCACGATCCCCCGCGGGCGTGACATCCTGCAGGGCCACGCCGCGCTCCCGGGCACGGGCCTGCATCTCTTCACGATGCTGGGCCATGAACCGGAGTCGTTCCTGCTCGCTGGTCATTGCCCGGAGCTGCTCCCGATAGCGCAGCCGTTCCTGCTCGGTCATCACTTCCGCGCCGTAGACCGGCTCGTCCTGATGTATGCGATCGCGGTCTCGATCCTGGTCACGATCTCGATCCTGGTCACGGTCCCGATCCATGGTCCTGTCCATCGCCCGGTCCATGGTTCGGTCACGATCCTGGCTGCGGTCCCGGTCGACCTGGGGCTGGCGAACCGGCGCCGGCTCACGCGCGCCCCCACCGGAGCCCGGGCCCGGTGCCGCATGGACGGCCGCAGTGCCTGCGGCCAAGGCTGCCATCGACAGCCAGACAATGATGTTGCGCATGACGATCTCCCTGTGGGTGGTTCCTCGGGACCGCCGTAGGTTGGACGGTCCTCCACGACCGATCCCGGCGGCGGGAGATGGGGGATGATCCGCCAGCCTCCTGCCCGAATCGCACCCTTTAGGCTATGCCTGCCGCAGGAACCCGGACATCCGAACAATCCACTAGCGCTCGCCAGAGGATCCGCTTTCCGCTAGCGTTGCGGAGTTCGAGGAGGGACAGCGCCATGCGATGGTGGTTTCTGGTTCTGAGCCTGGCGGCGACCGGCGCTGCGGCTGACGTCCGCCTGTACGTCTTCGACTGCGGCAGCCTGACCTTCGACGACATCGGCGCGTTCGGCATCGACAACGCCGAAACGCCGGTCCGCACCCTGTTCGTCCCCTGCTACCTGGTCGAGCACGGAACCGGCGCGGACACCCGGCGCCTGCTGTTCGACGCCGGCCTGCCCGCGGCCGCCGCCGGCCAGGGACCGGTGACGCCGGAGCCCGGCATGACGATGCGCTACGAACGCGCTCTGGTGGACCAGCTCCGCAGCATCGGAGTCGCGCCGGAGGACGTGGACCTGGTGGCGTTCTCCCACCTGCACTTCGACCACGTGGGAAGCGCCGCCGCATTTCGCAGCGCCGAACACCTGATCCAGGCCGCCGAGTATCAGGCCGGTTTCGTGGATGCGCTACCGGTGTACGAGACCTCGCTGTTCACGCCCCTGGCGGACTCGCCGAGGCGACTGCTCGACGGCGACCACGACGTGTTCGGGGACGGCAGCGTGCGCCTCGTCAGCCTCCCGGGGCACACGCCGGGCCATCAGGCGCTGCTGGTGCGGCTCGCCGATCCCGGGCCGGTGGTGTTGTCCGGCGACATGTACCACTTCCGCCTGAGCCGGCAGGAGCGGCGCGTGCCGGTGTTCCACACCGATGCCGAGGCGACGCGGGCCTCCATGGAGAAGCTGGAAGCGCTGCTCGACGCCGAAGGCGCGGAGCTGTGGATCGAGCACGACCAGGCGCTGGCGGAAACGCTGCGCCTGGCGCCGTCCTACTACCAGTGAACCGCCCGGGCGGGCTGCCCGGGCGCCGGCTCACTCGACGGTGACGGTGATCGTCTCGGACATCACCGGCGGATCGTGGGGAATGTGCAGATGGTTGCCGAGCAGCAGCGTCAGCGTGTGCTGGCCGGGCTCAAGGGTGACCTGGGTTTCCGTCTGGCCGCCACCGAAGTGCACGAACCGCTCCGTCGCCGGCAACGGCCGGTCCAGCGGAATCTCGTCCCCGGTCACGTCGATCAGCAGGTGGTGATGACCGGTGTTGGGATGGTCGACGCCGGCCGGCGCGACCCCCATGCCGTCGAGCCCGAACCGCACCGTGAAGGTGGCGGGCACGGTGTCGCCGTCCTGGGGCGTGATGAAATACAGCCTGGCGCCCTCCGGCGCGGGCGAGCGCGGCATCTCCGCCGCTGCGACGGCGAGGCTGAACAGGGCCGCCGCGGCCCCGATGACTGCCGGAAGTCTGTGTTTCATCATCTGTACGTCTACCTCCTGTCTGCCTGACGGCCGAAAACCAACGGCCGTCGATTATGACACCGGGAAGCCCGCTGCGTTCGCTCCCGGTCAGATACGGTAGACGCGGGCGGCCGTGTCGTGGAAGAGCTGGCGTTTCTCGTCCGCCGAGGCGTCCGCCACCAGCTTCTTGAAGGCGTTGTAGAGCACGTGATACGAGCAGCTCTGCTTGTCCACCGGGAAGTTGCTCTCGAACATGCAGCGCTCGACGCCGAAGCACTCGATGGCGTGCCGGTAGTACGGCGCCGTCGCAGCCACCAGCTCGTCGGACGTCGGCGGCACCTCGCGCTTGTGGAAGCCGAAGCCGTTGATGGGCATCACCAGACCGCCCAGCTTCGCGACCACGTTCGGACAGCCGGCCAGCTCGGCGATGTCGTCGCGCCAGCGGGCGAAGATCTCTTCGCGGCGCCCTTCGTAGGGGCCGATTCCCAGCGGGCCGCCGAAGTGATCCAGCACGATCGTCACGTCCGGGCAGGCCCGCGCCAGATCCGTGAGTTCCGGAATCTGGGTGTGATAGAGCCAGGCGTCGAAGCTGAGCGCGCGCTCGGCCAGGGCCTTCATGCCGGCCCGGAAGTCGGCGCGCCCGAGCAGACGCTTCGGCGGATCGGTATGGCTGTTGCGGACCCGCTCGTCCGCATCCCAGCCCGCGGCATGACGGATGCCGCGGAACCGGTCGCTGCGCGCCAGGTGCAGGTCGAGCACCTCGCCCACCGCCGAGCCGAGCGTCAGGTCGGCGAAACCGACGATGCCCGCACAGGCCCGCAGCTCGCCGTAGCCGCCGCTGGCCGACATGGCGGCGACGCCGTTGACGAACTCCGTCTCCCCGACCGGCGCAAGCGCGGCCGGCGCGTCCGCCCGGAACATGCTGTCGCACTCGACGAATACCGTGGACACCACGTTGTGGCCGGAACGCACGTCCTCGATCAGCTCGTCGAGCAGGTAGCGGCTGCCGTTGCGGTCCCACAGATGATGGTGGGGATCGCAGATCGGCAGATCCGGCTCGATGATGTCTTCTCTGACCTGCGCCAGCCAGCTCGTCTGGTCCATGTGCCCTCCCCCGGCAAACCGACGCGCCAAGCCTAGAGCCGAACGCCGGCACTGGCAACGGCGGCCCTTCGCCCCGCCATGACTGCCCGTGGACACCCGCGGATGTGCCTACGCCCCCAGGCACTACCGCGTATATCCGCGTGGCGCGTACCGATGCCCAATGGCGGATGAAGGGGGGGAGAAGCATGTTCGTGACGACCAGATCCGACGGCCTGGTGAGGCACCGCGCTCAGGCGCCCGTCACCGTTCAGGCGATCTCGATCGCCTACCTCCGGTGGGCCCGCCACCCGGATTTCGATCCCTTCCTGCCCGTGCTGTGGGATCTGCGCGGCCACCCGCTGGAGATCGCGCTCGACGAGCTCGTGCGCATTCCACGGGTGACCAACCAGATCACCGGCAGGCTGCGCGGCGGCCTGCGCACGGGCATTCTGGTGGACAATGCGGTCGCCGAGTTCGCTGCCGACCTGCTGGCGCGCAACCCCGCCTGGGCGGCCGACATCCGGGTGTTCCGGAAGGAGGGCGACGCGCTGACCTGGCTCGGCGCGGGTACGGGCCGCTGACCCGCGAGGTGCGTTTCAGCGGTGCTGGTCGATCAGGATCTGATTGCCGTCCGGGTCCACCAGCATGATCGCCGCGAGTCCGCTTCCGGCCTGATCCGCGGTGACGGCGGGCTCGATGCCCTGTGCCCGCACCGCGCGCTGGATCTCGCGAACGTCGGTGAACGACCCGGTCTCGCGCCCCTGCTGGTCCCAGCCGGGATTGAACGTCAGCAGGTTGCGCTCGAACATGCCCTGGAACAGGCCCAGCACGTGCTCGCCGTTGCGCAGCATCAGCCAGCCCTCGGCGGGATCGCCGCCGGCGTCCTCGAACCCTAGCGCCTCGTAGAAGCGCCGCGAGGCTTCGAGATCCCGGACCGCCAGACTGACGGAAAATGCGCCCAGATTCATAGCGGTCTCCCGTGGCTGAACGTCAGTAGACGACCACCGAGCGGATGCTCTTGCCTTCGTGCATCAGATCGAAGCCGTCGTTGATCTGGTCGAGGCCGAGCGTGTGGGTGATCAGGTCGTCGATGTTGATCTTGCCGCTCATGTACCAGTCGACGATGCCGGGCACCTCGGTGCGGCCCCGGGCGCCGCCGAAGGCCGTGCCCCGCCACACCCGGCCGGTGACGAGCTGGAACGGGCGCGTGCTGATTTCCTTGCCGGCACCGGCCACGCCGATGATGATGCTCTCGCCCCAGCCCTTGTGGCAGCACTCGAGCGCCTGGCGCATGACGTCGACGTTGCCGATGCACTCGAAGGAGTAGTCCACCCCGCCGCCGGTCAGCTCGACGATGGCCGCGACCACGTCGTCCACCTCGCGGGGATTGACGAAATCGGTCATGCCGAACTTTTCCGCCAGAGGCTTCTTGGCCGGGTTGAGGTCGACGCCGATGATGCGGTCCGCGCCGACCAGGCGCGCGCCCTGAATCACGTTGAGGCCGATGCCGCCGAGGCCGAACACGGCCACCGTCGCGCCCGGCTCCACCTTGGCGGTATTGATCACGGCGCCCAGGCCGGTGGTGACCCCGCAGCCGATGTAGCAGACCTTGTCGAAGGGCGCGTCCCTGCGGATCTTCGCCAGGGCGATCTCCGGCACCACCGTGTGGTTGGCGAAGGTCGAGGTGCCCATGTAGTGGTGCAGGGGCTCGCCGTTGAGCGAGAAGCGGCTCGTGCCGTCCGGCATCAGGCCACGGCCCTGGGTCTCGCGGATCGCGCCGCACAGGTTGGTCTTGCCGGACAGGCAGAACTTGCACTGCCGGCACTCCGGCGTATACAGCGGAATCACGTGGTCGCCGGGCTCGAGGCTGGTGACGCCCGGGCCGACTTCGAGCACCACGCCGGCGCCCTCGTGGCCGAGGATGGACGGGAACAGCCCTTCCGGGTCCGCCCCCGACAGCGTGTAGGCATCCGTGTGGCACAGCCCCGTGGCCTTGATCTCGACCAGCACCTCGCCGGCCCGCGGCCCTTCCAGATCGACGGTCTCGATGGACAGCGGACGTCCCGCTTCGAGAGCGACTGCGGCGCGTGTCTGCATGATGACTTCCCCTGCCAACGTGAATGACGGTATGTGAGTAGAATGCCTTACCTGCCCGGGCGATTCATCAACTTGGCATTGCAACTCCGCGTCAAGAACTGGCAGAGCTACATCCCCATCGTGCCGACGCTGGCGCGATACCGGCGCGATGACCTCAGTCACGACATCGTCGCCGGCATCGTGCTCGGCGTGATCACGGTGCCGCAGGCCATCGCCTACGCGTTTCTCGCCGGACTGCCGGCCGAGGCCGGCCTGTACGCCAGCCTCGTGCCCATGGTGATCTACGCCGTGTTCGGCTCGTCGAAGCACCTGGTCGTCGGCCCCGTCGCGATCACCGCGCTGATGGTGGCGGCCGCGGTCGGCGAATACGCGCCGCGCTACGATCAGAGCTATCTCGGCGTGACCACCGTGCTGTGCCTTCAGGCCGGCATCTTCCTGTGGCTGCTGCGGCTGTCCCAGATGGGCGGCCTGGTGAACCTGCTGAGCCACCCCGTCATCACCGGCTTCGTCAACGCCGCCGCGCTGCTGATCATCATCAGCCAGCTTCCGGCGCTCACCGGTATCGGCCCCGGAGACGCCCTGGATCCCTACCATCAGCTCCTCAACCTGGCACGCCGCGTGGACGAGCTGAATCCCGCCGTGGTGGCCGTCGGCATCGGCTGTCTGCTCGGCCTGTGGCTGGTGCGGCGGTATTCCGTCGCCCTGCTGCGCCTGCTGCGGGCGGACGTGGAGGACGATCATCCGGTGCGCCGGACGGGGCCCATGGTCGTGGCCGCCCTGGCCGCGGTGGTGGTCGCCGTGTGGAACCTGGACGCCGAGCTCGGCGTCGCCGTGGTCGGGCAGATTCCGTCCGGCCTGCCGGAGCTCACCCGGCCGCCGTTCCACTGGCAGCTCTGGACGGACGTCGCGCCGGTATCGGCCATGATCGCCGTGGTGTCCTACGTCGAGAGCTACAGCATCGGCACCACCCTGGCGACCCGCGAACGGACCCGGGTGAACAGCCACCAGGAGCTGATCGCCCTGGGCGCGGCCAACATCGGCGCCGCCTTCTCCGGCGCCTATCCGGTCGCGGGATCGTTTTCCCGTTCCAGCGTGAACTATCAGACCGGCGCCAGAACCCAGGTCAGCGCCCTGGTCTGCATGGTGGTGATCGTGCTGACGCTGCTGTTCTTCACGCCGCTGTTCGCGCGGCTGCCCCACGCCGCGCTGGCCGCCATCGTCATGGCGTCGGTGGTGGGCATCGTCGATCTGATGAGCATGCGCAGGCACTGGCGCATCCACAAGGAGGACAGCCTGACCGAGTTCGCCACCCTGGCCACGGTGCTGGCCTTCGGCGTGGAAACCGGGCTCATCACGGGGGTGGCGCTGTCCATCGCATTCTTCATCCGCACGTCGAGCCGCCCCCACATCGCCATCGTCGGGCGCATTCCCCACACCGAGCACTTCCGCTCCGCGCGCCGCTACGACGTCGAGACGTTCCCCCACGTCGCCGCCATCCGCATCGACGAGAACGTCTACTTCGGCAATGCCAATCAGGTCGAGAGCAAGCTGCTGAAGATCATCCAGCGCCGCCCGGGCACGCGGCACGTGCTGCTGGTGATGAGTGCGGTGAATCTGGTGGACGTGAGCGGCCTGGAGATGCTCTACCGGCTGAACGACAATCTCGCCGCCATGGGCATCAAGCTGCATCTTTCCGAGGTGAAGGGACCGGTGATGGAGCACTTCGAGGCCACCGACTTCACCATGCGGCTCACCGGCAGCGTGTTCTTCACCACCGACCAGGCCATGCGCGACCTGGCGGAGCGGACCTGAGCGGCGCGTCCCGCCCAACAGCCAGGAGCAGGCCCATGACCCAGACGGTGCAGGACCATCTCGAAGCCATTCGGACCCGGGGCTACACCGTGCTCGAGAACGTCATCGAGCCGGCCCTGGTCGATGCGCTGAACGCCGCCCTGGACCGGCTCGAAGCGGCGCTCGGCACCGTCCCCGGCGCCAATGCCTTCGAGGGCCACCACACCATCCGCATCTACAATCTGCTGGCCAGGGATCCGGTGTTCCGGGCGGTGCCGGTGCACCCCGCGGTGCTGCCCGTCGTCGAAGGCGTGCTGGATCCCGGCTGCCTGATCTCGTCGCTGTCGTCCATTTCCATCGATCCCGGCGAATCCGCACAGCCCATCCATGCCGACGACACCCTTATCGGCCTGCCGCGGCCCCACCCGGCACTGGTGTGCAACTCCATGTGGGCGCTCACCGATTTCACCGAGCAGAACGGCGCCACGCGGATCGTGCCGGGCAGCCACCGGTTCGACACGACGCCGGAGTACGGCAGCCATCCGGACAGCATCGCCGCGGAGATGCCGAAGGGGAGCGTGCTGGTGTGGAACGGCAGCCTCTGGCACGGCGGCGGCGCCAACCGCTCCGGCCAGCGCCGCGTCGGCATCGCCATGAACTACTGCGCGGGATTCATCCGCCAGCAGGAGAATCAGCAGCTCGGCATTCCCCTGGAGCTGGTGAAGACCTTCGAGCCCCGTCTGCAGGAGCTGGTGGGTTTCGGCACCTACCGCCACCTCATCGGCCACATCGACAAGCGCAGTCCCGCCCAGGCGCTGCTCGGCCGCGAGGATGGATTCCAGTCCGTCTGGGACCGGATCCGGCCGGGCGGGGACCAGGATCCTCAGTAGCTCGGCGCGGTCGAGTAGGGGGTGAGCTGCAGCTCGTGGGTCCAGCAGGACCGGTCCTGGGTGTGCAGGTAGTAGAACGCGTCGGCGATGGCCGCCGGGTTCATCACGATCTCCGGACGCTTCCGGGCGATGGGCAGCGCCCGCGTCCCCGGCGAGTCGATCAGCCCGTCGATCACCACGTTGGCGACGTGCACGCCGTATTCCGAGTACTCCTCGGTGAGCACCTGGGCCAGGGTGCGCATCATCACCCTGGGGTAGTAGAGGGATTGCCCCGTGCGCCGCTTGCGCCCCCGCAGCGAGGCGGCGTTGTTGGTGATCAGGAACGACCCCCGCCCGCGCTCGCGCATGGCGGGCATCACCGCCTTCGCCACCAGGAAAGGGCCGCGGACGGCAATGTGGGCGGCCGTGTCGAACATCTCCACGGGCACGTACTCCAGCAGTTCCTGGTCCGCCGGCAGATCGCGCCCCTCCAGGTAGCCGGCATTGAGAACCACCACCTCCGGCGCACCCAGGTCGGCGGCCACCGCGGCGAAGGCCGCGTTGATCGATGCCTCCGAGGCCAGATCCAGTTCCACCGTCGAGCAGGCCCCGCCGAGGTCGCGGATCGCGCTCTCCAGAGCCGCCGCATTCGACGCCCGGCGCGTCGTCAGCACGACGTGATACCCCTCCCTGGCGAAGCGCTGGGCGATGGCGCCGCCGACGCCCCAGCGGGCGCTGACCGGCAGACCGGCGTCGTCCACGTCGCCGCCGTGGGCCAGGCGGGTATTGCGGCCGTCCGCCTGCCACTTCGAAGTGGCGCCGATGACCACGGCCACGGGCTTCGCATGGGTCGCTGCATCACGGTCCGTCGCCGCCATCGAGGCCCTCCGACACGCTGAACACGGCTGCCGAGCATCGCCCAGGCGCCCGGCGCCGTCCAGCCCGGCGGCGGGCCCGCCGCCGGGCCACGGTATCCGCGGCGCCCCGGGGGTGCGCCCGGCGTGACGCAGGTCCCTTTCCGCATCCGTGCCGCCGGCAGCCGCGCCACGCGTCACTAGACTGAAGGCGTAGCAAGCCGTTGCCAGGCACATGGCCGCCAACCCGATCATGGAGGAAAGCACCGTCGGACCCCGCCTGCTGGTCGCCCTGGGTGGTGTCGGCCTGCTCGGCTTCGAGGTGCTGTACCGCCTGCTGGGCGAGCCGACCGGCCCGCTGTGGCTGCGGATCGGCGTCATTGCCCTGTGCTTCGGCCACCTCGCCGTGATGCAGTTCGTCCCGTCACTGCGCCACCTGGCCTACACCGGAGCGGCGATCATCGCCTGGGCGGTTACCGCCGAGAACGTCTACCGCATGTACCTGGCGGACTTCACGTTCAGCCACTCCATGCCGATGCTGGTGGTCATCGCCGGCTGCACCTACGCCTTCCGCCAGCACAGCCAGATGGCGCTCTATCTGACGGTCAGTACCGTCGCCCTGACCCTCGCGATGCTGGCGACGCCGCAGCCGGCCGTGTCCCCGGTCATCTACATCTGCAGCCTGTGGGTGTTCAGCGTCCTGACCTTCCTGGTGTTCGGCACCCGGGTCCGCGAGCACAATCAGGTGCTCGCCCAGCAACGGCTGCTGGCGGGGGTGTTCGAGGGCACGTTCGGCGGCCTGCTGCTGTTCCGTGGCCGGGTCCCCGAACTGCTGGTGGCCAACGACCGGGCCAGGGAACTGCTCGGCTGCAGCGACTCCGCCGGCCTGGTGGCGGTGCTGACCGACAACATCGGACGGCACCTGGGCACGTCACCCGACGACGTGGTGACCCGCCTCAACCACGCCGGGCTCTGGCAGGACGAAGTGCCGTTTCAGGTCGGCGAACGCCGCTTCTGGGCCGACGTGTGGGTGCGGCGCGTGGTGCTCGACGGCGACCCGATGGCCCTGATCGGACTGCACGACGTCACCGAGCGGCGGGAGGCCATGGCGGCACTGGCCCGCAGCGAGCTGTTTCTCGAGCTGTCCCAGCGCATCGGCGCCGTGGGGAGCTGGGACGTCGACCTGCGGACCGGCGAGCTCACCTGGAGCCCAGAGATGTTCCGCATCTACGGCATCGAAGGCCAGCCACAGCCCGACGTCGACACCGCCCTGGCGATGCTGGACCCGGAGTCCGAGCGCCGCTGCCACGAGGCCCTCGCCCGGGCCAGGCGGCTGGGCGAGCGCGTGTCGCTGGATCTCCGCACCCACATCAACCGGGGCGCGGTCGTCTGGCTGCGCCTGGCCGGTGAGGTCGTGGAGTATCAGGGCGAACGTCATCTGGTCGGCATCACCCAGGACGTCACGGCCGACAAGCTGGCGGAGCTGGAGCTGGTGACGGCCAAGGAGGTCGCCGAGCGGGCGCTCAGAGTACGCAGCGAGTTTCTCGCCAACATGAGCCACGAGATCCGCACGCCGATGAACGGCGTCATCGGCATGACCAGCCTGCTGCTGGACGCCGACCTGCCCGCCCAGCAGCGCGAGCAGCTCGAGACGATCCGGGTGAGCGGCGAGTCCCTGCTGCGGCTCATCAACGACATCCTCGACTTCTCGAAGATCGACGCCGGGCGGATCGAATTCGAACGGCTGCCGTTCGTCACCCGGCCGCTGTTCTCCGGGCGTCGTCGACATGCTCGGCGTTCAGGCGCGGGCCCGGGGCCTGGCCGTGGACCTTGCCGTCGACGACGCGGTGCCCGAAGCCCTGGAGGGCGACGTCACCCGGCTGCGGCAGGTGCTGGTGAATCTGGTGCACAACGCGATCAAGTTCACCGACGAGGGCCGGGTGAGCGTCACCGTCGCTGGCCGGTCGATGTCCGGCGGCCTGTTCGAGATCGACGTCCGCGTGACCGACACGGGCATCGGCATCGCCCCGGAGGAGGTGGAGAGACTGTTCGAGGCCTTCGTGCAGCAGGATTCCTCCACCACCCGCAAGTACGGCGGCACCGGTCTCGGGCTGAGCATCTCCCAGCGCCTGGTGCAGCTCATGGGCGGCGCCATCGAGGTGGCCAGCGAGCCGGGCGCGGGCACCACCTTCACCGTGCGCCTGCCGCTGCCCGTGGCTGCGGACTCGGCGCCGGCAGGGCCGGCCGGCGAGCGTGACGACGCCTCCTCCGGGGCCGGACGAACCCTCGCCCTCCGCGTGCTGCTGGCCGAGGACCTGCATATCAATCAGATGGTGGCGAAGCGGATGCTGGCCCGGCTCGGCTGCCGGACCGACGTGGTCGACGACGGCGACGCCGCGGTGCAGGCGGCCTGCACCGGCAGTTACGACGTCATCCTCATGGACGTGCAGATGCCCGTCGTGGACGGGCTCGAAGCCACCCGCCGGATCCGCGCCGACACCGCCATCCGCCAGCCCTGGATCGTCGCGCTGACCGCCAACGTCATGGCGGACGACCGGACCCGCTGCCTCGCGGCCGGAATGAACGACTTCCTCACCAAGCCGATCACCCTGGCGGCCCTCGCCGACGTGCTGGCCGGCGTGCCGGTGGCCGGCTGCGAGGACCCGGGCGGCGCGACCGACGCCGGCGCCGCCGGCTCGCCGGATCGGGACCAGGACCGCGCCGCGTCGCCTTGAGCCCGGCTGGCAAGGGCATTATTTTGGTGCCGTAGACCAACAGTGTTGAGAGCCGACGCGGATGTTGATCCCGGAGTCGCTGCTGGAGCGCAGCGACGCCCTGAACCAGCTCATAGAGACAGCCGGACGCAGCAGGAAGCTCCCAGGTCAGATCGCGGTCATCTCGGGTGAAGCCGGGGTCGGCAAGTCGTCACTGATCGCCGCCCTGGCCGGGGCCCTGGGCGACAGCGTCCCCGTGGTCTGGGGACACTGTGACGCGCTGTTCACGCCCCGCCACCTCGGGCCCTTCTACGACATGGCGCCGCTGCTCGGTGACGGCGTGCAGCGCGCCCTCGCCGGCGGCGGCGCCCCGGCGGATCTCTTCCCGGCCGTGCTCTCGGCGCTCAACGAACTGCCCGCCGGCACGGTGCTGGTGTTCGAGGACATTCACTGGGCCGACTTCGCCACCCTCGATCTGCTCAAGTTCGTCACGCGACGGCTGACGCCGTTGCGACTGCTGCTGGTGCTCAGCTACCGGGACGAGGAGACCGGCCCGGACCATCCCATGACCACCCTGCTCGGCGATCTGCCCGCGGCCCTGACCACCCGCCTCGACCTCGCGCCCCTGTCCGAACCGGCCGTGAAGACCCTGGCCGAACGCCATGGCAGGGACGGCGCCCGCCTGTTCGAAGTGACCGGTGGCAACCCGTTCTTCCTGTCCGAGATTCTCGCCCAGCCGGAGGATGGCGACGGCCACCTGCCGGGTTCGGTGCGGGATGCGGTGATCGCCCGGGTGTCGCGCATCGGCGACGACGAGCGCGCCCTGCTCGGCGCCCTGTGCATCGCGCCCTACCCGGTGCCGCTGCGCGTCGTCGAGCGGCTGGCGGGGGAGGCCGGGCTCGAGGCCTGCGCCAACTGCGAGGCCCGGGGCCTGCTCGTCCACGACGGCGTCGAGAGCGTCCGGTTCCGGCACGAGCTGGCCAGAATGTCGCTGCTCGAAGCGCTGCGGCCGGGTGAGCGCCAGGCCAACCAGCGCCGCCTGCTGGACGTCTATCTGAGCCTCGGCGACCGGGCGCCATCCGACCGGATCGTGCATCACGCGGCGGCGCTGGGCGACGCACGGACCCTGCTCACCCACGCGCCGCGGGCCGCCGCCGAGGCGGCCGCCATGGGCGCCTATCGACAGGCCGCCTCGATGCTCGCGGCGGCGCTGCGCCACGTCGACGAGGCGGATCCAGAGCAGGCGGCCGCGCTGTACGAGGACTGGGCGTACCAGACCAGCATGTTCGACATCGACGACTGCGTGATCGACGCGCGCCGGGAGGCGGTGGCGCGCTGGCGCGCCCTGAACCAGCCCGATCGCGTCGGCGACAATCTGCGCTGGCTGTGGCGCCTGCACTGGTACCGCGGCGAGATGGAGGAAGCGGAGACCGCGGCGGAGGCGTCGCTCGAGATTCTCGAAGCGATACCGCCGTCGGCCGAGCTGGCGCGCGCCTACGCGCTGCGCTCCCACGTCAACCTGCTGCGCGGCCGGCGCAGCGACTCCATCGAGTGGGGCAACCGGGCGATCGACATGGCGACGCAGTTCGGCGATCAGGACACGCGCCTCCAGGCCCTGGTGAGCGTCGCCTCGTCGATGCTGTTCGGCGGCGACGCCGGCGGCTGCGAGCTGATGGAGGAGGCGCTGAGCCTGGCGCTCGCCAACGGCTTTCACGAGGAAGCCGCCCGGGTGTTCACCAACTACTCGGAGTACGCCATCGTCACCGGCGACTGGCCCCTGGCCGAGCGCCTGGTCCTCGACGGTCTCGCGTTCGACATCAAGCACGGCCTGGACTCCTGGACCGCCTACCTGATGGGCCGGCATGCCCAGCTCCGGCTGGCCCAGGGCCGCCTGGCCGAGGCGGAGACCCTGGCCAACGGCGCCCTGGCCGAGCAGGGCCGCACCATTCTGATGCAGCTCCCGGCGCTGACCACCCTGGCGATCACCCGGTCCCGCATCGGTGCCGACGATGCCGAGGCGCTGCTCTCCCGGGTGCTGAGCACGGCGCTTGACATAGGCGAGCAGCAGCGCATCACGCCGGTGCGGCTGGCGCTCATCGAGCACCACTACCTGCGCGAGCAGTGGGAACCGGCCCACGCGCACCTGGAGGCCATGCTGGCCTTCGGCACCCGTCTGCTCAGACCCTGGGACGCCGGCGCGGTGCGGCTGTGGGCCAGACGTCTGCGCGTCAACGTCGACGACGAGGTCGGCAGCCAGCCCACCGAGGCCCAGCGCCTGGAGCTCGACGGCGATCCCGCCGCCGCGGCGGAGGCGCTGGATCGCCGCGCGCTGCCCTTCGATGCCGCGATGTGCCGGCTCGCCGGCGCCCGCGCCGGCCATCCGCAACTGCTCGACCAGGCCGTGCAGGGCTTCGACAGCCTGGGCTGCGCCGCCGGCGCGGACGCGGCCCGGCGCCTGGCCGAAGGACAGGGCGTGAAGGTGGGCAGACGCCCCTCGGCGCGCGGCGGGCAGCGCCCGGCGCGGGCGCACCCCCTCGGCCTCACCCCCAGGGAGGTCGAAGTGCTGACCATGATGACCGAGGGCGCCAGCAACGCCGAGATCGCCGACCGCATGTCCCGCTCCCAGCGCACCGTGGAGCACCACGTGTCGTCGATTCTGGGCAAGCTGAGCGCCAGCAACCGCCTGGAGGCGATCCTCCGGGTCATGGCCGAGCCCTGGATCGCCGGCAACTGAGCCGGCCCCGCACCCGCCACCCGCTCCGCCCGCGTCCGGCGGCGCATACCTAGAAACCGCAGCGACCCGCATCCGCCTCACCCCGGAAAATTAGGTATGGGTACCCATGCGCTGGCGAGGGCCCTGGCCGACGATGCGCCCTGGAGGAATGGAAGGGACCATGGCCAATACCGTCGCGAAACCCGGCGCCGCGCGCGCCGCCCCCGCCGAGAAGGCGCCGGACAAGGGCGGCATGGCCCGCCTCTCCCCGGCGCTGCGCGCCGTCGCGCTGGCCTCCCGGGCGCTGGACACCCTCGCCCCGGAGGTGACCGCCCGGCTCATGCTCCGGCATTTCCACCGACCCCGTTCCCGGTACCGCTACGACTACCGGCGCCTGCTGCCGCCGGGCGCCGAGCGCTTGCGGCTGCGCTACCGGGACCTCGATCTCACCGGCTGGCGCTGGGGACGCCAGGGCCCTGCCGCACTGCTGGTGCACGGCTGGGAGGATCACAGCGGCAGCATGCTGCCACTGGTGGCGCCGCTGCGGCACCGCGGCTATCAGGTATTCGCGCTGGACGCGCCGGGCCACGGACTGTCGGCGAACGCCGCCACCCATCTGCTGGACTGCAGCCGGGCGCTGGAGCTGATGGTCCGCACCCACGGGCCGTTCGAGAGCATCGTCGGCCACTCGTTCGGCGCCACCGCGGCCGCCATTCTGCTGTCCCGGGTACCGACCCTGTGTCCCCAGCGGATGACCATGGTCTCGCCCATGCGCGACATCGAGCAGCATCTCGAGGTGTTCGCCGACATCGCCCTGCTCTCACCGGCGCGCACCGCACGGCTGCGCCGCCTGCTGATCAGCACCCTGGGCGAGCCGCTGAGCAGCCTGAGCGCCACCGCCGCCGCCGGCCGGCTGCGCATTCCCGGCCTGGTGATTCACGACCGCCACGACCCGGTGATTCCCCACAGCGTGGGCGCCACCGTGGCCCGGAACTGGGCAGGCGCCCGGCTCGTGTCGACCCGCCACCTGGGCCATCGGGGCGTGCTGAAGAGCCCCCAGGTGGTCACCGAGATCCTCGGATTTCACGACCGGAGGAAGCCGACGTGCTGAAACACCCGAGCTGGATTCTCGTCGCCGCGGCGGCCCTGCTGCTGCCGCTCGCAGCCGGACTGCGCGGCCTGGAGCGCGACTCCTCGGTGGACGCCTTCGTTCCTGCGACCCACCCCGCCGCCGAGGCCCGGGATCGCGCGCGCGCCCTGTTCGGGCTGGACGATCCGGTGATCATCGGCCTGCAGACTCCGCCCGGAGTCAGCGTCTGGGAGCCGGCCGTGCTGACCGCGCTGCGGGAGATTCACGACCAGGCGAGACGCCTGCCCGGCGTGATCAAGGCCGACGTCCGGAGCCTGGCGAGCGAGCGCCTCATGCACGGGGACGGCGGCGATCTGCTGGTGGACCCCCTGCTGCCGGACGGGCCCGTCACCGCGGCCACCGCCGCCCTGGCCCGGGAACGCCTGCACGCCATGCCCATGTATCTGGACCTGCTGGCGTCCCGGGACGATCGGCTGCTCACCATCATCGTGCCGGTCGAGGATCCGAATCATGCCACCGGCCTGTACGCGGACCTGAAGACGCTGGCGGAATCCCTCGTGCCGGATCACGTGACCGCCCACGTGGCCGGCGTCGCCGCCATGAATGCCCGCCTGGCGACCACCGTGCAGACCGACACGCGCATCTTCGTGCCCGCCGCTGGGCTCACCGTGCTGGTCATTCTGCTGGTGGCGCTGCGCCGGCCGCTGGCCGTGCTGGGACCGCTGGTGGTCATCGCCGCGTCGGCCGCCGCCGCCATCGGGCTCATGGGGTGGGTCGGTGCGCACTACTATCTCATCACCACCGCGTTGCCGGTGGTCATCATGGCCATCGCGGTGGCGGACAGCCTGCATCTGAGCACCTGGTACCTGCGGCACCGTGCCGCCGATCCCGACGCCTCCGCCACCGCCGCGGTCAGGGCAGCGCTCGGCCACACCCGGCTGCCGATCACCCTGACCACCGTGACCACCGTCGCCGCCTTCCTGGGCCTGACCCTGGGCAGCGCCATGCGGCCCATCGCCGAGTTCGGTCTGTTCGCCTCGGTGGGCGTCGCGGCGGCCTGGGCGCTCACCCTGACCGTGCTGCCGGCGATCATGATTCTGACGGACCTGCGGCCCGCCCCGGACCGGGCCGGACGCCCGGACGGGCACCGGCAGGTGGATCGCCTGGTCGGATTCCTGTCCCGGGCCGCCCTCGCCCATCCCCAGCGCACGCCGATCGTGCTCGCCGGCATCGTCGCGCTGATGCTGCTGGGCGCGTTCGCCGCCGAGTTCGACTACGAGCGCAAGCGCTACTTCCCGCCGGACGATCCGGTGCGCCTGGCGGACGCGGCCCTCGGCGACGCCCTCGGCGGGCTGAACTTTCTCGACGTCGTCGTGAGCACCGATGGGCCCGACGGCATTCTGACCGTGCCCGCCCTGGCGGCCATCGCCGCGCTGAAGTCGGACATCGCCGGGCTGCCGGGCGTGGTGAAGGTGCGCGGCATCGACGAGGACATGGCGCGCATGCACGAAATCCTCACCGGCGCGCCCCCGGGGACACTGCCCACCCGGGCCCTCGCCCCCCAGCAGTACATGTTCCTGTACGAGGCCTCCGGCGCCCCGGAGGACTTCAAGCAGCTCCTCGATTACGAGCGGCGCAGCACGCTGCTGCGGGCGCAGCTCGTCTCGGACCGTTTCAGCACCACCGGCCCCGTGGTCGAAGCCCTGCGGACAATCACGGCCGACTGGTCCGGACGCCACGGGCTCGACGCCGAGCCCGCCGGTCGGGTCGCCGTCAACCACGGCTGGATGTCGACGCTGGCGGACAACCACTTCCGCGGACTCGGGTTCGCCAGCGGGCTGGTATTCGTCGCGGTGCTGCTGACCTTCCGCGCCGTGAAGCCCGCGCTGCTGGCGATGGTTCCGGTGGCCATCGGCGTGCTGTTCGCCTACGCGGTGATGGGCGCCCTGGCCATCGACATCGCTCCCGCGACGTCCATGACCGCCGCCATCGCCACCGGCCTCGGCGTCGACTTCGGCATTCACCTGCTGGCGCACCTGCGCCGCCGACTGGCGTCCGGCCCGACCCTGGACGAGGCCCTGACCGGTGACTACCTGGTGGTCGGACGCGCCTGCTTCTACTCCGCGGTGGCGCTCGGCGTGGCCCTGGCCGTGGTGTGCCTGAGCAGCGCACCGCCGCTGCGCTGGTTCGGCCTGCTGGTTTCCGCCGGCGCGTTCGGCAGCCTGTTCGGCGCGCTGATCATGCTGCCCGGCGTGCTCGCGCTCCTTCGACCCCACCCTGCCTGGAGATCCCGCAATGCCTGAGATCGACACCTTCCGGCGCCTGCTCGTCCTGCTGGCCCTCGGCCTGCTGTCACTGGCCGCGATGGCCGATCCGGGCCAGGCCGGCGAAGCGCTGGCCCGCCAGATCCTGGAACGGCCCGCCAACGACGGGCGCGTCGGCACGATGCACTTCGAGCTGATCAACGCCGCCGGCCGCACCCGCTCCCGCGCCGCGCTGATGGCGCACTCGGAAGCCGGACGGGAGGTTCGGGTCGCCATCTACTTCACGGCGCCGGCCGCCATCCAGGACACGGCGTTCCTCAGCCACGACCGGCCCCGGGCCGGCGACGCCACCTGGCTGTACCTGCCCGTCACCGAGCGCGTGCGGCGGCTGCCGGCCTCGGAGCGCGGCGACTACTTCATGGGCACGGACCTGACCTACGGCGACATCAAGGACAACTTCAAGTTCCGGCTGACGGACTGGCACTTCCGCGCCGACGGCGAGGCCGACCACGACGGCCGCCCCCATCCGGTGCTGCTCGGCACCGCCCGGTCGGCGGAGATCGAGCGTGAAACCGGCTACGGCGGGTTCCGGGCGCTGGTCGACCCCGAAACGTGGTTTCCGGTGGTCATCGAGTTCGCCGATCCGGACGGTGCGCCGCTGAAGCGGGTGACCATCACCGAACAGGGCCTGGTCGGCGACGCCTGGACGGCGCTGCGTTTCGAGGTCGTGCAGCACCAGACCGGACACACGACCCGGATCCGCTTCGAGGACATGCGCCACGTGCCGGATCTCAGCCCCCGGGTGTTCGACGCCAACGCGCTCGCCTTCGGCGTGCCGCGCATCCGGTGAGCCGATCGTGAGCCGACACCCCACGACTGGCTCCGGGCACGGGCGCGGGACCCCAGCCCGGCGCGTCGCCGGCCGCCGCCGGCGGGCCGGGTGGCTGCTGGTCGGCACCCTGCTCGGCGCCGCGTCCGGCGCCGTCCGGGCCGACGTCGCGCTGGCGAACCGCAAGGTCGATATCGAGTACTGGGGCGGGATGGCCGTCGACAGCGGCGCGGCGACCCTGTCGCGACTCACGCTCGCGCCGTCCGCGCGGCTGCTGCTCGGAGAGCGGTGGCGCGCCGATCTCGCCCTGCGCGCGGAGTACGCCGAGGACGACACCGGGCTCGGCACCCTCGATACCTACTCGCACGCCGCCCGACCGATCGTCGACGGCGACCACTTCCGCGTCGAAGTGGATCGCGCCACGCTGACCCGGCGGATCGGCGCGGGCGCACTGATCGTCGGCAAGCAGACGGTGCCCTGGGGCGTGCTGGACGGCGTGCAGATCACGGACCGTTTCGACGCCGTGCGCCGGCGGGACTTCGTGCTGACGGACGTGCGGCCGGAGCGGCTCGCCCGCTGGGGCGTCCGCTGGCAGGGTTATCTGGGCGGCACGAACGTGGACGCCGCGGTGCTGGCGGATCCCACCGTGAGCCAGCTCGCCGGTCTCGGCGACGTCTTCTCGCCGCTGGCGCCGAGGCTGCGCGGCGGCCTGCCGCCGGACGCGCCGGCTCTGCCGGTGGTGGTCGCCGACCGGGACGCCTACCGGGGCGACGCGACTCTGGGCCTGCGGCTGAAACGCCGGTTCGGCAGCGTCGAGGCGTCCGTGCTGACGCTGCGCGGCCCCGACACGGATCCGGCGCTGCGCCTGGTCGGGACGGGCGCGGGGCCGGCGGTGCTGCTGGACTATCCCGAGCGGCATCTGCTCGGCACGACCCTGGAAGGCCCGCTGGGCCAGGCGATCTGGCGCCTCGAAGCCGCGTACGTGCCGGACCAGCCGGTCAACGTCTACGGCGCCGAACCGCTCACCGTGGTCGAGCGTCGGCGCTGGCTGGTCGGCGGCGGCCTGGACGTGAACGCTCCCGGCGGCTGGTTCGTCAACGCACAGCTCGCCGTGGATCAGATCGAGCGCGGCCGCCTCGACCCGACCCGGCCGCACCGGGACGTGGTCGGCACCCTGCGCCTGCAGCGCGGCTTCCGGCAGGACACCGTGCAGCTACGCGCCGAACTGCTGGGCACGCTCAGCGACGGAGACGGCGTCGTCCGACCGGTCGTCGAGTGGCGGGGCCACAGCCACCTGCGGCTCGAGCTGGGCGGCGATCTGCTGTTCGGCGAGCGGGACGAGCTGTTCGGCCAGTACCGCGACGCGTCGCGGATCTGGGTCCGGGTCAGGTTCAGCCTCTAGGGTACGGCGCCCTTTCGAGCACCCTCCCCAACGCGCCCCCGACTCGGTGTAAGCTCATCGGGGGGAACACAGGGAGTCCGTCATGAAGCTCGGCCTGATGCTGGGATACTCCGGCGCCGATCTCACCATTCCAGTGGCGCAGGTAAAGCTCGCCGAGCGGCTCGGCTACGACTCGGTGTGGACGGCGGAGGCCTACGGCTCGGACGCCATCACGCCGCTGGCCTATCTGGCCGCCCACACCGAGCGCATCCGCCTCGGCACCGCGGTCATCCAGCTCGCCGGACGCACGCCGGCCAACGCCGCCATGGCCATGGCGACCCTGGACCAGCTCGCCGGCCGTGGCCGCGCCATCTGCGGCATCGGCGTGTCCGGGCCGCAGATCGTCGAAGGCTGGTACGGCCAGCCCTGGGGCAAGCCGTACTACCGGATCAAGGACTACGTCTCGATCATGAAGAAGATCTGGGCGCGCGAGGCACCGGTGACCCACGACGGCCGCGAGATCAGCCTGCCCTACACCGGCGAGGGGGCCCTCGGCGTGGGCAAGCCGCTCAAGTCGATCCTGCACATGAATCCGGACATTCCCATCTGGCTGGGCACCGGCATGGAGGCCACCGTGCGCCTCACCGCCGAGATCGCCGACGGCTGGCTGCCGCTGGGCTACGTGCCCGAGTCCGCTGCGATCTACGAGGACTGGATCAGCGAGGGCCTGGCCCGGGCCGGCAAGCGCCGGGACCAGTTCGAGGTCCAGGCCATGAGCCAGGTGCAGATCACCGACGACGTGCAGAGCGCGCTGGACCGGCTGAAGCCGGGCATCGCCCTGTACGTCGGCGGCATGGGCCACCGCAACAAGAACTTCCACAAGGAGATGATGGTCCGCCGCGGCTTCGGCGACGCCGCCGAGCGAATTCAGGAGCTGTACCTGGCCAAGCGCAAGGACGAAGCCGCCGCGGCGGTGCCCGACGAGTTCGTCGACCAGGGCGCCCTGGTCGGCCCGAAAGCGCGCATCCGGCAGCGTTTCCGGGCCTGGGAGGACAGCGGCGCCACCGGACTGACGATCTCCGGTGACGAGGAAGCCATCCGCTTCATGGCGGAATGCGCGAGGCTGAACACGCCGGCAGGGTGACCGGCCGGCGGCACGGTTCGAATCAGGGGGAGAACATCATGTATCCAGGCAAGTGGGCCCGGGAGTTTCCCGACAAGCCGGCGGTCGTGGAAGCCACCAGCGGTGCCGAGGTCAGCTACCGGGAGCTCGACGACCGCTCCAATCGGCTCGCACAGCTCATGTGGGATGCGGGGCTGCGTCCCGGCGATCACGTGGCCGTGTTCATGGAGAACCACCTGCGCTACTTCGAGGTGGTGTGGGCCGCCATGCGCTCCGGGCTGTACCTGACCACCGTGAACCGCTACCTGACCGGCGAGGAAGCCGGCTACATCGTCGACGACTGCGAAGCCCGGGTGCTGGTCACCTCGGCGAAGCTGGCCGAGGTGGCCCGGGAGCTGCCGGCCTGCGCGCCGCGCTGCGAGCGCTGGCTGATGGTCGACGGCACGGCGCCGGGCTTCGAGTCCTACGAGTCGGCCATCGCCGGCTTTCCCGCCGAGCCGCTGGCGGACGAGCCGGCGGGCCAGTTCATGCTCTACAGCTCCGGCACCACGGGCCGGCCGAAGGGCATCGTGCGGCCGCTGACGGGCATGAAGATCCACGAGGACGCGGGGCCGGTGGGCGCGCTGCAGCGGGCGCTGTGGAACTTCGACGAGTCCACGGTCTACCTGTCGCCGGCGCCGCTCTACCACTCGGCGCCCATGGGCTTCACCACCGCCACCATCGCCCTGGGCGGCACCGTGGTGATGATGCCGCGCTTCGACGAGGTGGGCGCGCTGGAGGCGATCGAGCGCCATCGGGTCACCCACAGCCAGTGGGTGCCCACCATGTTCACCCGCATGCTCAAGCTGCCGGAAGCCGACCGCAGCGGTTTCGACCTGTCGTCCCACCGGGTGGCCATCCACGCCGCGGCCCCCTGCCCGGCCGGCATCAAGCAGCAGATGTTCGACTGGTGGGGGCCGATCCTCTACGAGTACTACGGCGGCACGGAGCTGAACGGGCTGACCCACTGCGGACCGGAGGAATGGCTGAGCCACCCGGGCACGGTGGGCAAGCCGGTGCTCGGCACCCTGCACATCTGCGACGAGGAAGGCCGGGAGCTGCCGCCGGGCGAGCCGGGGCTGGTGTACTTCGAGCTGCCGGAGATGCCCTTCGCCTACCACCGGGACGAGGCCAAGACGAAGGGCGCCCAGCACCCCGAGCACGCCAACTGGAGCGCGCTGGGCGACGTCGGCTACGTGGACGGGGACGGCTTCCTGTACCTCACCGACCGGGCGACGTTCATGATCATTTCCGGCGGCGTGAACATCTATCCCCAGGAGATCGAGGACCAGCTCATCCTGCATCCGAAGGTGGCGGACGTGGCGGTGATCGGGGTGCCCGACGAGGAGATGGGCGAGGCCGTCAAGGCCGTGGTGCAGGTGGCCGACGGGGTCCGCGCCGACGACGACCTGGCCGCCGAGCTGCTGGCCTACTGCCGCGAGCACCTGGCCCACTACAAGTGCCCGCGGAGCGTCGACTTCGAGGACGAGCTGCCGCGGCTGCCCACGGGCAAGCTCTACAAGCGGCTGCTGAAGGACCGCTACTGGGGGAAGACCAACTCGCGGATCGTGTGAGGCAGCGGCAGGCCCCCGGCCACGATCGCTCGCCGCAAAACCGATCGCGCCCGGGAGGGCGCTCCTACGCCGGGGCAATCCTCGCGCGATGCCGCACATCCGTTCGCGCCCGGGAGGGCGCTCCTACGCCGGAGCAACCCTTGCGCGATGCCACCACCCGATCGCGCCCGGGAGGGCGCTCCTACGCAGGAGCAATCCTCGCGCGATGCCGCACATCCGTTCGCGCCCGGGAGGGCGCTCCTACGCCGGGGCAACCCTTCCGCGATGCCACCACCCGATCGCGCCCGGGAGGGCGCTCCTACGCCGGAGCAACCCTTGCGCGATGCCACCACCCGATCGCGCCCGGGAGGGCGCTCCTACGCCAGAGCAATCCTCGCGCGATGCCGCCCCCGTAGGAGCGGCCTCCCGGCCGCGATCGCTCCCGCGCTCCTGCGGGGTCAGTCGCCGAGCTTCCCGCTCAGCCGGTCGACCTCCAGCTCGCCTTCCCGGGTCTGGCCGCCGATCTCGAGAAAGCGCTGCATGTTGCGCTGGGCGCCGTCGGTGCGCAGCAGGCACTGGAACAGGTAGGCCTCCTCCGGCAGCCCTTCGGCCAGGGGCGACTCCGCGCCGTCCACCGCGGCCTTGGCGAGACGCACCGCTTCCGGCGGAAACGACGCGATGCGCCGGGCCAGCCGCGCCACCCACGGGCCGATCTCGTCGGCCGCGAAGATCCGGTTCAGATAACCCCAGCGTTCCGCGGTCTCGGCGTCGAGGTCCTCGCCGCCGAGGATGATCTCCATGGCCCGGGCCCGGCCAACCAGCCGGGGCAGCCGCTGGGTACCGGTGCCGCCCGGCAGAATGCCCAGGGGCACTTCCATCTGATTGATGCGCGTGCGTCCGCGGACGCCGTAGCGCAGGTCGAAGCTGGCCGCCAGCTCGCTGCCCCCGCCGCCGACGCGCCCCTCGATCTGGGCGATGGTCACCTTGTTCATGGTGCGGAAGCGCTCGCACATCTGGTGATAGTCGTTCAGCTCGGGGCTGCGCTCCGCAGGACCGTCAACCGGGAATCCGAGAATCGCCGCCACGTCGAAGTGGGCCAGAAAGAAGTCCGGGTCGGCGCTCTTCATCACTACCACGGTGAGATCCGGGTCCGCCTCCAGCTCCGCCGCCAGCGCGGCCAGCTCGCCGAACAGCTCCAGGGTGACCAGGTTGATCGGCGGGTTGCTGACCGTGACGGTGGCCAGCCGGCCCGCCCACTCGACCTCGAGAAATCGATAGTCCGCCATCTCCCCCTCCCGCGCAGATTTAGAACGTATTCTGCATAATGGGTCGGCACACCTCGAGGGATCAAGTCATGGACGCCGGCATCCGGCAGCGCATTCTCGACCGCATCGACGCGCTCAGCGACGATCTGCTGAGCGTCTCCCACGCCATCCACGCGCGGCCCGAGCTCGCCTTCCAGGAGCGGTTCGCCTGCGAGCTGCTGTGCGACACCGTGGCCCGCTTCGGCGTCGAGGCCCGCCGCGGCGTGTATTCCCTGGAAACCGCCTTCGAAGCCGACGTCACCAGCGGCGCCGGCCCCACGGTCGCCGTGCTGGCGGAGTACGACGCCCTGCCCGGTATCGGCCACGCCTGCGGCCACAATCTCATCGCCACCGCCGCCCTCGGCGCGGCCCTGGGCCTGCAGGCGGTGGCGGACACGCTGCCGGGGCGGGTGCGCCTGCTGGGCACGCCGGCCGAGGAGAAGGGCGGCGGCAAGGAGCTGATGGCCCGCGCCGGCGCCTTCGACGGCATCGACGCCGCGCTGATGATCCACCCCGCCGGGGTCAATCTCACGGCCATGCCGTGCATCTGCGTGGCCGAGGTGAGCGTGGTCTACCACGGCCGTTCCGCCCACGCCTCCGCCATGCCGCACAAAGGCATCAACGCCCTCGACGGCCTGCTGCTGGCCTATCAGGCGATCTCCAACCTGCGCCAGCACATCCGCAACCGGGAGCGGATCCACGGCATCGTCACCGAAGGCGGCCAGGCGCCGAACATCGTCCCCGACCGGGCCGCCGGCGAGTTCTACGTGCGCGCCGCCAACGAGAAGGATCTGGCGGCCCTGAAGCCGCGCGTCCAGGCCTGCTTCGAGGCGGGCGCGAAGGGCAGCGGCTGCGAGGTCGAGGTGCGCTGGGCCGACGTCGACTACCTGGACCTCAACACCAACGCCCCCCTGGCCGCCACGTTTCAGCGCCACGGCGAGTCGCTGGGCCGGGAGTTCCTGCCGGCGGAGGCCCTCGGCGGCGCCGGCAGCACCGACATGGGCAACGTCAGCTACCGCACGCCGTCGATCCATCCGATGCTGGCCTGCGCGCCGCCCAACGTGGTCATTCACAACCCGGAGTTCGCCCGCTGGGCGGGCTCGGAGACCGGCGACCTGGCGGCCCTGGACGGCGCCCGCGCGCTGGCGCTGACCGCAGCGGACTACCTGCTCGATCCGGCCCTGCAGGCAGAAACCCGCCGGGCCTTCGAGATCTCCCGCGGGCTGGCCTGAGGCGACGCCGACCCGATGAGCCTGTGGATCTTCGGCTACGGCTCGCTCATCTGGCGCCCGGACTTCGAGTATCTGGAACGCCGACCCGCGCGCCTCGCCGGCTGGCAGCGCCGCTTCTGGCAGGGCTCCCACGACCACCGGGGCGTGCCGGAGCGCCCCGGCCGGGTGGTCACCCTGGTGCACACCGGTGAGGGCCACTGCGACGGCATGGCCTACCGCGTGGACCAGGCCACGGTCACCCGCGTTTTCGAGAACCTCGATCATCGGGAGAAGAACGGCTACCGGCGGTTCGACGTCTCGCTGCAAACCCACACACCCCCCGTAGGAGCGGCCTCCTGGCCGCGATCTCTTTCGAGCACGCCCGGACCGCTTGGATTGGACGAAGGGGATCGCGGCCGGGAGGCCGCTCCTACGGGGTATCTGGATGCGGTGGTGTACATCGCGCCGACGGACAATTTCGCCTATCTGGGACCCGCGCCGCTGGACGACATGGCCCGGCAGATCGCCACCAGCCACGGCCCGAGCGGCAGCAACCGCGACTATCTGCTGGCGCTCGCCGATGCCCTGCGGGCGCTGAACGCGCACGACGAACACGTCTTCGAACTGGAATCCGCCGTCAGGAGTTACTCACCATGAACATCAGCTTCAGCGCCGAGCACGAAGCCTTCCGCGACGAGGTCCGTCGTTTTCTCGACGACAACCTCACCGACGATCTGCGCGAGGCCCAGCGCTTCTGCCCCGGCATCTTCCTCGACTACGAGCACAACATCGTCTGGCACCGCATCCTCCACCGCCAGGGCTGGATCGCCCCGTCCTGGCCGAAGGAATACGGCGGCACCGGCTGGGATCTGACCCGGCGCTACATCTGGACCCGGGAGTCGACCCTGGCCGGCGCGCCGAGCCTGGCGCCCATGGGCATCGGCATGTGCGGCCCCATGCTGATCGGCTACGGCACCCAGGCCCAGAAGGACTACTACCTGCCGCGCATCCTGTCCGGCGAGGACTACTGGTGTCAGGGCTACTCGGAGCCCGGCTCGGGCTCGGACCTGGCGTCTCTGAAGCTGCGGGCGGACGTCGACGGCGATCACTACGTGCTCAACGGCTCGAAGATCTGGACCACCCACGCCCACTACGCCAACCGCATGTTCTGCCTGGTGCGCACCAGCGACCAGGGCAAGCCCCAGTCCGGCATCACCTTCCTGCTGCTGGACATGGACACCCCCGGCATCTCCGTCGAGCCGATCGTGTTCGCCTCCGGCGATCACGAGGTGAACCAGGTGTTCTTCGACGACGTCCGCGTGCCCCGGGAGAACCGGGTGGGCGAGGAGAATCAGGGCTGGACGGTGGCCAAGTATCTGCTCGAGTTCGAGCGCGGCGGCGGCGGCAGCGCGGCCCAGGAGGCGGCCATGGCCCGGCTGCGCCGGCTGGCCGCGGCGGTCCCCGTCGGCGACGGCACCCTGGCCGAGGACCCGGACTTCCGCCGGCGGCTGGACGAGGCGGACGTGCAGCTCCAGGCCGTGCAGTACACCGAGTTCCGCACCCTGGCCGCCCTGTCCCACGGCAAGAACCCGGGGCCGGAGTCGTCGATCATGAAGAACCTGTCGGCGGACATCACCCAGCGGCTCACCGAGCTCGCCGTCGAGGCCGTGGCCGAGTACGCCCAGGTCTACCAGCCCGAAGCACGCACCGTCGGCAGCGGCGTGAGCGCCGTCGGCCCGGACGAGGGCATCATGGCGCTGCCCCGCTACTTCAACCTGCGCTCCAGCTCCATCGCCGGCGGCACCAACGAGGTGCAGAAGAACATCGTCGCCAAGCTGGTGCTCGGCCTGTAGCGGATCAGGCTCCCGGTCAGGCGAACGACCTGGCCGGGGACAGCGCCTCGGCGAACGGGCTGAACCGGCCCGCCAGCAGATCCGCGGCGGCCTGACCCATGGCCGGCGCGGTCTGCATGCCGGCCCCGCCCTGCCCCACCAGCCAGAAGAAATCCGCCACCCGCGGGTCGTAGCCGACCGCGGGCAGCCGGTCCGGCAGGAAGGTCCGCAGCCCCGCCCAGGTCCGGTTGAGGCGGCGCACCTCGACGCTGGTGAGCTCCTGGAAACGCTCGACGATCATGGCCACGTCCAGCTCCTCCGGCTGGGCGTCGCAGGGCGCGCTCGGATGCTCGTCCGCCAGCGACACCATCAGCAGCCCCGCCTCGGGCTTGAAGTACAGCCCGCCCTGAATCCGGTGGATGAGCGGCCAGGCGGAGACGTCCCGTTCGAGGTCCAGCAGCAGCGCGGTGCGGCGCAGTGGCTGAAGACCCAGCGGCTCGACGCCGGCCAGCGCCGCGAGCTCGTCGCCCCAGGCGCCGGCGGCGTTGACCAGCACGTCCGCCGACACCTCGCCGTCGTCGCCGTAGCCCACCACCCAGCGGCCGCCGCGCCGCTCGATGCGCCGGACCGGCGCGTTGTTGATCACCCGGCCGCCGGCCTCGGCGAGGGCGCGCCGGTAGCCTTCCATCAGCCCGTGGGCATCCAGCGACAGGGCGTTGGGATCGACGATGGCCCGGTGCACCCGCTCGGGACGCAGGATCGGCACCTGCGCGAGCACCTCGGCGCGGTCCACCTCCCGCAGGTCCGGACACAGGTCCTTCCAGGTGTCGAAGAAGACGTCGAGCTCGGCGCCGTGGGCCTCGTCGGCGATGGTCACGTCGCCCACCGGCTTCGCCCCCTGATCGCGGAAGTGCCGGGTGCTGGCCAGCGACAGCGCGTGGATGGTCTCGCTCATGAAGGCTTCGATGTAGACCGCGGCCGAGCGCCCGGAGCTGTGATAGCCGGGCTGCATCTCCGCTTCCAGCACCGTGACCTCGAAGTCGGACGCGGCGCAGGCGCCGCAGGACAGGCCGGCGATACCGCCGCCGACGATGACCAGATCGCGTTTCATTGCTGCTCCTGTACCTGCCCCCGGCCCCTGCGGCCGCGACGATACAGCAGCCGGCCGGCGACGAATCCCAGCGCCAAGGCTACCGTGAACAGGAGCGCAGTGCGCCCACCCCCGGGCAGATAGTCGTCGCGCCGGAAGGCGTCGCTGATGCCCGGCACCGCCCACAGATCGCCGCTGCCCGCGCCGACCACGAGCTGACCGCGCATGCCCTTCTCCATGTGCTGGGCGATGTCGCAGTGGATCAGGTAGGTGCGGTCCTCCGCCGGCACGATGAAGGTGCCGGTCGCCCGGCCGCCGCCCATGGCCTCGATGTGGAACATGCCGGCCGGGTACAGGTACTTGGGCAGCCCGTGCACCATCCACTGATGGCGGATGTCGTCGTCGTTGACCAGGGTCACCGTGAGACGCGTGCAGGGCGGCACCCGCACCTCGTGGCGGCTCATGCCGAACAGCGCGCCGGGCACGTCCGCGGCGTAGTCGCGGCCGGCGTGGATCGTCACGGCCTCGTCGCCGCTCACCGCGGCGCAGCCGTTGGGCAGCGTGTCCGGGTTGGCGTTCATGACCACGCTGCCGTCCGCGCCGGCGGCATGATGGTGGGCGTGGTGCCCACCGTCCTGGGCGGCAATCGCCGGCGGCCAGGTCAGCAGGGCCAGCACCAGCGCCGGGGCGGCGCGCGTCGCCGGCCGCCTCATCGGCGCCGCCAGGCGCCGATCCCGAGGGCGGCCAGAGTGCCGAGACACAGCGCCAGCACCGCCAGCCGGGCCAGCAGCCAGCGGTCGCTACCGGGGTCGCCGAACAGACCCGGCGCGTAGCTCTGCCAGACCGGCACCTCCCGCCGGTAGTAGGCCTCGGTGAAGTACGGCTCGAAGGACACGCCCCGGGTCCGGGGCCAGCCGTCCTCCCCCAGGTACTGCGGGTCGACGATGGCGCTGATGTTGCCGCCGGGGCCGATGCCGTCGGTGGTGACACCGCGGTTCTGATGGTCGTGGAACAGCCAGATCCCCGGGCCGTAGGAGCCGAGCCCGTCGTCCCGGGTGCTGATCGCCAGGTCGGCGCGCTGGGCGGTGGGCAGCCACAGCACGTCCTGGGGCGCGCGCGCCGCCGGCGGCCGGGGCACGCCGTCCAGATCGGTGACGGTGAACTTGTGGCCGTGGGTGTGCAGCGCGATGCCCTTGGAGCCGCCGTTCACCACCCGCAGCTTGACCCGCTGATCCGGCCCCGCCACCACCAGCGACTCGCGGAAGGTGTACGGGAAGGAACGGCCGTTCAGGGTGAAGTAGTCGACGTTCGCATCGGTGACGTCGTACTCCCGATGCATGGCCCGGGTGATCAGCCGGGCGTCGTTGTACCAGCGGATGCGCTCGCCGAGCTCGCGGTCCAGGTCCAGGTAGTGCAGGTCGTACTCGACGTCGAAGGCCTCCCGGCTCGCCACCGAGGGCGCGCGCACCAGCCCGGCGCCGACGTTCAGCGTCTGCAGCCAGTTGTGCGGCCGGTTCTCCTCGATCACGAACAGGCCCTGCAGGCCCATCTGCACGTGCACGTGGGGCTGCACGTGGCAGTGGTAGAACATGGTGCCGGCGTGGCGCGGCGTCAGCTCGTAGGTGCGCGAGAAGCCGGGCATGACCGGCAGCTCGCTGGTCAGCGGCACCCCGTCGTTGCCCTCCCCGCCCGCGTCGACGAAGCCGTGATCGGCGCCGTGCAGGTGCAGGGTGTGGGGCATGTAGTGGCTGTTCTCCAGGGTGATGCGGACGGTGTCGCCCTGCTCGATGCGCAGCGCCGGCGACGGCAGCCGCAGCGCCTCCCGGGCGACGTTGGACTCGAAGTTCTCCACCGCCATGCCCACCAGCTTGGGCGCGAACACCCACAGACCCGGACGCACCCCGGGCGCGATGTCGTAGCGGGTCACCGGGCCGTCCACCAGCGGCGAACCGCCGTTCAGTTCCGCCACCTCCAGACGGATGTGGATCTCGTCGGGATCGCCGTCGCCGTCGAGGTCGCGGCCCTTCTCCACCGCGTCCCGGGTCAGGCCGCTGCGGGCGAGGGTGTCGGCGGACACGTTGTTGGTGCCGCGCACCGCGGCGGCCACCAGATAGGGATCGTCCGCCACGCAGGTCGGCGCGGCGGCGATCTCGACGCCGTCGATCACGGCGGCAGCGCGGCGCCCGTCCAGATCCTCGGGGCAGGCCGGCGTCGACGGGCCGAGCCGGTCCGCCGGCAGCGACGGCGGCGGCGGCCGGTAGCC
>DLCH01000075.1:0-138684 GCA_002480525.1 Gammaproteobacteria bacterium UBA7803 | reverse complement strand
AGGCGGCGGCGGCCGGTAGCCGGCGGCGCCGAACCAGCGGGTGAGCGTCAGCCGCAGCCCGTCCGGATACCAGGCCGGCGGAAAGGCCAGCAGCGCGCCCAGCACGGCGGCCACCGCCACCCAGCGCCGCGCGGCGCCCCCCCGGCCGGCGCTCACGACGGACGCTCCCGGCCGGCGCCCAGCCAGAACCAGGCGAGGGCGGCCACGCCGAGCACCAGACCCAGGGCCGCGGCGACCCACAGCCAGGGAAAGCGGTCCAGCCCCACGGAGAACGGAAACACCGCGGTGTAGGTCTTGTCCTTGGTGGGATGGCCGGCGGTGACGATGCCGACGAAGTGTCCCGGGGCCGCGAACTCGTGGCGCACCCGGTAGCTGGCGTCCGGCTCCACCGACGGCGGCCGGTAGAACACGGTGAGCGGCGCGAGATCCCCCAGCGCCCGCACGTCCTCCAGGCGGGTGAAGTTCCCCAGCCCGGTGGCGTCGCGGATGATGCGGAAGTCCACGGGCACCTGCTTCATGCTGTCGTGCAGGTAGTCGAGGACGAACACCGCCTCGCCGACGTCCGGCAGGTCCTCGCAGAATTCCTCGTCCCCGCGGGTTTGCGGCTGGTAGGCGGTGAAGTGGGCGCGGTAGAAGCCCACGGTGATGATGCAGGTGTCGTTCTCGAGCATCACGCCCCCACCCGCCAGCGCGGACCCGGGCAGCAGCAGGCCGGTCAGCAGGGCCCACCACGCCGCCCGCCGCCGGCAGGCGGTCGACAGTGACGGGGCCGGCACCCGTCCGGCGGCGCCGGCCCAACCCGGGGTGGACTTCGCGCGCATGGTAGCCGCTATCATGACAGATCCGGCCAGCAGAACGGCAGCCGGGCCATCACACGGGGAGGAACGCGGACATGGCATTGGTGGAACGGGAAGACCGGGACGGTCTGGCGATTCTGACACTCAACCGGCCGGAGGCGCTGAACGCGCTGAGCCCGGCGCTGTTCGTGGAGCTGCGCGGCCACGTCGACGCCATCGCCGGGCAGACCGACGACGTGGGCTGCGTGCTGCTGTGCGGACGGGGGCGGTCATTCTCCGCGGGCAACGACCTCAAGGCCATTCAGGCCGGCGAGACCGCGCCCAGCCGGCATTACCAGGCCGAGACCCTGGACGCCATCGAGAACCTGCCCCAGCCCGTCATCGCCGCCGTGCAGGGCCACTGCTACACGGGATCGCTGGAGCTGGCGCTCGCCTGCGACCTGATGATCGTGGCCGAGGACGCCCGGCTCGCGGACACCCACGGCAAGTGGGGCATGTCACCGACCTGGGGCATGAGCCAGCGCCTGCCCCGCCGGATCGGGCTCACCGCCGCCAAGGAGATGATGTTCAGCGGCCGCGTGGTGTCCGGGACCGAGGCCGTGAGCATGGGGCTGGCGGTGAAGGCGGTGCCGTCCGCAGAGCTGGCGGAAGCGGCCGAGGCCATGGCCCGCGGCTTTCTGGAGAACTCCTGGTTCACCCTGCGCGCGGACAAGATGCTGGTGAACCGGGGGCTGGACCACACGCTCCGGGACGGGCTCGAGTTCGAGCGCCAGAACAGCCCGGGACGGGGACCCGATCTCGAAGAACGGTTGAAGCGCTTCGGCGGCTGACCCGGCTGGTGCAGTGCGCCGCGGATCGACGCCCCGGCGGGCCGCGGTGGCCTCAGGCGGCGGTTGCCGCTGCCAGATCCGCAGCGCCGGCCGCGATGCCGTCGAGCTTGAGCGCGCAGCCGAACCGCCCGAGCTCCTGGAGGTAGTCCCCGTCGCTGACCGCGTCGAGCCAGGGCGCCGCCGTCGCCGTGTCGGTGCGGACGATGTGCAGCCCCTGCTGATGCACCCGGTTGATGGCGATCCGCTCCGCGGCCTCGAGGGTGCGGCCGTAGGCGACGACCGTGCAGAACCGTCTCGCCGCCGGGGCGGCATTCCCGGCTGCCTGCTCGACTGCGTCCTCGACCACGTAGATGAACAGATAGCTCGCCAGGCCGGAGCGCAGAACCGTGGGCGCCATGCTCATGATCGTCAGCCTCATGCCATTCGGGTGCCTGCGCACCCCCGCGTCAACTCTCGATGCACCGCGATGGTGCATCTCCCCGGCCGCCTCGCCCGGCATCCCGGGATTTCCGGGGGCCGGGGAGGCTGCCGCCGGGAACAGAGCAATCGGCGTGCCAGCGTCGTCAGAGCACGCGATCGAGGAAGCCCGCCACCGCCTCGGCCAGTTCGTCGAAGACCGGGCGCGGATCCTGCCGCACCCGCTTGCGCGCCCGGTAGCCGTGGTCCGCATCCTCCAGCCAGTGCAGCGTCGCGCGCCCGCCGAGGTCCGCCACCACGCCGGCGAGCAGGTCCCGCCCGGCGAGGGCGTCCCGGGTGCCGGAAACGAACAGCATCGGCACCTCGATCCGGGACAGGTGCGCGGCCCGTTCCGTCCCGGGACGTTGCGCCGGGTGCAGGGGAAAGCTGGTGCAGATCAGGGCCCGGGCGTCGACCAGGCCGTCGGCCAGGGCATGGGACGCCATGCGGCCCCCGAAGCTGTGGCCGCCGACGCACAGCGGGACGTCGGGGCAACGCGCCGCCAGCACACCGGCGGCGGCCACGACGGCAGCCTGCGCCGTCGCCGGCGCGTCGACCCGGCGCCTGCCGGCCTCGGTGAACGGAAAGTTGAACCGCAGCGTGGCGACGTCGACGCGGGCCAGGGCCTCGCCGAGGGCCACCATGGTGGCATGGCGGTAACCGGCGCCGGCCCCGTGGGCAAGCAGGAGCGCGGCGCGGCTGCGGTCAGGACGCGTCAGGTCGGCGCTGAGCGGCCCGGCCGGGCCTTCGACGGTGATCGGCTCGACGGGCATGAACTCGAGCCGTGGCTCGCGCGGCCGCCGGGGCGCGCGTCAGTCGGGCAGCTCGTCCATGCTGCGGATGATCCGGCCGACCAGGCCGTATTCCATGGACTCCTCCGGACCCATCCAGAAATCCCGGTCGGTATCCCGCTCGATGCGTTCCAGCGGCTGGCCGGTCCGCTCGGCGATGACCCGGTTGATCCGCGCCCGGGTCTTGACGATCTCCCGGGCGTGAATCTCCACGTCCGACGCCGTGCCGCCGAAGCCGCCGGCGGGCTGGTGAATGAGGAAACGGGTATTGGGCAGGCAGTAGCGGTTGTCCTTCTCCGCCGCCAGGTAGATGTGGGTGGCGATGCTGCCCACCCAGCCGGTGCCCACGGTGCGCACCACCGGCTTGATGAACTGGATCATGTCGAAGATGGTGTCGCCGGACTCGACGTGGCCGCCGGGGGAGCCGATGTACAGCGTGATCGGCGCGTCGGAGGTGTAGGCCAGGGCCAGCAGCTTCTCCGCCGTGCGCTGGGCGACCTCGGTGTTGATCTCCCCGAACAGGGTCAGGGTGCGCCGGTCGAACAGGGTGCGCTCGAGGAACTGGGACTGTTTCGCCTCGGCGGCCTCGTCTGCGCCGTTCTGCTTGATCATGCCTTCACTCCAGCAAATTCCAGGTCCGCCGGGCGCCGGGGCCGGGCGGGGTGACTCCGAAGGGCGCACAGTTTACCTTGGAAGGCTGTCAGCTACACGCCGCGCCGTGGCCGGCGCGACGGGCAATCACCGCGGCTCCGGACGACCGGCCGGCCGCCGAACACGAGGGGAGAACCATGCCGCTAGCACCCGAATACCAGGCCATGCTGGCCGAACTGGCCGCCGCCGAGGGGCCGGCGATCTCACAGCTCTCGCCCGCCGAGGGCCGGGAGATGTACCGGATGATGCGCCCGGCGAATCCGGAGATCGAGGTGGGCGCGGTCGCCGACCGTGCCGTTCCGGGGCCCGGCGGCGACATACCGGTGCGGATCTACACCCCCGCCGGAGACGGTCCGTTTCCGGTGCTGGTCAACTTCCACGGCGGCGGCTGGGTGATCGGCGATCTCGACACCGCCGACGCCGTCTGCCGGGACCTGTGCCGGTCCGCCGGCTGCGTGGTGGTGTCCGTGGACTACCGGCTGGCGCCGGAACACCCCTATCCCGCGGCCGTCGAGGACGCCTGCGCCGCGACGGCCTGGGCCGCGGATCACATGGACGAGCTCGACGGCAACGGCCGCCTGGCCGTGGGCGGCGAGAGCGCCGGCGGCAACCTGGCGGCGGTGGTGTGCCAGTGGGCCCGCGATCGCGGCGGCCCGGACATCCACTTCCAGATGCTGCTCTACCCGGTCACCGACCACGACCTCGGGCGCGGCTCCTACGCCGAGAACGGCCAGGGCTACCTGCTCGAGCTCGACACCATGAAGTGGTTCTGGGACCACTACTGCCCCGACCCGGCCCGCCGCGCGGAGCCCGAAGCCTCGCCGCTGCTGGCGAAGGATCTGTCGGGGCTGCCGCCGGCGCTGGTGGTGACGGCGGAGTTCGACCCGCTGCGCGACGAGGGCGAGGCCTACGCCGAGGCTTTGAAGGCCGCCGGCAGCCCGGTCGAGTCGCTGCGCTGCGCGGGCCTGGTCCACGACTTCTTCGCTACCGCGGCGATGTTCCCCTCGAGCCGTGAGCGCTTCGAGGACGCCTGCCGCGTGCTGCGCGACCGGCTCGCCGGCTGACGCTTTCACCATCGAGGAGACGCCTGCCCCATGCTTTACGTGCTGATGTGCGAGGACAAACCCGACAGCCAGTCGCTGCGCCTGGCGACCCGGGACGCCCACCTGACCTACGTCGGCAACAACGCCGAGTCCGTCCGCCTCGCCGGCCCCATGCTCGGCGACGACGGCGAGCAGATGGTGGGCTCGCTGTTCCTGATCGAAGCCGACGACGCCGACGCCGTGCGCGCGTTTCACGAGGCCGACCCCTACACCCGGGCGGGCCTGTGGGAGCGGGTGACGCTGCGGCCGTTCCGTCAGGTTCTGCCCCGCACCTGATCCGGGCCGGGTCGTGAAGGTCGTCTGGAACTACGTCGCCGGGCCGGCGTTCGAGCGCCGCCTGGCGGCCCTCGCCGATCAGGGGCTCGACGTCGCCGTGTGCCCGGAATCCGACCACGGCCGGCTCGTCGAGCTGCTGGCGGAGGCCGAGGTGCTATGGCACTGCCTGCGGCCGGTCGACGCCCGGCTGCTGGAAGCCGCCCCCCGGCTGCGGCTGGTGCAGAAGATCGGCGTGGGGGTCAACACCATCGATCTCGACACGGCCCGGGCCAGAAACGTGGCCGTGTGCAACATGCCGGGCACCAACAGCCGGGCCGTGGCGGAACACACGCTGGCGCTGATGCTCGCCGTGCTCCGGCAGGTGCCGCGGTTCGACGCCGACGTCCGCGCCGGCCGGGGCTGGTCCTGGCCCGCGCCGCGCCAGGACGCTCTGGGCGAGCTGGGCGGACGCACCGTCGGCCTGGTCGGCTACGGCTCGGTGCCGCGGGTGCTCGCGCCGGTGCTGACGACCCTCGGCGCCCGGGTCGTCTACACGGCCAGGTCGCCGAAGCCGGACGTGTCTGCCCACTATCGCGAGCTGGAGAGCCTGCTGGCCGAAGCCGACGTGGTGTCCCTGCACGTGCCGCTGAGGGCCGAGACCGAGGGACTGCTGGACGCCCGGCGTCTGGCGCTGCTGCGTCCCGGCGCGGTGCTGATCAACACCGCCCGGGGCGCCCTGGTGGACGAGACGGCGCTGCGGGATGCCCTGGCGCAGGGTCGGCTCGCCGGCGCCGGGCTCGACGTGTTCGGCACCGAGCCGGTGCCCGCCGACCACCCGCTGATCGCCCTGGACAACGTGGTGCTGGCGCCCCACGTGGCGTGGCTCACCGGCGAGACCCTGGACAACAGCCTGGCGGTGGCCGTGGAGAACTGCCGGCGGCTCGCCGCCGGCGAGGAACTGCTGAACCGCGTCGTCTGAACCCCACGGGGCCGGCGGCGCCAGACGGAGAGCGCGCATGACCAGCGAGCGGACGAAACGGGCGATCATCATGGGCGTGGGCCCGGAGCAGGGCCTCGGCGCCCGCCTGGCCCGGCGCTTCGCCGGCGAGGGCCTGCACGTGATCGTCGCCGGCCGCACCGGCGAATCCCTGGAAACCCTGGTGGAGGGCATCCGCGGGGACGGCGGCGCGGCCACGTCGGTGGTGGCGGACGCGACCCGGGAGGAGGACGTGCTGCAGCTCTTCGACGTGGCCGGCGACGATCTGGCCCTGGCGATCTACAACGCCGGCAACAACACGCCGGGCCGCATCGCAGACATGGAGGCCGGCTACTTCGAGAAGGCCTGGCGGGTGGGCTGCTTCGGCGGCTTTCTGTTCGGCCGCGAGGCGGTGCGCCGCATGGTGCCCCGGGGCGGCGGCACGCTGCTGTTCACCGGCGCGTCGGCGTCGCTGCGCGGCCGCGCCGGATTCGGCGCGTTCAACGCCGCCAAGGCCGGCCTGCGCACCCTGGCCCAGGCCATGGCCAAGGAATACGCCGCGGACGGCGTGCACGTCGGCCACGTGGTGATCGACGGCGCCATCGGCGGCGACAAGATCCGCGAGGCGGTGCCGGAGTACGCCGAGAAACTCGGCGAGGAAGGGCTCATCGACCTCGACGGCATCGTCGACGGCTACCTGTTCCTGTACCGGCAGCCGCGCCGGGCGTGGACCTTCGAGCTGGACGTGAGGACGTCGAAGGAGCGCTGGTGACGCCGACAACGATCGCCGGCGCCCCGTAGGAGCGATCTCCAGATCGCGATTCCGACCGACAACGGCGACCGGCCGTCGCTCTGCGACGGCTGATCGCGATCTGGAGATCGCTCCTACAGGGCCGCCAGCCGCAGGATCGCGCCCGGGAGGGCGCTCCTACAAGGGGAGTTGCTCGTGTGGGAGCGGCCTCCCGGCCGCGATGCGCCGGCGGAGGCTGATCACGCCGGCGAAGGGTGATCAGCCCCGCGGCGTCTCAATCCACCCGCGCTTCCGCGTAGCCGGACAGCACCACGGTGCCGTCCTGATTGGTGGTCTCGACCTTCAGCTTGACGATGCCATCCTCGACCGATTCCACCGTGGCAGTGGAGTTCAGCGTGTCGCCGGGCCACACCTGGTTGGTGAAGCGCACGCCGTACTTGGTCAGCCGGCCGTCGCCGACGTAGTTGGTCAGCATGCGGCCGGTCATGCCCATGGTGAGCATGCCGTGGGCGAACACGGTGGGATAGCCCGCCACCTTGGTGGTGAAGATCTCGTCGGTGTGGAGGGGGTTGTAGTCCCCGGACGCGCCCGCGTACTGGACGATCTGGGTGCGCTTCAGGTCCTCGACCAGGCACTCGCTGTAGGTGTCGCCGACCGAGAGTTCACTCGCTTTCAATGCCATGTCGTCCCCTCCGTTACTTCGAGTCCACGGGGCGCTCGGTGCGCACCCCGACGCCGCGGGCGGTGATCACCAGCTCGCCGTTCTGATCCCGGTACTCGGTGATGGACTCCGAGAAGATCAGCTTGCCGGCGCGCTTGCTCTCTTTTTCCCAGGTCTCTCCGGGCCTGGTGGTGGCGGTGAGCACGTCGCCGGGCTTCAAATGGCGGTGATACTCGAAGTGCTGCTCGGCATGAAGGCCGCCGCCACCGCCGCCGCCACCACCACCACCGGAGGATTCCCGCTTGATGCCGGTCGGCTCCTTGCCGGAGCCGAACCAGGGCTCGCCGATCTTCGGCCGCAGGAAGTAGTCCGGGTCGAACTGGGCGCTGGACTGGGCGAACGTCGGCGGCGCGATGACCGTGCCGGGCTCGGTGGTCTTGGCGTACTCCGCGTCGTAGTAGATCGGATTGGCGTCACCGACCGAGCGGGCGAACATCATGATGTGGCTCGCCTCGACGGGAAATTTGTCGACAGCCATTGGCTTCCCCCTCAAATTTTCGGAACCCCGGAGTATACGGCACCGTCCCCGCCCCACAATATCCCGCGGGCGGGGCGAGGCCCGAACGGCGCCGCGGCGGAACTCAGCGGCCCTTGAAGTCGGGGTCGCGCTTCTCGAGAAAGGCGGATATGCCTTCGTGCTTGTCCTCGGTCTGCACCAGCGCGCCCTGGGCGTATTTCTCCAGCATGAGCGCGCCGGCCAGGCTCGCCTCCATGCCGAAGTGCACCATGGCCTTCATGCTGCGGGGCACGAAGGGGGCGAAGGACGCCAGATGGTCGGCCATGCGCCGCGCCTCGGCGATCAGCTCGCCGGCGGGCACGATGCGGGTGACCAGGCCGATGGCGAGCGCCCGCTCGGCGTCGATGGGCTCGCCCATCAGCAGCATCTCCATGCCCCAGCCGCGGCCGACGATGCGGGGCAGCCGCGCCGTGGCGCCGCCGCCGGGAATGATGCCGAGCTTGCCCTCCGGCGTGGCGAAGCGCGCGTTGGGGCTGGCGATGCGCAGATCGCAGCCCAGGGCCACCTCGAGCCCGCCGCCCATGCAGATGCCGTTGATGGCCGCGATGGTGGGCTTCGGCGTGCGTTCGAGCTGATCGGCGAGCCCCTGGACGATGGGCTCCAGGGCCTTCTTGAGGTCGCGGTGCAGCACCTCCGAGAGATCCGAGCCCGAGGCGAAGGCCCGGTCCCCGGCCCCGGTGATGGTGATGACCCGGACGGCATCGTCGGCGGCGGCAAGGCGCACCGCCGCCTGCAGCTCGTCCAGGGTCGCCAGGGAAATGGCGTTGTGCTTGTCGGCCCGGTCGATGGTGATCAGCGCCATGGGCCCGTCCACCTCGTAGCGGACGTTGTCGAACTGCTCCATCCTCACTGATCTCCGCCGCGCAGCCGGTTGGTCAGGTTCTCGAGCCCCTCACCGAGCTTGTCCGTCGCCTTCTCGCGCAGATTCTCCTCCAGGCGCTCCCGCGCGCCCTCGAGGTCCACGCCCTGCTCGACCATGCGCCGGGTCACCGCGCGCACGATGGGGTCGAGAATCTGCTTGAGCGCCTCGCCGACCGTGGCGCCGTTGGACTGGCGGCCGATGTCGCTCAGGCGGATGTCGGGAATGGTCACCTCGGCCTGACCCAGCAGATCGGAGTCCACCGACGCCTTCGCGTTGGTGAAGCTGAAGCGGTCGATGATCAGGCGCACCTCGGCGGACGTGCCGGTTTCCTCGGCCGTGTCGGTGGCGCCGATCTCCCGGTTCAGATGGTCCATGAGCGCCTGCAGATTGGTGTTCTGGCCCTTGGCGAGAACGTTCACCTCGGCGCCGTCGATGGTCACGTCCTTCAGCACCACCAGCTCGCTGGAGATCTGCGAGGTGTCCAGGGTGGCGCTGATGTTGCCGAGCCGGAAGGCGGACGGTCCGGAGAAATCCGCCGGATTGTCGATCACCAGCTCATCGAGGCCCGCCGAGCCTTCGGTGAGCGACACGTTCACCGAGCTCACGGTGACCGGCGCGCCCAGGTAGTCGGTGCCATAGCCTTCGATGGCCTGCTTGAGCAGCGCCCCCGAGTTCATCACCACGTAGACCCCGATGCCGACGATGAGCAGCACCACCAGGCCGACGATCCATCCCAGTGCCTTCATGCGATCCTCCGGCTATTCCATGCTCTGTACGAAGGCGCGAGCCTCGCTGATCGAGGCCTCCATGTCACGTATCAGCGTGGAAACGTCCGACTCGATGCCGCCGAGCTCGCCCTGCAGCGAGGCGATCGCCTGGGCGTTGAGGTTGTGCTTGAGATACAGCACGTAGTCGCGGAAGGTGTCGAGCACCGGCGCCATGCGGTCCTCGGCCCGGCGCATGGCCCGGATCAGGCTCTGATAGCGCTGCCGGGAGCGGTCGAGCTGGCGGCTGCTCGACGCGCGCAGCCCCCGGTCGCTGATCAGCTCGAGCTCGTCCTCCCACTCCTCGAACAACGCCTCGGACACGGATTCCACGGCGTCGATCCGCTCGCTCACCTCCTCGGCCCGGGCCTCGGCGTCCTCGAACGCGTCGTTCAGCCGCTCGTAGGTGTCCCTGAGCTCCGAGGCCGGCACCTCGACCACGCTGACGAACTGCTCGAAGGCGTTCTCGAACTCCTCCTTGGCTTCCTGCTGGCTGTCGGCCGCCGCCTCGACCCGGTCCACCAGAATGTCGCGCTTGTGGAAGCCGACCTTCTCCATGGCGCCGTAGTAGGCCGACTCGCAGCCGGCGGCCAGAACGGTGGCGATCCCCAGCAGCGCCACGCCGGCCAGCCGCGAAAAATACTCTGTCATCTGCTTGAATCCGGTTCCCAAACGCGTGAATCCGGGCAAAAATCGCCCTGGGGGGAAAGCATCTCACAAGCCGGGCCGCCTGGCTCGTACCCGACAACCACGAAGAAGCCGGAGCCGAACCGGCAGGAGTCACAGTCACATGGAAGAAATGGTCAACACGGACGACATGTCCAAGTACATGGACATGGCCATCGAGATGACGATGAGCTACGGGCCGCGACTGATTCTCGCGATCATCGTTCTCATCGTCGGCCTGTGGATCGTCAACCGTGTCGTCGCCCTGATGGGCAAGGGCATGGAGAAGAGCAACACCGAGCCCACCCTGGCCCGGTTCCTGGGCAACCTGGTGTCCATCGGCCTGAAGGCGCTGGTGCTGATCAGTGTGGCCGGCATGATCGGCATCCAGACCACCTCCTTCATCGCCATTCTGGGTGCCGCCGGCCTGGCGGTCGGTCTGGCCCTGCAGGGCAGCCTGGCGAACTTCGCCGGCGGCGTGCTGGTGCTGCTGTTCAAGCCCTACAAGGTCGGCGACTACGTCGAGGCCCAGGGCATCGGCGGCACCGTGAAGGAGATCCAGATCTTCAACACGATCATCAACACGCCGGACAACAAGCGGATCATCGTCCCCAACGGCGCGATCTCCAACGGCATCATCACCAACTACTCCGCCGAGCCTACCCGCCGGGTCGACTTCGTGTTCGGCATCGGCTACGGCGACGACATCGCCAAGGCCAAGGACGTGATCAAGGGCCTGGTCGAGAAGGACGAGCGGATCTTCGACGATCCGGCGTTCCAGATCGTGGTGAGCAACCTCGGCGACAGCTCCGTGGACATCACGGTGCGCGTGTGGGCGAACGCCTCGGACTACTGGGGCATCAAGTTCGACCTCACCGAACGGGTCAAGCTCGCCTTCGACGAGGCCGGCATCTCCATTCCGTTCCCCCAGCGGGACGTGCACCTGTATCAGGAATCCGCAGGCTGACACGCCTCCGGGCCGGCGGCGCCTCCGGGCGCCGCCGCGCACCCTCACCGCATCCCGCAGAACCCGGGCAAAAAAAGGGCATATTATACTTTGCGTACCCACTTCATAGGGTATACGCTCCAGCCAATGCCAATCATAGGAGAGAGGCATGGCTCACCAAGGCACGGTCAACTGGCCTATTGGTCCGAATCAAACGCTGGCTTTTGAGGCTCACGATGCGAACGGGCCTTGGAACTCTGTTCCAGGGCTATACATTTTTGCTCGTCCGTCAGGAGCGAACTGGTCCGCAGTCTATGTTGGACAAGCCGATGATCTCTCAACTCGGCTTCCAAATCACAATCGGCTGGATGAGGCTGTCCGAGCTGGGGCGACGCAAATACATGCGAGGGTTGAGCACTTGCAGGCTGAACGAGATCGGCTGGAGAGATTGCTGATTCAACACCTTCAGCCGCCTCTGAATGCTCAGCATCGCGGCGGGATTCTTGGCTAGTCATACGCTTGTCTCAGAGGTTTTCCGAAAAGCAGGCATCAAAAGCGACCTCGATCTGATCGAGGAGAACTTCATCACTCAGTGCCCATCCTGCGGAGAGTCTTTCCCATTGAGCGAATGCTCTGTGGCTGACGACGAGGACGGCACCATCTACTCTCGCCGATGCTGCGACGCCACGATCCTAATCGTCTCCTCGCCTATCGATATCCCGAGAAAGGGTTACGGATACAGGCTCAAGGACTACGTCATCAGGAACGCCACTGATATTCGGTTCGGCAAGGTTCTCATTCCTGCCTCTCCTGACGCTCTGGCGGGCACAGGCAAGGGCGAATAGCCTGCGGTCATCGGTGAATCCATCGCATGCTGCGCGATAGATGCGAACGGCCATAAACGAAAAAGCCCGCTACTTGGCGGGCTTCTACTTGTCGTGCTTGGGTTTGTCCTTATCAGGCGGCTTCGGGTTTATCCTATCCATAGCCTTGTCCAAGGCGTCGGCAGATTCATCCAGACCCATTTCGCGAGCAATCCGCTTGAACTCTTCCAATTGCTCGCGCTTCCTCTCACTCATCTAAACCGTCCATTTGCCGATATTGAGGCGGAAGGAGGAGCGTGTCTTTGGGTTCAATCACTCGAAGACCCAAAGACTTCAGAGCGCTCACTCTGCTTTCGGTAAGCATCGTCTTCCGATCCAAGGTAAGCAATTCGCTGCACCCCACAAAACGGGCCGACGCAACATGGATGCTATCCATAGGCCTTAGGTTCAGCGAATGAACCCAATTCAGGTCTCTGGCCGCATCAATCACAAACAAGCTAGGTTCGATCGGAATTACGCCGCTGCGTCCAGAACTCAAGAGGCTCTTGAACAACTTCTGAACCTCATCACTTGACAGTTTGCTGCCTGATGTGTCGTTAACATACAGGCACTCCGCTTGCGTTAGCAGCGATGTATAGACAGCAACATCCCCCGCCTTCGCTGCATCGACCAGCCTCTTCGTAAACCACCGGTTGTCTTCAGACGACTGCGTGACGCCCAATTGTTCTTGGGCCACCTCTATGAAACAGCATGAATCAATGTAGATCTTCGGGGTCGCCATCACGCAGGTGATCTATGAATTGCTGCATATTCATTCCGCTGGTGATAGACGGCAAGGCTCCGGATAACCGGTCAATGTCGCTATCCACATATTCTGGAGCTACGTCGATCTTGGTCACTTCAACCCGCTCGAACTTGCGGGACGACATATCTACATGGACATTCCCACCAACCACCAGAACCACGTTCGGGCTGTCCAGGACATTGTGAAGAACTGGATAATCCTGCTTACGGTAGTAACAGCTCACTAGGTCGCCGGTCGCCAAATGCCTAATGCGAAAGTGAGGAGGATCGGACTTCAAGAACAGCGAATGAATCTCGCCCATGACCGATCCGAAGTATTCGCGACGATCATCCAAGACAGCCTGGATGTGCTTCGACCTAGCCTTCTCTAGGAAGTGGAAATCCTCAGTGGCAGCGCCATTTTCCAGCGCAAAGAATCCCACTTGCTCATCGTCATCTAGCGGATCAGCAATCTTGGCAAACTGCTTCAGAGTCCCAAGCCGGATTCCAGGAATAGATTCCAATTCAGTTGGCTCAACCTCAAAGATGCTGCTCAAGGTTCCAGAGAAGCGGGCAGGCACAGACTCTTCAAACTCGCCGCTGTGCTCTGCGGTGTAAATGAGCGAACTATTCTCAAAGTCGCGAGCTAGCCAGTCGCCCGCCTGGAGACCCAAGTCCTCAGATACCATCCCCAAGAACTTATAGAACTCCTCGGAGGCTTGAGCCATCTTATGGAGCGGGATGCCGACCCTGCCTGGGTTCAGCTTGATCCTTACTCGCAACTTAGCCATATCTAGAATGTCGGATGCGACACTCCTTTTACCGATGAGTCCCGGTACTTCAACCGCTTCCCTACAACGCGAGACAGCGCAATATCCGAACGTTCGCGGTTGTTGATTTCAAGCGCAATACGATGATTGTAGCGGAAGTCAAATTCGGCAAGATGTCTGTGCAAATGCTCCTTGCCGCAGTCCTGATACACGCCCTTCATACCACGCTTGAACACCGAGAAGTAGCCTTCAATGGTGTTGGTATGCACGGCCTTATCAGCCTTGCTAACGTACACCCCGCTTCCGTGATGCACGAACCTATGGGAGGCGAAATGCTCCCCTAGACGCTGGTAGTAAGCGGCCTCATCGGTAAGGACGTTAGCCTCGCGGGCAATGTTCTCCTTGAGGATCGGCACCAGATCGCGGGACTTCAGGCTATCCACCACCATGGATTCAGCCTGTCCGGTCTCTCGGTCCACCAGGGACAGCACCTTGAACTTGTGGTGATAACCACGCCCCTTCTTGGTGCCCTTCGGCTTGATGGTCCGGTCATTTCCGAAGAAGGTCTCATCGACCTCCACAGAGCCGCCGCCAGTGCCAAACGGACGCAGTTTGCCTCCCCGCATCGCCTCGCGGATACGATGGGACATGAACCAAGCAGTTTTCAGGGTAACGCCCAAGGTCCGGTGAAGCTGATTGCTGCTGATGCCCTTCTTGCTGGAGCACATCAGATAGATCGCCTGAAGCCACAGATGCATCGGTACGTGGCTGGACTCAAAGATGGTGCTCACCTTCACGGTAAAGGGCTTCCGGCAAGCACGGCACTTGTAGGTGCCCATACGGGTGGATTTGCCCTGCATCTTGGTCACCCGCTCATGCTCCCCACAGCGCGGGCAGGTCGGGCCGTTCGGCCACAGCCGGGCCTCTACGTAATCGTAGGCGGCTTGCTCGTCATGGAACTCGGGGCGACTTAGGATGCTCATTGTTCTGGGCGATTCCGTGACTTGATGTACCCACTGTACGTATATCCCGTGGGTACGTAAAGTATAATATACCCAAAAAAAAGCCGCCGGCCTGGAGAGGAAGCCGACGGCAGAGTGGACCTTTGATGACCGGCAGCGCCCGGGGAGGGCGACCGCTGATCGAGGTCTCAAGGGGATAGAGATAGCCTCATGAGAATCAGCATCGCTGACTGCTCGATGGTTACTATGCGCTGAAGCTGTTTCCAGCGGATTTCGCCCGCCGGAAGTTTTGTGACATTTTGTTTCCCGGTCTCGCTTCCGGAGGCTTGTTTCCCGCGCCTGGCTTCCTGGTCCGCCGCCCGGCAGGCCGCCACCGGCGGGTCAGATCGACACCACCACGTCCGTGCCGCCGCCCGGCGCCTCCTCGATACGCACCCGCCAGCCCTGGGCCTGACAGAGCTGGTGCACGATCGCGAGCCCGAGGCCGCTGCCGCCGGTGCCGACGTTGCGGGAATGGTCGAGGCGGAAGAACGGCTGGAACACCTCCTCCCTGGCCTCCGGCGGGATACCCGGGCCGGAGTCGATGACGTGGATGTCCCGCCCGGTCAGCACCACCCGCACGTCGTCGCCATGCTGCAGGCCGTTGTTCACCAGATTGACCAGAATGCGCTGCAGCGCGCCCGGCGCCACGTGGACCGGCTCCACCACCACCGCGGCCCGGTCCAGGGGCACCGGCGGGTCGAAGCTGGCCAGCACGTCCTCCACGAAGGCGCCAAGCTCCACCGCCTGGGGCGGCTCGGTGGCGCCCCGGGCGAAGCGCAGCGCATCGCCGATCAGCCCGTCCATGACCTCCAGGTTGCGTTCGAAGCGCGCCACCAGATCCGGGTCGACGTCGTCCGGCAGCAGCTCGAGGGCGAGGCGCATCCGGGTGAGCGGGGTGCGCAGGTCGTGGGAGATGCCGGCCAGCAGCGTGGTGCGGTTGGACAGCAGCGAGGAAATCTCCCGGGCCATGGTGTTGAAGTTGCGCGCCAGCGAGACCAGCTCCTGGGGCCCCTGCTCCGGCAGCGGCTCGAAGTTTTCGCCCCCCCGGAACGTTTCCGCGCGCCCGGCCACCTGCACCAGAGGACGGGTGATGCGCTGCACGATGAACAGCGACGTCATGAACACCACCAGGGCGCCGAGCACCACGATGATGATGCCCACGTACAGCGGCTGGATGTCGCGCCGCGCCGGCGAGAACCCGATCTGCAGGTCGAAGCCGCCCATCGGCACGTCCACCCAGACGAGCTGGTTGCCCTCCTCCAGCGACACGTCGATGCCGAGGCGCTCGCTGAGCTTCTCCTGCACCAGCGACAGATAGGGCTGGTTGAGATCCGCGGGCGCCAGGGTCTGCTGCTCTCCCGAGATGATCAGATCGTGACTCTGGGCCAGCTCCAGCTCGAAGTAGGGCCGCGCCTCCGGAGGCAGCTCCACCCAGGTCTGCGCCGACAGCACCAGCAGCGCGGCCTCGTCGTCGGCGGACCGTTCGGCGATGGGCTCGATGACGAACTGATTCAGCGCCAGCACCGCGATCACCACGATCAGCAGCGCGCTGACGGCGAGGATCAGGTTGGTGCGAACCAGCAGGGACATGGCCCGATTGGCCGGATGGGACGCCGCCGGCCGGGTCGACCCCGGCGCGGCCTCAGCCATTGCCGTCGGGACAGAACATGTAGCCCTTGCCCCAGATGGTCTTGATGTAGATCGGGTTGGAGGGGTCGGGCTCGATCTTGCTGCGCAGCCTGGTCACCCGCACGTCGATGCTGCGGTCGAAGGGCGAGCGCTCCGCGCCGGTCAGCAGATCGAGAATGCGATCACGGTGCAGCACCTTGTGCGGGTGCTCCGCCAGGATGGCCAGCAGATCGAACTCGCCGGAGGTCAGGGCCACCGGCGCGCCGTCCTTGAGAAGCTGATGGGAAGCGAGGTCCAGGCTGAACGGGCCGAAGCGGGTGCCGCCGGGCTCCTCCGGCTCCTCTGCGGCGCCGCTGCGGCGGGCGCGCCGCAGCACCGCCCGCACCCGCGCCAGCAGCTCGCGGGGGTTGAACGGCTTGCCGATGTAGTCGTCCGCCCCGACCTCCAGGCCGACGATACGGTCGACGTCGTCACCCTGGGCCGACACGATGATGATCGGCACGTCGTCGTCGCGCTTGAGGCGCCGCGCCAGGTTGAGCCCGTGCTCGCCGGGCAGCATCAGATCCAGAATGATCAGATCCACGGCGTGCTCGGCCAGATAGGCGGACATCTCCTCGCCGCTGCCGACGCAGTCGACGGTGAAGCCCTGCTGGGACAGGTAGGCCTGGGTGAGTTCCTGGATTTCGGGATCGTCGTCGACGACGAGCAGCTTGGCGGAATCGCTGTCCATGACGGTGATCGGTCAGCGGCTGCCGTCGGCGACCGGATAGACGGGTGCGAGCGGCTCCGGCCGCAGCGCCGGGCCGAGCGCGTCGAGCAGGCCCGTCACGGGCTCCGGCTCCTGACCGGACCGCACCCGAACGACCGCGCTCTCGTGGCCCCCGACCACCGAGCCCCGGCGGTGGGCCACCCGCTGCTCGAAGCCGACGCCGAAACCGCGGCGCGGCGCCGCGTCGTCGGCGCCGAGCGGGCGCACGTGGACGACCTGGGTTTCGATGCGGATGACACGGCCATCGGACTGGCGGATGAGCCGGCCGTAGCGGCGTTCGGTGCGGATGTGCAGCACGCCTTCCTGCCCGCCGGCCCGTGACCCGCGGCGCGCCATGCGCACACGCATCTCCGTGAGCAGTGCGCGGCGCTGATGCCGGTCGAGGGCGTCCCAGTCGGCCGCCAGGGCCGTCAGTTCCTCGTCGGTGCGATCACCGAACTCGGGCTCGCCGGCGGCGGGCGGCGGCGCGTTCGCTGCGGCGTCGGCCGACGCCGGGGCGGACTCGGCAGCCACTGCCACGCCGGCCCACGCCGTAGCGAGCAGCGACAGCAGAAACACCCGTTTGAGACCAGCGGTGATCGCAGCGTCCTCCTGTTCGTACCGGACTGGAGTCACTCCACCCCGGATGGTCTTCCAGCCCGGCTGCCGGCCGGGAAGATCGACCCCGGAACCGTCAACCGGCCGTTGCAGGCCGAGTCAGTTCAGGCCGAGTCAGTTCAGGCCGAGCCAGTCCAGGCCGAAAGGTACCGCATTCGCGGTCCGAGATGTGCCCGGAGAGATCGGGCAGACACGCCGGCCTGCGCTGGACCGACATCGAAACCGAACCGGAAGCTATTCTCAACCCGGGCTGTTTCCGGCCCATTTCCCGTGCGTTTCAAAGTGTTACCGGGATTAGCTAGAGCCGGCGGGAGGCGGGGCGGGCTGCCGGGCGCCCGGGGGCGCCCGGCCGGAGCCGGATCAGGCCGCCTCGAACAGTCCAGCGGCGCCCTGGCCGCCGCCGATGCACATGGTGACCACGCCGTACTTCTTGTTGCGGCGCTTCAGCTCGCGCAGGATCAGCCCGGTCATCCGGGAGCCGGTCATGCCGAAGGGATGGCCGATGCTGATGCTGCCGCCGAGCACGTTGTAGATGTCGTTGTCGATGCCCAGCGCGTCGCGGCAGTACAGGCACTGGGACGCGAACGCCTCGTTCAGCTCCCACAGGTCGATGTCGTCCTGCTTGAGCCCGGCGTTCTTCAGCAGCCGGGGGATGGCGAACACCGGCCCGATGCCCATCTCGTCCGGCTCGCAGCCGGCGACGGTGAAGCCGCGGTAGATGCCGATCGGCTCGAGGCCGAGCTGGGCGGCGCGCTCGGCGCTCATCACCAGCGTCATGGAAGCGCCGTCCGAGAGCTGGGAGGCATTGCCCGCGGTCACGGAGCCGTCTTCCTCGAACGCCGGCGGCAGGCCCGCCAGACCCTCGAGGGTGGTGTTCGGCCGGTTGCACTCGTCGCGATCGACGGTGACCTCCACCTTGCTCTCCTCGCCGGTCTCCTTGTCGACCTTCAGCATGGTCGCCGCCATCGGCACGATCTCGTCGGCGATCTTGCCTTCCTCGACCGCCTTGGCGTAGCGCTGCTGGCTCTGCAGGGCGTACTCGTCCTGGGCTTCGCGGGTGACCTGGTAGCGGCGGGCGACCACCTCGGCGGTGTTGCCCATGGCCATGAAGATCTCCGGCTTCTCCTCCAGCAGGCGCTTGTTCTGCTTGGCCTTGGCCGGCTCCTGGCGGTTGCGCATGGAAATGGAGTCGACGCCGCCGGCGATGGCGACCTGGGTCTGGCCGGTGGCGATCTGGTTCGCCGCCATGGCGATGGTCTGGAGCCCCGAGGAGCAGAACCGGTTGATCGTCGTGCCCGCCGTGGTGATCGGCAGCTTGGACAGAACGACGGCCAGACGGGCCAGGTTGCCGTCCTGCTCGCCGACGTGGCTGGCGGCGCCGACGTAGACGTCCTCCACCTCGGCCGGGTCCAGCTTGGGATTGCGCTCGAGCAGCGCATCGATGCAGTGCGCCAGCATGTCATCGGAGCGCGTCAGGTTGAAGCTGCCGCGAAATGCCTTGGCCAGGCCGGTGCGGACACTGTCGACGATGACGACGTCTTTCATGGTCTTCCCCTACTTGAAAATGGGCTTGGGTCGCTTCCCGAGCGAAACAGCCCGGCATGGTAACCCCTGGCGCCCGGGTGATCTAGCACCCGCCCAGGAGCGTGAAACACGTTTCAAACAAGCCCGCCCGGCGCCTCCCCGGCGCCGCGGCGGCGCGTAAGGCGGCGCGCAAAAAAAGGGCGCGGCCCTGTGGGGAACAGGTGCCGCGCCCCGTGGGGACAGGGTCGTCAGGACCGGCGGATCAGTACCGCCACTCGAAGCTGACCGCGTACTGGGTACCCGGCTTCTCGAGGAAGGTGGTCACGCCGTCCTGCTCGATCTCGATCTCCTCGTCGAGGATGTTCTGGATCTTGGCCTTCACCGTGACGGTCTCGTAGGGATACCAGGCGTAGGTCAGATCCAGGGAGTGGAACGGCTGCTCGAACGAATCCGGGGAGCCGCGCCGTCCGGCCGCGAACAGCCGCTCGCCGAACACGTTGTAGATCAGCGACGCGGTGTGCCGGCCGTTCATCGAGTCGTAGCCGAGCATCACGTTGGCGATGTACTCGGAGGCACCGGTCAGCTCACGCTCCAGGTTCGTCGGGAAGTCCGCCGACTCGCCCACCTTGATCTCCGTGTCCTGCAGCGTGAGGTTGCCCTGCACGAAGAACGGCTCCATGAAGCCACCCAGGAAACCGAGCTCCTTGAGGCCCTCGAACTCGATGCCGTAGATCTCCGCCGAGTCGCTGTTGATGATCTCGTAGGCGATGGTGGTATCCGAGGCCGCTTCCTCCGCGAGCTCGATCGGATTCTTCAGGTCCTTGTAGTAGAGCGTCGCGGTCAGGTTGTCGCCGTTGGCGAAGAACCACTCGGCGCGGACGTCGAAGTTCTCGATCTGGGTGGGCAGGATGCCCGAGTTGCCCGACACGGTGTTGCCCGTGCGCGGGTCGACGTAGGAGGCATCGGTGATCTCCCGCAGATCGGGCCGGACCACCGTCTCGCTGTAGCCGAACCGGAGCTGGAAGGTCTCCGCCAGCCAGTCGGAGATGTAGGTGACCGCCACCGACGGGTAGTAGTCGTCTTCCTGGAACGCCGAGCGGGCCAGCACCTCGGGGTCCGTGCTCACCGGCGGCTGGTCGATCGAATAGGCGTTGTTGTTCCAGTCGAGGCCCACCTGCTTGTAGTCCTCCCAGCGCACGCCGGCGGTGAACCGCCAGGTCTCCTTCCAGGTGTAGTCCACCTCGCCCCAGATCGACTCCGTCATGGTCGCCGCGATGTAGCTCTGGTTGTTGGTGCCCTGGAGCTGGAAGATGTAGTCGTTGGCCGGGTCGGTGATGTTGCCGTCCGAGAAGACCTGGTCCAGCGGCCCGGTGGTCGGCACGTCGAGCGCCAGCGGCCCGAGGCTGAGCTGGGTCTGCTCGTAGGTCCGCGCCCGCTCGTTGTGGGCGCTGCCGCCCTGAATCTCCAGGTAGGCGTTGCTCAGGTAGAACGGCATGCTGAACGACCAGCCGTAGTCCTTCACCTCGTCGTCGAGATCGGTGTACCGCCAGTCCCCGGCCCGGTTGTTCGAGGTGGAGACACGGCTCGACAGCACCTCGCCCGTGGTCGGGTCGTTGGTGGTCTCGGCGGCGACCACCACCCGGTTGGGAATCTCCGTGTTCGCTTCGGAGTCGGAGTAGTACCAGGCGATGGAGGTGTCGTCGGGCACCCAGTCGAGCCAGCCGCGGGCCAGCTCCTTGGTGGCAGCCCCGGCGCGATGCTCGCCCTTGACCTGGTTCACCAGCAGGTCCCGCTCTTCCCACTCCAGCCGGTACTCGCGGAATCCGGTGCCGCCGGACAGCTCGCGGTTCTCGTTGAAGTAGTCGCGCACCGACGTCTCGTCGTCGGTGTTGCGCAGCCACAGCGTGGTCAGCGAGATCTCGTGATCGTCGGCATACTTGATGCCCGCGGTGCCGATGCCGGAGATGTCGATCGACTCGGTGCTCTCGATGTCGGTGCTGAAGCGTTCTTCCGGCTCGAAGAAGCTGAACCGGCGGGTCTCGGTCTCGCGCCACTCCTTCTCGTAGGAACCGCCGAGCAGGAACCCGACCTCCCACTGATCGGCCACGTCGAAGGTCGCGCCGATGCTGCCCTTCAGGTCGTAGTCCGGATGGGGGTCCTTGTCGCGGATGGCGATGTCCCGGTACAGCTCGGTGGCGAGCTGGCGGTTGATCAGCTCGGCCTCGTCGAAGCTGATGGCATTGCCGGCTGCGTTCTCGATGTTGAAGATCTGCTGCGGGTTCAGCTCGCCGAGGTAGCGGTCGAGCGCATTGCTGATGGCGCGCGGAAACTCGCGGGTGCCGTCGTCGGTGCCCCACTCGTCGTCACTGCCGCCACGGTAGGTGTTGACGTTGCCGCTCACCTCGCTGTTCATGCCCAGGCCGACTTCCAGCGAATAGGTGAACGCCCCGGGCACCGTCTTGGTACGGATGTCCACGGCGCCGCCGCCGAAGTTGGCCGGCTGGTCCGCGGAGAAGGACTTCTGCACGCGCAGCGACTCGACCACCGACGTCGGGAAGATGTCCAGCGGAACGACGTTGCGCGTCAGGTCCGGAGAGGGAATCAGCGCGCCGTTCAGACGGCTCGACGAATAGCGCTCCCCAAGCCCGCGCACGTAGACGAACTTGTCCTGCACCAGCGACAGGCCGGAGATGCGCCGGAGCGCGTCCGCCACGGTGGAGTCGCCGAGCCGGCTGATGGCATCCGAACCCATGATGTCGGTGACGGCCGCATCGTCCTTGCGCTCGTTCATGAGCTGCTCGGCGCTGCTCAGGAAGCGCCCGAGCACGACCATCTCCTCGATTGGGCCGGTAGCGGTCTCCGGCGTCGGGTTCGCGTCGTCGTCCGCCTCAGCCTCGGCGGCGAAGGCCGCTCCGCTGAATGCCATGCCGGTGAGCTGCACGGCGGCGAAGGCGAGCACGAACGGATACGGTGTCTTCTTATGAGCACCGATCGTTTTCATAACCATGCCCCCAAAATGAACGGGAAAGTCTCAGATTGATCTCGGAAGCAGAGCGGGGCGGTTTCCGTGGAATTCGGGAAACCGCCCCGGTTCGCTTCAGTCCGCTGCGGGTCGAGGTATCACTCGAACCAGAGCGGCTGGGCGCGGCTGCCGTCGAGAATCCCGTAGGTCCAGTTCTGGATCCAATCCACGTCGCCGAGATTCAGCGCGCCGACGTAGCCGTTCGCCGTGTCGCTGCCCGAGGCCGCGAAGTTCGGCGTGGCGCTGTCGACGGACATCGTGGCGGCATCCACCGAATAGATCGGCGGGGTGCCTTCGAGCAGCACCAGCTCGGTGTTGGCGGTCGCGGTGGCGTCGGTCTGGCCGGCCAGCGTGGCGAACACGTTGTCACCGTTGGCCGCCGCCCACTGGGCAGCGGTCTGGCCGTTGCCGAGATCCGAGCCGTTGTCCTGCTCCTCGCAGGCGAACACGTTGTTGTCGAACACAATGTCGCCGTCGAGGGCTGCCTGGGCCGACCGGTTGTCGAGGCGCAGGCAGTAGTTCGCGTCCGCGCTGTCCACGCCGAAGGACGAGATGACCTGGGAGTCGGTGATGGTGGCGAAGATGCCCTCACGCAGCCGCCAGCCGGCGCCCGGGTCGAAGATGCCCTGGGTGACGGACGGCGACACGATGCAGGTCAGGTTGTTGATCGTGGCGTTGGAGTTCAGCCCCTGGCCGATGATGTCCTCCACCTCGGTGCTGGTCAGGCCGCTGAACCCGCCGATGCCGTCGGACTCGATGCAGTGGTTGCCGATGGACTCGGCCTGGATCACCAGGGCCTTGTCGATGGAGCCGACCCAGCCCTCGTCGATGTCGATGGAGTCGTCACGCACGTAGACGGCCACGAAGTTCTCGAAGTTGACGGCGCCGCCGAACATCTCGATGCCATCGTCGTAGGTGGAGTACACCTGCAGATTGCGGACGATGGTGTTGCGGCCGATGCCTCCGAAGGTGATGCCGTTCAGCTCGTCGCCGCTGCCCACCGTCGCGCCGGTGTGCTTGACGCGCACGTACTCGAGCCGGCCGGAGCTGTCGTCGTCGTTGTCGCCGCCGTAGAAGGACTCGTCCAGGCCGGCCGCGCCTTCGGCGCGGACGTGGCACTCGCCGGCGAGCGTCAGAGCGTCGCGGGACGCGCCGGTGTACTCACAGGCGTTGGTGATGCCGAAGCCGTTCATGACGATGCCGCCCCACTGCTGCACGTCTTCCGGACCCACGGTGCCGTTGACGTCGGAGACGGAGGTGAAGGTGATCGGCGCCGTCTCGGTGCCCACGGCGAAGACCTGGGAGCCGCGGTTGACGATCATGAAGTTGGAGTTGGTCTCCCAGGCGAGCGTCGCGCCGGCTTCGATGGTCAGGGTCGGACCGTCGCCGCCCTCGGTGATGCCGTTGTTGGCGAGGCAGGCGTCGGTGTCGCAGGCGACGCCGATGAACAGGCTGCCCTGGAAGATGTGGGCGCCGTCGTTGGGCAGCGCGGGAATGCGCAGGTCCACCTCGATGTTGTTGCCGGCGTCCGCGAAGGACGGCGCGTAGGTGCAGTTGCCGCTGACGTCGTCGTAGCTGCCCTGCACGGTCTGGCCGCCGGAAGTGGTGTAGGCCGCGCACGGGTTGGTGGTGCCGGAGCCGCCACCGCCGCTGGTGCTGTTGTCCACGGAGTTGTCGATCGTGGTGGGCTGGATGTCGATGTCACCGCCCCCGCAGCCGGCCACCAGGCCAACACAGGCAGCGGCCGCGAACAGACGCAGTCGGTTCTGAAGAAGATTCATCTCTAGGTTTCCCCCGTCGATTTGAGGTTGCTCACTGGCTGCCGGATAGGCCCCGGTTCTCAGTGGCGCGAACGCTAGCAACGGGTCATGTCAATTCGGTTACAGGTTCGTGACGGAAGGATGAACGCGGGTCCGAGGACCCTGCAGGCGGGGGGAAAGTCCCGGGCGGCCGTCACGAAAGCGTAACGACGGGTCGCTACGGTCCGCTCGGGCGCAGGATTTTCGGCGCCGGGGACGGGATTCGGACATGGGCTACCGGGAACTGCTGAAGAACTACATCCGCCACCTGGAACTGGTGGCCGGGGACAATTTCATCGAGCAGGACACCAACGAGCCCGTTCTCGGCAAGCGTGATCTCGGCGAGCTGCGCACGCTCGCCGCGGAGATCCACCGGGACGCCTACCGCGCGGCGGAGGTCTCCAGGGTCGAGAACTACAACTACCGTCTGCGGGTGCTGATGAACCGGCACGCGCTGTCCGTGGACCAGGTCGCCGACCTGACCGGCGTGAGCCGCCAGCAGGTCAGGGCCTGGCGGACCAACCCTGACTCGGACCGCTACGCGGCCATGAGCGAGGAGGTCTTCTCACGATTCGAATCGGCGCTGAACGAATGGCTGGAAACCAGCAGCCCGTGACGGGCGCAGGGACAGCCCGCGGCGGCTTCGCCGGAGAAGCCCGGGGCAGGCGCGGGACCGGGCCCCGAACGGGACCCGGACGCAGAGCGGGTTACCGCTCAGTTCACCGCTTCGTCGACCGCGTCCTCGGCCTCGTCAGCGGCGTCTTCCGCTTCGTCCGCAGCGTCCTCCGCCATGTCACCGGCGGAATCCATGGCGTCGCGGGCCTGGTCCATGGCGGAGCCGGCGGCGTCTTCCATGGCGGACCGGGCGCTTTCCGCCATCTCGCCCGCCTGACGGGACAGATCCTCGGCGGCCTGGGACGCGGCGTCCATCGCCTCGCCGGCCGAATCCTGCATCTGATCCATGGTCTCGCTGGCCGCTTCCTCGGCGCTGCCGGAGTCGGCGGACTCCTGGCCGCAGGCGGCGAGACCGAACGCCATCAGTGCAATCAACATCATTCGAGTCATCGTGCGAACCTCCGTGTGCATGGTTGTCCCGGTAGGGATGGCCCGAGCATACCGAATTCGCAAGGCGGCTGACACATTCGAAGCGTCCGTCGCCGCCGCCAGGGCCGCCGGCAAGGCCGCGGGCCCGGTGATAGACTCGGCCACATGGGAGAGACCGACATGCAGACCGACATCCTGCTGGAGGGCCTGTGCTTTCCGGAGGGACCACGCTGGCGCGACGGCGCGCTGTGGTTCTCCGACATGCACGACCAGCGGGTCAAGCGAATGACGGCGGACGGCGCGGTCGCCGACGTCTGCACGGTGCCGCACTGGCCCTCCGGGCTCGGGTGGCTGCCGGACGGAACCCTGCTGGTGGTCTCCATGACCGACCGGCGCGTGCTGCGCTGGGACGGGGAACGGCTGGCGCTCCACGCGGACCTCTCCGACCTGGCGAGCTTTCACTGCAACGACATGGTCGTGGACGCCCACGGCCGTGCCTACGTCGGCAACTTCGGGTTCGACCTCCACGCCCAGAAGAAGCCCAGGCCGGCGGAGCTGATCTGCGTCGAGCCGGACGGCGCCGCGCGCGTGGTCGCCGACGACCTGCAGTTCCCCAACGGCACCGTGATCACGCCCGACGGCGGCACGCTCATCGTCGGCGAGTCCTGGGGCGCACGCCTCACCGCCTTCGACATCCTGCCGAACGGCGATCTCGGCAATCGCCGGGTCTGGGCCGAGCAGCCCGACGGCGCCCTGCCGGACGGCATCTGTCTCGACGAGGCCGGCGGCGTGTGGTCCGCCTCGCCGAGCACCAACGAGTGCCTGCGCCAGATCGAGGGCGGCGAGATCACCCATCGGGTGGTCGCGGACCAGGGCGTGTTCGCCTGCATGCTCGGTGGCGCCGACGGTCGCACCCTGTTCATCGCCACCGCCGCCTCCTCGGATCCCGAGGAATGCCGCAAGCTCCGTTCCGGCCGCATCGAGACCTGGCAGGCGCCCTACCCCCACGCCGGCTGGCCGTGAGCCCGACCCTCGAACCGGAGTAGAATGCCGGGTTCAACTTTCACGTTTCCGTAGGAACTCATGTGGGAGCGATCTCCAGATCGCGATGCCGTGGCCGGCAGATCGCGATCTGGAGATCGCTCCCACACATGAGGGTCGCGGCCGGGAGCCTACCCGGCCAGGACTGCTCCTGCAGGAAGAATCAATCGAGGTAGCCCGACATGCTGTTCGAGAACTATCAGGTCCCCTGGGAAAACGACGAGCTGCGCATCCTGCGCGACGCCGCGGCGAAGTTCTTCACCCAGGAATTCAAACCCCAGAACGAGAAGTGGCTGGCCCAGGGCAAGGTCGACCGGGAAGCCTGGAACAAGGCCGGCGAGGCCGGGCTGCTGTGCGCCGAGATCCCCGAAGAGTACGGCGGCGGCGGCGGCGACTACCGCCACGAGACGGTGATCATGGAGGAGCAGCACCGGGCCGGCGTCGGCGGCTTCGGCAACCAGGTCCACTCGACCATCGTCGCCCCCTACATCCTCCACTACGGCAGCGAGGAGCAGCGCCGCCGCTGGCTGCCGAAGATGGCCACCGGCGAGATGGTCGGCGCCATCGCCATGACCGAGCCGAACACCGGCTCCGACCTGCAGGCCGTCCGCACCACTGCCGTGCGCGACGGCGACGAGTACGTCATCAACGGCGCCAAAACCTACATCACCAACGGCCAGCACGCCGACCTGGTGATCGTCGTCGCCAAGACCGATCCCAACCAGGGCGCCAAGGGCATCTCGCTGATCGTCGTCGAGACCGCGGACAACCCGGGCTTCGAGCGCGGCCGCAACCTCAGCAAGCTGGGCCAGAAATCGGCGGACACCTCGGAGCTGTTCTTCCAGGACTGCCGCGTGCCGGTCTCGAACCGACTCGGCGACAATGAAGGGGAAGGCTTCATCCAGCTCATGAAGCAGCTCCCGGAGGAGCGCCTGAACATCGCCCAGGCCGCGGTCATCGCCATGGAGCGGGCCATCGAGATCACGCTCGAGTTCGTCAAGGAACGCAAGGCCTTCGGCCAGCGCGTCATCGACTTCCAGAACAGCCGCTTCAAGCTCGCCGAGTGCAAGACCGAGGCCCTGGTCGCGCGGACCTTCGTCGACCAGTGCGTGATGTGGCTGATGGAGGGGCGTCTCGATGCCGCGACGGCATCCATGGCCAAGTACTGGTGCACCCAGAAGCAGTGCGAGATCGTCGACGAGTGCCTGCAGCTCCACGGCGGCGCCGGCTACATGAGCGAGTACGAGATCTCCCACATGTACGCCGACGCGCGGGTGCAGAAGATCTACGGCGGCACCAACGAGATCATGAAGGAAATGATCGGCCGCACCCTCGGCTGAGCCCGGGGCCGGGGTGCGCGCCTACTGGCAGTTCTACTGGCCGCTGGCCCTCACGGGCCTGGCCATGGTGCTGTCCATCCAGTTCCAGAACGCCGCCCTGGCCCGCTTCCCCGACGCCGCCCGCGAGCTGGCGGTGTTCGCCCTGGCCTACGGCACCTTCGGCTTCTTCCGGGCCAGCCTCAACTTCATCAACCAGCTCTCCAACGTCTACGCGCGCAGCCGCCACGGCGCGCGCCGGACGCTCGAGTTCGTGCTGCTGGCGAGCGCGGTCCTGACCCTGCCGCTGCTGGGGCTCGGCTGGCTGCCGGCCGGGGACGCGCTGCTGCGCGCGGTGTACGGCATCGACGCCGCCCTGTCCGCCCGGGTGACCGAGTACCTGCGCTACCTGGCGCCGCTGGTGGTGATCTCGGCGCTGCGCTTCTACTACACCGGGCTGCTCATTCAGGCCCGCCTCACCGGCTGGGTCACGCTGCTGAACGCGCTGTTCCTGTCCACGGTGATCCTCGGCCTGATCGTCGGCTTCAGCCTGGGGCTGGAGCCCGTCGTGGTGCTGGTGGGCGCCGAAGCGGTGGCCATGCTGCTCCATCTCGGCGCCACGCTCACCGCCGTGCGGCTGCGCTACCGCCCGCCCACCGTCGCCGAGCACGAATCCCTGACCTTCCGCGAGCTGACCACCTTCTTCGTGCCGGTGTCCACCACCGGCGTGATGTTCGCGCTCAGCCGGCCGGTGCTGTACGCCTTCGTCAGCCGCACGCCGGGCGGCATCGTCGCCATCGCCGCCATGCGGGTGGCCTTCGACTTCTCGATGCTGTTCCAGCAGGCAGCCAACCAGTTCCGCCACTTCTTCGTCACCTTCGGGCTCGACGACCTGGCCCGCAAGCGGCGCTTCATGGCGCTGGTCTGCGGCGGCATCACGGCGCTGATGCTGCTGTTCGCGGTGACGCCGCTGTCGAACCTGATCTGGCGGGACCTGATGCGCATCCCCGACGACGTCCGCGCGCTGGCGGTGGACGTGATCCTGGTGATGTGCCTGATGCCGGCGGTGATCGTGTTCCGCAACTACTTCCACGGCCGGCTGATGGTGGAGCGGCGCACCGCCGGCATGGCAGCCGGGGCGATTCTGCGGGTCGCTGGCATCTACGGCGCCTGCCAGGGGCTGTTCGCCCTGGGCTGGCTCAACCACGTGAGCGCGTCCTTCGTGCTGATCCTCGGCTTCGTCATCGAAGCCGGCGTGGTGGTACGCGCGGCCCGAGGCGGTCAGCCGGACGGGAACGGCCAGGGCGAGCGGGATACCGCCACCGCGAAGATGTAGACGACCGACGCGAGGGCGCCGACGAACCCGGCCACCTTCACCGTTCGGCTGCGCGCCCGCATGGTCACCGTGCCGAAGCCGATGTAGGCCAGCAGGCCCAGCAGCTTGGCGGCGAGCCAGCCGGAGAAGGGCGACACCTGCAGGCGGATCGCCAGCACCACGCCCAGGGACAGCAGCAGCGTGTCGACCACGTGGGGGGCGATGCGGACCCAGCGTTCCTCGCGCAGCGGGGACTCGGCCAGGGTCCAGAACCCGCGAATCACGAAGCCGGCCACGGTAAGGTAGGCCAGAGCGATGTGAAGGGCCTTGACGACGATGACGATTCTCCGCGACCTGCCGGTGACCGGGCGGACCATACGCCAGCCCGCCCCGACTGAAAAGCCGGCGCCATGAAGATCGACGAAGCCATCGACCAGGCCATCCGGCCCGTCGCCGACGCGGTGTCCTCGGCGATCTTCTACGCCGTTCCCGTGGCCGGCACCGAGCTGCCGCTGATCGTCGCCTGGCTCATCGCCGGCGGCTGCTTCTTCACTCTCTACCTTCGGTTCATCAATCTCCGCGGGTTCGGCCACGCCCTGCACGTGGTGTCGGGCCGGTTCGCCCGGGACGGCGATCCCGGCCAGATCAGCCAGTTCCAGGCGCTGACCACCGCGGTGTCCGGCACGGTGGGCATCGGCAACATCGCCGGCGTCGCGGTGGCCATCTCGCTGGGCGGCCCGGGGGCAACCTTCTGGCTGATCGTCGCCGGCCTGCTCGGCATGTCGACCAAGTTCGCCGAGTGCGCCCTGGGCCTGCTGTACCGGACCCACCATGCTGACGGCAGCGTCGCCGGCGGCCCCATGCAGTATCTGTCCCGGGGACTGGCGGAGCTGGGCTGGCCCGGGCTCGGCCGCAATCTGGGCCGCTTCTACGCGGCGGCGATGGTGGTGGGCTGCCTCGGCATCGGCAACATGTTCCAGTCCAACCAGGCGGCCGCCATCGTCGTCGAGGTGACCGGCGGCGCCGACAGCCCGCTGGCCGGGCTGCTGTGGCTGGTGGGGCTCGTGCTGGCGGCAGCGGTGGCCCTGGTGATCATCGGCGGGCTGCGCACCATCGCCAGCACCACCGCCCGGCTGGTTCCCGCCATGGCCCTGCTCTACGTCGTCTCCGCCCTGGCCATCATCGTGCTCAACGCCGATGCCCTTCCCGGCGCCATCGCCGCGATCTGGCACGGCGCCTTCGCCCCGGAAGGCGTCGCCGGGGGCGCCATCGGCGTGATGATCATGGGCTTCCGCCGGGCGGTGTTCTCCAACGAGGCCGGCCTCGGCTCGGCCGCCATCGCCCACTCCGCGGCCCGCACCCGGGAGCCGGTGAGCGAGGGCTACGTGGCGCTGCTCGAGCCGTTCATCGACACGGTGGTGATCTGCACCATGACCGCGCTGGTGATCATCACCACGGTCTACGACCCCGCCCTCGGCGCCGGCGAGGTCAACGGCATCGAGCTGACCGCCGCGGCCTTCGCCAGCGTGGCCGACTGGCTGCCGATCCCGCTGTCGGTGGCCGCCATCCTGTTCGCGTTCTCCACCATGATCACCTGGTCCTACTACGGGCTGCAGGCGTTCCTGCACCTGGTGGGCGACAGCCGCGCGGCGGACCTCGGATTCAAGCTGTTCTTCCTGGCCTTCGTCGTGCTCGGCAGCACGGTTCAGCTCGGCTCGCTGGTGGATCTGTCCGACGCGCTGGTGTTCCTGGTGGCGATTCCCAACCTCATCGGGCTGTACCTGCTGGCGCCCCGGCTGCGCCGGGAGGTGCTGCGCTACGAGGCGAAGCGCCGGGCCGACCCCGCGCTCGAATGATGCCGCCCCCCTCCCCGCAGGCACGGCCACGCCTGCGGCGGGGCCGCGCCGGCCGGCATCGAATTCACGGTTCCGTCATGAATCCATAATCGGGCTGCAACAAACGCCCCCTAGCGTCCGTGGTGCACACACAACTGCCAGTCAGGGGGAATCCGCTTCATGGATCACGACAACGGTATCTCGAACAAGTCCGGCAACCGCCCGTTCCAGGACGTGCTGCGCGCCCGCGCCAGCCGGCGCAGCGTCATCGCCGGCGGCCTGGCCACCGCCGCCACCGGCATCCTGGCCCCGGCCGCCATGGCCGACGGCTGGAAGGACGGTGGGTCCGGCAAGAAGCCCTACCGGCCGCGCGGCCGGAACCTCATCGGCTTCGAACCCGTGCCGGTGGAAGCCGGCAGCGGTCCCGAGGTGAGCATCTCGTCCGACTACGAGTACGACGTGCTGATTCCCTGGGGAGACCCCCTCGAGCCGGGCGGCCCCAGCTACGACGGCGACCCGGATTCCCGCCCGTCCGCCAAGAATCAGGCCGAGATGATCGGCATCGGCCACGACGGCATGTGGTTCTTCCCGTACACGAAGAAGCGCTACGTCAGCAACCGCGCAGGCATGCTGTGCATCAACCACGAGTTCGGCACCAACCCGCACGTCACCGGAAAAGCCTTTCCGGAAAGCCTCGAGGACGTGCGGCTGTCCCAGCACGCCCACGGCGTATCGGTCGTCGCCATCGCCGAGTGGAAGGGCAAGTGGCGCCAGATCAGAAGCCGCAACAGCCGCCGCATCCACGTCAACACGCCGGTGGCCTTCAGCGGCCCGGTGGCCGGCAGCGAGCTGCTCGCCACGCCCAACGGCAACATCCCCCTCGGCACGGTCAACAACTGCGCCAACGGCTACACGCCCTGGGGCACCTACCTGACCTGCGAGGAGAACTTCAACGGCTACTTCGGCGCCAGCAACGAGGATGCCACCTGGACGCCCACCGAGGCCCAGAGCCGCTACGGCTTCAGCAGCAACGGCTTCGGCTACGGCTGGCACCTGTTCGACAAGCGCTTCGACCTGTCCGACGCCGACTACCGCAACGAGGAGAACCGGTTCGGGTGGATCGTCGAGATCGACCCCTGGGACGCCACCCAGACGCCGGTCAAGCGCACCGCCATGGGCCGCTTCAAGCACGAGGGCGTGGCCATCGTCGAGGGCAAGGACGGCCGCATCGCCGCCTACATGGGCGACGACGAGCGCTTCGACTACATCTACCGGTTCGTGTCCGCGGACGACTGGAAGACCATGCGCGCCCAGGGCAGGAGCCCGCTCGACGAAGGCACCCTGTACGTCGCCAAGTTCAACGAGGACGGCACCGGCGAGTGGCTGCCGCTCACCATGGACAACCCGGCACTGTCGAGCTTCGCCAGCCAGGAGGAAATCCTGACCTTCGCGCGGCTGGCCGCCGACGCCGCCGGCGCCACCCCGATGGACCGCCCCGAGTGGACCACCATCGGCGCCGACGGCTACGCCTACTGCACGCTGACCAACAACAGCCGCCGCACCGAGCCCGGCCCGGCCAACCCGCTGGCGCCGAACCCGGACGGCCACATCATCCGCTGGAAGGATTCCGACGACTACACCGGTTCCAGCTTCGTCTGGGACATCTTCCTGATCGCCGCCACCACCCACGACTCCGAGGACGCCTTCGGCTCCCCGGACGGCCTGTGGGGCGACCCGGACGGCCGGCTGTTCATCGAGACCGACGGCGGCCAGCCGCTGGGCCTGAACGACCAGATGCTGGTGGCCGACATCAACAGCGGCGAGCTGCGCCGGCTGCTGACCGGCGTCACCGACTGCGAGGTCACCGGACTGGCGGTGACGCCCGACCGCCGCACCCTGTTCGCCAACCTGCAGCATCCGGGCAACGGCGATCCGGCGGCCACCAGCTTCCCGGCCCCCACCGGCAGCGGCCGGATTCCCCGGGACGCCACGCTGGTGATCCGCCGCAAGGACGGCGGCATCGTCGGCTCCTGACGCCACCCGCGCCGCCGGTCCGGCACCCCCAGCCGGCCCGGCGGCACTCAGGCTCCTGAGCGCCTGCCCGATCGTCGGGGCCCCGTCCGTCACGGCGGGGCTTTTTTTCGTCTCGGGTATACTGCCCGGCCGGAACCGGATCGAGAGACGGGCAGCATGCAGGGACCGACCTCCCACATCTATTTTTCCCAGCGGCTGCGGCTGCACTACGTGGACTGGGGCAACCCCGACGCGTCGCCGATGCTGATGATTCACGGCGGCCGCGACCACTGCCGCAACTGGGACTGGGTCGCGGAAGCGCTGCGCGACGACTACCACATCATCGCCCCGGACCTGCGCGGTCACGGCGACTCCCAGTGGATGGTCGGCGGCAGCTACAACCAGGTGGACTACGTCTACGACGTCGCCCAGCTCCTGCGCCAGACCGAGATGAACCCGGTGACCATCGTCGCCCACAGCCTGGGCGGCGCCATCGCGCTGCTCTACACCGGCCTGTTCCCGGAGACCGTGCGCAAGCTGGTGGTGATCGAAGGCCTCGGCCCGCCGCCCCAGCTCGTCAAGGAACGGCTCGAGGTGCCGGTGGCGGACCGGCTGCACGCCTGGGTGGACGACCTGCGCAAGCTGTCCGGACGGATGCCGCGGCGCTACGCGACCCTGGAGGACGCCTACGAGCGCATGCAGACGGAGAACCCGCACCTCACCGAGGCCCAGGCCCGTCACCTGACGATTCACGGCTCCAACCAGAACGAGGACGGCACCTACAGCTGGAAGTTCGACAACTACGTGCGCACGTTTCCGCCGGTGGGGCTCGACTTCCGGCAGCAGTACGAGCTGTGGTCGCGGATCACCTGTCCGACCCTGCTGGTGCGGGGCACCGAGTCCTGGGCCTCGGACCCGCTGAAGGACGGCCGTGCGGCCCACTTCCAGAACGCGCGGGTGGAGAACGTCGAGCGCGCCGGACACTGGGTCCATCACGACCGGCTGGACGAATTTCTGCGGCTGACGCGCGAGTTCCTGGCCGAGTGAGGCGCCGGGCGGAGGGGCCATGAGCGACCGCGCCGCCAGCCTGCATCAGTCGCCCTGGCAGGGCGTGTTCTACGTCACCGGCGGCGGCACGCTGCTGCTGTCGGAACTACTGACCACGCCCGGCGCATCGGCTACCGTGCTCGACGCCCGGATCCCTTACGCTGCCGCTGCGCTCGCCGACGTGCTCGGCCGGCCGCCGGAACAGGCCTGTTCCGATGCCACCGCCCGGGCCATGGCCATGGCCGCTTTTCAGCAGGCCCACCGGCTGCGCGACACGGAGTCCCGGCCGGTGTTCGGTTTCGCCTGTACCGCGAGCCTCGCCACCGGAAGGCCCAAGCGCGGCGAACACCGGGCCCACGTGGCCGTACAGACCGACGTCGCCACCTACGCCGCGCATCTGACCTTCGATGCCGACCGTAACGAGGAGGAACGGCAGCTCGTCGAGCTGCTCTGGCATGCGCTGGCCATGTCCCTGGAGCTCGAGCTCGAGGGACGCCCCCACGCCGAACCCATGGTGGCGCACACGCCGGCCCAGACCCACTGGCGCGCCCTGGTTCTGGGCGAGGAGCTGGCCTACGCCACCGCCGAGCACGATGGCGGACTGCTGATGCCCGGGGCATTCAATCCTCTCCACCATGCGCACCGCCGGATGCTCGACATCGCCGAGCAGAAGACCGGACTGGCCGGGGCCTACGAGCTGTCCATCGTCAACGTCGACAAGCCGTTCCTCGACTACACCGAGATCGACAGCCGGCTGAAGCAGTTCGACCGGCCGGTGTGGGTGACACGGCTGCCGCGCTTCCTCGACAAGGCCCGCCAGTTTCCGGGCGCCTGGTTCGCCGTGGGAACGGACACCCTGGTACGCATCCTGGATCCGGCCTACTACGGCTCCAGGGAGGCCCGGGACGCCGCCCTGGCAGAGCTGGCCGCGCTGGGCACCCGATTCGTGGTGTTCGGCCGGGAAGTCGACGGTCGGTTCGTCACCCTGTCCGACCTGGACGTGCCGGAGGATCTGCTGAACCGGTGCATCGAGGTGACCCGGAGGGAGTTCGACGAGCCGGTGTCGTCGACGGCGCTGCGCAAAGGCTGAGGCGCTACTCCAGATCTTCCAGCCGCTTCGGCCAGTTGTCCTTGAGCAGCCGTGACAGGGAGCGGTCCGCCAGCAGACGCCCGCCGGTCTGACAGCGGGCACAGTAGTTGGCTTCGTTCTCCGCGTACTGGATCCGCTGCACCGGCGAGCCACACACCGGGCAGGGCTCGCGATAGCGGCCGTGAACGGCCATTTCGGGATGAAAGGCGGTGACTTTGGACGGGAAGCGGTCGCCGGCCTGCTCCCGCAGCCGCGCCGTCCAGACGTCCAGCACGTGCAGACACGCCCGGTGCAGCCGGGTCATCTCGTCGTCGCCCAGGGCGTGAGCCTGCTTGAACGGCGACAGCCCGGCTTCCAGCAGGATCTCGTCGGAGTACGCATTGCCGATGCCGGCCAGCACCCGCTGATCGGTGAGCGCCCGTTTGAGGGTGTGCCGGCAGGCCCTGAGCCGAGCCGCGAACCGCGCCGGATCGCTGCCCGGCACCTCCAGCCCGCCGGGGTCGAGGGCCGCGAGTTCCGCCCGCCCGCTGACCAGACGCAGGGAAGCGCGCTTCTTCTTGCTGGTCTCCGTGAACAGCAGGGTGCCGCTGTCGAAGTCGAAGGCGGCCAGGCCGTTGCGTTTCGGAATCGAAGCGCCCGGTTCGTCGCGCCATTGCAGCCGGCCGGAGATCATCAGGTGAATCACCGCGAACAGCTCGCCGTCGAACTCGATGACGAGCTGCTTGGCGATCCTCGAGCAGCCGAGCACCCGCCGCCCCCGGAACGCGTCCACCGCCGGCGTCACGGTGCGCAGCACGAACGGGCTGGCGAGGCGGATCTCCCGGAGCTCGCGCCCGTCCACCCGGCGGGCGAGCTGTTCACGGTAGACGGTGAGATCGGGCAGCTCCGGCACGTCGCCTCGCCTCAGTTCCGTTGCTGAATGCCCAGTTCCTCGGTCCGGATCACCGTGCGCCAGCGGCCGCTCCGGAACCGCCAGATGAGCAGCGAGGCCTTGAGCAGATAATCGCCGATCAGGGCGGCGTAAACCCAGAAAACCGGCACCCCCAGGAACGTCGCCACCGCCGCGAGCCCGCAGCGCATGCCGATCAGCCCGAGGAACGTCGCCACCAGCGGAAAGCGGGTATCGCCGGCGCCGCGCAAGGCGCCACCGATCGCGAACTCCACGGCCAGAAGCGGCATCATCGAGCCGAGGATGTAGATGAACTGCACGGTGTAGTCGATGGTGAGCGGTTCGTCGCCGAGGAAGAAACCCGCCAGCGCGCTCGCGAACCAGGATACCAGGCCGCCTAGACCGCCCATGGCCAGCATGGCGAGCCCCAGGGCGCGCCAGCCGGCGCGCGTGGCGCCTTCCGGATCGCCGGCGCCGAGGTACTGACCCACCAGGGTCGACCCGGCGATGGAGAATCCGAACCCGACCGTCATGCACACCATCAGCAGGTTGACGCCGATGTTGTAGGCGGCGAACGCCTCGGTGCCGTAGAAGTTGCCGATCAGCATCAGAAAGATGAAGAAGCCGATCTGGAACACGCCCTGCTCGACCGCTGCCGGATAGCCGATGTCCAGAAGCTGCTTGAGCCGGTGGCGCCGCCACCAGCCGCCGGTGACGTGCTTCACCCGGAACTTGTTGCGCACCCACAGCACCAGCAGGATCGTCGCGCCGACGGTGAAGGAGATACCCAGCGCCATGGCAGCGCCGGCGACCCCATACTGGGGAACGCCCCAGTTGCCGAGCACCAGCGCGTACAGCAGAGGCAGGTTGAGCAGATTGACCCCGCCGCTGATCCACAGCGGCGACCAGGCGTCGCCCGATGCCCGCAGGGCCGCGCTCAGGATGAAGTTCACGGCGAAAGCCAGATTGAACACGCACAGCCAGCGGATGTTGGACGCCGCCATGGTCAGCGTTTCCGGGTCGAGCCCGAACACCCCGGCCACCTGGTAGGCGAAGATGAATCCGGGAACGGCCACCGCCAGCGCGAAGGCACCGGCCAGCACCAGCGAGGCCATGGTGACCCGGCTCGCCTCCCGGTAGTCCCGGGCGCCCCAGGATCGAGCCACCAGCGCCGTGGTGCCCACGCTCACGGCCATGAGAATCGCCTGCATGGCGAAGAACACGCGCTGGCCCGCGCCCACCGCCGCCAGCGCCTGAGCGCCGAGCTCGCCGACGAATTTGGTCTGCACCATCGCCACGACGGTGAACGACAGGTTGCCGAGGATGGAGGGAAAGGCGAGCTGCCAGATGCCCGGACGCTCGGTTTCCGCCGCCTCCGGCTCGATCTCGTCCACCGTTGCCAAAGCCCTGCTCTCCCCTCGCATCCGGCCGCCGGCTACACCGCGCCAGAACGCCCTGCTACCATCCCTCGCTCACTCGAGGACGCGCCTGTTCCCGGTTCGGTGACCGGAGCACAACGCGACGACGACTGGGAAAGGACCATGACCGACTATACAGACATCGCGGTGACGCTCGACGGCCACGTCATGACCGTGGAGATTCAGCGCCCGCCACAGAACTTCTTCGACCACTCCCTGATCGGCCAGATCGCCGACGCCTTCCAGGAGGCCGACGAAGACGACGACTGCCGCGCCATCGTGCTGTGCTCCCAGGGCAAGCATTTCTGTGCCGGCGCGAATTTCGGCAGCGGCAAGGACGACGAATCCGGAAGCGCCGATTTTACCGAGGAAGGCTTCCGCAACACTACCGGGATTCTGTATCGCAACGCCGCCCGGCTGTTCGCCAACACCAAGCCGGTGGTCGGCGCCATTCAGGGCGCCGCCATCGGCGGCGGCCTGGGCCTCGCCCTGGTGCCCGATTTCCGGGTCGCCTGCCCGGAGGCCCGCTTCGCGGCCAATTTCGTCAAGCTCGGTATCCACCAGGGCTTCGGCATCTCGGTCACGCTGCCGCGCATCATCGGCCAGCAGGCCGCGGCGATGATGCTGCTGACGGGCCGGCGAATCGGCGGCGAGGAAGCGCACCGGATGGGTCTGGTCGACGTGCTGACGGACCAGGCGAGCCTGCGCGACGAAGCCACGGCCCTGGCCCGGGAGATCGCCGAGAACGCGCCGCTGGCGGTGAAGTCCGTGCGCGCGACGCTGCGCGCCGACCTCGCCAAGGAAGTCGCCACCGCCACCGAGCACGAGCTGTCGGAGCAGCAGTGGCTGCGCGCCACCGAGGACGCCCAGGAAGGCATCCGGTCGGTCGCCGAACGCCGCCCGGGCAACTTCAAGGCTAAATGACCTGACCAAGACCTGACCAAGACCTGACCACAACACTGTAGGAGCGGCCTCCCGGCCGCGATCCGGAGACCGCCGAAACAGCCCGGCCGCCGATCGCGGCCGGGAGGCCGCTCCTACGGGCCAACTCAGCAGGCCCAAGCATTCCAACCTGCACGGGAGACTCACCATGGAACTCGGCAAACTCGGCGTCTGGTACTTCCTCGACGGCCTCCCCGCCGGCGAGGCCGCCAGGGCCGCCAAACGTATCGAAGACCTCGGCTACGGCACGCTGTGGATCCCGGAGACCGTGGGCCGGCACCCGCTGGTCCACGCCTCCTGGCTGCTGGCCAACACGGAAAAACTGAACGTCGCCACCGGCATCGCCAACATCTACCACCGGGAGCCCGGCGTGGCCCTGGCCGGCCAGATGACCCTGGCTGAGCAGTCCGGCGACCGCTTCCTGCTGGGCATGGGCGTGTCCCACAAGCCGCTGGTGGAGGGCGTCCGCGGCCTCGACTACGGCCCCCCCGTAGCCACCATGCGCAAGTATCTGGAGGGCATGGACAGCGCCCCCTACAACGGCGCCAGGCCGCCGGCCCAGCCGCCGCGGGTGATCGCCGCCCTGGGGCCGAAGATGCTCGAGCTGGCCGCCGAGAAGTGCGACGGCGCCCATCCCTACTTCACCTCCCCCGAGCACACCGCCATGGCGCGCAAGATTCTCGGCCCGGACAAGTGGCTGTGCGTGGAGCAGAAAGTCGTTCTGGAAACCGACCCCGACAAGGCCAGGGAGCTGGCGCGGCCGGTGGCGCAGATCTATCTGGGGCTGCCCAACTACCGCAACAACTGGCTGCGCATGGGCCTCGAGGAGTCGGACTTCGAGAACGGCGGCTCGGACAGGTTCATCGACGCCACCTTCGCCTGGGGCGACGTGAAGAAGATCCAGGCGCGCATCCAGGAGCACTTCGATGCGGGCGCCACCCACGTCTGCATCCAGCCGGTGAACCCCAACGGCCAGTTCGGTGATCTGCACTGGGAGGCCCTGGAGGCGCTGGCGCCATGAGCGATCACAGCGGAAAAATCGTCGTCGTCACCGGCGCGGCCGGCACCCTGGGCCGCGCCGCCACCGAGTACTTCGCCAACGCGGGCGCTACCCTGGCGCTGCTCGACGTGGCCGCCATCGACGGCCCCCACTACGCCCGCCAGTGCGACCTGACCGACGCGGACGCGTGCCGCGAGGCGGTAGCCGCCATCGCCACCGACGTCGGCCCCATCGACGTGCTGGCCAACATCGCCGGCGGCTTCGCCATGGGCGAGGCGGTCCACGAGACCTCGGCGGACACCTGGCGGCACATGATGGACCTGAACGCCCACACGGTGCTGAACATGGCCCGGGCGGTAGTGCCCGGCATGCTGGAGCGCCGCAGCGGCCGGATCGTCAACGTCGGCGCCCCGCCGGGCAACCACGGCGTCGCCCAGCTCGGCGCCTACAGCGTGTCGAAGGGCGCGGTCATCCGCCTCACCGAGGCCATGGCGGCGGAGCTGCGCGAGCAGGGCATCAACGTCAACTGCGTGCTGCCCACCATCATCGACACGCCGCCGAACCGGGAAGCCATGCCGGACGCCGACTTCGACAAGTGGGTGAAGCCGGAGGCGCTGGCGAAGGTGATCGGCTTTCTCGCGTCGAGCGACGCCGACCCCATCCACGGCGCCGCCCTGCCCGTGTCCGGGCTGAGCTGAGCCCGATCCGCCCCGTAGGAGCGGCCTCCCGGCCGCGATGGCTTCGCTTGCCGGATCGCGGCCGCGAGGCCGCTCCTACGGGGGAGGTGGGTCAGCGCGCCAGCGCGTGCTCGGCGCCGCTGACGATGTCCTCGAAGATCGCCTTCGCCGGGCGCACGGCCTTGATCATGCCGATGCCCTGGCCGGCGAAGCCGGGATTGACGTCGCCGCGGCCGTCCCGGTTGGCGGCGGCCATGACCGGGCCGGCGACCATGCCCTGGAACGGCATCGGCAGCGGCTCGCGGTGCTCGGCCACCCAGTAGTCGGTCCAGCGGCTGCGGATGATCCGCGCGGGCTTGCCGGTCACGGCCCGGGAGATGGTGGTGCCTTCCTCGGTGGCGTCGACGATGGCCTGCTTCTGGAAATCGAGGATGCCGGCCTCCTCCGAGGCGAGGAAGGCGGAGCCGATCCAGGCGCCCTCGGCGCCGAGCATCAGCGCGGCGGCCACGCCCCGGCCGTCGACGATGCCGCCGGCGCCGAGCACCGGGGTGTCCCCCACGGCGTCCACCACCTGGGGAATCAGCGCCATGGTGCCCACCGGCGAGTTGTGCCCGCCGCCGTCGTGGCCCTGGGCGACGATGATGTCGAGGCCCGAGGACTTCACCTGAATGGCGTGGCGCACCGCGCCGACCACGGCCATCACCTTGGTGCCGCCGGCGCGCAGGTCGTTCATCCAAGGCCCGGGGTTGCCGAGCCCCGAGGCGTACACCGGCACCCGCTCCTCGATGATGACCTGCATCTGGGCCTCGAAGAACTCCTTGGTGAACACGCCGGGCTCGTCCGGGTCGCGCTGGCCCCGCAGCGCCGCCGGGTCCACCGGCGGCAGGCCCTCGCGCTCCATGAACGCCTTCGCGAAGGCCTGCATGTCCGGCACCTGGTCCGCCGGGCTCGGGCCGTCGCCGGCCCGCTCGGCGGCGCGGCGCACCGAGGCCGGCAGCAGCGTGTCGACGCCGAACGGCTTGTCGGTGAGCTCGCGGGTGCGGCGGATCCACTCGCGGAGCTGCTTCGGCCCGCAGGCGGCCGCGCCCAGCACGCCGAGGCCGCCGGCGTTGGACACCGCCGCGGCCAGCTCCGGCGTGCTGGCGCCGCCCATGCCCGCCAGCACGATGGGATAGTCGATCTCGAGAATTTCGCAGACCCGCGTCTTCAGGTTCATGGTCACCCCTCCAGCCCGTTGAATCGCCCGTAGGCGCCGCGGAAGAACAGCAGCGGCGAGCCTGCGGGGTCGAGAATCTTCATGTCGCGCACGCGGCCGAGCACCACGGTGTGGTCGCCGGCGTCGTGCTCAGCCTCCAGGTCGCAGTCGACGTAGGCGAGCATGCCGTCGAGCACCGGCGACCCGGTGGCGCCGGCCTGCCAGGACAGCGCGGCGAATTTGTCGATGCCGGACTGGGCGAACACGTCGCACACGGCCTTCTGCCCGGCCGACAGGATGTTGATGCAGAAGCTGCCGGAGTCGCGCAGCTTGGGCCAGCTCGTGCTGGTCTTCGCCGGGCACAGCAGCACCAGCGGCGGGTCCAGCGACACCGCGGAGAAGGACTGGGCCGCGAACCCGGCGGGCTCGCCGTCGACGCAGCCCGTGGCGATCACCACGCCGGTGCAGAACTGGCCCAGGGTGTTGCGGAACGCGCGCGGGTCGAACTCGCCGTCGGACACTGCCATGACTCCCCTCCGATCGGATACCAGCCAGCCACTATAGCCCCGCCCCGCGGGCATGACCACGCTCGCCCGCTTTCGCTACAATCCGGCGTTTCCTCAGAGCTTCAGGAGTACGACGTGGCCGATCTGGAAGCATTCCGCGCCGAGGTGCGAAGCTGGCTCGAAGACAACTGCCCGCCTTCGATGCGCACCCCCATGCCCGAGTCCGAGACCGTCTGGGGCGGGCGCCGGGAGAAATTCGTCAACCCTGAATCCAAGGTCTGGCTGGAGCGCATGGCCGAACGCGGCTGGACCTGCCCGACCTGGCCCAAGGAATACGGCGGCGGCGGCCTCTCCTACGAGGAGGACCGGGTGCTGCAGCAGGAGCTGCGGCGGATCAACGCCCGCCAGCCGCTGTCGAGCTTCGGCATCTGGATGCTCGGCCCGGCGCTGCTCGAGTTCGCCAGCGAAGAGCAGAAGAAGGAGCACCTGCCGAAGATCGTGCGCGGCGAGATCCGCTGGTGCCAGGGCTATTCGGAGCCCGGCTCCGGCTCGGACCTGGCGAGCCTGAAGACCCGCGCCGACGACCAGGGCGACCACTACCTGGTCAACGGCTCCAAGATCTGGACCTCCTACGCCGACCAGGCCGACTGGATCTTCTGCCTGGTCCGTACGGACACCCAGGCGCCCAAGCACGAAGGCATCAGCTTCCTGCTGTTCGACATGGCCTCCGAGGGCGTGAGCGTCTCTCCGATCCAGCTCATCAGCGGCGCGTCGCCGTTCTGCCAGACCTTCTTCGACAACGTGAAGGTGCCCAAGGGCAACCTGGTGGGCGAGCTCAACAAGGGCTGGACCATCGCCAAGCGGCTGCTCCAGCACGAGCGGCAGATGATCTCCGGCATCGGCGGCATGTCCGCCCTGGGCGGCTCCGGCCGGTCCATCGAGGATTACGCCAAGGAGTACCTGGGCGAGGCCGACGGCCGCATCGCCGATCCCGCCCTGCGCTCGAAGGTCACCAGCCACCGGCAGAACGACCGCGCCTTCCAGCTCACCCTGGCCCGGGCCGCGGACGAGGCCAAGGCGGGCCAGAGCGACGGCAACCTGGCGAGCATGTTCAAGTACTACGGCTCGGAGCAGAACAAGCGCAAGTTCGAGCTGCTGCTGGAGCTGATGGGCACCCAGGCCCTGGGCTGGGAAGGTCAGGGCTTCAGCGACCGCGAGATCGGCACCACCCGCCAGTGGCTGCGCTCCAAGGGCAACTCCATCGAGGGCGGCACCAGCGAGGTGCAGCTCAACGTGATCGCCAAGCGGGTCCTCGGGCTTCCGGACTGACGTCCACGATTGCGGGGAGAAATGGCCTAGACTGACACTGTAGGAGCGGCCTCCCGGCCGCGATCCCGGGCGCCTGCTCCCATGGCGCATCCTGTGGCATCGCGGCCGGGAGGCCGCTCCTACAGGCCAGAAACCCGGGTCCGGGGAGCAGGGAGGCTCATGGAAACCATCGTCATTCTCGTCGTCGTCGCCGTCGCGGTGATCTACCTCATCGCGATCTACAACAAGCTGGTGTCGCTGAAGAACCGCTTCGAGAACGCCTTCGCGCAGATCGAGGTGCAGCTCAAGCGCCGCTACGACCTCATTCCCAATCTGGTGGAGACCGCCAAGGGCTACATGAGCCACGAGCGGGAGACCCTGGAGGCCGTGATCGCGGCGCGCAATCAGGCCCTGGCCGGCCTGCAAGCCGCCGCCCGGGACCCGGGCAACGCCGACGCCATCAAGCAGCTCTCGAGCGCGGAAGGCGCCCTCGGCCAGGCGCTGGGCCGGCTGAACGTGGTGATGGAGGCCTATCCAGATCTGAAGGCCAACCAGAACATGATGCAGCTCTCCGAGGAGCTGACCAGCACCGAGAACCGGGTCGCCTTCGCCCGCCAGGCGTACAACGACCAGGTCACCGCCTACAACATCTACAAGCAGTCGTTTCCGCCGGTGGCGGTCGCCGGCCTGTTCGGCCACGGCGAGGACGCCGAGCTGCTGGAGTTCGAGGACAGCGCGCAGATTCAGGCCGCGCCCAAGGTGTCCTTCAACTAACCGACCGCCGTGGATTTCTTCGGCGCTCAGGACAACGCCCGGCGCAAGACCTGGCAGCTCGCGGCGCTGTTCGGCGCCGCCGTGGTGAGCCTCGTGGTGCTCACCAACCTGCTGGTGGGCGCGGTCTACCTGTGGACGGCCCGTCCCGGCGCCATCGGCGGCATCGACTTCAGCGCCTCCCTCGGCGATCTGCCGGCGTCCACCTGGGTGATGATCAGCCTCGGCGTCGTCGTCGTGGTGGGGCTCGCCAGCGGCTACAAGTACCTGCGCGTCCGCGGCGGCGGCCGCACCGTGGCGGAATCCCTCGGAGGGCGGTTGATCCCGCCGTCCGCCACCGACTACCGGGAGCGGCGGCTGCTCAACGTGGTGGAGGAAATGGCCATCGCCTCCGGCACGCCGGTGCCGCCGGTGTACGTGGTCGACGAGCCGAGCATCAACGCCTTCGCTGCCGGCTTCGGGCCCGACGACGCCGTGATCGGCGTCAATCAGGGCACCCTCGATCATCTGTCCCGGGACGAGCTGCAGGGGGTCATCGCCCACGAGTTCAGCCACATCCTCAACGGCGACAGCCGGCTGAACCTGCGCCTCATCGCCATCCTTCACGGCATCCTGTTCCTCGGCCTGATCGGCCGGGCGCTGCTGCGCGGCATGGGCCGCGGCAGCACCCGGCGCAGCCGCGGTGGCGGCGGCGCGCCGGGCCTCGCCCTGGGTCTCGGGCTGCTGGTGATCGGCTACACGGGCATCTTCTTCGGCAACATGATCAAGGCCGCCGTGAGCCGTCAGCGCGAGTACCTGGCCGACGCGGCATCGGTGCAGTTCACCCGCAATCCCGGCGGCATCGCCGGCGCGCTGAAGAAGATCGGCGGGCTGGGCGCCGGATCGAGCATGTCGGGCGCCGCCGCTGCGGAAGCGAGCCACATGTTCTTCGGCCAGCCGGCCAGGGTGTTTCTGAACAGCCTGCTGGCAACCCACCCGCCGCTCGAGCAGCGTATCCGCGCCGTCGACCCGAGTTGGGACGGCCGCTATCCCGCGATCGCAGGTCTGCTATCGGTGGAGGAAGACGTTCCCCCGGAAGCTGCCGCGTCCAGCTTCGCGGCCAGCGGCGGCGCAGACGCAGACGTCGACATCCCGACGAGTCTGGGCGAGTTCTTCGCCTTGGCGACCCAGGCGGACGAGGAGAGCCTCGCCCGGGCGCGGGCACACATCGACGGTCTGCCTGCGGCCCTGCGGGACGCGGCCCGTGATCCGTTCGAAGCGCGAGCGCTGATACACGCCCTAGTTCTGGACCAAGACCCCGCCTCGCGCCGACGCCAGCTCGAGCATCTCGACCGCAACGCCGACGAAGGCATCCGCACGACGCTCGAATTGCTGATGCCCGACGTCGAGCAATGCGCCCCGCAACAGCGCCTGACGCTGATCGAGCTGAGCGTGCCGGCGCTGAAGACCCTGTCGCCGGAGCAGTACCAGACGTTCATCGACAATCTGATCACGCTGATCAAGATCGACCGGCGCATCGACCTGCTGGAGTGGGTGCTGCACCGGCTCCTCGTCAAGGAGCTGAGACCCCACTTCGAGGGAGCCCGGGACGGCGAAGGCCGTCGCGGCAGCCTGCCGCGCCTGGCGGACGAGGCGGCCGAGCTCCTCTCCACCCTGGCCCGGGAGAGCGCCGACGGCCGCAGCGCCGAGGCCGCGTTCGCCGCCGGCTGGGAGGCTCTGGGCCTGGACCGGGAACGGCCGCCGATGATCAGCGAGGAAGACCCAAACTTCTCCCGGCTCAACCAGGCTCTCCGCCGCCTGCGGCTGCTCAAACCCCTGCAGATGCCGATGCTGCTCAAAGCCTGCGCCAACGTGGCGCTGGCGGACGGCGCGCCCTCTGAGCGCCAGAGCGTGCTGTTGCAGGGCATCGCCGCCACCCTCGACTGTCCCCTGCCTCCGACGGTCGCGCACCGCACCCCGTAGATCCCGAAAGCCGGCACATCAGTCCGTGCAGGCGCCTGCCGCCTCTCCTAGAATGGCCCCTTTCCCGCAGCGTCCGGGCCCATGGCCGAACCGTCGACCTATTCCGACCCCAACGCCTCCGCCGAACTGGCCGCGCTCGATCTCGGCTCCAACAGCTTCCATCTGCTGGTGGTGCAGACCAACCAGGGCCGTATCCAGGTGGTCGACAAGATCAAGGAGATGGTGCGCCTGGCCGAGGGCCTAGACGCCGACGACAACCTCACCGAGCCGGTGGCCCGGCGGGCGCTGGACTGCCTCGAACGGCTGGGGCAGCGGCTGCGCGATCTGCCGCCGGAGAACGTCCGGGTGGTGGCCACCAACACCCTGCGCCGGGCCAACAACGCCGCCGAGTTCATGCAGAAGGCCGAGGCCGCCCTGGGACACACCGTGGAGATCATCTCCGGCCGGGAGGAAGCACGGCTCATCTACCTCGGCGTCAGCCACGCCCTGGAGAACCAGCACGAGCGGCGCCTGGTGGTGGACATCGGCGGCGGCAGCACGGAGCTGATCCTGGGCCGCCGCTTCGAACCGGAGGTGATGGAGAGCCTGTACATGGGCTGCGTCGGCCTGTCGCGCCGATACTTCCCCGAGGGGGAGCTGCGCGCCACCGCCTACCAGCGGGCGGTGGACCACGCCCGCCAGGAGCTCGAGCCGATCCGCCGCGCCTACCGGCATCGCGGCTGGGACACCGCGGTGGGCGCGTCCGGCACGATCCTCGCCGCCCAGGAAGTGCTCAATCACATGGGCCGCGACCACGGCGGCATCACCGCCGACGGGCTCGAGCAGATCCGCCGGGCGCTGATCCAGGCCAAGCACGTCTCGAAGCTGTCCCTGCCGGGGCTGCCGGCGGAGCGGGCGCCGGTGTTTCCGGGCGGGCTGGCGATCCTGCAGGCGATCTTCGAGGACCTGGACGTGGAGCGCATGCAGGCCACCAGCGGCGCCCTGCGCGAAGGCGTGATCCACGACCTGCTGGGGCGCGTGCAGCATCAGGACGTGCGCGAGGGCACGGTGCGCGATCTCATGCAGCGCTACCACGTCGACGGCCACCACGGCCGCCGGGTGCGGGAGTCCGCCATGCTGCTGATGGCCCAGGTGGCCGCGGACTGGCAGCTCACGGATCCCGACGACCGGCTGATGCTCGGCTGGGCGGCGGACCTGCACGAGATCGGCATGGACATCGCCCACAGCCAGTACCACAAGCACGGCGGCTACCTGCTGCGCTACATGGACATGCCCGGGTTCTCGAGCTGGGACCAGCGCCAGCTCGCGGCCCTGGTGCGGGCTCACCGCCGCAAGTTCCCGGTGGCCGACCCCGGCTTCAACGGCAGCGAGCGCAGCCGGCTGATCCGCATGGCGGTGCTGCTGCGGCTGGCGGTGGTGATGCACCGCAACCGCGGCACCCGGCCCCTGCCCCACGTCGGCCTGTCGGTGGGCGAGACACCCGATCACCTGATCCTGACCCTGCCGGGCACGTGGCTGCAGCGCCACCCGCTGACGAAGCTGGACCTGCAGCAGGAAGCCGCGTTTCTCGAGGCGATACCGCTGAAGCTCACCGTCAGCACGCGCTGAACCGACCACGCCCGTAGGAGCGGCCTCCCGGCCGCGATCACCCCCAACGTGGGAGCGGCCTCCCGGCCGCGATCCCCCGTACACTGCAATCGCGGCCGGGAGGCCGCTCCTACGAGGGTGCGGTACCGGATGAGCCGGGGCGGGTCAGGTCGCGGCGACGTCGGCCAGGTCGTGGAGCAGGGTGTCCTGGGCGCTCCGGCGCTTGCCCCGGGGCGCCGTGGCGCGCCGGTAGCTGCCGTCGCTCTGCAGCGCCCAGGCCTGGCAGTTGTCGGCGAGGTAGAGCTGCAGCTCGCGCAGCACGCGGGTCACCAGCTTCGGGTCGTGCACCGGGAAGCAGGTCTCCACCCGGCTGAAGAAGTTGCGGCCCATCCAGTCGGCGCTGGACATGTAGAGCTTCGGATCGCCGTTCTCGAAGTAGAACACCCGGGTGTGCTCGAGAAAGCGCCCGATCACCGAGCGCACCCGGATGTTCTCGGACACGCCCTTCACCCCGGGGCGCAGGGCGCAGATGCCGCGCACGATCAGATCCACCTTCACCCCGGCCTGGGAGGCCCGGTACAGGGCCTGGATGATCTGCGGCTCGATCAGCGCGTTCATCTTGGCGAGGATGCGCGCCGGCCGGCCCTCCCGGGCCGCGGCGATCTCCCGCTCCACGTAGTCCAGCATGGTCTTGTGCAGGGTGAACGGCGACTGCAGCAGGGTCTTCAACCGGCGCGTCCGCCCCATGGAGGTGAGCTGCTGGAAGAGCTGCTGCACGTCCTGGCCGATCTCGTCGTTGCAGGTGAACAGGCCGTAGTCGGTGTACAGCCGGGTGGTACGGGTGTGGTAGTTGCCGGTGCCGAGGTGCACGTAGCGCTTCAGCGACCGGCCCTCGCGGCGGATCACCATGCTCATCTTGGCGTGGGTCTTGTGGCCGACCACGCCGTACACCACCTGGGCGCCCGCCTTCTGCAGGTGGTTGGCCAGCTCGATGTTGGCCTCCTCGTCGAACCGCGCGCGCAGCTCGATCACCACCAGCACCTCCTTGCCCTCCAGCGCGGCCCGGGTCAGCGCCTCCACCACCGCCGACTCGGTGCCGGTGCGGTACAGGGTCTGACGGATCGCCAGCACCGCGGGGTCGTCCGCCGCCTGGCGGAGAAAGTCGATGAAGGGCGCGAAGGACTCGAAGGGGTGGTGCAGCAACAGGTCGCCTTCGGCGATCACCTCGAACATGTCGTCACAGCCCCGCACCCGCTCCGGTATGTGCGGCGTGAAGCCGGGAAACTTCAGCTCCGGCCGCTCCACCATGTCCGGCAGCGCCGCCAGCCGCATCAGGTTCACCGGCCCGTCGCAGCGGTACACGTCCGCCTTGGCGAGGCGGCACTGGGCCATCAGGAACTCCTCCAGCGCCTCCGGGCACTGATCGTCGACCTCCAGGCGCACGGCGTCGCCGTAGCGGCGCGACGACAGTTCCCCTTCCACCGCCCGCAGCAGGTCGTCGGTCTCCTCCATGTCGACGAACAGGTCGCTGTTGCGGGTGACCCGGAACTGATAGCAGCCGGACACCCGCATGCCCGGAAACAGATCGTCCACGTGGGCCTCGATGATCGAGGTGAGCAGCACGAACTCGTGGGGCGAGCTGGCCACCGACTGGGGCAGCGCGACGATGCGCGGCAGCGAGCGCGGCGCCTGGACGATGGCCCGGCCGAGCCGCCGGCCGAAGGCGTCCTCGCCCTCCAGCGACACGATGAACGCCAGGTTCTTGTTCAGCGGCTGGGGAAACGGATGGGCGGGATCCAGGGCGATGGGGCTGATCACCGGCGCCAGCTCCCGGTTGAAGTAGCGCTTCAGCCACTGGCGCTGGCGGTCGTTCCAGTCGTCCACCTCCAGCAGCCGGATGCCCTGGCGGTCGAGCCGCGGCAGCAGGGTCTCGTTCAGCACCTGATACTGCTCGGCCACCAGGGCGTGGCAGATCTCGGTGATGGCCCGGAGCTGCTCCGACGGGCTCATGTTGTCCGGACCGCGCTTGGTGGCACCATAGGCCTCCTGCTGCTTGAGGCCCGAGACGCGGATCTCGAAGAACTCGTCGAGCACGGAGCTGGCGATGCACAGAAAGCGCAGCCGCTCGAGCAGCGGCAGCTCGTCGTCCTTGGCCTGGGCCAGCACGCGCCGGTTGAACTCGAGCTGGGACAGCTCGCGGTTGATGTAGAGCTCGGGGCTGCCGAGGGGCAGCTCGGAGGTGGCGGACGCCATGGGATCGCCGTGCACCGATTAAACCGGTTACCTTAGCACGGCCTTGTTGCGGAATTATGATGGCTGACAGAGACGACGTGTACCGCCGGCCCCACAGCCAGCTCGTGGACTTCACCTTCGACGAGCGGGTGGCCGACGTGTTTCCGGACATGATCCGGCGCTCGGTGCCGGGCTACGAGACGGTGATTCCCATGACCGGGCTGATGGCCGCGCGGGCGCTCCGCGACGCCGGCGCAGAGCGCCCCCGGGCCTACGACCTGGGCTGTTCGCTGGGCGCCACCGCCCTGGCCATCGCGCGCCAGATGGGCGACCGGCCCTGCGAGATCGTCGGCGTCGACAACGCCGCCGCTATGATCGAGCGGGCCCGGACGCTGATCCGCGACCCGCGCATCACTCTGCGCTGCGAGGACGTCCGCGACACCGCCCTCGACCCCGCCGGGGCCGTCACCCTCAACTACGTGCTGCAGTTCCTGCCGCCGGCGGACCGGCTGGCGATGCTGGAGCGCATCCGCGCCGCGCTGACGCCGGACGGCGTGCTGCTGCTGTCCGAGAAGATCCGCTTCGAGGACCCGGACACCCAGCGCGAGTTCGAAGCCGCCCACCTCGACTTCAAGCGCGCCAACGGTTACTCGGAGCTGGAGATCTCCCAGAAGCGCAGCGCACTGGAGAACGTGATGATCGTCGACACCGAGGAGATCCACCGGGAGCGGCTCGACGCCGCCGGCTTCACCCGGGTGCGGCGCTGGTATCAGTGTCTGAACTGGGCCGGCTTCGAGGCCCGCCCGTGATTCCGGAGCCGGCCCTGGCGGACGACCTGGCCGGGCTGGCCCCGCTGATCGCCGCGCGCCTCGCGCCGGACGCCCACGGCGACATGGCGCGCTGGCAGGCTGCGCTGGCCGCGCTGCCGGACCTGACGCCGGAGCGGGTCGACCTCGGCGCCACCGTCACCGTCGACGGGCCCGCCGACGACGCGGCCCGCAACACCCTGGCCGAGGCGCTGATGGGCCTGCATCCGTGGCGCAAGGGCCCGTTCTCCCTGTTCGGCATTCACGTCGACACCGAATGGCGCTCCGACTGGAAATGGGCCCGGATCGCGCCGCACCTCGCGCCGCTGGACGGCCACCGGGTGCTGGACGTCGGCTGCGGCAACGGCTATTTCGGCTGGCGGATGCTGGAGGCCGGCGCCCGCACCGTGGTCGGCGTCGATCCGACCCTGGTGTTCTGCCTGCAGCACCGGGCCGTGACCCGCTACCTCGGCGGCGCCGCCAACCAGGTGCTGCCCGTGCGTTTCGAGGAACTGCCGCCGGCCGGATTCGACAGCGTGTTCAGCCTCGGCGTGATCTACCACAGGCGGGACCCGATGGAGCACGCCGAGCGGCTGTTCCGCCACGTCCGGCCGGGCGGCCAGCTGGTGCTGGAGTCGCTCGTGGTGGACGGCGACGCGTCCCTCGAACCGGCGGGCCGGTATGCCCGGATGCGCAACGTCTGGACCGTGCCGAGCGTGGCGGCGCTCACCGGCTGGCTCGCCGCTGCGGGGTTCGAGGCCGTCACCGCGGTGGACGTGACCCCGACCACCGTCGCCGAGCAGCACACCACCGCCTGGATGCGTTTTCAGTCACTGACCGAGGCCCTCGACCCCGCCAATCCGGCCATGACCGTCGAAGGCCATCCGGCCCCGGTGCGGGCGGTGGTCACCGCGCGCCGGCCCGGGGCTGCCTGACCCGGCGCCGAACGACGGACGCCGAGCCGGTATACTCCGACCCCATCGCGACCCAGGAGGCCTGCCGCCATGATGCTCGGCCTGATCCCCATATCGTTCCGCTTCCGCGGCAAGCTGAAGCGGCTCACGGACATCTACCAGTGCTTCCGCGAGCATCCGGACAAGGGGCTGCACCCCACCCAGATCGCCCGCTTCACCGGCCTGTCCTTCGCCGAGGTGGACGCCCGCCTGCGGGCCACGCCGGAGCTGTTCGTGAAGCTCCCCGGCCGCGGCGACGGCATCACCCGCTACCGCCTGACGTCCTCCACCGCCGCGCGCAGCCCGGACGAGGTGGAGCGCTTTCTCAATGGCCAGGCCCGTAAGGAGACCCTCGTGCTGTACGCCTTCGGAACCATGGTGCTGTGCCTGGCGCTGATCGTCCTGGTGCTGATCGGGCCCGCGGTCTGATGCCGGAGCAACTCTCTGCCGAGCACCGGGAGCTGGCAGCCCGGGTCCGCGACTTCGCCGCGCGGGAACTGGAGCCCCGCCGCGACCAGAGCGCCGCCGAGGCGCGGCCGGCGGTGGTCGCGGCCGCCCGGGCCGCGGGCCTGTTCCAGATGACCCAGCCCGCGGAGTCCGGCGGCAGCGCGGCGTCCGTGCTGGCGCTCACCGTCGTGCGTGACGAGCTGGCCGCCGCCAACGCGCCCCATCAGGACGCCGTGTTCGGCCCGGGGCCCGGCGTGCTGGCCGGGGTCGGCGAACCGCTGGCGTCGACCCACCTGGCGCCCCTGCTGGCGGGCACCAGGCGCGGCGCCTTCGGCTTCACCGAGCCCGCCGACGCCGTCACCCCGACCCACGCGCGCATCGACGGCGACACCCTGCGGGTGACCGGCCGGAAGTCCTACGTCACCGGCGGGGGCGGGGCGGACTTCGTCAACACGCTGGTGCAGATCGAGGACCGCGGACCGGCGCTGGTGGTGATCGACACCGACGCTCCCGGGGTGACCATCGAGCGCACCTTCACCTCCCTGGACGGCAGCCACCACGCGGCCTTCCGGTTCGACGACGTCGCAGTGCCGGTCACCCACATGATCGGCGAGCCCGGCCAGGGCATGCCCCGGGCCATGCGCCAGATCGGCGACGTGCGCCTGGCCATCGCCGCCCGCTGTGTCGGCACCATGCGCTGGGTGATCGACGACCTCACCCGGCACCTGGAGGCCGAGGACGGCCGCAGCGGCGGCCGCCGCGGCGACCGGGAAGGCGTGCGGCTGCGCTATGCCGACCTGCGCATCGAGGCCTTCGCCGCGCGCAGCATGCTGTACCGCACCGCGCGGCTGGCCGACGCCGGCGAGAACGTGGTCAACGAGGGCATCGCCTGCAAGGTGTTCGCCACCGAGGCCGTCGGCCGCGTCGTCGACACCGCCATTCAGCTCGTCGGCGGGGTCGCCCTGACCGAGGATCATCCCCTGGCGGTGCTGTACCGGCAGGTCCGCAGCCTGCGCCTCGCCGAAGGCGGCAGCGACGTCTTGCGGCTCAATCTGGCGAGGGGCAAGCTGGAGCTCGACAAAGGCAGGCTGTGAGGATCCCGTGAGCAGATTCCGAGTCCCGACACCGGTCCTTCGAGGCCTCCGGCGGGGCGCCGCCCTGGCGGTGCTCGCATCCGCGCTCGGCGGCTGCACCTGGATCGAGCTGACCGACGCCGGCGCGGCGGTCGCCCAGGGCACGGCCAGCGAGGTCGCCGGCTGCGAGCTGGTGGGCGACGTCACCGCCTCCACCCAGGACCGGGTGCTGCTGAAGCGCGGCCGGGGCAAGGTGGCCGAAGAGCTGATCGTGCTGGCCCGCAACGAGGCCGCCACCGTCGGCGGCGACACCATCGTGCCCCGGGGGCCCATGGTGGACGGGCGTCAGACCTTCGACGTCTACCGCTGCGGCCCGGCCGGCTGACCGGCGGCGTCCCGCCGCTCCGCCGCGCCGCCGGGCAATCGCGGGGTCGCCGCGGCGGCGGTCCGCAGCGCCCGGGGTGAGCGGCCGAGCGCCTTCACGAACGCCCGGCGCATGGTCTCCGGATCCCCGTACCCGGCCGCCCGGGCCACCGCCGAGACCGGCCGGCTGGTGGTCTCGATGAGGGTGCGCGCCACCTCCAGCCGGATGCGCGCCACCGCCTGGGCCGGCGTGCAGCCCACCTCGGCCCGGAACCGCCGCGAGAAGTTGCGCGGACTCATCGCTTCCCGGGCCGCCAGATCCTCCACCCGCAGCGGCCGCCGGACGTTGGCGCGGATCCATGCCAGCAACGGCGCGAATCGTCCGTCGGCAGCGGCGAGATCCTCCAGCGCGGAGAACTGGGACTGTCCGCCGGGGCGCTGGAAGTAGACGACGATTTCCCGCGCGGCGCGCCGCGCCACCTCACGGCCGCAGTCGTCGGCCACCAGCGCCAGCGCCAGATCGATGCCCGCCGACACCCCGGCCGAGGACCAGACGCGGCCGTCCCGCACCCAGATCCGATCCGGTTCCACCTCGAGGTCCGGATGACGCCGGGCCAGGGCGCCGGCGTGGCGCCAGTGGGTGGTCACCCGGCAACCGGTGATCAGGCCCGCCCGGGCCAGCAGAAACGCCCCGGTGCAGACGCTGGCGACCCGGCGGCAGCCCGACGCCCGGCTGCGCAGGAAGTCCAGCAGCCGGTCATCCAGGTCCGGCGCCCGGGTGCCTTCTCCGCCCGGCACCAGCAGCGTGTCCACGGACCCGACGCCGCGCGCCGGCAGGGTGTCCATGGAGACCCCGGCGGAGCTCGTCACCGGCCCGCCGTCGGGCGACACCAGGACGATCCGGTAACCCGGCGCGGGCCTGCCCGCCGCCCCGGCGGCGCCGTCGCCGGCCGCCTCGAACACCGCGACCGGGCCCGCCACGTCGAGGAGCTGGAACCCGCCGAACAGCGGGATGCACACCAGCCGTTCGGTCATGGCCGGACTCGACGGGACGCCGGGGTGGCGCCAGCGCCGGGATGGTTTGGCATTAAAAGAGGGATCACTGTCATTCGGGCCATATCTTCCCGAGCCAGAATGGCGGCGTCAATCACGTTCCCCAGGAGCCGCAGACATGACCCGAACCACCTTCGTCATCCCGGTCTACCCGGGCACGACCCATCTGGACTTTACCGCCCCCCACCAGTTCTTCGCCCGGGTGCCCGACGCCGAGGTCATCGTCGCCAGCCGCGCCGGCGGAACCCTCGAGTGTGACGGCCTGACCTTCGCCGGCCTGCCCCGGCTGGCCGACGTGGCGGCCTGCGACGTGCTCTGCGTGCCGGGCGGATTCGGCACCTTCGACGCCATTCTCGACGCCGACTTCCTCGCCGAGGTGCGCCGGCTGGCCGCCGCCGCGCGGTTCGTCACGTCGGTCTGCACCGGTTCGATCGTGCTCGCCGCCGCCGGCCTGCTAGACGGCCGGCGGGCGGCCTGTCACTGGTACTGGCGGGACGTGCTGGCGCGTTTTCCCGGCGTGACCGTGGACGCCGCGCGGGTGGTCCGGGACGGCCACGTCATCACCGGCGGCGGTGTCACCGCCGGGCTCGATCTGGCCATCGCCGTGGTCGCAGAGCTGGCCGGCGAAGACCGGGCCCGGGCGATCCAGCTCGGCCTGGAGTACGCGCCGGAACCGCCCTTCGAAGCCGGCCGGCCGGAACTCGCGGACGGGCCGACCCTCGATGCGGTGCGAACGGCGCTCAGCGCCCGGGACGCGACGGTCCGGGAGCGCGTCGACGCGTTTCTGGCCGGCCGGTAACGGCCGGCACGGCACTGCCACGGGCGCCGCCACCGGGGTAACATGGCGATCGACACTCGGGGGAGAGGTCCATGAAACTGCTGAAGATCGCCGTGATTCTCGGTCTGGTGTACGTCGGCGTCGTCGTCGCCTTCGAATCGCTGATCGGCTACTTCCAGCCCGCCGACCAGAGCACGCTGGTCATCACCACCTTCGACGACGACGGCACCGGCCACCAGCGCGTGGTCTCCCGGCTCGACAGCGACGGCCGCCTGTACGTCGCGGCCAACCACTGGCCCCGGGCCTGGTACCGCCAGGCGCTGGCGAACCCCCAGGTGCGGGTCGGCCAGGACGGCGCCGCGGCGCCCTACCTGGCCGTGCCGGTCAGCGACGAGGAACGCGCCCGGCTGTTCGAGGAGCATGCGCTGCCGCTGGTGGTGAAGATCCTCACCGGGTTTCCGCCGCGGCGGTTTCTGCGCCTCGACCCGGTGTGACGGCAGGCCGACGCCGCGGGCTCAGTCGCCGGTCTTGAGGCCGTGGCGTTCCCGGGCGCGCTCCCGGGCCTCCGGCGTCTTCCTGAGCATCACGTAGACCGCGCCCGTGCCGCCGTCCCGGCGGTCGGCGCTGTGCCAGGCGATCAGATCCGGCACCTGGGTGAGCCAGTGGGCGACATAGCTCTTGATGCGGGCCGGCGTGGCGCTGCGCTCGCCGCGCCCGTGCAGCACCAGCACCGTGCGCCAGCCCCTGCGCCTGGCCAAGTCCAGGAAGGCGAACAGCGCCTCGCGGGCCTCCTTCACCGTGTGGCGGTGCAGATCGAGGCGCCCGTCGATGGTGTAGCCACCCGCCTTCAGCTTGCCGAACACCTCGTGCTGGACGCCGTCCTTCTTCCAGGCGAGCACGTCCCTCGGCTGCACCGGCGGCACCTCCGCCAGGGTGAAGTAGTTGGGGTCGACGCCGTCCCGGGCGCGGCCTTCCGCCGCCTCCCGGCGCTCGAGCTGAGCCGGCGTGAGCTCGCGCCGCTCGGCCTCGGGCGCGACCCGCTTCTGGGGCAGCGGGACCACGTCGCTCATGGCTTCGCGGAACAGGTCGTCGGATTCGCGATCGTCCGTCATGGCGTCGGTCCTCGCGCGGTGGACCTCAGCCCACCGGAATGCTCGCGTACTGCGCGGAGCGCGTCCCCGGCACCGGCGCGTTGTGCGCCGCGTGGTAGGTGAACACACAGGACAGCTTGATGCGGTCGGTGGTGTTGCGGCCCGCGGCGTGGAACGCCTGGGCGTGGAACAGCAGCGCGTCTCCCGGCTCCAGCTCGACGTTGCGGGCGGTGGCGATCAGCGCCTGATTCTCCGGCAGCTCGGGCTTGAGGAATTTCGCATCGTCCAGCCGGTCGTGGGTGAAGGCCATGCGGTGGCTGCCCGGAATGATCTTCAACGCGCCGTTCTCCTCGGTTTCCCGGCCCAGGGCCAGCCACAGCGACACCAGCCCAGGCTGCTCGAAACGCCAGTAGCGGATGTCCTGGTGCCACAGGGTGACGCTGCTGTAGCCGGGCGCCTTGGTCATCACGCAGTTGTGATGACACTGGGACAGAAGCACCTGGTCGGTGTCCATCACCGCCCGCAGGCAGCGGCCCAGTTCCGGACCGACCACCACGGGCCGCAGCCGGGCGAAGCGCGAGTAGGCGTTGAGCAGCCGCCGGGGCGTGTCGCCGCCTGCGGCGCTGCGGCTGGCCGGCGAGCCCGGATAGCCGACGTCGGCCTCGAACTCCGCCGGCGCCAGCACCGGATTCAGGGACGCGGTCACGTCGGCCGCCACGGCGTCGCACACTTCCCGGCTGACGAAGCCGGGCAGCACCACGTAGCCGTCTTCCGCGAAGCGGGCGGCCGCGGCGGCGATGTCGTCGGGATGTCTGGACACGGTACTGCTGTTCATGACTTCAGCGCATCTGCTGGCGCACGGCCTTGAGCATCTTCTCGCCGTAGGGCGGCCGCAACCCGGCGAGCTCGGCGACGTTGACCTTGCTCTGGACGAACACGGACCTGGCGTGACTGAAGGCCCTGAAACCGTCCCGGCCATGGTAGGCGCCCATGCCCGACGGCCCCACCCCGCCGAACGGCAGGTCTTCCTGGGCCACGTGCATGACCACGTCGTTCACTGTGACGCCGCCCGAGGTCGTATGGTTCAACACCTGCCGCTCCTCGGCGCCGTCGCTGCCGAAGTAGTACAGGCCGAGCGGCCGCGGCTTGTCGTTGATGTAGCGGACCGTTTCCTCCACCGAGTCGTAGCCCTTGACCGGCAGCACCGGCCCGAAGATCTCGTCCTGCATCACCTGCAGGCCGTCGTCGGGGTCGACGATCAGCGTCGGCGGAATCTTGTGATGGGGCTGCTGGCGGAAGTCCTCGCCGGCGGGATTGATCTCCACCACCCGGGCCCCCGCGGATCTTGCCTCCTCGACGTAGCCGTTCAGCCGCTCGAAGTGCCGCTGGTTGATCACCGAGGTGTAGTCCGGGTTGTCCAGCAGCGTCGGGTACATCCGGGCCACCGAGCGCTCGCTGGCGGCGACGAACTCGTCGACCCGCTCCCGGGGCACGAACACGTAGTCCGGCGCCAGGCAGATCTGGCCGGCGTTCAGCATCTTGCCGGTCATGATGGAATCGGCGGTCTTCTGCAGGTCGGCGGAGCGGCCGATCACCACCGGCGACTTGCCCCCGAGCTCCAGGGTGACCGGCACGAGATTCTCGGCGGCCGCCCGCATGACGTGGCGCCCGATGGACGTCGCGCCGGTGAACAGCAGGTGGTCGAAGGGCAGGCCGGAGAAATCCGCGCCGGTCTGCGGGCCGCCGGTGATCACGGCGATCTCGGTCTCGTCGAAGGCCGTCGCGAAGATCTCGGCCATCACCGCCGAGGTCGCCGGCGTGTACTCGGACGGCTTGATCATGCAGCGGTTGCCCGCCGCCAGGATCCCGGCCAGCGGCGTGAAGGTCAGGTTGACCGGGAAGTTCCAGGGGCTGATGACCCCCACCACGCCCAGGGGCTGATACTCGACCCGGGCTTTGGCCCCGAGCAGGTTGAGGGGAAACGGGCCGACCTTGCGCTTCTCGGGCCGCATCCAGAGCTCGAGATGCTTCTGAGCGTGACGCAGCGGGCCGATGGAGCTGGCGACGTCGGTGAACAGGGACTGATGCTCACTGCGGTGGCCGAAGTCGGCGGACATGGCGTCCACCAGCCGCTGCTGATGGGTCTTCAGCAGGCCGACGGCGCGTTCCAGACGGTCACGCCGGGTGGCGGCGTCGACCACGCCCTCCTCCAGATAGCTGCGGCGCTGGCGGTCGAGCACGTCGAGCATGTGATCGCGTGGGGTTTCGTCCATGGCGTTCTCCAGGGCAGGCCCGATGACGGCTCGATGATACCGCACCCGGGCGTCTGCACGCCGTGGAGAACCGGGTGGCGGATCCCGCGCCGGAGGCGGTCAGGCCGAGGCGTCCCCGCCGACACTGGCAATTTTCTGGACGGGTTCCGCCGGCAACCAGCGCCCCAGGGTCGCGGCGAGGTCGTCCTGCCGCACGGGCTTGGCCAGATAGTCGTCCATGCCCGCCGCCAGGCAGTCCGAGCGGTCCTGATGCATGGCGTTGGCCGTCATGGCGATGATCGGGGTCCGGGGCCGTCCCTGCTCCCGTTCCAGGTCGCGGATGCGCCGCGACGCCTCGAGCCCGTCCAGCCGCGGCATCTGGCAGTCCATGACCACGGCCGCGTAGTCGAAGTGGCGCCAGAGGTCGACCGCCTCTTCGCCGTCTGCCGCGACGTCGATCCGGTAGCCCAGCTTCTCGAGCATGCGCACGGCCACCTTCTGATTGATGGCGTTGTCCTCCGCGAGCAGCACCCGCCGGGCCCCGCCGCCGTAGGGGGCCGGCCCACGGCGCTCCGGCGCCGGCCGGGGGCCGGCCGCCTGGGCCCCATCGCCGCCTCCGAGGCCCGCGGCGGCGGGGGGATCCCGCCGGCCGGCGGACGCCGCCGGCGCCGCGTCCAGGGTCATGGCCAGATCCCTGAGAAGCTGGTCCGGCATGAGCGGGCGCACCAGGCAGCGGTCGACCGCCCGGCTCTCGTCCACGCCGCGGAAGTCCGCCGCGCACATCAGCACCAGCTTCACGTCGGCCCAGGTCGAGTCGATGCGGATCAGCTCGCACAGCAGCAGACCGTCCATGTTCGGCATCTGGTCGTCGATCAGCGCCATGTCGAAGCTGCCGCCCTCGAGCTCGGTCAGCGCCTCGGGGCCGGAACCCGCCGTGACCACGGTCATGCCCGCGCCGCGCAGGTAGCCGGCCAGCACGTCACGCCCCCGGGCGTTGTCGTCGACCAGCAGTAGCCGCCGTCCGGCGAGCTGCGGCGGCGCCTGGGGCGCCGGGCCCACGTCGGCGCAAGGCAGCTCGAGACTGAAGCGGAACGTCGAGCCGACCCCCGGCTCGCTGTCGAGGCCGATCTCGCCGCCCATCAGCTCGACCAGCCGGCGGCTGATGGCCAGGCCCAGCCCGGTGCCGCCGAAACGCCGGGTGGTGGAGGCGTCCGCCTGGGTGAACGGCTCGAAGAGCTGGCTGCGGGCGCCCGCGTCGATGCCGGGGCCGGTGTCCTCGACGGCGATCTGCAGGCGGGCGCGCGGGCCGTCGCCCGGCGTTCCCGGCAGGACCTCGCCCGACACCGAGACCAGCACGTGGCCACGCTCGGTGAACTTCAGGGCATTGCCGACCAGGTTCATCAGCACCTGCCGGACACGGCCCTGGTCACCCACCAGCCGGGACGGCAGCGCCAGCGGATAGTCGATGTAGACGTCCACCGGGTTGCGGCGCCGGCCCAGCAGGTCCACCACGTCGCGGATGGCGACACGCAGGTCGAACGGGGTCGCGTCGACCTTCAGGCGGCCCGAGCCGGCGCGGGAGAAATCCAGGATGTCGTTGATGATGGTGAGCAGCGATTCGCCGGAATTGCGGATGAGCTGGGCGGTCTCCCGCTGCTGGGGCGTCAGGTCCATGTCCATGAGGAGCTGGGTCATGCCCAGCACGCCGTTCATGGGCGTGCGGATCTCGTGGCTCATCGTGGCGAGGAACTCGTCCTTGGCGCGGGTGGCGGCCTCCGATTCCGCGATGGCCGCGCGCAGCCGGCCTTCGGCCTGCTTGCGCTCGGACACGTCCCGGATCACCACGATGAATCGCTCGTCGGAGCGTATGTCCATGGTGCTGACCGCGAATTCCACCGGACAGTCGCCGGCCGGGTCCGCCCCGGCCGGGCGCGCCAGCCGCGCCTCCCGGGGCTGGCGGTCCGCCAGGGCCGCCCAGTCCGCGCCGGCGTCGCTGTCGATCAGCGTCGACAGACTGCGGCCCACCAGGTCGTCGACGTCTTCGCCGAACATCTGCCGCGCCGCGGCGTTCACCGTGCACAGCCGGCCGTCGCCGTCGAGGGTGACGATGCCCTCGGCGATGTTGTCCAGCACCGCCCCGAGACGTTCCACGGAGTCCTGGAGCAGGGTTTCGGCCAGCTTGCGCCGGCTGATGTTGGACGCGAACCCGGATATCCGGAAGTGGTCGTCCTGGGCCACGCCGCGGCCCCGGAGCTGCAGCCACAGGTAGCTGCCGTCCGGCTTGGCGATCTGGAATTCCTCGTCGAACGGACGGCCGGTCTCGCTGCACGCCTGCAGCGCCCGGTAGACCCGCGGCGCGTGCGCGGGGTGGATGCGGGACATGACGTTGTCGATGTCCACCCGGACGTGGGCCCCCGTGCCGCCCTCGCCGCCGAACCAGCGGCGAAACACGTCGGACAGGAACAGCTTGCGCCGGGCCGGGTCGTAGTCGAACAGCGCGTCGTTGCTGCCCGCCACCGCGAGCTGCAGGCGCTCCTCGGACCGCCGCAGCTCCGCCTGCTGGCCTTCGGCGCGGCGCGCCATCGGGTCCAGCACGAAGCGCGCCAGACCGGCCGCCGCCGCGCCGGCGAACGCCAGCATCGCCGTCAGGGCGGTGAAGGCGAACGCCCCCAGGGAAGCGTGGCCCCGGTCCGGTTCGGTCAGGGCGACCCTGAGGGTCCAGCCACGCGCCGGCAGCGGGCGCTCGAACCAGCGCACGCCGGCGGCCGGCGCAGCCGCAGCGCCCGTCACCGCCAGGCGGCGGCCGGAGTCGCCGTGCAGCAGTTCCGCCGCGGCGACGTCCACGGGCAGGTCCAGGGCCCGCGCCAGCAGTGCCGACGCCGGCGTGTCCGCCTCGGTGCCCGCGAGCACGGCGGCCACAAGATCGGCGCGCTCGGCCAGGCGGCGCTCGACGTCCCGATCGCTGAGCTGCAGGTAGACGCTGGCAATGACCGCGCACAGCAGGCCGCAACCCGCCAGGAGCACCCAGGCGAGACGGGACGCCGGTGTCGTCGTCCCCGTCACCGGTACTGCGCGATCGCGATTCTCATTGCCTAAGAATAGACGCCGGCGGTCAGGCCGACAGGTGCCGTTCGAGAACGGGTTCGCCGTTTACGTCGACGCGCAGCGCCCCCGTGCTGGCCCAGTAGCGCGCCTCCACGTAGTGGTGCTCCTCCCACTCGAGCTCCACGTTGGTCCAGACGTACTGGGGCTCCCGCTCGCCCCTGGGACGGCGCTTGCGCAGACAGTTGTCGAGATAGAGCTCCAGCGCGCCGTCGTCGGCGAGGCGGATCTGGAAGGACTTGTGGCGATGCTGAAAATCGACGGCCTGGGTCACGGGCGGCTCGCAGGATCGGAAAGAGCCGTATGCTTGCCGATACGCCCGCCGCGGTCAAAGCCGCGGCCGGCCGCGGGCTCAGAACAGGCCGAGCTGGCGGTACCCGGGCGGCCGGAACAGGTCCGTCCGCAGGGGCCGGCGGTCGCCGGTGGTCAGCCCGTGACGCCGCGCCGCCGCGGCGAACCGGCGGCCGATGAGTTCCGCCATGGCGCCGCTGCCGCGCATGCGCTCGCCCCAGGCGCTGTCGTAGGCCTTGCCGCCGCGCATCTGCTGTATCGCGCCCATCACCCGCCGGGCCTTCAGCGGATAGTGGGCCTCCAGCCATTCCTCGAACAGCGCCCTCACCTCCAGCGGCAGCCGCAGCAGGATGTAGCCCGCGTCCGTGGCGCCCGCCTCGGCCACGGCGGCCAGAATGGCCTCGATCTCCTGGTCGTTCACGAACGGAATCACCGGCGCCACCATCACGCCGGTGGGGACGCCTGCCGCCGACAGCTCGCGGATCATCTTCAGCCGGGCCGCGGAGGCGCTGGCACGGGGCTCCAGCCGCCCCTTGAGGACGTCGTCCAGGGTCGTGACGCTCACCGCGACCCGCGCGAGCCCGAGCCCGGCCAGCTCGGTGAGCAGGTCGAGGTCGCGCAGCACCAGCCGGCCCTTGGTGACGATGCTGACCGGATGGCGGTGCTCCAGCAGCACTTCGAGAATCGTCCGGGTGACGCGCCGCTCCGCTTCCGCCGGCTGGTAGGGATCCGTGTTGGTGCCCATGGCGATGGTGGCGCAGCGATAGCCGGGCTTGCCAAGCTCGGCGGTCAACGCCTCGCGGACGCCGGTCTTGTAGAAGATGCGCGTCTCGAAATCGATGCCGGGGGAGAGGTCGAGGTAGGCGTGGGTGGGCCGCGCGAAGCAGTACACGCAGCCGTGCTCGCAGCCTTTGTACGGATTGATCGAGCGGTCGAACGGAATGTCCGGCGACTGGTTGCGGGTGATGAGCGTGCGGGTGCGGTCGGCGTACAGCTCCGTCGCCGGGCCGCTGCGGGCGTCGTCCGGATCCTGCGGCGCCGACCAGCCGTCCGCTTCGGCGACGCTGTGAACCGCGAGGAACCGGCTGGCCCGGTTGCTGGTGGCGCCCCGGCCTTTGATGGCAGAGCCGCTGCTCTTCATCGCGGGGCCGCTGCTCTTCATCACGGGGCCGCTGCTCTTCATTGCGGAGCCGCTGCCCGGTGTCCGTGGCTGATCGTCGCCGGCCGCGGACCGGGCGGGGGCGTGATCGTCGAATCCGGGGGACTGAAAGCCGCGTTTCCGCATGCCGGAACGATAACTGTACATGTATACAGTATCAAGCCCATTGGGCGATCATTAGACTTGGTCGTTCTCTGGTGGACACCAGATATCAATGACAATAACGACGATCATGGGGGGACGGCGCGGGTTCCGCGCGCATCGCTGGCTGTGCGCGGCTGCCCTGACGGCCGCCGCAGGCTGCACCACCCTGCCGCAGAGCGACCCGGAACCGCCGGATGGCATGGCGGATCTGGAGATGCGTCTGCGCCTGGTTCAGACCGAGCTCGCCATGCTGCGGGGCACCCTGGCGGAGCGCGACGCCGAGCGGGAACGCAGTCTCGAGGCGTCCCGCGCCCTCGAGGAGAGCCTCGCCACCCTGCGGGCCGGTCTCGACGAGCTGCCGGGCCGGCTCGAGTCGCTGTGTCCCGAGCCGCCGGCCGCGGCCACCGTCAACGCCCAGTGCGAACCCGGCCCGGACGCCCAGCGGGTGGTGGTCAGCGGCGACAAGCTGGTGCTCGGTCAGGTCGAGCGGGTCTGGCTGGCGCCGCCCGAGGCGTTCCTCGAGGCCCGCATCGATCCCGGTTCCGACTCGAGCGCCCTGGACGTGGCCGAGGTGGTCGAGTTCGAACGGGACGGCAGCAAGTGGGTCCGCTTCGATCTCGTGCTGGAGGATCAGACCGCCACCATCGAGCGGGCCCTGAAGCGCTACGTGCGGCTGCCCGGCGTGTCCGGCGCCGCCGGACGGCGCCCGGCCGTGGACCTGCGCGTGCAGATCGGCGACGTGCGCGAGCAGGTCGAAGTGGTGCTGACCGAGCTCGACGGCGACGAGCCGCTGCGCCTGGGCCGCAATTTCCTCACCGACGTGGCGCTGGTCGACGTGGCCAGGCACCACGTGCAGCCAGCGTTCCGGGCGCCGGAATAGCCGGGTTTCCATGACTCAGCGCGGACCGTTCCTGTTCTTCGTGATCGCCCTGTTCGCCGCCGGCGTCGGCACGGCGGCCTACCGGCATCAGAGCTACCACATCCCCTTTCTACCGGGCGCCCAGCAGACCGTGTGGCAGGTGGAGGCCCGGGTCGAGTACCTGGCCCAGGGCGGCTCGACCCAGGTGTACCTCACCCTGCCGCCGGAGCAGTCCGGCTTCCGGCTGCTCTCGGACAGCGAATCCAGCGCCTCCTCGGGCTTCGGCTTCGAGGTCTCCACCCAGGGTCAGCAGCGGCGCGCCCACTGGACCAAGCGCGTCGCCCGGGGCGAGCAGGTGCTGTTCTACAAGCTGGACCTGGTCGAGGACCCGGACTATCACATCGAACCGGCGCCCGCGGGGGACCCGGCCCTGCAGACCTGGGACGAGCCCTACCAGACCGCGGCGCTGCAGCTCCTGCAGTCGGTGATTCCCGTGTCGGCGGACCCGGCCTCCCTGGCCCAGCAGCTCTCCCTGGAAATGAACCGGGCCACCGCCAACCAGAACCTGAGCCTGCTGCTCGACCGCTACTCGCCGCCGGAGCTGATGGCCAGCCTGCTCAACGCCGCCGAGGTGCCGGCCCGCACCGTGCAGGTGCTCGAGCTCGAGGACGGCCGGCGGCGCCAGGGCCTGCGTGACCTGGTGCAGGTGTGGGACGACAACGTCTGGCGGCTGTTCGATCCCGCCACCGGCATGGTCGACGACGACCGGCTGCTGCTGTGGCAGACCTCCAGCCCGGCGGTGCTGGAAGTGCTCGGCGGCTCCCGCAGCCGCGTGTCGTTCAGCATCATCAGCCAGAGCCGGCCGGCGACGGCCCTGATGGACGAGAGCGCGCCGGGCTTCGACATCTCCCTGTACAACCTGCCGATCGCCGAGCAGGGCATGTTCAAGCTCATCATGCTGCTGCCGGTGGGCGCGCTGATGGTGGTGGTGATGCGCATCCTCGTGGGGCTCAAGACCTCGGGGACCTTCATGCCCGTGCTGATCGCGCTGGCGTTCCTGCAGACCGAGCTGGTGCCCGGCGTGGTGAGCTTCGTCGGGGTGGTGGCCTTCGGCCTGATGATCCGCTCGTATCTGTCGTCGCTGAACCTGCTGCTGGTCTCACGGATCGCCACGCTGGTGGTGATCGTCATCGGCATCATGACCCTGGTCACCCTGCTGAGTTACCAGTTCGGCGTCATGGGCGGCCTGACCATCACCTTCTTCCCGATGATCATCCTGGCCTGGACCATCGAGCGCATGTCGATCACCTGGGAGGAGCAGGGCCCCAGGGAAGTGGTGATCCAGGGGGGCGGCAGCCTGCTGGTGGCGGTGATCGCGTTCCTGATGATGGACCAGCAGCTCATCCGCCATCTGGCATTCAACTTTCCCGAGCTGAACCTGTGCGTTCTGGCGCTGATCATGCTGCTCGGCCGCTACACGGGCTACCGCCTGCTGGAGCTGCACCGGTTCGCGGTGTTCAACCGGTGATGTTCTCCCGCAAAGCCTGGATCTCGCCCTGGGCCCTGGCCCGCCGCGGCGTGCTGGGCATGAACCGGCGCAACATCGGCTACATCGCCCGCTACAACGACCGCAGCCGCTACCCGCTGGTGGACGACAAGCTGAAGACCAAGCTGGTGGCCCAGAAGGCCCGGTTGAACGTGCCGGATCTGCTGCACGTGGTGCGCACCCAGCACGAGATCGAGGTGATCGAACGGGAGATCGCCAATCTCGAGGAGTTCGTCATCAAGCCGGCCCAGGGCAGCGGCGGCAAGGGCATCCTGGTGATCGTCGGCCGGGACGGCGACCAGTTCGTGAAGAGCAGCGGCGCCCGCATCGCCCTGAACGACGTCAAGCGGCACGTCACCAACATCCTGAGCGGGCTGCACTCCCTCGGCGGCAAGCAGGACGTCGCCATCATCGAGAGCCTGGTGAAGGTGAGCCCGCTGTTCCGCTCGGTGTCCCACGAGGGCGTGCCGGACATCCGCATCGTGGTGTTCCGCGGCTATCCCGTGATGGGCATGCTGCGGCTCGCCACCCACGCCTCCGACGGCAAGGCGAATCTGCACCAGGGCGCCGTCGGGGTGGGCATCGACATCGGCACCGGCCGCTCCGTCGCCGCCGTGCAGAACAACCGGCTGATCGACCGCCACCCGGACACCGGCGCGGACCTGAACGGCCTCGAGATCCCCGACTGGCGGCAGATGCTGATCCTGGCGGCGCGCTGCTACGAGGTCACCAGCCTCGGCTACATGGGCTGCGACATGGTCATCGACGAGAGCCGGGGGCCGCTGCTGCTGGAAATGAACGCCCGGCCCGGCCTGTCCATCCAGATCGCCAACAACCAGGGCCTGGTGCCGCGGCTGCGCCACGTCGAGCAACTCGAGGACTACTACGTGACGGTGGAGGACCGGGTGACCTACGCCATGAACACCTTCACCTACTTTCCCGCCGAGGTGCGCCGCGCCCAGATCGCCGAGCTGGCGCCGGGCTGAACGCCCGCGTCCCGGCGCGGTGGTACCATCGGCGTCAGGCCAACCGGGGGGAGCGCCACCATGCCCTACATCGACCAGGGCGTCGTCCACGACGTGCGCTCGCTCTGCGAGCGCCAAGCCGAAACGGAGTTCGGCCGCTGACGCCCACATCATGGAGACCGCCGAGTTCCTGGCGGCCTTCGCCACGTCCAGCGTGAAGGATCACATCCTCGGCCTCGACGGCACCGCCCGGGTCGCCACCTCGGCGGACGAGCTCGACGCGGTGATGGCGAAGCAGCAGGACCCGGACTACCGGGCCCGGGACGCCGAGGAAATCATGCTGCGCAAGAACTGGGCGGCGACCGGCGCCCTGCTGAAGGAGGACCGGCCCGCGGCCCTGGATCTGATCGGCGTCGCCAGCCAGCTCGTGTTCAACACCTTCGTCAACGGCCACATGGCCGAGCTGGAGAAGCACAGTACCGACCTGGACCTGATCTACGGCGTGGCCGAGGCCCACAACCGGGCCATGCTGGACTTCTGCAGCGTCGACCGGCGCCTGCTGGCCACGGCGTACGTGCCCCTGGCCGACTTCGACCGCGCCCGGCGGACCGCCGAGGCGGCGATCCGCGACGGCTTCGCCGGCCTGCTGGTGCCGTCCCAGTGCCCGCGCACCCACTCGCCGAGCCACACCGGCCTGTTTCCGGTGTGGGCGGCCGCCGAGGAAGCCGGGCTGCCGATCCTGTTCCACGTCGGCGGCGGCGGCGAGCTGCTGGACCCGATGTACTTCCAGAACGGTCTGCCGATTCCGCCGGACTTTCACGGCGGCGCCGAGAACTTCCGCAGCGTCGACTACATGGCGATTCCCACGCCGGTGATGCAGACCCTGGCGACGCTGATCATCGACGGCATCCTCGAGCGGCACCCGACGCTGATGTTCGGCGTGATCGAGCAGGGCGCGTCCTGGCTGCCGGGCTGGATGCGCTATCTCGACAGCGCCCATGCCGCCTTCGTGAAGATGGAGGAGCGCCTGCAGGCGCTGTCGCTGAAGCCGTCGGACTACGTGCGGCGTCAGGTGCGGGCCACCCCCTACCCCGCCGAGGACGTGGGCTGGATCCTGCGGGAGGCGGGGCCGGACATTCCGCTGTTCTCCTCGGACTATCCCCACGTCGAGGGCGGCCGCAATCCGGTGAAGCGCTTCGAGACCACCCTGCGCGACGCCGCGTCGGACGATCGCGAGCGCTTCTACCGGCGCAACTTCGAGAGCCTGATGGGGCCGGCCCTGGCGGTCTGAACCGCCCGCCGCCGTGCCGGTCTACGGCGGCGGGGCCTTCAGCCAGTCGAGGATCCGCACGCTCTCCTCCCGCGGGTAGGTGTGGCTCAGATCGTCGATCTCCCGGTAGGTGACCCGCGCGCCGGCGGCGGTGAGCGCATCCCGCGCCAGCCTGGCCGTGTCCACCGGAAACATCCAGTCCAGCGCCCCGTGCACCAGGTAGACCGGCAGGCCGGCCAGCCGGTCGCCGTCGGCCAGTTCGAGCAGCATGGGATGGAAGGTCGCCGAGATCGGCGCGAGGTGGGTGAACGGGCCGTCGCCGGCGAGGCCGGCCAGGTAGCTGAAGGTACCGCCGTCGGACATGCCGGTGAGCAGGATCCGCCCGGCGTCCACGGCCCACATCGAGCGCACGTGCTCGACCATGGCCCGCAGGTTCGCCGAGTCGGCTTCCGGGGACATCAGATCCCAGGTGTCGCCCCGGGAGGTGGGCGCGACGACGATGGCGCCGCGGCTGCGGGCCTCGCGCAGCCAGGACCAGAGGAACGTGCGGCCGTGGCCGCTGCCGCCGTGGAGCGCCACCACCAGCGGCACGGGCCCGGGCAGGTCGTCGAGGTTTTCCGGCACGTACAGGGAGAAGCCGCCGCGTTCCCGCGGGCCGTTGCCGGCGTGCATGACGCCGGTGTCCTGACGGGCCGGGTCGGCGCCCAGCAGCGACGCCTGAAAGGCCTCGTCGCCGCGCTGGGGATCGCACAGGTAGAACCGGTTCACCGGCGGCAGCATGAAGGCCACCGGATACAGCGCCTCCACCGCCAGGGTCAGGCGGCCGAGGGCCCGGTAGGCGCCCAGCACCGGATTGCTCCGCGCCAGGCTCGCCTCCAGGCCTTCGAAGGCGGCCAGCGCATGATTCGCAGCGGCCGTGACGGCGCCGCGGAAGTCCTGCAGATGGGCGGGCCAAGGCGCCTGCTCGAAGACCGCCAGGCCCTGGCGCAACGGCGGCTCGTAGCGGGCGACGCCGGCGACCAGCTCGGCCAGCTCCGGCGGATGCAGGTGACGGCCGGCCCCGGCCAGGGCTTCCAGCGCCGTGAGCAGCGGCGGCACCAGCGTCGTGACGGCATCCAGCAGCGGGTCGGTGTCGTCGGCCATGGCGTTCTCTGAAGATCGGACGGCCCACCATAGCACCGCGGCGAGCCGCGATCGCGCCGCCCGGCGCCGCCGCGAAGCGGTTGGCCGGCATCGACCGATTTGCATTAAAGTCTGTCGATGCCTGAACTCCACCCCAGCAACGAGGACGTCGGCGCCGTCATCGCCCTCGAGCACGAGGTCCGCGCCCTGACGCACCCGATGTTCAATCGCCCCCTGGTCAACCGCAATCCCGCCCTCGGGTTCGGCGACTGCCGCCAGGGACAGGAGGTATACGTCCCCGCATGAACGAATCCGTGAACCTGGCCGAGGAGCCCTACTACCTGCCGCTGGCCGACGAGATCACCATCTTCGAGGCCGCCTACGACGCCCGCCTGCCGGTGCTGCTGAAGGGCCCGACGGGCTGCGGCAAGACCCGCTTCGTCGAGCACATGACCTGGCGCCTGTTCCGGGACCGGGAGCGCAAGTCCGTGGAGGTGCCGCTGGTGACCATCTCCTGCCACGAGGATCTGACCGCCACCGACATGGTGGGCCGGTTCCTGCTGCAGGGCGACGACACGGTGTGGAGCGACGGCCCCCTGACCCGGGCGGTGCGCGCCGGCGCCATCTGCTACCTCGACGAGATCGTCGAGGCGCGCAAGGACACAACGGTGCTGATTCACTCCCTCACGGACCACCGCCGCCTGCTGTCCATCGAGAAGACCGGCGAGCTGCTGGCGGCGCATCCCGACTTCCTGCTGGTGATCTCCTACAACCCGGGCTACCAGAGCGTGCTGAAGGACCTGAAGCCGAGCACCCGCCAGCGCTTCGTCAGCCTGGCCTTCGATTACCCGGACCGGGAGCGGGAGGCCGAGATCATCGCCCACGAGTCCGGCGTCGACGCCGGCCAGGCGGAGCGCCTGGCGGTGATCGGCGAGAAGGTGCGCAACCTCCGCGAGCACGGCTTCGAGGAAGGCGTGAGCACGCGCCTGCTGGTGTACACCGGCGAGCTGATCCGGCGCGGCATCGCCGAGCGCCGGGCGGCCGAGATCGCCGTGATTCAGGCGGTCTCCGACGACGCCACGGTGCAGGACGCCATCGCCGACATCGTCGACACCGTGCTGCCGTGATCGAGCTGGCGCCCCTGGAGGAGCGCCTGGCGCTGTTCGCCGAAGGCATCGCCGGACGCTACTTCCACGTCAAACCCACCGGCGAGTTCGCCGGCCGGCGGCTGGTGCTGGCCGACGACCGGGCCGCCCTGGCCGGCGACACCGTGTACCTGCCGGAACAGCTCGACGGCCCCGACGCCACCGCCTACCGGGTGCTGACCCTGCAGCAGCTCTGCCACCGGGCGTTCGGCACCGGCGCCTTCCGCATGGAGGTTGCCGTCGCGCGCCTGCCCGGGCTCGGCGACCGGGACGCGCCGACCCTCGGCCACCGGGCCAGCGACTTCGAGCGCTTCTACCACCAGTTCCCCCGGCCGGCGCTGGCGAGCCGGCTGTTCCACCTGTGCGAACGCGTGCGCATCGACACCTTGATGGTCGCCGCCTACCCCGGCATCCGCCGGCACCTGGCACGCTGGCAGGCCCATCAGCTCGAGCGGCAGCCCCTGGAGCCGGCCTTCGACCTGCCCGGGGTGCTCACCGCCCTGGAACGCACGACCCTGGGCGAGGCGCCGGCGGCGGCCGTGGCCATGGACGGCACCGGCTGCGTCGAGCCCGCCGCGGCGGTGCTGGCCGGCGTGGCCCGGACGCCCGGCGACGTCTACGACGCGGCGGCCGCGGCCGTGTCCCTGTATCAGGCGCTCGCGCCGCTGATCGACCTGTCGGTGCCGGAGCTGGTGCTGCCCATGGAGGAGGAGTTCGGCGACCCGACGAGCTGGACCCAGCGGGAGGCGCGCCTCGAGGACTGGCGGGAGGATCTCGCCGTGCTCGATGCCAGCCTGGCGGTGGAGATGCTCGACGGCGACGAGGCCCAGGCCGGCGACACCGAGGGCCTGGCGGACGGCGAGCTGCGGCCCGAGGACCTGTCGCTGGACGCCCTGGCCCGGGAGCGGGACAACCTGGCGCGGCGCATCGACATGGAGCGGTCCGCCATCCGCGACGCCATCGGCGCCGGCCAGGCGGATGCCCGCAGCTACCGCTACGACGAGTGGAACTACCTGGAGCGCCGCTACCTGCCACGCTATTGCCGGCTGTACGAACACCGCCTGGAGCCCGAACCGGATGCGGATCTGGCGAAGCTCGAAGGCGCGATACGCGCCCATCGCGCCGGCGTGCAGAAACGCCTGGAGCAGATCAAACCCCTCGGCTATCAGCGGGTGCCGCGCCTGGCCGACGGCGACGAGCTGGATTTCAACGCGGTGATCCAGGCGCGCCAGGACGCCCGTGCCGGCCAGACCCCGGACGACCGGGTCTACAGCCGCCGCGAGCGGGTGCACCGGGACGTGTGCGCGGCGTTTCTGGTGGATCTGTCGGCGTCCACCGACGACGCCGTCGACCCGCCGCCGCCCGCCGCGCCCGAGGACGACGACCCGTTCCTGTGGGGCCGGGCGGCGCCCGCGGCCGGGGACGACGCGCCGGCGCCGGTGGAGGAGGAACGGCGGCGCATCATCGACGTGCAGCGCGAGGCCATGCTGGTGATGTCCGCGGCCCTCGAGCAGCTCGGCGACAGCTACGGCGTGTACGGCTTCTCGGGCTACGGCCACGACTGCGTGGAGCTGTTCGTCGCCAAGGAGCCGGAGGAGCGGTTCAACCGCCGCACGCTGGCCTGCATCGCCGGCATGAAGCCCAAGCGCAGCACCCGCATGGGCCCGGCGATCCGCCACGCCACCCGCAAGCTGGTGGACTCCGGCCACGCCTTGCGGGTGATGCTGATCATCAGCGACGGGTTTCCCCAGGACTGCGACTACGGCCCCGAGCGGGGCGATCACGAGTACGGGCTGCAGGACACCGCCCGGGCGCTGCAGGAAGCCCAGGCGAAGGGCGTGGAGACCTTCTGCGTCACCGTGGACCGGTCGGGCCAGGACTACCTCAAGCGCATGTGCCCCGAGGCCCGCTACCTGGTCATCGAAGACATCGAGGACCTGCCCGAGCAGCTCACCAAGGTGTACGAGGCGCTGACGGGGTAGCCGGCGACTCTCACCTGCGGGCGCGCGTTCGGTCCACCCGCCCTCGTAGGAGCGGCCTCCCGGCCGCGATCTGTTCTTGCCCCGAGGATCGCGGCCGGGAGGCCGCTCCTACGGGGGGTGTCCGTCGGCGGCGCTCAGTCCTCGCCGAGGGCGCCGAAGATCTGCAGCAGGGACACGAACAGGTTGTAGATCTGGGTGTACAGCAGCACCGTCGCCAGCACGTAGTTGGTCTCGCCGCCGTGGATGATGGCGCTGGTCTGCCACAGGATGGCGGCGCTGGCGAACAGCACGAAGCCGGCGGAAATGGCGGTGTGGAAGCCGCTCAGGTCGAACAGCCAGGACAGCAGCACCGCGCCCATCAGCACGAAGAAGCCCACCACCAGGAAGCCCGACAGGAAGCTGAAGTCCTTCCGGGTGATCAGCGCGTAGGCCGACAGGCCGACGAACGCCACCGCCGTCGTGGCCAGCGCCGACGTCACCAGCGTGCCGCCGTTCGGAAGCTGCAGATACAGGTTCAGGATCGGGCCCAGCGTGTAGCCGAGGAAGCCCGTGAACGCGAACACCCAGAACAGCCCCCAGGCGCTGTTGGCGGTCTTGTGCACGGCGAACAGCAGGCCGAAGAAGCCGGCCAGCATGAGGATGAAGCCGGGATGCGGCAGGTTCAGCGCCATGGCGCCGCCCGCCACCGCCGCGCTCCAGGCCAGCGTCATGCCGAGCAGCAGGTAGGTGTTGCGCAGCACGCGGTTGATCTCGATGCCGCTGGTGCGGACCGGCGACGCCGCCTGTGCGGTCGTGCGGAAGGATTGCGGATGTTGTTCGGCCATGGCTCTCAGACTCTCCGATTCAGGCTGGGTTCGAGACTATCACGAGGAACATGGGGGCCGTGTGAAGACTGTTCAAGTCGGCAACTTGTTTGCAGAATCCACCGCCCGCCCTCAGATGTCGGCGGTGCGCTCGATCTCGTACAGACGGTCCTGCTCGATGGCCTCCTGCTGGGCCGTGAGCTGCTCCTCCACCGCGTCGTAGGTGGCGAACCGGGCGACGTGGAACAGCGCTTCGCCCTCGTTAACCAGGGGCAGATTGTTGGCGCCGATGACGATGCCCTCGCCCTTGGCCTTCAGATAGCTTTCGGTCTCGCCGAAGGGCGCGGCGATCACGCCCAGGGTGTCCCCCGGACGGACCCGGGCGCCGAGCTTGGCCAGAGGCCGGAACACGCCGTCGGTGGGCGCCCGGTACCAGGTGGTGGAGCGGGCGACATAGGGTTCGGCGAGCCACGGGCGGCGCCGCGCGGGCAGCATGTCCAGGCCGCGCATCACGTTGGTGATGCCCCGCACGCCGGCGACGATGGACTTCTCGTCCAGGCGCAGCGCCTCGCCGGCCTCGTAGGTGATCACCGGAATGCCGGCCTCGTGGGCCGCGGCCCGCAGGCTGCCTTCGATCAGCCCGGAGTTGACGATCACCGGCAGCTCGAAGCTGTGGGCCATGTCCTCCACCGGCTTCTGGTCCAGGGTGGCGCGAAGCTGCGGCAGGTTCTCCCGGTGTACGGCGCCGGTGTGCAGGTCGATGATGTGGGTGCACTTGGTCACCACCTCGGAGAAGAACAGGTGCGCCACCCGGGACCCCAGGGAGCCCTCGGCGTGCCCCGGAAAGCAGCGGTTCAGATCGCGCCGGTCCGGCAGGTAGCGGGAACGGTGGATGAAACCGAACAGGTTGACCACGGGCACCAGCACCAGGGTGCCGCGCAGCCGCGACAGCACCTTCAGCGCCCGCAGCCGGCGGATGATCTCGACGCCGTTCAGCTCGTCGCCGTGAATGGCGGCGCAGACCAGCAGCACCGGCCCGGCGGCGCGCCCGCAGATCACCTCGACCGGCATGTCCAGCGGGGTGTGGGTGTAGAGCTGCGCGCCCGGCAGGTCGAACGCCTGGCGCTCGCCCGCCCCGACCCGCACGCCGGCGATCTCGATGCCCGGATTGCGCGGCTCGCGCGCCTCGCCTCGCTTCACCATGGTCAGCCCTTCCCCCGCGTCCGGGTCCGCCCGGGTTTGGCGTGCTCCTCGATGAAGCCGATGATCGAGCCGGCCACGTCCTTGCCGGAGGCGGCCTCGATGCCCTCCAGGCCCGGCGAGCTGTTCACCTCCAGCACCAGCGGTCCGTGGTTGGAGCGGATCAGGTCGACGCCGGCGACGTTCAGCCCCATGGCCTTGGCGGCCCGCACCGCGGTGCGGCGCTCGGTGGGGGTGATCTTGGTGAGCTCGGCGGACCCGCCGCGGTGCAGGTTGGAGCGGAACTCGCCCGGCTTGCCGGTGCGCTGCATGGCCGCCACCACCTTGTCGCCGACCACGAAGCAGCGCACGTCGGTGCCTTTGCTCTCGGCGATGAACTCCTGAACCATGATGTCGACGTTGATGCCGAGGAACGCCTCGATCACGCTCTCAGCCGCCTTGCGGGTCTCCGCCAGCACCACGCCGACGCCCTGGGTGCCCTCCAGCAGCTTCACCACCACCGGCGTGCCGCCGACCATGTCCAGCAGGTCGGGAATGTCGTCCGGGGAGTGGGCGAAGCCGGTCACCGGCATGCCGATGTCGCGCCGGGCCAGAAGCTGCATGGAGCGCAGCTTGTCCCGGGAGCGGGCGATGGCGACGGATTCGTTCACCGAGTACACCTGCATCATCTCGAACTGCCGGACCACCGCGCAGCCGTAGAAGCTGATGGACGCGCCAATGCGCGGAATGACGGCGTCGACGTCGCGCAGCTCCTCGCCCTTGTAGTGGATGGACGGCCGCGCCATGGCCATGTTCATGTAGCAGCGCAGGGTGTCTACCACCACCGGCGTGTGGCCGCGCTCCTTGGCCGCCTCCACCAGGCGCCGCGTCGAGTACAGCCTCGGGTTGCGCGACAGGATCGCAATCTTCATGTGTGGTCCTCGTGGTCCGCCAGATAGGACGCCGCCGGATCGACCAGGTAACGGCCCCGGATGGCGGTTCGCCCGAGCAGCATGCGGAACCCCATGCTGTCACGGTCCGTGAGTGTCAGTTCGATGGGCCACGTCTCGCCATTCACCGTCACCGCGGTCTCGATGACGACGCGCTCCTCCTCGTGGCCGCCGGAGTCACGCACCACGCGCCGGTCCAGCACCGGCGCCTCGCAGCAGACTTCCTCGTCGTGGCTGCGCTGCTGCGGGTGCACCCAGAAACGCACCCAGTCGACCCCGTCGCGGGTCACCGGCTCGACGCGGAACGCATGCAGCGCGGAGGTGCGCGCGCCGGTGTCCACCTTGGCCTTGATGCGCGGGATGTTCAGCGCCGGCAGGGCGACCCATTCGCGCCATCCCAGCCGCGCCGGCGTGGAGGTCCGACCCGTCATGTGGACACCCTAGTCGCTGGAGCGTTCCAGAACCAGAGTGCCGTCCAGGTGCACGTCGCGCTGCGGGAAGGCGACGACGATGCCGGCCTCGCCGAAGCCGGCATCGAGGGCGAAACGGATGTCGCTGGCGACCCCACGGACCCCCAGCTCGGAGCCGGCGTGCAGCCAGAAGTAGACTTCGAAGACCAGCGCGTTGTCGCCGAAGTCCTCGAAGAACACCGCAGGGGCCGGGTCCTCGAGGATGTGGTCGTGCTCGGCACAGGCGGCCAGCATGATGTCCGCCACCTGCCGCACCGGCGATCCGTAGGCGACGCCGACGCTGACTTTGGTGCGGATGCGGTCGTCCACCAGCGTCCAGTTCACCACGGTGCTCTCGAGCAGGGTGCTGTTCGGCACCAGCATGTGGACGCCGTCGGTGCGCCGGATGCGCGTCGAGCGGTTGTTGATCGCCTCGACCCGGCCCTTGGCCTCGCCGATCTCGATGAAGTCGCCGATGCGGATGGGCCGCTCGCCCATCAGTATCCAGCCGCTGATGAAGTTGTTGATGATGTTCTGGGCGCCGAAACCGACGCCGATGGCGATGGCGCCGGAGACGAACGCGAAGGCGGTGAGCGGAATGCCCAGGATCGCCAGGGCGGTGAGCACCACCATGGCCATCAGGCCGTAGAACAGCAGCCGGCGGATGAGCTGGAGGACGTCGGGACCGAGGGACGTGCGGCGCAGCCGGCCGATCACGATCCGCTCGAGCAGGCGCGCCACCAGGAGGCCGACGATGACCGCGAACACGGCGAGCAGCACCTGGCCCACGGTGAGCCGGGCGTCGCCGGTGGTGACGAGCGTCATGCCGAGGATCTCGGAGACCCGATCCATCAGCGTATCGATGTCATTCACGTGGCGCGAACCACTCCGTCAGCCTGAAGCCACATGATGACCGATCGACCTGGGCGCCACCATACCCGCCGGCTGCGGCGCCGGCACCCGGGGGAACCGTCGGCAGTGGAATCGGCCGCCCTGCAGGGGATCAGCCGGTGCGGGTGACCCGCGCGGCCTTCTCCAGCACGGTCTCCTTGAGCTCCCGCCGGTAGGCGTCGATGCGCTCGCGCAGGGCCGCATCGCCGGTGCCCAGCATCTGCGCCGCGAGGATGCCGGCATTGGCCGCGTTGTCGATGGCCACGGTCGCCACGGGAATGCCCGCCGGCATCTGCACGATGGACAGCAGGGCGTCCTCCCCGGCGAGCTTGGTCGCCGACACCGGCACTCCGATCACCGGCAGCACGGACAGCGCCGCCGTCATCCCCGGCAGGTGGGCGGCGCCGCCGGCGCCGGCGATCAGCACGCGCAGCCCCCGGTCCTCGGCCCCCCGGGCGTACTCGTAGAGCCGGTCCGGCGTCCGGTGGGCGCTGACCACCGTCAGCTCGTAGGGCACGCGCAGCTTCTCCAGCATGCGGGCCGCCTGCTCCATCACCGGCAGGTCGGAATCGCTCCCCATGATGATGCCCACGAGGGGCGGCTGATCGGTCATGCGAATGCCTCCAGGCCGATGGTCGATACCGCGCGCACCGCGGCGTCCGCCCGCCGCGCGGCCGCCTGCGGATCGCTGCCCAGCGCGGTGACGTGACCCATCTTACGCCCGGGCGAGCCGCCGGACTTACCATACCAGTGAACGGCGGTCCCGGTGCGCGGGTCCATGCTGTCGAATCCGCCCACCTCGCACAGCGACTCCAGCCCGGGACGGAGCAGCAGGTTGCGCATGACGGCAGCCGGCACCCGCTGCCGCGACGGCCCGAGGGGCAGGCCCAGCACCGCCCGCATGTGCTGCATGAACTGGGAGGTCTCGCAGGCTTCCAGCGTGTAGTGGCCGGCGTTGTGCACCCGCGGGGAGACCTCGTTCACCAGCACCCGGCCTTCGGGCGTGACGAACATCTCCACGGCGAACAGGCCGATGGTGTCCAGGCCGGTCACGACCTCCGCCGCCAGGCGGCGGGCTTCCCGGCTCACCTGATCGGACACCGGCGCCGGCGCCACCGCCGTGGTGAGGACGTTGTCCTCGGGATCCATGTCGAGCCCGATGGGGCCATAGAACGCCAGCGCGCCGTCCAGGCCCCGGGCGACCAGCACGGCGATCTCCTGCGCGTCCGCCACGAAGGCCTCGACGATGGACGGAGTCTCCCACAGCCGGACCAGCGCGGACTCGTCGCCGATGATCTGCACGCCGCGCCCGTCGAAGCCGCCGGTGGCCGACTTCTGCACCAGCGGCAGGCCGAACCGTTCGACCAGCGCCTGATGGTCCGCGGGACCGCCGGCGAGCTGGACGAAGGCCGGCGTGGCGATGCCCTGCCGCACCAGCCACTGCTTCTGCAGCGCCTTGTTCTGCAGCATCAGCATCACCTGGGCCCCCGGCGCGACCCGCACGCAGCCGTCCTCCGCCCGGCCACCCAGGTACCGCAGCACCTCCGGCGACACGGTCTCGACGTCGAAGGTGATGACGTCGCAGGCGTCGGCCAGCTCGGCGGCAGCCGCCAGGTCGTCCAGGGCGCCGGCCACGACCCGGTCCGCGGACCGGGCGGCCGGGCAGTCCGCCTTGGGGTCGAGCACCACGCTGGTGACGCCGAGCCGCCGGGCGGCGCCGCAGAGAAAGTGGGCGAGCTGACCGCCGCCGACTATGCCGACCGAGACCGGCAGATCACCCTTCGTCGCCACCGAAGAACCCCAGCAGATGCAGCAGCGCAGTGAACAGGTTGAACACGGACACGAACAGCGACACCGTGGCCATGATGTAGTTGGTCTCACCGCCGCGGACGATGTTCTGGGTCTCGAAGGCGATCAGGCCGCACATCAGCAGCACGACCAGTCCCGACACGGCCAGAGCCAGCGCGGACAGCGAGAAGACCACGGCGGCGATGCCGAGCACCAGCGCCACGATCACCCCGACCAGCAGGAACGGCCCGAACCGGCTCAGATCCGGCGCGGCCGCGGACCGGGCGTAGAACGACAGACCGAAGAACGCGGCGCCCGTGGCCCCGGCCGCCGTAGCTACCAGGGCGGGGCCGTTGGCCAGCGCCAGGTAGGCCGCCAGCACCGGCCCCAGCGTGTACCCCATGAAGCCGGTGAGGGCGAATACCGCCGCCAGACCCCAGATGCTGTTGCGCAGCCAGGACGTCAGCGCCAGCAGCCCGAAGAATCCGCCGAGGGTGAGCCACAGTCCCGGCCCGGGCAGCCCGAGCGCGGCGGTGCCGACCGCGACGGCGCCGCTGAACAGCAGCGTCATCGACAGCAGCCGGTAGGTATCGCGCAGCACGGGGTGATCCGCCGCGACCGGGGCGGCGCCGGATGCAGGCAGCGCGGCTTCGCGGACACGCGGACGCGGATCGACATCGAGCGGGTGACGGACGGACATGGCCGAAATCTCCGACAGCGAGGGAGCGCGGATTAGGACGCAGGACGCTGGGAAGAACAAGTCGAACTTCCAGTGTCAATCATCAGGTTTTCACGAATGATGGGGTGATCGCAAACAGATCGTGCAAAACTGATGATTGTCTCGTTTCAATCGACTTTCCCGCACAATTCCATCCGTTGCATGATGGCGCCCTCCCGACCCGACGAGAATTGCGGTGCGCCATCTCAACTACAACCACCTGCTCTACTTCTGGACCGTCGCCCGCGAAGGCAGCATCGCGCGAGCCTCGGAAGTCCTGTTCCTGACGCCCCAGACCATCAGCGGCCAGCTCAAACTTCTCGAAGAGGCGATCGGCAAGCCGCTGTTCCACCGGGTGGGCCGCCGGCTGGTGCTGTCGGAGACGGGCCAGATCGTCAATCAGTACGCCGACGAGATCTTCAGCCTGGGGGCCGAGCTGACCCAGCGCATGAAGAGCCACGACCCGGGCGCCCCGTTCGTGCTCAACGTCGGCATCGTCAACTCCATCGCCAAGCTGATCGCCTACCAGATTCTGCAGCCGGCGCTCACCCTGGAGGAGGACATCCGGCTGGTCTGCTGGGAAGGCTCCCTGGAGAAGCTGCTGGCCGACCTGGCGGTGCACCGCCTCGACCTGGTGATCTCCGATCATCCGATCCCGACGGGGCTGTCCGTGAAGGCCTACAACCACAAGCTCGGCGAGAGCGGCGTGTCGTTCTTCTCGGGCACCCGGCACGCCCAGCGCTACCGCAACGCCTTCCCGGCCTCCCTCGACCAGGCGCCGGTGCTGCTGCCGGTCAACACCAGCGCCCTGCGGCGCCGCCTGGACGACTGGTTCGAGTCCCTCGGACTGCGGCCCCAGGTGGTGGCGGAGTTCGACGACAGCGCCCTGCTCAAGGCCTTCGGCGAAGCCGACATAGGGCTGTTCCCGGCGCCGACGGCCATCGCCGACAAGGTCGAGAGCATGTACTCGTCACGCCGCGTCGGCGACGTGGACGACGTGCACGAGACCTACTACGCGATCTCGCCGGAACGCAAGATCAAGCACCCCGCCATCCTCAGCATCACGGAGGCCGCCCGGGAGAGCCTGTTCAGCCACTGACCGCCGCCGGCCGACCCGGCATCGCTCCTCATCCCGCCGCCGGCGCCCGCAGACGTTCCCGGCGCAGCTCGCGGCGGGCCCGGGCGAAAGCGTGGGCGATGGCCTGCTCGCCGCGCTCGTGACGACTGACCACCCGCACGTCGTGGCCGCCGGCGGCCCGCCCGACGAGGCGGCACTCGTAGTCGGCCCGCACCGCGCCGCCGGTCGGCGTGCGCAGCTCGACCTCGACGAGCCGGGGCGACAGGGACGCCAGCGTGAGGTTGAACTGACGCTCGATGAAGCCGGACCATCGGTCGCTGGACTGCGGTGCAACACGGATTCGCAACATGCTCGTGATCGTTCCGAAATCTATGCCACATAGGCTACGCCGGCGGCGCCGGGGGAAAATCAGATATTTCCGCCCGACCGCCTCGACGGATACGAACCGCCGTCACTTCGTCCTGGACGACGTGAAGGGACGGTTTAATCGGTTTTTCCTGAAGCCGCCCCTCGGTCAGGCTCGGTTTCACGGGGCCTCTACACCTGGCCAAGTACCATCCAACCGCTTACCACCGAAGGCTGCGTCATGCTGAAGGCCATCCAGGACTTTCTCCGCCTCGAAGCGGCGAGCGGGATACTGCTCGTCGGCGCTGCGGTGCTGGCGCTGGTGGTCGCCAACTCGCCGCTGTCGCCGCTCTACGGACAGCTCATTTCCCTCCCGGTCGAGCTGCGCATCGGCGACTTCCAGATCGACAAGCCGCTGCTGCTGTGGATCAACGACGGCCTGATGGCCCTGTTCTTCCTGCTGGTCGGTCTCGAGCTCAAGCGGGAGTTCGTCGACGGCGAGCTGAGCGACCCGCGCAAGGTCGCACTGCCCGCCATCGGCGCCGTCGGCGGCATGCTGGTCCCGGCCGCGTTCTACGCCTGGACCAACTGGGGCGACGCCGTCGCGATGCAGGGCTGGGCCATTCCGGCCGCCACCGACATCGCCTTCGCGCTGGCCATTCTCACGCTCCTCGGCAATCGCGTGCCGGCGGCGCTGCGCGTGTTCCTGGTGACCATCGCGATCTTCGACGACGTCGGCGCCATCGTGATCATCGCCCTGTTCTACACGGAGAACCTGTCTCTGAGCGCCCTCGCCACGGCCGGGGCCTGCCTGGTGCCCCTGTTCGTCATGAACCGCCGCGGCGTCATGGTGAAGGCGCCGTATCTGCTGATCGGGGTGGTGATGTGGGCCGCCCTGCTCAAGTCCGGCGTCCACGCCACCCTGGCGGGCGTCGTGCTGGCGTTTCTCATTCCGCTGAAGCCAGGTCCCCGCTCGCCTGCGGAGGAGCTGGAGCACGATCTCCACTCCGCCGTGGCCTACGGCGTCCTGCCGCTGTTCGCCTTCGCCAATGCCGGGCTGTCGCTGGGCGACATGACCGTGGACTCGCTGCTGCATCCGGTGCCCCTGGGCATCTTCCTCGGCCTGGTGATCGGCAAGCAGATCGGCGTGTTCGGCTTCTGCTGGCTGGCCGCCCGCCTGAAGCTCGCCCGGCTGCCGGAAGAGCTCGGCTGGGTGCACGTCTACGGCACTTCGCTGCTGTGCGGGGTCGGCTTCACCATGAGCCTGTTCATCGGCTCCCTCGCCTTCGAGGAAACCGGCGTCGACCTGCTGGTGGACGAGCGCCTCGGCATTCTCACCGGCTCCCTGGTCTCCGGCGTCGCCGGCTATCTGTTCCTGCGCGCGTTCCTGCCGAAGGCGCCCGCACCCGCCGCCGACGGCGCCGGCAGACCTGCCGCGCACTGACCGGTTCGTTCGGCCCGGCCGAGGCGAACACGCCGATCATCAGAGCACGGCGAAGTCTGGTGACGGACCAAGCGAATGGTCCGGCTGCACTGACGACGGGACAATGGCGCTGCCTTTTGACAAGACGAGGAACGCCGATGACCCGCCCCCTTCTGTCCGCCCTCACCCTCGGGCTGACGATCGCCGCAGCCACGCACGCCGCCCAGGCCAGCGCCTGGAGCTATCAGGGCGACACCGGCCCCGACCGGTGGGGCGATCTGGAAGCCGCCTACGAGACCTGCAAGACCGGCCTGATGCAGTCCCCCATCGATCTGAGCCAGGCCAACACGGTGGCCGACGTGCCCGTGTCCGTCGATTACGGCACCGTGCCGCTGAGCGTTCGCAACCTGGGCAAGACCATCCAGGCGGACTTCGAGCCGGGCAACTATCTGACCACCAGCGGTGAGGTGTTCGGGCTCGCCCAGGTCCACTTCCACACGCCCAGCGAGCACACCTTCGGCGGCGCCACGCTGCCGCTGGTCGCGCACTTCGTCCACGTCGACGACGGCGGCGCCCTGGCGGTGCTCGGCGTGCTGTTCGAGGAGGGCGAGGCCAATCCGGAGCTGCAGAAGATCGTCGACGCGGCGAGCACGGCGCCCGCAGGCGTGAGCATCGACCTGACGGCACTCGTGCCGGAGGACCTGGAGAGCTTCCGCTACATGGGCTCGCTCACCACGCCGCCCTGCTCGGAGGGGGTGAACTGGCACGTGGTCGAGACCCCGCTGAGCGCCAGCGCCGAGCAGATCGACGCGTTCGAGTCGCTGATGGGCATGAACGCCCGCCCGGTGCTGCCGGTCAACGGCCGGCTGGTGCTGGCGCCCGAGTAAACCTTGGCGATGCGACCCCGCCTGGCCGCTGCCGGCGGCGCCGCCCTGCTGGCGGCCTGGGTCCACACGGCCCAGGCCACCACCAGCAGCGTGTTCGGTCCGTCGGTGTCCGGTGACGACCGTTCGGCCGAGTACCGCCTCAGCTGCGCGCCCAGCTCACCCGGAAGATGGGCGACGGCAGCCGCCTCGGGCTGTCGCTCTTCAGTGATTTCAACACCACCGCCGAAATCGGCGGCTTCGACGCGCAGGGCCACGAGATCGGCCCCATCTACAAGCAGTCCATCGGCCCCGGCTGGGGCCTGACCGCCGGCATGCTGTTCGGGCTGTCCGATGCCGCCGCGGACACGACCTGGCGACTGATGATCGATCGGGAATTCTGAGCGTTCGGCCGGGTCGCCGGGACCCGGCGTCACAAGACTGAAGAGACAGCGCGGCCTAGAGAGACAGGGCAGCGCGACCGGCGGTCGCCGCGACCGCGGCAGTCGCCGGCAGCGCGCCGGGGCGGGGACCGAGGGACGCCCGGTTCAGCTCCCGGACCAGCGTCGGCGGCATCAGCAGCCCTTCCGCCAGATCCTCCAGGAACACCCGGTGCGCGGGACGGCAATCATCGGCGCAGCCGAGGCTGCGCAGATACAGGCCCAGGGCGGACTCGGGGCCGTCCACCGCGTCGAGCGCGAGGCGCAGGCCGCGGGGGTGATCCAGCAGCGCCGGCACGTCCGGCCCCGCGCCAGCGTGGGGGCGGGCGGCGGGCCCGGTCATCGAACGCCACCAGCTCGCGTAGCGCTGCTTCACGGTGGGCGCCAGTCGCCTGACCAGCGCGTCTGCTGCGTGTCGGTGCATCGGTCGTCAGCCGTTGCCTGGGAGCTTTCAGTGTGGCGCCCGGCGCCGTCCAGCCCAAACTGATTGTCGCTGACGAACGGTTCGAATTTTTCGCAGGGCCCGCGCCCCGGGCCTGCTAGCGGCCCGCCCGGGCGACGCCCAGTTCCCCCAGGGTGGCCGCCATGTCCTCCGCCGAGGTCTCGGGCCTGACGTTCCGGTCGACGGCGAGCACCCGCCCGTCCACGCCGATGTAGAACGTGTGGCGCCGGGCGTATCCCGATTCCGAGAGCACGCCGAAGGCCCCGGCGACCGTCTTGTCCGGGTCGCTCAGCAGCGGAAAGTCCGCCTGCTGCTGCTCCGCGAAGCCGATGTTGTCCTCCAGCGGGTCGACGCTCGCCATGAAGTAGGCGACGTCGTAGGCCCGGATCAGGTCGCCGTTCTCGGCCAGCGACTTGCACTCGATGGTGCAGCCCCGGGTGAACGCCTTCGGGAACCACGCGATCACCACGACGCGCTCGCCCCGGAAGTCGCTGAGCCGGTAGGTCTCCCCGTCGCTGGCCTGCAGCTCGAAGTCCGGCGCCTGGTCCCCGACGTCGAGCTGGGCCGCCGCCGCAGCGGCGAGCAGCATCAGCAGCGCCCCGAAGGCGCCCCGCAACACAACCGATCCCTGCATGTCGAATTCCTCGTTGAGACGCCGTGATAGTCTCCTCTCCCGAGGGTCAAAAACCAATGAAGGGGGGAACATGAAATACGCTCAACTCGGCAACACCGGGCTGCGTGTCTCCAGGCTGTGCCTCGGCATGATGACCTACGGGTCCAGAGCCTGGCGCGACTGGGTGCTGGAATACGACGAGGCGCTGCCCTTCGTCTCCGCCGCCCTGGACGCCGGCATCAACTTCTTCGACACCGCCGACGTGTATTCCAACGGCGCCTCCGAACAGGTGCTGGGCCGCGCCCTGGACGAACTCGGCGTGGACCGGGAGGACGTGGTCGTCGCCACCAAGTGCTTCAACGGCACCCACGACCGCAGGCGCAACCGCTGGGGCCTGTCCCGCAAGCACATCATGGCCGCCTGCGACGCCTCCCTCGACCGGCTCGGCACCGACTACATCGACCTGTATCAGATTCACCGGTTCGACTACCGGACGCCGATCGAAGAGACCATCGAAGCCCTGTCGGACCTGGTCGCCGAAGGCAAGGTGCGGTACCTGGGCGCGTCCAGCATGTTCGCCTGGCAGATGGCCAAGTATCTGTTCACGGCCGACGCCATCGGCGGCGTGCGGTTCGTCACCATGCAGAATCACTACAACCTGATCTACCGCGAGGAGGAGCGGGAGATGATCCCCCTCTGCCTCGACCAGAAGGTCGGCCTGATTCCCTGGAGCCCGCTCGCCAGGGGCTATCTGGCCAGGACCCGGGAGACCATCCGGGATACCGTCCGGGCCGGCTCCGACGAGTTCGCCGGCCACCTGTACCGCCGGGACAGCGACCTGGACATCGTCGACCGCAACGCCGAGGTCGCCTCAAGGCTCGGGGTGAAGCCGGCACAGACGGCGCTCGCCTGGATGCTCTCCAAGCCCGGCGTGGTGTCTCCCATCATCGGCGCCTCCAAGCCGCACCATCTGCAGGACGCGATCGAGGCCATGGAGCTGACGCTGTCCGCCGAGGACGTCGAACACCTCGAGGCGCCCTACGAGCCCCACCCCGTGCTCGGTCACAACTGAGCCGACGCATCGTGTCCGTGGCCATGTCAAAGGATTTCCCCGGTTTTTTCCGGACATTGACGCAACGACGGTTGCAGAAGTCTGCCATCGGAGTAGGGTAGTAGCCGTTCCGGGGGTGACGTAGCAGGTGTTCCGAGGTGGACGCAGCAGGCGTCCCGAGGTGGACGCAGTAGGCGTCCCGAGGTGGACGCAGTAGGCGTCCCGAGGTGAATGCCGGCGTCGTCGCCGTCCCCCCCGCGACGGGCCGATGATCAACCCGATCGCACCCGGCCGGTGAACCACCTCCGGGGCGACGTCCGCTTCGCGACGCACGGCGTCGCGTCCAGGTCCGCCCGCGCCCGCTCGCCCAGCCGAGCGGGCCCGCGGGAAACGTGAGCCTACGGCACGGCCGGCCTTCCTGACGGGAACCGGCTGCGCAGACAGACGGCCGGCGCTGCGGCGGGCAGCCAGGCGCCGGATCGACAACCACAACGACGAGAACGAGACCGAGCGATCGCTCCTGGGTATCCAGGAACGCAGCCGCACGCCATCCGCGCGCTGACAGTCAGCGCCTGCACGATGGGACACGGAGGGGAGCAGACACAGAGGGGAGGTCGCCGCAACGGCCGCAGGGAAAGGAGCAACCCATGAACGACTCATCCACCACGCAGGACTACGGGGAAGCGCCCCTGGAGGTCCGGGACACCAACCAGTATCAGGCGGAGTACATCCGTTCCTTCGTCGCCAAATGGGACGAGCTGATCGACTGGGACCGACGGATGTCGAGCGAAGGCGAATTCTTCATCGAGGTGCTGCGCAAGCACGGCGCGCGCAAGGTTCTCGACGCCGCCACCGGCACGGGCTTCCACTCGGTGCGCCTGCATCATGCCGGCTTCGAAGTCTCCAGCGTCGACGGCAACCCCGTCATGCTCGCCAAGGCGTTCGAGAACGCGCTGGACCGCAACATCATCCTGCGCACGGTTCAGGCCGACTGGCGGTGGCTCAATCGGGACGTCCACGACCTCTACGACGCGGTCATCTGTCTCGGCAACAGCTTCACCCATCTCCACGACGAGAACGACCGGCGCAAGGCGCTGGCCGAGTTCTACGCCACGCTGCGCCACGACGGGGTGCTGATCCTCGATCAGCGCAACTACGACGCCATCCTCGACCAGGACGTCGAGCCGAGCCACGACTACTACTACTGCGGCGACTCCGTGCGGGCGACCCCGGAATACGTCGACGACTCGCTGGCGCGGTTCCGCTACGAGTTCGCGGGCGGCGAGACCTATCACCTCAACATGTTCCCGCTGCGCCGCAACTACGTCCGGCGGCTGCTGCACGAGGTGGGCTTTCAGCGGGTGACCACCTACGGCGACTTCCAGCAGACCTACCGGGACGGTGAGCCCGACTTCTTCATCCACGTGGCGGAGAAGCGCTACGTGGAGGGAGGCGAGTCGGAATGAGCGCCTATTCCGAAGTCGTCGAGACCGCGCGCGAGTACTACAACAGTGACGACGCCGACAATTTCTACTACCACGTCTGGGGCGGCGAGGACATTCACATCGGGGTGTACCAGTCGCCCGACGAGCCCATCGCCGACGCCAGCCGCCGCACCGTAGAGCGCATGGCCGGACAGCTCGGCGAGCTGGGCGCCGACGCGCGGGTCATCGACGTGGGCGCCGGCTACGGCGGCGCGGCGCGCTACCTGGCCCGCACCTTCGGCTGCCGGGTGACGGCGCTCAACCTGTCCGAGACCGAGAACGGGCGGGACCGGCAGATGAACGTCGAACAGGGGCTGGACGCGCTGATCGACGTGGTGGACGGCAGCTTCGAGGACATTCCCGCCGCGGACGCGACCTACGACGTGGTCTGGTCCCAGGACGCATTCCTGCACAGCGGCCGGCGAGGCCGGGTGGTCCAGGAGGCAGCCCGGGTGCTGAAGCCCGGCGGCGAGCTGATCTTCACCGACCCCATGCAGTCGGACGACTGCCCGGACGGCGTGCTGCAGCCGGTGCTCGACCGGATCCACCTGGATTCCCTGGGCGCCATCGCCTTCTACCGCAGGGCGGCCGCGCAAGCCGGGCTGGAGGAGGTCGCGGTGATCGACCTGACCGAGCACCTGGTGACCCACTACGGCCGGGTGAGAGACGAGCTCGCCGCCAGCCGCGACAGGCTCGGCGACCTGGTCTCCGACGCGTACATGGCGCGGATGGACGCCGGGCTCGGGCACTGGGTCGACGCCGGCCGCCGTGGCCACCTGCGGTGGGGCATTCTGCACTTCCGCAAGCCCGACTGATTCCAACCCGGCGACACAGAACGACGGAACGACGAACGCAAGGAACCCGACTCATGGCACGCGACTACATCATATCCTCCGAATCCGTCGGCGAAGGCCATCCCGACAAGGTCGCCGACAACGTGTCCGACGCCATCCTCGACGCCCTGCTCGCCGAGGACCGCAACTCCCGCGTCGCCTGCGAGACGCTGGTGAACACCGGCATGGCGGTCATTTCCGGGGAGATCACCAGCGACGCGCGCGTCGACTACACGCAGATCGCCCGGGACACCATCTGCGACATCGGCTACGACGACCCGAAGCTGGGCTTCGACGGCAACGCCATCGCCGTGCTGCTGGCCATCGACAAGCAGTCCCAGGACATCGCCCTCGGCGTCGACGAAGGCACCGGCACGGACCTCGAGCAGGGAGCGGGCGACCAGGGACTGATGTACGGCTTCGCCACCGACGAGACCGACGGCCTGATGCCCATGCCGATCCAGTACGCTCACGAGCTGACCAAGCGGCAACGCGAGGTGCGCCGCTCGGGCGAGCTTCCCTGGCTGCGCCCGGACGTGAAGTCCCAGGTGTCGGTGCGCTACGAGGACGGGCGGCCGCGCGCCATCGACGCCGTGGTGCTGTCCACCCAGCACGACGAGGACGTGGACTACGACGAGCTGAAGGAAGCGGTGATCGAGACCATCGTCAAACCGGTCGTCCCCGCCGGGTTGCTCACCGAGGGCACCCAGTACTTCATCAACCCGACCGGCCGGTTCGTCATCGGCGGCCCGGTGGGCGACTGCGGCCTCACCGGCCGCAAGATCATCGTCGACACCTATGGCGGCGTCGGCCGTCACGGCGGCGGCGCCTTCTCCGGCAAGGACCCCTCGAAGGTGGACCGGTCCGCCGCCTACGCCGCCCGCTACGTGGCGAAGAACGTGGTGGCCGCCGGACTGGCCGGGCGGTGCGAGGTGCAGATCGCCTACGCCATCGGCGTCGCCAGACCGGTCTCCATTCACGTGGAGACCTTCGGCACCGGCCGCACCGACGAGGAGACGATCGAGGACCTGATCCGCGAGCACTTCGATCTGCGCCCGAAGGGCATCATCGAGATGCTCGATCTGCTTCGGCCCATCTACCGCAAGACCGCGGCCGGCGGCCACTTCGGCCGGGACGACCCGGACTTCACCTGGGAGCGCACGGACCGGGCGGAGGCGCTGAGCAGCGCGGCGGGCCTGTAGCCCCCAAGCCGCCCCGCCACCCCCGTAGGAGCGGCCTCCCGGCCGCGATTCCCAGCCGCCCGGCGGCGGCCTGCCAGATTCGTCTGCTCGAGATCGCGGCCGGGAGGCCGCTCCTACGCAGGCAGGCCGATCGCGGCCGGGAGGCCGCTCCTACACAGGCAGGCTGATCGCGGCCGGGAGGCCGCTCCTACACAGGCGGCCGGGGCGCTCCTGGGCGGAATGGCTCTGCTATCATCCGGGCCCATGACAGACACACCGACCTCCCGCTTCCCCGAGCTCGGCTTCTACGGCCTGCCCGGACATACCCGCACGCCCCGGGACGTGCTCGACCAGGTGCGCGACGCGGAATCGCTCGGCATCGGCAACGTGATGATCAGCGAACGCGCGGACTACAAGGAGATCGCCGCGATCTGCGGCGCCTGCGCGGCGGTGACCGAGGAAATCTTCATCGGCACCTCCGGAACCAACCTCAACACCCGCCATCCGCTGATCACCGCCTCCATGGGCAGCACGCTGAGCCGCCTGTCCAACGGCCGCTTCGCCCTCGGGCTGGCCAAGGGCGTGGCGCTGCGCTGGAAGGCGCTGGGCCTGCCCCACCCCACCTACGAGCGGGAGGCCGAGTTCATCGCGCTGATGCGCCGTCTGTGGCGGGGCGAGACCGTGACCGGCTACAAGGGGGCGCTGGGCGAGTTCGCCAGCCTCGGGCTCGCGCCGTACATCGACGAGGACATTCCGATCCTCTACGTCGGTTTCGGCCCGAAGAGCCTGGAGCACGCCGGCCGCGTGTACGACGGCGCGCACCTGCACACGTTCATGAGCGACCGGGCGCTGGCCGACGCCGTGGCCCAGCTCCGGGCCGGCGAGGCCGAGGCCGGCCGGCCGGCGGGAACGGTCAAGGCCTGGTCGGTGCTGGCCACCGCCTGCGACGTGTCCGAGGAGGTATACCTCAAGTACATCGTCGCGCGGCTCGCCACCTACCTGCAGATTCCCGGCTACGGCGACATGCTGGCCGACATCAACGGCTGGGACGCCGAGGAGCTGCAGCGTTTCCGCACCAGCAAGGCGGTGACCTCGGTGGGCGGGCTGATCGACAGCGTGGCCACCACGGCCCAGCTCGCGGAGGTGGACAAGGTGCTGCCGGAGGCGTGGCGCCCCGCCGCCGTCGGCAACGCCCGGGAGTGCGCACAGCGCTGGGTCGATCAGTTCGAGGCGGGCGCCGACGGCATCATCATCCACGCCAGCACCCCGGCGGAGTTCGAGCCCGTGCTGCGGGAGTACGAGAAGATCCGCCCAACGGAACGGTTCGCCGGCCGGACCAACCGGCCGGGCTGATCAGCCGAGGAATTCCTCGGCGCCGAGATCCAGCGCGTGGCGGGCGTGCCGCCGGGCCATGGCGGTGAACATTTCGTCGCCACGCTCGGTCTGCTGAACGATCATGGAAGCGATCACCGTCACGCCGAACCCCGCGAAGCTGCCACGCCGGTAGGCTTCCCAGCAGTCCTGCCAGTCGAACGCCGGCACGCCGGCTTCGACCAGGCCGCGATGGTAGGCGGCCACGATGTCCCGCTCCGCGTCCCGACGCACTTCCGGCAGCAGCCCGGCGCCGAGGAAATAGGCGACGTCGTTCAGCGGCTTGCCGATCCGCACGCTCTGCCAGTCCACCACGGTCACCCGCGGCGTCGCGCCGCTGGCGTCGATGAGCATGTTGTCGAGCCGGTAGTCGACGTGCTCGAGACAGAACGGCTCGTCCACCGGGGCGAACAGCGGGCAGCCCGGCGCATCCGCGACGGCGGCGAGAATCCGCCGCTCGTCCTCGGCCAGCTTCGGCCCGTAGCGGTCGAGGAACGGCGGCAGCAGCTGGGCGTACAGCCCCCGGGTGGAGGCCTCGGACTCGCCGGGCTCTCCGCCGGCGAGCCAGTCGTAACGCGCCAGATCGCTGCGGCACCAGCTCGGCGCCTGCAGCCCGACCAGCTCCAGCACCGCGGCCCGGGCGACGTCGACGTCGCAGCCGCGGATCTGATCCCCAGGCTGGGCCGGCGCCATGTCCTCCAGAACCAGCACGAAGTCCGGGCCCTCCCCGTCGATGTCGGCGAAGTAGCAGCGCGGCAGCGAGATGCCGAGCTCCGGCGCCACGTGGCGGTAGAAGCTGACCTCCCGGTAGTAGTTGCGCAGCGTCACGCCGGTTTCCCGGCTGAGCGGATCGTCCGACGGGAACTTGCCGACCAGGCTCGCAGGCGTGTCCGGGCCGCCCGCCGCCAGCTCGAGCTGGTAGCGGAAACAGCGGCCGATCTGACCGGTGCCGATCTGCCGCCGGTCCACCGACACGACCTGGGCGTCGGCATGGCCCGCTTCGCGCAGGCGCTCGGTGAACCAGGCGGCGTCGAGCTGCTCCGGACCGGGAATGGCGCTCATGACGGTGTGCTCCCCTCGCAACGGACTGGCGATGATGCCTCAACCGGCCCGCAATGCGTACAGCACCCGGCCCCGGGCGCACAGCTCGCCCTGATCGTTGATCACGCTGACCTCGACCGTGCAGAGCTGGCGGCCGCGCTTGATCACCGTGGCCTCGGCGTCCACCCAGCGGCCGTGGGCCTGCCGCAGATAAGTCACCTGCAGGTCCGCCGTGCCCGCCGGCACGCTGCCCTCCCGCAGACCCGTGAACACCGCCGGTATGGTCGCCATGTCGATCATGGTGGCGATCACGCCCCCGTTGACGCTGCCGCCGATGCCGGTGGGCGTGGTCTCGTTGACGGTGAGCCGCAGCCGGGCGAAGCCGTCCCGGCGCTCGACCAGCGCCAGGCCCAGGTAGCGGTGGAACGGGATGTCGTCGAAGCCTTCGAAGAAGCCGGGATCGATCGGGGTCGGTCTGTCCGCCATGGGCGCCTCGCACGGATGGAAGACCGCATTCTAACGGCACCGTCCATCGACGGCGCCCGGCGCGGGCCGACGACGGACGCGCCGCCCCGGAAGCAGGTTCCGGAGCCGGGGGCGACGACGGGGAAGATGGTAGCTACGGTTGGACTTGAACCAACGACCCCAGCATTATGAATGCTGTGCTCTAACCAGCTGAGCTACGTAGCCAGAGTAGGGCGCGGGATTTTCCTGTCTGCCTGCGGCGATGTCAATGGCGCGTCGCCCGGGCCCGGATCGCGCTCGGGAGAGCGCTCCCAACGTGGCGCGGGCCGCGGGTGGCGAGCCCGCACCGGCCGTCAGAATTCCACGGTTCCCGAGTCACCGCCGGATTCCGGGCCTCCGGCAGCCCCTGTGCCGGCGGCCGGCGTGAAGCCGGCGAGCTGACGGTAGATGATGGCCAGGATCATCAGCGTCCAGGGCATGGTCCAGATCCAGCCGATCAGGCTGACGATACCCAGCACCGCCAGCGCGACGGAGGCGAGGGTCAGCACCGTCACCTCGAAGAACTTCCGGTTCACCAGCCGCGCGGACATGATCAGGCAGTCGGTGATCGGGAGGTTGCGCTCGGCCTTCAGCGGCACCGCCAGGCACAGGGCGAAGGTCAGATAGATCCCCGGCACGATCAGCAGCATGAAGCCGAGAAAGGTCACCAGGCTCTGCAGCGCGCCGACGGCGACGATCGGCATCAGCTCCCGGTAGAAGGAGAACTGGTCCTCGAAGCGCACCGGCAGGCCCGCGCTGCGCCGCAGCCCCAGCATGAACACGCCGGCGAAGAACGGATAGACGATCATCATCAGCACGAGCTGGGTGACCGTGCTGCCGATCATCGTCTCGTCCTCGACCCCGAAGACCTGACCGAGCACCCAGGTGGCCGCCACGATCGCGGCGTAGATCAGCAGCAGGCCGCCGACCATGATCGCCTTGATGCCTTCGGTGCGGGCCCAGGCCTCGCGCAGCACCGGCAGGATCTCCAGCTCGGCGTCGCCGGCGAGCGTCCGCTCGATGCTGCCGCCGACGTGTCCCTGAGTGTCGCTCATGGCCGCCTCAGACGTTGAACCGGAACAGAATCACGTCGCCGTCCTGGACGACGTACTCCTTGCCTTCCAGACGCCACTTGCCGGCGTCCTTGGCGCCCTGCTCGCCGCCGCAGGCCACGTAGTCCTCGTAGGCGATCACCTCGGCGCGGATGAAGCCCTTCTCGAAATCGGTATGGATCACCGCCGCGGCCTGGGGCGCCCTGGCGCCGACGGGAATCGTCCAGGCCCGGGCCTCCTTCGGCCCGGCGGTGAAGTAGTGGTGCAGGCCGAGCAGCCGGTAGCCCGCCCGGATCACCCGGTTCAGCCCGGGCTCCTCGATGCCGAGGGCCTCCAGGAAGTCCGCCTTCTCGTCGTCCTCGAGCTCGGCGATCTCCGCCTCGATCTTGTTGCAGATCGGCACGACCTCGGCGCCCTGCTCCGCCGCCAGCGCCTCGACCTCGGCGAGCAGCGGGTTGTCCTCGAAACCGTCCTCGGCCACGTTGGCGATGAACAGCACGGGCTTGGCGGTCAGCAGGTGGTACTCCCGCAGCCGGGCGAGCTCCTCGGGCGCCAGACCCAGTGCGCGCACGGGGCGCCCCTCGTTGAGCCCGTCGCGGACCTTCTCCAGCACGTCCGCCAGCGCCTTGGCGGCCTTGTCTCCGGCATTGGCGGTCCGGCGGGTGCGGTCGTAGACCCGCTCGACGGTCTCGAGATCCGCCAGGGCGAGCTCCGTGTCGATCACTTCGATGTCGTCCCGCGGCGAGACCCGCCCGGAGACGTGCACCACGTTGTCGTCGGCGAAGCACCGGACCACGTGGGCGATGGCGTCGGTCTCGCGGATGTGGGCGAGAAACTGGTTGCCGAGCCCCTCCCCTTTCGACGCGCCCGCCACCAGCCCGGCGATGTCGACGAACTCCATCGTCGACGGTACCACCTTGGCGGACTTGGCGAGCCTCGCCACGTCGTCCAGGCGCGGGTCCGGCACCGGCACGACCCCGGTGTTCGGGTCGATGGTGCAGAACGGGAAGTTTTCCGCGTCGATGCCCGCCCGGGTGAGGGCGTTGAACAGGGTCGACTTGCCCACGTTGGGCATGCCGACGATGCCGCACTTGAATCCCATAGCTCGGTCGCCTCCGTCAGTCGTCCCGCACGTCGAGCGCCGGCGGCTTGCGGCTGTGCAGGTCGGTCATGGCCTTTTCCAGGTCCCCCCCGAGCAGGTGCTTCAGCACGGACTCGGGGACGTCGAACACCGAATTCATCAGCGCCCGCTCCGGCTCCGGCATGCGCACGGAGGTGAGATAGGAGGTCACTCTGCCGCGGTCCCCCGGATGCCCGACGCCGATCCGCAGCCGCGCGAAGCCGCGCTCGTTGCCGAGGCCGGCGATCACGCTGCGGATGCCGTTGTGGCCGTTGTCGCCGCCGCCGGACTTGATGCGCAGCACGCCGGGCTCGAACGCCATCTCGTCGTAGGCCACCAGGATTTCCTCCGGCGCCAGCTTGAAGAAACGCGCCAGCGCGCCCACCGACTCTCCGGACAGGTTCATGTAGGTGGTGGGCACCAGCAGCCGCACGTCGTGCCCCGCGATGGTCCCGCGGCCGAGGCGCCCCTTGAAGCGGGCATCCTCGGCAAGCGGGATGTGATAACGCTCGGCCAGCGCCAGCACGAACGCCGCGCCCACGTTGTGGCGCGTGTCCGTGTACTGCGGGCCCGGATTGCCCAGGCCCGCGATCAGGCGGATGGCCGGCACAGCGGCACAGGTCCGTCAGGCGGCCCGAACGATCAGTCCCGGGACTCGTCGTCCCCGGACTCGTCCTCGTCCGCCGCTGAAGCCTCGGCGGCAGGGGCCTCCTCGACGCCCTCCTCGGCCTCCTCGTCCACCATGCCGCCGCCACGGGGCGACAGCACCGTCACCACGGACGCGTCGTGATCCTCGCCGTGGGTCAGGGCGACGATCGTGACGTTCTCCGGCAGCTTCAGATCGGACAGGTGAATGGCGTCGCCGACGTCCACCTCGGCCATGTCGACCTCGATGTACTCCGGCAGGTTGCCGGGCAGACAGCGGACCTCGACCTCGTTCATGTTGTGAACGATGCTGCCGTCGTGCAGGCGCACGCCCACGCACTTCTCCTCGTTGAGGAAGTGCAGCGGAATGTGCACGTCGATCGCCTGGTCCGCGCTGACGCGCAGAAAGTCGATGTGCTGCACCTTCTCGCTGGCCGGGTTGCGCTGGATGTCACGCAGCACCGCCTGCTGGGTGTCCCCGGCGACGACGACGTCGAGGATCTGCGAGTAGAAGGCTTCGTGCTCGAGCGCCTTCTTGAGCTCGTTGGCGTCCAGGGTCAGGGACTGCGGCTCCCGCGCGCCCCCGTAGATGATCCCGGGCACCTTCTCGCCTGCGCGACGCAGGCGGCGGCTCGCACCTTTCCCCACGTCCTGGCGCAGTTCTGCAACAACCTTGATGTGCTGTCGCATGGCTGGTTTCTCCTGTTTGCGAATCAGACTTTGCTGAGTTGATGTACGGAGCGGATCCGCGACCAAACCCGCTCCCTGCTATCCCAGCGGACGTTCCCTACAGGAACATCGCGCTGATGGATTCTTCGTTGCTCACCCGGCGGATCGCCTCCGCCAGCAGCCGGTCCAGGCTGAGCTGGGTGAGCTTGCCGCAGGCGGCGGCCTGCCCGCCCAGCGGAATCGTGTCCGTCACCACCATCTCGTCGAGCTCCGACGAGTCGATGCGCTCGACGGCGCTGCCCGACAGCACGGGATGGGTGATGTACGCCACCACCCGCTCCGCACCGTGCTCCTTCAGCGCCGCCGCCGCCGTGCACAGGGTGCCGGCGGTGTCGACGATGTCGTCGACCATGACGCAGGTCCTGCCCGCCACGTCGCCGATCACGTTCATCACCCGGGTCTCGTTCGGACCGGGCCGGCGCTTGTCGATGATCGCCAGATCCAGGTCGTTGGCCTGCTTGGCGATGGCCCGGGCCCGCACCACGCCGCCGATGTCCGGCGACACGATGATCGGCCGGTGATAGTTCCGCTCGACCATGTGCTCCACGAGCACCGGCGAGGCGTACACGTTGTCCACGGGCATGCGGAAAAAGCCCTGAATCTGGTCCGCATGCAGGTCCACGGTCAGCAGCCGGTTGATGCCCACGGCCTCGAGCATGTCCGCCACCACCTTGGCGCTGATCGCCACCCGGGCGCTGCGCGGCCGGCGATCCTGCCGGGCGTAGCCGAAATACGGCACCACCGCCGTGATCCGGCCCGCCGACGAACGCCGCATGGCGTCGGCCAGGATCATCAGTTCCATCAGGTTGTCGTTGGTCGGCGCGCAGGTGGACTGCAGCAGGAACACGTCCTCGCCGCGGACGTTCTCCTCGATCTCGACGTTGACCTCGCCGTCGCTGAAACGGCCGACCGTCGCCTGCCCGAGCTCCTTGCGCATCTCGCGGACGACCCGCTCTGCGAGCAGGCGGCTCGCGCTGCCCGCAAAGATCCTCAGATTCGCCACGATGCCTTCCTCAAGAGCGCTCGGCCTTCCACAGGAACGCTCTACGCCGTTTCTTTGCCTTCAACGTTGCCGTCGATGTCGGATGATGGCTGGGGTGGCAGGATTCGAACCTGCGAATGCCGGGATCAAAACCCGGTGCCTTACCGCTTGGCGACACCCCAACGGGAACTGCCCGGCCGCGAAACCGACCGGTGGCGCCGGCTGGCCCGGCGCGCGAGGGGCGCTATTGTCCTCAGGGCATCATGGACTGTCAAACCGATTTGCTCAACAGATCAACCATTTATCTCGACCACCTGTCGGCCGTTGGCGGCCGTCCTCCCGGCCCGTCAGAACTGCCAGTCCGAAACGGCCAGGCGGACCCGGTAGTCGCCCCGGCTGGCGGTGATCCGGTGGGGCAGCAGGGTCGCCGGCGTGGCCGCCGGCGTGGCTGCCGGCCCGGCCCCGGCGGACACCGGCACGTCGCCGCCCTCCACCGCGCCGAACCGCTCCAGCGCCACGGTCCAGCCGAGCTGGCGGAACGCCGTCAGCCGGCCGTCGCCGTCCACCACCCGTCCGGAGACCCGGTGCCCCGCCGCCGGCGCGCCCCGGACCCAGGCCGGCAGCACCGCCATCGGCAGGCTGAAGCCCAGGTGGCGGCGCATCACCGCGTCCGGCGTTCCGCTGTCGATCACCGTGCCGTCGCCTTCGACCAGCGCCATCGAGCCATCCCGGCCGGTCAGCCGCACCCGGCCCTGCCCGAGCGGCCCCCACAGCTCGATGTCGAACGCGTCGCCCTGCTGCTGCCACAGGAAGCGCGCCGAGAAGCTGTCCCGGGCGTCGACCACCCCGAGCTTGCCCCGCAGCACGAAGCCGCCCGCCGGCCCGGGCTGGGGCAGCGCGGCGCACCCCACCAGCAGACCGGCGGAAAATGCCAGCAAAACCAGACGCTTAGACACACCAGCAGGCAGATTCACGAAGCCCCGACTCTGCTATCATAGACGGTCGTTCCGATCACGCTTTCCCATGGCGATACTGGCATACGGCTTAAACTATCGCACGGCACCCGTGGAGGTCCGGGAGCGTATCGCCTTTCCGGAGGAAAGCCTGGCCGAGGCGCTGGTGGCGATCCGCGAATCGGTGCCGACGCTGTCCGAAGCCGCCATCGTCTCCACCTGCAACCGCACCGAGCTCTACGCGGCCCTCGACCCGGCCGACGAGCGGCTGATTCCTGCCTGGCTGGCCAGCTACCGCAGGATCGAGCCCACGGAGCTCGCCAGCATGGCCTACACCTACTGGGACGCGGACGCCGCGCGCCACCTGATCCGGGTGGCCTCCGGGCTGGACTCCCAGGTGCTCGGCGAGCCCCAGATTCTCGGCCAGGTGAAGACGGCCTACGACATCGCCCGCAGCGCGGGGACCCTGGGGCCGGAGCTGAACCTGCTGTCCCAGGTCACCCTGTCCGCCGCCAAACGCGTCCGCACGGACACCGAGATCGGCCGCAACCCGGTGTCCGTCGCCTACGCCGCCGTGGTGATGGCCCAGCAGATCTTCTCCGAGCTCGCCAGCAAGCGGGCGCTGCTGCTCGGCGCCGGCGACACCATCCAGAAGGTCGCCGAGCACCTGAGCGCGCTGGGCATCGGCGCCCTCGGGGTGGCCAACCGCACCCTCGCGAACGCCGAGGCGCTGGCCGGCCGGTTCAACGCCCGGGCCATGCAGCTCACCGACGTGGCGACCCATCTGCACGAGTACGACATCGTCATCGCCTCCACCGGCAGCGCGCTGCCGGTGCTGGGCAAGGGCGCCGTGGAGCACGCCATCAAGGTGCGGCGCCGGCGCCCCATGTTCATCGTCGACATCGCCATCCCGCGGGACGTGGAGCCGGAGGTGGCGGACCTCTCCGACGTCTACCTCTACACCATCGACGATCTCACCGACATCATCGAGGAGAACGTCCGTCAGCGCCGGGAGGCGGCCGAGTCCGCCGAGCTGCTGGTGGACGATGGCGCCACCCACTTCGTCCGCGAGCGCCGCGCCCACCAGAGCCGCGAGCTGCTGAAACGGTTCCGCGACCAGGCGGAGGCGGTGAAGGGCGCCGAGCTCGAGCGGGCGCTGCGCGAGCTGAAGGCCGGCGGCGACCCGGAGGCCGTGGTGAACACCCTGGCCCGCAGCATCACCAACAAGCTCATCCACCAGCCGACCGTGGCGATCCGGGAAGCGAGTGCCGACGGCCGGGCGGATCTCATAGAATATCTGAAGACGCTGTACCGTCTCGACTGACTCCGGACACCCATGCCGCTTTCCCCTTCCATGATGGCCAAGCTGGACGGCCTGCGCGACCGCTTCGAGGAAGTGAGCGCCCTGCTCGCCGACCCCGAGGTGATGGCGGAGCGTGAGCGGTTCACCGCGCTGTCCCGGGAGTTCGCGGAGCTCGAGCCGGTGATCCAGAGCTTCGACGCCCTGCGGGAGCTCGATGCCGAACTGGCCGAGAGCCGCCAGCTCGCCGAATCCGACGACGACCCGGAGATGCGTGCCCTGGCCGAGGAGGACGTCGAGCGCCTGACCGGGTCGCTGGCATCCGAGCAGGCCCGGCTGGAGACCCTGCTGCTGCCCCGGGACCCGAACGACGCGTCGAACGTGTTCCTGGAGATCCGCGCCGGCACCGGGGGCGACGAAGCCGCCCTGTTCGCCGGCGACCTGTTCCGCATGTACAGCCGCTTCGCCGAACGCGAGGGCTGGCGCGTGGAAATCCTCTCGGAGCGGCACGGCGAGCACGGCGGCTACAAGGAGCTGATCAGCCGCGTCGTCGGGCGCGACGTCTACAGCCGGCTGAAGTTCGAATCCGGCGCCCACCGCGTGCAGCGGGTGCCCGAGACCGAATCCCAGGGACGTATCCACACCTCCGCCTGCACCGTCGCCGTGCTGCCGGAGGTCGAGGACGTCGACGAGGTCGAGCTGGACAAGGGCGACCTGCGCATCGACACCTACCGGTCCAGCGGCGCCGGCGGCCAGCACGTGAACAAGACCGACTCGGCGGTGCGCATCACCCACCTGCCGACCGGCATCGTCGTGGAGTGCCAGGACGAGCGCTCCCAGCACAAGAACCGGGCCCGCGCGATGGCGCTGCTGCAGGCCCGGCTCACCGACGCCGCGCGCCAGGCCCAGGTCTCCGAGCAGGCGGCGTCACGCAAGCAGCTCGTCGGGTCCGGCGACCGCTCGGAACGCATCCGCACCTACAACTTTCCCCAGGGCCGGGTCACCGACCACCGCATCAACCTCACGCTCTACAAGCTCGACGAGATCATGGAGGGCGCCCTGGACAACGTGATCGACCCGCTGATCCAGGAGCATCAGGCCGAAGCGCTGAAGCACCTGGCCGAGGCGTCGTGAGCACCGTCGCCGACTGGCTCGTCGCCCATGCCGACCTCGACCGGGTCGACCGGGACGCGCTGCTCGGCGCCGCCACCGGCCTGACCCGCGCCCAGCTCCTGGCCCGACCGGAACGCACGGTCCCGCGGGCGGCGCTCGGCCGGCTGGCGGACTGGGCCGACCGCCGGCGCCGGGGCGAGCCCGTGGCCTACCTGCTCGGGCGCCGGGAGTTCTGGGGGCTGGAGCTCACGGTGACGCCGGACGTGCTGATTCCCCGGCCGGACACGGAGTTGCTGGTGGAGGTCGCGCTGGCGCTCGTCGACGGGGAATCGCGGCCGGGAGGCCGCGCCCACAGCGAACGGCCGAGGCTGCTGGAGCTCGGGACCGGGAGCGGCGCCGTGGCCATCGCGCTCGCCCGGGAGCGGCCGGCGCTGGACGTCACGGCGACGGACCTGTCGGAGCGGGCCCTGGCCGTCGCCCGGGGCAACGCCGCCCGGCACCGGGCCGAGGTGACCTTCCTCCACGGCGACTGGTTCGACGCCGTTACCGGCGCCTTCGAGCTGATCGTGTCGAATCCCCCCTACGTCCGCGCGGACGACGTCCACCTGCGGGACCTGGCCAGCGAGCCGCGCCACGCCCTGGTGGCCGGCGCAGACGGGCTGGACGCCATCCGCAGGATCGCGGCCGGCGCCGGCGGCCACCTGGCGGCAGGGGGCTGGCTCGCCCTGGAGCACGGCTGGGATCAGGGCCCGGCCGCCCGCCGGCTGCTGGAGGAGCACGGTTTCGGCGACGTCGCCACCCACCGCGACCTGGCCGGACACGACCGGGTGACCGTCGGCCGCCGCCGGGAGCACCGCCGATGACCCGGGAACTCGACGACGCCGGCCTGCTGCGCTTCAGCCGCCAGATCATGCTGCCGGAGCTGGACGTGGCGGGGCAGGAAGCCCTGCTCGGCGCCACCGCGTTCGTGGTCGGCATGGGGGGGCTGGGATCGCCCGCCGCCATGTACCTGGCGGCGGCCGGCGTCGGCACGCTGATCATCGCCGACGACGACGACGTGGAGCTGTCCAACCTGCAGCGCCAGATCATTCACGACACCGACGCCATCGGCGACGCCAAGGTGGCGTCCGCCGCGCGGACCCTGAAACGGCTGAATCCCGCGGTCGCCATCGAAACCGTCTCCACCCGGCTCGGCCCGGCCGATCTCGAGGCCCAGGCGCGCCGGGCCGACGTGGTGCTGGACGCCACGGACAACTTCACCAGCCGCTACGCCATCAACGACGCCTGCTGGGCCGCCGGCACGCCGCTGGTGTCCGGCGCCGCCATCCGCTGGGAGGGGCAGATCGCGGTGTTCGACCCGCGCCGGGCGGATGCGCCCTGCTACCGCTGCCTGTACCGGGAAGGCAGCGACGAGGCGCTCAACTGCGCCGACAACGGCGTCATCGCGCCGCTGGTGGGCATCGTCGGCGCCTGTCAGGCGCTGGAGGCGATCAAGCTGCTGTGCGGCGTCGGCGAGACCCTGGCCGGGTACGTGCTCTACTTCGACGCCCTGTACATGGACTGGCGCAAGCTGCGTCTCAACCGGGACCCGGACTGCCCGACCTGCAGACGCTGAGACCGTACACCGCGGCCAGCGCCTCGATCAGCCGCTCCCGCACCTCGCCGATGGCCACCGGCGACGCCAGGTCGGCGAGCTGGGTGACGGGCGTGCCGAGCAGACCGCAGGGGTTGATGCGGCCGAAGGGCTCGAGATCCATGTCCACGTTCAGCGCCAGCCCGTGGTAGCTGCAGCCGCGGCGCACCCGCAGCCCGAGGGAAGCGATCTTGGCGCCGTCGACGTACACGCCGGGCGCGTCCGGGCGGCCGGCGGCTTCGACGCCGTAGCTGGCGAGGGTCGCCACCACCGCATCCTCGATGCCTCTGACAAGAGATCGAACGGATATGCCGAGCCGGCGGATGTCGAACAGCAGGTAGCCGGTGATCTGTCCCGGGCCGTGATAGGTCACCTGGCCGCCGCGGTCGCTCTGGACGACGGGAATGTCGCCCGGCGCGAGCAGGTGCTCGGCCTTGCCGGCCTGACCCTGGGTGAACACCGGCTCGTGCTCGGTCAGCCACAGCTCGTCGGCGCTGTCCGGCGTCCGCGCGTCGGTGTAGCGCTTCATCGCGTCGAATACCGGTCCGTAGGCGGTGCCGCCGAGATCCCGGACGACGACCTGTCGCGGCACCGCGGTCACTACAGCACCATGCGGACGCCGGGCTCCGCCATCAGCGCATCATGCAGCCGGCGCAGCTCGGCCTCGCCGGTCGCCACGATGGTCACCCGAACCGAGCAGTAGGTGCCGTCGCGGCTCTCGCGCACGCTGACCGTCGATTCGTGAACCCTGTCGATCTCGGTGCGCACGATGTCCAGCACCGCGCCTTCGAAGCCGGCCCGCCGATCGCCGATGATGCGGATCGGATAGTCGCAGGGAAACTCGATGCGGGCGTCGTCGGTCATGTCGGCTCCGCGGCGGCGCCTCAGTCGCCGGACACCAGGTTGCTGAAGAACAGATACACCGCGTCGCCGAACCGGGACAGCATCCCGCCCTCCGGGGCCGCGGCCAGGGCCACCAGCGGCACCTTGTGCACGGTCTCGTCGGCGAGCCGCAGCCGCAGCTCGCCCACCTCGTCGCCGGCCGCCAGCGGCGCCTCGATGACCCGGGGAATCGACAGCTCCGCCTCGAGGTCGTCGTAGTGCCCCCGGGGAATCGTCACGTAGACGTCCTCGGCGGCCCCCAGCTCGATCTCGTCGGCCTCGCCGTACCACAGCTCGGCGGTCTTCAGCGGCACGCCAGCCTCGTAGAGCCGCTGGGTCTCGAAGTAGCGGAAGCCGTAGGACAGCAGCTTCTGGCTCTCGCGCATGCGCGCCTCGTCGCTGGCGGTGCCCATCACCACGGAGATCAGCCGCATGTTGCCGCGCAGCGCCGAGGCCACCAGGCAGTAGCCGGCCGCCTCTGTGTGCCCCGTCTTCACGCCGTCGACGGTGCGGTCGCGCAGCAGCAGCCGGTTGCGGTTCGGCTGAACGATGTCGTTGTATTCGAAGGAGGGCTCCGAATACATGGCGTAATGGCCCGGGAACCGGTTGATCATGGACTTGGTGAGCAGGGCGAGGTCCCAGGCGGTGGAATAGTGCTCCTCCGCCGGCAGTCCGGTGGCGTTCACGTAGTGCGTGTTGGTCATGCCCAGCAGCGCCGCCTGCTGGTTCATCATGTTGGCGAAGGCGTCCTCGCTGCCGGCGACGTGCTCGGCCACCGCCACGCTGGCGTCGTTGCCGGACTGGATGATCATGCCGCGCAGCAGGTCCTCGAGGGGCACCCGGGTGCCTTCCCGGATGAACATCTTGGACCCGCCGGTGCGCCAGGCCTTGACGCTGATCGGCACCTGGTCGGTCAGCTTGATGCGGCCGGCGTCGAGCTCGACCGCGGCGATGTAGGAGGTCATCAGCTTGGTCAGGCTCGCCGGCGGCAGCGGCTCGTGGATGTTGTGCTCCACCAGCACCTTCTCGGTGTCGGCGTCGATCAGCAGATAGGAGCTGGCCGCCACGTCCGGCGGCGGCGGAATGATGGGCGCCGCGGCGTGCGCCTGGACGGCCAGCAGGCCGACGATGAGCGTGACGATGGAGCTGGAACGAATTCTGCCCGCCATGAGAAATCCTTTGCTGCCAGGGTGCCTATTCTAAAGACCATCGGATCGCCCCGCGATTCCGTGTTGCGGGCGCGGCGGGGGCACGCGCCCCGGGCGTGACGGGTCAGTGCTCGATGATCAGGGGCTGGCCGAAGCGCGCTTCCATGATCATCGCCTGCAGGCGCTGGGCCTCGGGCCGGCCTTCCACCGGACCCAGCCGCACCCGGTACAGGGCGTCCTCGGCCACCTTCACCACGTAGGCCGGCTCGCCGGTGAGCCGGGTCAGGGCCTCCTTCAGACGGTCCGCCGCCTCGAGGTCCTGGAACGCCCCGGCCTGCAGCACGAACCTGGGGGCCTTCTCCAGCACCTCCACCCGCACCCGGGCGGTGCCGTGGTCGTGGAATCCGAGCTTCACCGCCGCCGCGTAGGACAGGTCGATGATGCGGTCGTCGTGGAACGGGCCGCGGTCGTTGACCCGGACGATGGTGTGGCGGCCGTTGTCGAGATTGGTGACCCGCACGTAGGTGGGAATCGGCAGCGACCGGTGGGCCGCGGTGAGCTTGAACATGTCGAAGGGCTCGCCGCTGGAGGTCAGCCGGCCGTGGAACTTGCGTCCGTACCAGGACGCCAGCCCGGTGGCGTAGTAGCCGGCGGCGGAGTCCATGACCCGGTAGGTGCGGCCGTGAACCGTGTAGCTGGGCGGATTGCCCCGCCGGCTGGGCGGTTCCTGACGGGGAATCGGGTCCGGCAGGCTCGCCAGGTCCGGCGGCTCGCGCAGCGGCGGTCCGTCCTGGGGCTCTCGCAGGATGGGGCTGCGGGACGGCGTGGCCAGACAGCCCGCCAGCAGACCGAGCACCGCGACGGCGGCGAACGCGCGCAGCACCATGGTCAGCGCTCCGCCGTCAACGCCTGGCGGCGCTGCTTGATGGTCTGCCCGAGCTGGTGCACCGCCAGCGCGTACAGGCGGCTGCGGTTGTAGCGGGTGATGACGTAGAAGTTGTTCAGGCCCAGCCAGTACTCCGAGCCTTCCTCGTTCTCCATGCGGAACAGGGCCGCTGCCGCGTCCGCCGGCAGGCCGTCGACGTCCACGCCCAGCGCTCCCAGCTCGGCCACCGTATGGGTCAGCTCCAGGGTCTCGTTGGCCAGTTCCGCCGCCGCGTCGCCGGCCACGTCCACCCGGACCGCGACGGTGCCGTCCGGCCGCCAGCCGTGCACGCTGAAATAGTTGGCGATGCTGCCCACCGCGTCCCTGGGGTTGTTCCAGATGTCGCGCAGCCCGTCGCCGTCGAAGTCCACGGCGTAGGCGCGATAGCTCGACGGGATGAACTGGCCGTAGCCCATGGCGCCGGCGTAGGAGCCGGTGAGCTCCAGCGGGTTGCGGCCCTCCTCCCGGGCGAGCAGCAGGAACTGGGTCAGCTCGCGGCGGAAGAAGTCCGCGCGCGGCGGATAGTCGAACCCGAGGGTCGCCAGCGCGTCCAGCACCCGGTAGCCGCCGGTGATGCGGCCATAGCGGGTCTCGACGCCGAGGATGGCGACCACGTACTCCGGCGCCACGCCGAACCGCTGCTCCGCCTCCAGCAGGACGGACTCGTGCTCGGCCCAGAACGCCAGCCCCTGCTCGATGCGCGGCTCCTTGAGGAAGATGTCGCGGTACTCGTGCCACTTGAGCGTCCGCTCCGCCGGGCGGGCGATGGCGTCGAGAATGCTCTGCTTGCGCTGGGCGCGGGACAGCACGTCCTCCAGCTCCTCGGCGGCGAAGCCGTGCTCCGCGACCAGCTCGGCGACGTAGGCCTGCACGTCCGCCCGCTGGGTGTAGTCCGCATAGGCGGACGTGTGCATCACCAGCGACACCAGCCCACCGAACATCAGCAAACGCACCATCCAGACTTCCCTCATCGACTGACTGCCCGAACCTCTACCAGCCACGGTGTGTGCGCACGGACATGATGATTCCGAAACTCGCCATGAGCGTGATCGCCGAGGTGCCGCCGTAGCTCACCAGCGGCAGGGGCACGCCCACCACAGGCAGCAGCCCGCAGACCATGGCCACGTTGACGAACGCGTAGACGAAGAACGTCAGCGTCAGCGCGCCGGCCACGAGACGTTCGAAGGTGTGCGACGCCTGGGTGGCTATGTAGAGCCCGCGCGCCACCAGCACCAGATAGAGCGACAGCACGGTGAGCACGCCGACCAGGCCCAGCTCCTCGCCGATCACCGCGATGATGAAGTCGGTGTGGCTCTCGGGCAGGAAGTCGAGGTGGCTCTGGGTGCCCTGGAACAGACCCTTGCCGTAGACGCCGCCGGAGCCGATCGCGGTGGTGGACTGGATGATGTTCCAGCCGGCGCCGAGGGGGTCGCTGTTCGGGTCGAACAGGGTCAGGATGCGCTGCCGCTGATAGTCCTGCAGCAGGTACCACAGCCCGGGCGCCGCCATGGCCAGGGCGACGCCGGCCATCGCCACCCACTTCCAGTACAGACCGGACAGCAGCACCACCGCGACCCCGGCGAACGCCACCAGGATGCCGGTGCCGAGGTCCGGCTGGAGGATGATGCAGCCCGCCGGCACCGCGATGATCAGCAGCGCCACGCACAGATCCGAGAAGCGCGGCGGCAGCGGACGGTCGTGAAAGTACCAGGCCACCATCATCGGCACGGCCACCTTCATCAGCTCGGAGGGCTGGAAGCGCGGCAGCCCGCCGGGCAGCTCCAGCCAGCGCTGGGACCCTTTGACGGTGACCCCCACGGCGAGCACCAGCAGCAGCATGATCAGGCCGCCGACGTAGAACACCGGCGTCCAGCGCATGTAGAAGCGCGGCCGGATCTGGGCCGCCACGATCATCGCCGCGGTGGCGATGCCGAGCCGGACGATCTGGTTGCCGAACAGGGTCATGTTCCGGTCCGCGGCGCTGTACAGCACCACCAGCCCCAGGCCGATCACCGCGGCGATTGCCAGCAGCATGATCGGGTCGAGGTGAATCTGCCGCAGCCGCGCCGGCGCGCCGGTGGCGGAGTACTGGGGCAGGCTGCGGACGAAATCCTGATTGCTCATGCCGCTCTACCTCGCCGCGAGCTGGGGCAGCAGGTAGGCGTCGAGCACCTCGCGGGCCACCGGCGCCGCCACCGCGCTGCCGCCGCCGCCGTTCTCGACCAGCACCGCCAGGGCGATCACCGGGTCGTCGGCGGGGGCGAAGGCGATGAACCAGGCATGCTTGCGCTCGTACTCGCCGAGCTCCTCCTCGTCGTACTGCTCGCCCTGCTGGATCTCCACCACCTGGGCGGTGCCGGACTTGCCCGCCATGCGGTAGGGGATCTCCTGGCCGATGTAGTACCAGGCGGTGCCGTTCTGGCCGTAGCCCTGGTTGCCGCGGTGGACCACCGCCTCCATGGCGTCGACCATCCGCTCCCAGTCGTCCGGGGAGGGCCCCTGAACCGGCGGCAGCGGCGGTGGCGGATCGAACTCGGCGAGGGGCCGGTCGCTGGCCAGCAGCATGCGCGGCCGGACGATGCGGCCCCGGTTGGCGATGGTGGCCGCCACGGTGGCGAGCTGCAGCGGCGTGACCAGCAGATCGCCCTGGCCGATGCCGATGTTGACGCTGTCGCCGGGGTACCAGGGCAGGTTGCGGGCGCTGCGTTTCCAGTCCCGGTCGGGCAGCAGCCCGGGGCTCGTCTCGGGCACGTCCACCGCCAGCCGCTGGCCGAGACCGAACTGGGCGGCGAAGCCGGACAGGTCGTCGATGTCCATGCGGGTGGCCATGTCGTAGAAGAACACGTTCGACGACCGGTAGATGGCCCGGTGCAGGTCGACCCGGCCCTGCCCGCCGGAGTTGTCCGGCGTCCAGCTCCAGTCCCGGTAGATGCGGTCCTGGCCGGGCAGGCGGAACCAGCCCTGGTCGACGATCTCCTCGTCCCAGCCCACCACGCCCAGGGACAGCCCGGCCAGGCCGACGATGGGCTTGAAGGTCGAGCCGGGGGCGTACTGGCCGTTGATGGCGCGGTTGAACAGCGGAGTGTCCCGCGACGACACCAGCGAGCGGTACTGCTCGTCGGAGATGCCGGTGACGAACAGGTTCGGGTCGTAGGCGGGCTGGCTGACCATCGCCAGGATGCCGCCGGAGCGGGGGTCCAGCGCGACCACGGCGCCGCGACGGTCGCCCAGCGCCGCGGCGGCGGCGATCTGCAGCCGGCTGTCGAGATGCACCGTGATGTTCTGCCCCGCCACCGGCGGGTTGATGTCGAGCACCTGGCGGATGCGCCCGTGGGCGTCGGTCTCCACCTTCTGGTAGCCGACGTCGCCGTGCAGCGACTGCTCGTAGTAGCGCTCTACGCCGTGCCGGCCGATGAACCGGGTGGCGCTGTAGCGCACGCCGTCGAGGCGCCGCAGGTCGTCCTCGGTGACCCGCCGGACCGAGCCGACGGCATGGGCCATCAGCGCATCCAGGGGGTAGTGCCGCACCAGCTCGGTGGCGATCTCCACGCCCGGCAGCCGGTGCCGGTTGACGGCGAGGCGGGCCACTTCCTCCTCGCTCAGGTTCAGCTTCAGGGCCACCGGCTCGAAGGGCCGACGCCGCCGCTCCCGGCGCTCGTTGAACCGCTCGACGTCCTCCGGCGTGATCTCCACCAGACCCGCCAGCTCGTCGATCAGGCCGGGCAGATCCCTGACCCGCTCCTGCACCACCGTCAGGGTCGAGATCGGCCGGTTGCTGGCGAGCAGCTCGCCGTTGCGGTCGTAGATCAGGCCCCGGGGCGGCGCCAGCGGCTGCACCTGGATGCGGTTCTGCTCGGAGCGGGTCTGGTAGGTCTCGTGCTCCCAGACCTGGAGTTGAATCAGCCGCAGCACCAGGCCGCCGACCAGCATCAGCACCACCAGGAACGCCGTGGCCGCACGGGCGGCGAACACCCGGCGCTCGCGGGCATCGTCCTTGATGGCGATCCGGGGTGACATCGATTCAATGGCCCGTGTGATAAGGATGGCCGGACAGCACGGTCCAGGCACGGTAGAGCTGCTCGGCGAGGAACACCCGGACCAGCGCGTGCGGCAGGGTCATGGCGGACAGGGACAGGGTCTCGTCGGCGCGTTCGAGGCACGCGGCATCGAGGCCGTCGGCGCCACCGATGAGAAATGCGACGTCTCGTCCCTGCATACGCCAGTCATCCAGTCGGCCCGACAGCTCGGGCGTGGTCCTCGCCCGGCCCCGCTCGTCCAGCGCCACCACCCAGTCCCGCGCGCCCGTCTGGGCCAGCAGCCGCGCGCCCTCGGCCTCGCGCACCCGGGCCGAGGGAACGTTCCTGCGGGCCGCGGACGGCACTTCCACCAGCTCCAGGGGCATCTCGCGCGGCAGCCGCCGGGCGTACGTCTCGAATCCCGCGGTCACCCAGGCGGGCGGCCGCGTGCCCACCGCCACCAGACGAAGCTTCACACGCTGGTTTCGTCTTCCACCGGCAGCTCCGCCCAGAGCCGTTCCAGATCGTAGAAGTCCCGGGTCTCCGCCTGCATGACGTGCACCAGCGCGTCGCCCACGTCCACCAGGACCCACTCGTGGGTCTCGCGGCCCTCGACCCCGAGGGGCCGCACGCCGGCGGAGGTGGCGGCCGCCACCACGTTGTCGACGAGGGCTTTGACGTGGCGGTTGGAGGTGCCGCTCGCGATGATCATGTAGTCGGTGACGTCGGAGACCCGGGTCACGTCCATGGCGACCACGTCCCGCCCTTTTCGATCTTCCAGCGCACCGACGATGAGATTCCGCAGAGCTTCAGGCGTCACCAATCACTCCGTACAGGTGATGCTCGTAAATATAGGTGTAGACCGCGCGGGGGAGCAAATCCGCGGCAGCCGTCCCACCGCCGGCCAGCGACTCGCGCACGGCCGACGCCGAGACCTCCAGCATCGGCGCCTCCAGCACCCGCACCTGGCCCGCGGGCGCCGTGAAGCGCTCGACCCGGCGCTGCCGGGTCTCGGTTTCGAGTGCGCCCGCCAGGCGGAGTTCCGCACCCGGCCGGCGCAGCACCAGCAGGTCCGCCAGGGCGAACACCTCGCGCCAGCGGTGCCAGGTCTCGAGGTCCCGATAGGCGTCGCTGCCGATCACCCAGACCAGGCGCTCGTCCGGCGCCCCGGCCCGCAGATCCTCCAGGGTCTCGACGGTGTAGGACGGCCGCCCGCGGCCCTCCGCCCGGCGCAGCTCGGTGTCGTCCGGCGCCAGCCGGCGGTCGTCGGCGCAGGCGAGCACCAGCATCTCCCAGCGCTGGCGCGCCGTCGCGCCGGTGGCGCCGCGGTGGCCCGGCCGGGCCGACAGCAGCATCCGCACCTCGTCCAGCGCCAGGGCGTCGCACACCGCCACGGCGGCGTGCAGATGGCCCAGGTGTATCGGATCGAAGGTGCCGCCGAACAGGCAGATCAACGGTGGCGGATCTCGCCGTGTCCGAGCACCACGAACTTGCGGGTGGTCAGCCCCTCCAGGCCGACCGGCCCGCGGGCGTGCAGCTTGTCGGTGGAGATGCCGATCTCGGCGCCGAGACCGTACTCGAACCCGTCCGCGAACTGGGTGGAGCAGTTCACCAGCACCGAGGCCGAGTCGACCTCCGTGAGGAACCGGCGGCTGCGTCCGTAATCGCCGGTGACGATGCAGTCCGTGTGGGCGGAGCCGTACTGGTTGATGTGGGCGATGGCCTCGTCCAGGCCGTCGACCACCCGCACCGCGAGCACCGGGCCGAGGTACTCCTCGTACCAGTCCGCCTCGGTGGCGGCGGTGGCGTCGGGCACGATCGCCCGGACCCGCTCGCAGCCGCGCAGCTCGACGCCGGCTTCCCGGTACTTCGCCGCCAGGGCCGGCAGCAGCCGCGCGGCCTCGGCCTGATGCACCAGCAGAGATTCGAGCGCGTTGCAGACCGCGTACTTCTCGGTCTTGGAGTTGACCGCCACGGCGACGGCCATGTCCGGGTCGGCGCCCTCGTCCACGTACACGTGGCAGACACCGTCCAGATGCTTGATGACCGGGATGGTGGACTCCCGGGTGATGCGCTCGATCAGCCCCCGTCCGCCCCGGGGCACGATGACGTCCACGTACTCGTCCAGGGTGAGCAGGGCGCCCACCGCGGCCCGGTCCGTGGTGTCCACCAGGTGCACGGCGCCGGCCGGCAGCCCCGCGGCCTCGAGGCCGCGGCTGATGCAGCGGGCGATCACCCGGTTGGAATGGATGGCCTCGGAGCCGCCGCGCAGGATGCAGGCGTTGCCGGACTTCAGGCACAGGCTCGCGGCGTCCACGGTGACGTTGGGGCGGGACTCGTAGATGATCCCGATCACGCCCAGCGGCACCCGCATGTAACCGACCTGGATGCCGCTGGGGCGGTACACCAGGCCGCTGATCTCGCCCACCGGGTCGGGCAGCTTGTCCACCTGCTGCAGCCCTTCGATCATCCGGTCGATGGCGCCGTCGTCGATGCCGAGACGGTCGATCAGCGGCTGGTCGATCCGGCGCTCCCGGGCGCCGGCGAGGTCCCGGGCGTTGGCTTCCAGCAGCTCCGTCCGGGCCGCGTCGAGGGCCTCGGCGGTGGCGAGCAGCGCCCTGGACTTCACCGCCGTCGGAGCGGCCGCCACGGCGCGGGACGCGGCCCGGGCCGCGCGGGCGGCTTCCGTCATGTAAGCTGACACGTCGGTCAGGGTCTGGATGGTGGACTCGGCCATGGCGAATCGCGGCCGGGAGGCCGCTCCTACACAGGATTCGCCGGCATTATACGGGAAAGGTCAAGCCCATACGGGACACGCCCGCAGGAGCGAGGTCGACCCCGTACGGGACGAGGCCATACGGGAAGGGCCGATCCCGTAGCGGAAGCGTCGACCTCACGGGGGAAGGGTCAGCCTCTCAGCTTGTCCACCAGACGGGTGAGCTCCTGGAGGCGCTCCCGGGGGAACTGGAGCTTCAGCAGGCTCTGCTTGATCTCCGGCTCGATGGGCAGCAGCTCGGCCAGCCGCCAGCCGACGGAGCGGGCGTCGTCGAACTCGATTTCCAGCCCGAGCTTCTCGATCATCGGGTGCCGGACCAGGTCCCGCAGGATGTCGACCAGCTCCCGGTGCTCCTCCCCGACGCCCAGGGCCGGCTCCTCGGGCAGATACTCGACGTCGCCGACGAGCAGATGATCGTCCTGCTCGCGGCGGCCGTGCACCCGGAACTTGCGCCCGCCGCGGACCACGATGCCGAGCCGGCCGTTGGAGAGCTGGTTGAAGTCCACCACGTGGGCGTCGGTGCCGACGTCGAAGATGTCCGGCTGGCCGCTGTCCGGCGTCAGCCGCGCGTCGCTGCCCTTGCGGATCAGCACCACGCCGAACGGGCTGCCGTCGCGCATGCAGCGCACCACCATGTCCATGTAGCGCGGCTCGAAGATCTGCAGGGGCAGCCGGCCGCCGGGAAACAGCACCGGGTGCAGCGGGAACAGCGGAAGCTCGACGGTCTCGGCCATGGCGCCAAGATAGCACGGGCCCGTGAAGGCGGCGTGGCCGCCGGCCGGGCCGCCGGCAGGACCGCCGCCGGGCCGCCGCCCCGGCTCACCGGCTCACCGGCTCACCGGCGGCCTACAATAACCCCACGTCCGGCGCCGGCGGAGCGGCTACACTGCACCGCGTGGACTACCTCCAGCTCATCGTTCTCGCCCTCGTTCAGGGCATCACCGAGTTCCTGCCGATCTCGAGCTCGGCCCATCTCATCCTGCCCGCCCAGCTCCTCGGCTGGACGGACCAGGGGCTCGCCTTCGACATCGCGGTCCACGTCGGCTCCCTGGCGGCGGTGATGCTGTACTTCCGCGACGATCTGGCCGGCTATGCCGCGAGCGGCACCGCGGTCCTGACCCGCCGCCGGTTCGACGAACGGGCCATGGAGCTGGCGCAGATCGCCGTCGCCACGCTGCCGGTGGTGGTGGTGGGCGTGCTCGCCAAAGACCTGGTGGAGACCGAGCTGCGCAGCATCCTGGTGATCGCCGCCGCCACCGTGGGCTTCGGCATCCTGCTGGGCTTCGCCGATACGAGGCACGGAAGGCGCGAGACCGTGTCCTGGCGGGACGCGCTGGTGATCGGCGGCATGCAGGTGCTCGCCCTGATCCCGGGCACCTCGCGCTCGGGCATCACCATCACCGCCGCGCTGCTGCTGGGGCTGTCCCGGGTGCGCGCGGCCCGGTTCTCGTTTCTGCTGTCGATTCCCACCATCGCCGGCGCCGGCCTGCTGGCGACGGCGGACCTGCTGGGCACCGGCCACGGCGTCGACTGGGCCGTGCTGGGCCTGGGCGCCCTGCTGTCCGGCCTGGCGGCCTACGCCTGCATCAGCGCCTTCATCGCCCTGGTGGAACGCACCGGCATGCTGCCCTACGTGATCTACCGGCTGGCGCTGGGCGCGGCGCTGGTGGGGGTGTATTACCTGGCCTGATCCCGGCTGCGGCCCCGGGGCCCCTCGATCGCGGAACATCCCCCCTGCCCCCTCGTAGGAGCGGCCTCCCGGCCGCGATACTCACGCCTGGAGCGATATGAGGCAGGCAGACCCAGTCATCGCGGCCGGGAGGCCGCTCCTACGGGGGATGCCCGCGGGCGCGCCCCGCCCCTCAGAACGGAATGTCGTCGTCGAAGTCGTCGTCTTCGGGCAGGGTGGGCCGGTTGTCCGAGCCGCCGCCCTGGGAGCGGGGCTCGAAGCCGCTGGGCGCGCCGCCGTCGCCCATTCCGCTGCGGGAATCCAGCATCTGCATGTCCCGGGCGATGATCTCGGTGCGATAGCGCTTCTGGCCGGACTGCTGGTCCTCCCAGCTGCTGGTGGACAGGCTGCCCTCGATGTACACCCGCGAGCCCTTGCGCAGGTACTCCCCGGCGATCTCCGCGAGCCGGCTGAAGCACACGATGTTGTGCCACTCCGTGCGCTCCTGCTGCTCGCCGGACTGGCGGTCGCGCCAGTTTTCGCTGGTGGCGATGCGGAACTTGGTGACGGCGTTGCCGCCCTGGGAATACCGGGTTTCCGGGTCTGCGCCCAGATTGCCGATGAGGATGACCTTGTTGATCCCCCGAGCCATAGTTGCGAGCTCCCTTTGAAACCTTGACGGCCGCTGCCGGCCGCGATGACGCGCAGTCTATCCCATTTGGCTGGCGCGGACCTATGCGAGGGGGGCGGGCGCGCCGGTAGGGCGGCGGCTATCACGCTCTGGAGAGCGCTCCTACAGGGGACCCTGCAGGGCGGGCGGGCTGCTGACGGGCCCTGGCAGGAGCGGGCGGGTGGTCAGCTTGCCCGTCAGTCGGGATGGGTTTATGTTGGCCGGTTTCCGTCCGACCAACCGGATTCCCTTGGATACCATCAGCGTCCGCGGTGCCCGCACCCACAATCTGAAGAACGTCAATCTGGAGATTCCCCGGGACAAGCTGGTGGTCATCACCGGCCTGTCCGGCTCCGGCAAGTCGTCCCTGGCGTTCGACACCCTCTACGCCGAGGGCCAGCGGCGCTACGTCGAGTCGCTGTCGGCCTACGCCCGGCAGTTCCTGTCGATGATGGAGAAGCCGGACGTCGACCACATCGAGGGACTGTCGCCGGCCATCTCCATCGAGCAGAAGTCCACCTCCCACAACCCCCGCTCGACGGTGGGCACCATCACCGAGATCTACGACTACCTGCGGCTGCTGTTCGCCCGGGTGGGCGAGCCCCGCTGCCCGACCCACGGCGAGCCCCTGGACGCCCAGACGGTGAGCCAGATGGTGGACCAGGCGCTGGCCCTGCCCGACGGCAAGCGCATCATGATCCTGGCGCCGGTGGTCACCGAGCGGAAGGGCGAGCACCTGCACGTGTTCAAGGAGCTGCTCGGCAACGGCTTCATCCGCGCCCGCATCGACGGCCTGGTGGTGGACCTCGACAGCCCGCCCGACCTCGACAAGAAGAAGAAGCACACCATCGAGGCGGTGGTGGACCGGCTGCGGGTGCGCCCGGACATGCAGCAGCGCCTGGCCGAGAGCTTCGAGACCGCGCTCAACCTGTCCGACGGCATCGCCGTGGTCGCCGACATGGACGACGCCAAGGCGCCGGAGCTGGTGTTCTCCGCCCGCTTCGCCTGCCCGGTGTGCGGCTACTCGATCTCCGAGCTCGAGCCGCGCATGTTCTCCTTCAACAACCCGGCCGGCGCCTGCAGCGAGTGCGACGGCCTGGGGGTGAAGCAGTTCTTCGACCCGGAGCTGGTGGTCGCCGACGACGAGCTGACCCTGGCCGAGGGCGCCATCCGCGGCTGGGACCGGCGCAACATCTACTACTTCCACATGCTGTCGTCGCTCGCCGACCACTACGGCTTCGACGTCGAGTCGCCGTTCCGGGCGCTGAAGAAGAAGCACCGGGACGCGATCCTCTACGGCAGCGGCAACGAGCGCATCGACTTCAGCTACGTCAACGACCGGGGCGACGTCATTCACCGCAGCCACCGCTTCGAGGGCGTGATCCCGAACATGGAGCGGCGCTACCACGAGACCGACTCGTCGATGGTGCGCGAGAACCTGCAGCGCTACCTGCGCACCGCCGACTGTCCCGCCTGCGCGGGCACCCGGCTGCGCGAGGAGTCCCGCCACGTGTTCATCGGCAAGGTGAACCTGCCCGAGGTGACCTCGGGCTCGGTGGAGAGCACGCTGGCCTACTTCGACAAGCTGAAGCTCAAGGGCCGGCGCGGCGAGATCGCCGAGAAGATCCTGAAAGAGATCCGCGCCCGGCTGCAGTTCCTGGTGGACGTGGGCCTCAACTACCTCACCCTGGACCGCAGCGCCGACACCCTGTCCGGCGGCGAGGCCCAGCGCATCCGCCTGGCCAGCCAGATCGGCGCCGGCCTGGTGGGCGTGATGTACATCCTCGACGAGCCGTCCATCGGCCTGCACCAGCGGGACAACGAGCGGCTGCTGCGCACCCTCACCCACCTGCGCGACCTGGGCAACACGGTGCTGGTGGTGGAGCACGACGAGGAGGCCATCCGCAGCGCCGACTTCATCATCGACATCGGCCCCGGCGCCGGCGTCCACGGCGGCGAGATCGTCGCCAAGGGCGGACTGGACGACATCGTCGGCACCAAAGGCTCGATCACCGGCGACTACCTGGCCGGCCGCCAGTCCATCCCGGTGCCGGACCAGCGCACGCCGCGCAATCCGGAGACGGTGCTGCGCCTGGTCGGCGCCCGGGGCAACAATCTGAACGACGTCACCGTCGAGATCCCCTGCGGGCTGTTCACCTGCGTCACCGGGGTGTCCGGCTCCGGCAAGTCGACGCTGATCAACAACACCCTGTTTCCGGTCACCGCCACGAAACTCAACAAGGCCACCACCCTGGAGGCCGCGCCCCACGACACGGTCGAGGGTCTCGAGCACCTCGACAAGGTGGTGGACATCGACCAGAGCCCCATCGGCCGCACCCCGCGTTCAAACCCGGCCACCTACACGGGCCTGTTCACACCGATCCGCGAGCTGTTCGCCCAGACCCAGGAAGCCCGGGCCCGGGGCTACAAGCCCGGCCGCTTCAGCTTCAACGTCAAGGGCGGCCGCTGCGAGGCCTGCCAGGGCGACGGCGTGATCAAGGTGGAGATGCACTTCCTGCCGGACATCTACGTGCCCTGCGACGTCTGCAAGGGCAAACGCTACAACCGGGAGACCCTGGACGTGCGCTACAAGGACCGGAACATCCACGAGGTTCTGGAGATGACCGTCGAGGAGGCCCGGGAGTTCTTCGACGCGGTGCCCATGCTGGCGCGCAAGCTGCAGACCCTGATGGACGTCGGCCTGTCGTACATCCGTCTGGGCCAGAGCGCCACCACCCTGTCCGGCGGCGAGGCCCAGCGGGTGAAGCTGTCCCGGGAGCTGTCCAAGCGCGACACCGGCCGCACCCTGTACATCCTCGACGAGCCCACCACCGGCCTGCACTTCCACGACATCGCCCAGCTTCTCGCGGTGCTGCACAAGCTGCGCGACCAGGGCAACACGGTGGTGGTCATCGAGCACAACCTCGACGTCATCAAGACCGCCGACTGGATCGTCGACCTGGGCCCCGAAGGCGGCTCCGGCGGCGGCTGCATCGTCGCCGAGGGCACGCCGGAGCAGGTCGCGAAGAAGCGCGGCTCGCACACCGGACATTTTCTGAGGCCAATTCTCTAAAGAAGATGCGGGGACCATTGGCCAACTCTGGAGCCCCCTCGACGACTGCCGATCCTACAAGCCGCTCTATACGCACCGCAAAACGCTAGACTTATCACACGGCATCTCCGACAGTCTTAATACATATTTGCATACTGGTTGGAGCGCCTCCGCTCCGGCCAATACGAACAACGAGAGAGCCATGCACATCGAGACCATTCGGCTAAGAAATTTCAAAGTCTTTCGAGACTTTGAAGTTGTAGACCTACCTCGTCTCGCAATCTTTGTTGGGGCAAACGGAACAGGCAAGACAACTCTATTTGATGTTTTTGGTTTCCTAAAGGATGCCCTTGGAAACAATGTCGAAACCGCAATCAGAAAGCGCGGAGGTTTCAAGGAAGTTGTTACACGAGGACACGAACAAGAAAGCATCGATATCGAAATCCAATTCCGAATCGAATTGACGGGCGCAGATCGGCTCGTCACCTATCGCCTGGAAATTGTTGAAGATAAGGGCCGGGCAATTGTTCAAAGAGAGGTGCTGCGCTATAAGCGAGGACGATATGGATCGCCGTACCATTTCCTCGACTTCGCAAGGGGCTCTGGCTACGCGGTAACAAACGAAGAAGATTTCAACAAGACAGAAGAAGAGCTAGACCGCGAAGAGCAGACTTTGGACAACGACAGCATTCTCGCGATCAAAGGCGTAGGACAGTTTCAGAGATTCAAGGCAGCCTCTGCCTTCCGAGAACTGATAGAAAACTGGCACATCTCGGATTTTCACATCATGGCTGCGCGGCAGCGAGTCGAATCTGGCGTCGCAGAACATCTGTCAGAAACAGGCGATAACCTACCCCTTGTTACGCAGTTCATCTTTGAACACCACAAACCGGTTTTCGAAGAAGTAATACGCAAGATGAAGGCTCGCGTTCCTGGCATTGAGGAGGTGTCAGCAGAGGAAACAATCGATGGCCATGTTGTCCTCAGATTCAAAGACGGCAGCTTCAAGGACCCGTTTATTTCTAGATATGTCTCTGACGGGACCCTCAAGATGTTCGCCTACCTAATCCTATTGCATGACCCGGACCCACACGCCCTTCTGTGCATCGAGGAACCTGAAAACCAACTGTATCCAAGCCTAATGCCCGACCTCATTGAGGAACTTCGAATCTACGCGAAAAAAGGTCGTGGGGGTCAAGTGTTTGTGTCCAGTCACTCGCCAGACGTTCTTAATCAGGCCCGTTTAGATGAGACTTTTTGGCTAACCAAGCTTCAAGGGTGTTCGGTTGTTCATCACGCTGCAGATGACGAGCAACTCAAAGCGCTTGTCGAAGAAGGGGAACAGCTGGGTTACCTGTGGCGTCAAGGATTGATCCCCGGGATCGACCCCGCCCCGTAAGAAGATGCATCTCGTCTTTCTTCTAGAAGAACAATCCGCGAAGCAATTCTTGGATCTGTTTCTTCCTCGAATTCTTCCCGATGAAGCGACGTTTCTGACTGTTCCCCACCAAGGCAAGAGCGAACTCCAGAAATCCATTCCGAGAAAGCTCCGGGCTTGGAGAACTCCGGATACGAAATTCGTCATTTTGCACGATCAAGACAGCGCTGATTGCACTGAACTAAAAGAGTCGCTGGTTACACTATGTGAAGCAGGGGGTAAGCCCGCGCTTGTCAGAATCGCATGCCGAGAGCTAGAAGCTTGGTATCTTGGGGATCTGCATGCCGTAGACCGGGCATACCCAGGTAGCAGAGTAGCCAGAGTTAGCCGGAAGGCTCGCTATAGGAATCCCGACACAATCGTAACGCCGTCGAAAGAATTAGAGCGAATCGTTCCTGAATTCCAGAAGGTAGATGGGGCGCGCCGCCTAGCGACTGAGATTGTCGTCGAGGACTGTGGATCACCTAGCTTCCGGGCCTTCGTAGATGGGGTGCTGTCGCTTGTCGAGTAAGCTCGAAAACTAGGCCCAATTGTCTCTGGTGCAAAATCTCGAAGGCCGATGAATCTAGCATGCGACGACTAAAGAAATGACGAACTGAACTAGAGGAAACCTAATTACAAGTCTGCACCAATAGGCGCTTCATGATCTGCTTCAGTACCCGCAACCTATTCACCGGAACCTAGCTACTCCACAGCTGAGAGTTTCGACGTTTGAGCCCAGCAACCACGCAGGCTATGGTAGACCTCAGCATCAACTCCGCGCAGGAAAATCGCAGAGGGGAATGTTCTCTGCAATCCCTGGGTTGCATCAGATACGTGCGCCAATGCGGCAAACCAGGAAACCTAATCAATCAGCTCCCACTTCCTATCTCATACTCTTGGCATGTAAACGAGGCGATCCGCCAAACTTCACTTAGCCTTCGTTTCGTCGGTCGGAATTTCGGCAAGCTCCCCTCGCACAGCGAATGTTGCCTGCAATGCTCCGGCGACGTCCGTGAAGACGTTCTGCTCCCCCACCTGCGCGACGATGCCGGCCCGGCGCAGCTTGCCGAGCACCCGCTCGTTGGCGCCGCTGAGCAGCACGGCGACGCCCCGTTTCTGCAGGTCGGCGACCACCTCCTCGAGGGTCTGCAGCCCGGTGATGTCGATGAACGGCACCCAGCGCAGCCGGATGATCAGCACCCGCGGATCGGTGTGGGTGGCCGCCAGCGTCCGTTCGAAGGTCTCCACGGCGCCGAAGAAGAACGGCCCCTCCACCGCATACACCAGCACGCCGGGCGGCAGGTCCGAGAAGCCCCGGTGCGACAGCTCCTGGCGGAGCTGCTGCTCCGTTTCCTGCCGGACCTCCACGCTGCCGGCCATCCGCCGCAGGAAGTTGAGGATCGCCAGAATCACGCCGATGTTCACCGCCACCACCAGGTCGGCGAACACGGTGAGGCCGAACGTGACCAGCAGGATGCCGACGTCGGCGGCGGGCGCCCGCCGCACCATCTTCACGAAGTGGCGCGCCTCGCTCATGTTCCAGGCGACGACGAACAGGATGGCCGCCAGGGCCGCCAGCGGAATGTCCGCCGCCAGCGGCGCGGCAGCCACGAGAATGACCACCAGCGTCACCGAGTGAACGATCCCGGCCAGCGGACTGGTGCCGCCGTTGCGGATGTTGGTGGCGGTGCGCGCGATGGCGCCGGTGGCGGCGAAGCCGCCGAACAGGGGCGCGGCGATGTTGGCGATGCCCTGGCCGATCAGCTCCTGGTTGGAATCGTGGCGGGTACCCGCCATGCCATCGGCGACCATCGCCGACAGCAGCGACTCGATGGCGCCGAGCATGGCGATGGCGAAGGCCGGCCCGATCAGCACCAGCACCTGGGAAATCGACACCTCCGGCAGCGCCGGCATCGGCAGCGACGACGGCAGTCCGCCGAAGGCGCTGCCGATGGTGGCGACGCCCGGCCACTGCAGCAGACCGTGCAGCGCCGTCACGCCGGCCAGCGCGACGATGGGGCCGGGCAGCCGGCGCAGCCCGGGAACCCGGGCCGGCAGGATCACCAGAGCCAGCGCCAGGCAGGCCAGCGCGGTGGTCGGCCCGTGCAGGCCGGGCAGCGCCCGCAGCAGATGCCACAGCGTCTCGTGGAAGTGCTCGGCCGCCGGCACCTCGATGCCGAAGAAGTAGCGCCACTGGCCGACGAAGATGACCACGCCGATGCCGGCGGTGAAGCCCAGCACCACCGGGTCCGGGATGAACTTGATGACGCTGCCGAGGCGCGCCAGCCCGAACAGCAGCAGAATCAGGCCGGCCATGAGGGTCGCGAGCTGCAGCCCGGCGATGCCGTGCTCGGCGGTGACGCCGGCCAGAATGACGACGAAGGCGCCGGTCGGGCCGGCGATCTGCAGCCGGCTGCCGCCGAACACCGACACCAGCACGCCGGCGACAATGGCCGTGTAGATGCCCTGCTCCGGCTTGGCGCCGGAAGCGATCGCGAAGGCCATGGCCAGCGGCAGCGCGACGACGCCGACGATCACGCCGGAGGTGAGATTGGCGAGCCAGTGGCGGCGGCCGAGCATGCCGCCGCGATGGGCTTCGAGCAGGGCGATCATGGGGCGGGCGCCGGTTGCGCAGAGGCAGCGAGTATAGCGCTCCCCGGCGGCGGGCCCGGTCGGTACTTACCGCAGCCGGGCCGCGCCACGGGTCGGATCAGCGGCCGGCCGCTTCCCGCGCCGTCGCCAGGGCGTTGCCCGCGCCGGTGGAGATGCCGGCGTCGTTCCAGTAGCCCACGGTGACGAAGGAATAGCCTTCCTCCAGATAGTCGGCGACGTTGCCTTCGTTGGTGGTGAGGCCGCAGGGCACGCCGTTGGCCTTGCAGGCCGCCAGCACCCGCTTCATCGCCGCCGCCACCTCGGGGTGCTCCCGCTGTCCGGGAACGCCGTAGGAGATGGACAGGTCGGAGGGGCCGATGAAGATGGCGCCGATGCCGGGCACCGCGGCGATCTCCTCGATGTTCTCGACCCCGGTGCGGGATTCGATCTGGATCACCGCCAGCAGTTCGCCCCGGGGGTCGAGCGGCCACACGTCGGCGCGCTGCATGTAGTCCCCGGTGCCCCACAGCCAGGCGGCGATGCCCGGCGAGGCGCCGCGCAGGCCGGTGGGCTCGATGGCGGCATCGCCGCGCACCTGGGGATAGCGCATGGCCCGCACCGAGCGCTCCGCCTGGGCCCGGGTCTCGACATAGGGAAAGACGATGCCGAAGGCGCCCATGTCGAGCACCTGCTTGACCACCCACTGGATGTTCTCGCCGCCGCTCGGGGGAATGCGCACCAGCGGCGTCACGTCCATCTGGGCGCTGCCCTTCTCCAGGATCCGCGCCTTGTCGGTCATGCCGACCAGGAAGGTCTGCAGCGTCTCCATGTCGAAGGCGGTGTGCTCCATGTCGATGAACAGGAAATCGAGCTCGGAGCGGGCGAGCCCCCGGGCATTCGCCAGGGAGAAGTTGCCGGTGAAGATGCCGAATACCGGCTTGCCGGACTCGAGCGTCTCGACGGTGCGGTTCAGGCGGACGTGGTCATCGGCCACGGCCGCGCCGGCCAGGGTGGCGGCAATGGCGACGCACCACAGGCGGGCCAGGCAGGTCATCGATCTCATGGTTCTCTCCCCTCGTCGACTGGAGCGGGGATGGTACTGGAAGCCGGCGGGCTTTCCGAGTCGGCGGCGCCCGGGCCGGTTTGCAGGCGGGAAGCGGCGTGGTACAAGAACTTCGACCGGTCGAGAACAGGGAGCCCAGCCATGCCGAACCCGCCATCCGCACACGCCGTCCGCCCGTGGCTGGCGCTGGCTCTGCTGGCCCTGGCTCCCGTGGCCCTGGCCCACACCGAGACCGGCGCCGCCAGCGGTTTCGTGACCGGGTTCCTGCATCCCCTGTCCGGCCCCGATCACCTGATCGCCATGGTGGCCGTCGGGCTGTGGGGCGCGTTCCTCGGCGCGCCGGCCATCTGGCAGCTTCCGGTGGTCTTTCCCGTGGTGATGGCATTCGGTGGCGTGCTCGGCATTCTCGGCGTGCCGGTGCCGTTCGTGGAGCCGGGCATCGCCCTGTCGGCCGTGGTGCTGGGCGCCATGGTGGTGATGACGGCGCGACCGGCCCTGTGGATCGCAGCGCTGCTGGTCGGCGGGTTCGCGGTGTTCCACGGCTTCGCCCACGGCGCGGAGCTGCCCCATGCGGTCAGCCCGCTCGCCTACTCCGCCGGGTTCGTCGCCGCCACCGGCCTGCTGCACCTCGCCGGCATCGGCTTCGGCATGCTGGTGCGCTGGCCCGCCGGCGTGGTGGCGGTGCGCGCCCTCGGCGGCCTGATCTCGCTGGGCGGCTGCCTGTTCCTGCTGCGCCTGGTTTGATCGCGGGCCCGCGCCGCGCCGCCGCCGGCATCGGCTTCGCGGCAGCGCTTGCCGCCCCCCAGGCCGCGGCCCACAGCCCGTTCCCGGGGCTCCAGGGCCTGTACACGGGCCTGCTGCACCCGCTCACCCAGCCGGCCCAGATCATGGTCCTGCTGACCCTGGGGCTGCTGATCGGCGCCCGGCCGGAGGCCGTCCGCCAGGCGGCCACCGTCGCCGCCCTGGGCGGGGCGCTCGCCGGCCTGATCGCGGGCGCCGCGTTCGGCCTGGCCGGGGACCACGGCGGCGCGCTGGCGGTGCTGGTGCTGGCCGGCGCGGCCGCCGTGCTGTACCGGCCGGCACCCGACGCCCTGGCGGTGACCTACGGCGCGCTCGCCGGCATCCTCCTGGGCGTGGCCAGCGTGCCGGACCCCGGCGGCTGGCGCGACGTGGCCATCACCAGCCTGGGCAGCGGCCTCGGGGTGAGCTTCTTCGTCCTGCTGGCCATCGGCGCCATGGCTGCCGCCGCGGAGCGCTGGGCCGGCACCGTGTTCGACACCGCCCGCCTGGTGGCGGCCGCCTGGCTGCTGGCGATCAGCGGGCTCTACGCCGCGCTGCTGTGGCGCGCGTCCGCGCCGTTATAATGCCGCGTCCGCCGGCCTGGAGGAGCCATGGCCACCCCGTCCCACACGCTGCCGGGCGCTCCGAGCACCCGCCTGCCCATCCTGCTGCTCTACGGCGGCGTACTGCTGATCGGCCTGCTGCTGGGCCTGCTGCCCTGGCTCGAGCACGGCTGGAACGACACGGCGGCCCAGCTCTTCGCCCGCTACACCGCCCGCTTCTCGGTGCTGCTGTTCCTGCTGGTGTTCGTCGCCAGACCGGTCGCGACCCTGTGGCGCAACCCGCTGACCCGCGGTCTGCTGATGCGCCGGCGCCACCTCGGCCTCGCCTTCGCCCTGGCCCACGCCATCCACTTCGTGGCGCTGGTGTCGTTCCTGCGCTTCCAGGGGTCCGGTTTCGAGGCCGGCGACGCCCCCGCGCTGGCGGCCTACGGCATGATCGTCCTGATGGCGGCCACCTCGAGCAACACCGCGGTGCGCAGGCTCGGCCGCTGGTGGAAGCGGCTGCACCGGGCCGGCATCTGGTACGTGTTCCTGATCTTCCTGGCCGCCTACGGCGGACGGGTGGTGGAAGGTCCCGTGGAAGCCGTGGCCGGCGCCGTGCCGCCGGGTTCCTACGGGGCCCACGTCGTCGTCACCATCGCCCTGCTCGGCGGCGTGCTGCTGCGGGTCGCCGCCCGCTACCGGCCCCGGCCGCAAGCCGCGCCGCGCCATCGCTGACCCGGAGACACGCCACGGAGGATCCCCATGGAGCATCGCATCGTCGGTGAGTTCGCCCAGTACCTGAAGGTCACCCTGGCGCGTGGCGAGGCCTGCTGGGCCGGACGCGGCTCGATCATGTCCCACGATGCCGGCATCACCTGGTCGCTGCGCGCGCCGGGCGGCGTGGCCGGCGCGGCCCGCCGGCTGCTGTCCGGCGAAGGCATCGCCCTGGCCCGGCTGGAGTCGTCGCGCGACGGCCGGTCGGCGTCACTGGCGAGCAGCCAGCCGGGCACCGTGTCGATCTGGCCCCTGGCGGAAGGTTCGATGCTGACCACCCGCGGGGCGTTCCTCGCCGCGTGGGGAGACATCGACATCGACGTGTCCATCGCCCGCCGGGCCGGGGCGGCCCTGTTCGGCGGCGCCGGCCTGTTCCTGCAGCGGCTGTCCGGCCAGGGCACGGTCGCCATTCACGCCGCCGGCGACCTGGACCAGCGGACCCTGGCGCCCGGCGAGTCCATCAGCGTCAGCACCGGCCACCTCGCCGCCTTCAGCGACGGCGTGGACTACGACATCGAGTACGTCGGCGGGCTGCGCAAGGCGCTGTTCAGCGGCGAAGGGGTCTTCATGACCACCCTGACCGGGCCCGGCACGGTGCTGCTGCAGACCATCAAGCGCGGCAGCCCCGGCCCCGCCCGTCGCTGACCCCGCCGGCGCGCGGTATACTCCCGGCCGCGGCGCGATGATGCGTCGCAGGCGCCGGGTGCACGGGAAAGCGGTGAGAATCCGCTGCTGGCCTCGCAACGGTGATTGAGTGATGCGCCCCTTCAGGCCACTGCGCAGTGCGTGGGAAGGCGGCGGCGCATCGGGCGCGTCCGAGGACGCGCCGCCTCATCAGTCCGGAGACCGGCCTGGCGTCGATGTGGCATCCCGCCCGGGGACCGGCGGCTCACCGAGAACTCATCATGACAATCCGATCTTTCCGGATCCCGAGGATCCTGGCGGCGCCTGCGTGCGCCCTGCTCACGGCGGCAGCCGCCGCCGACCTGCCCGAAGACGCCGACACCGAGGCGCCGCTGCGCGAGGACCGCTGGGAGGAGCTGGTGGTGGTCGCCAGCCACCTGCCGCGCCCGGCGCGCGAGGTGGGCAGCGCCGTGACCGTGCTGACCGCGGACGACCTGGAGCGCCGGCGTCTCAACCTCGCCGCCGAGGTGCTGCGCGAGGTGCCCGGCGTGGCGGTCAACCGGGTGGGCCAGGAAGGCGCGCTCACCCAGATCCGCATCCGCGGCGCCGAGGGCAATCACACCCTGGTGCTGATCGACGGCATCGAGGCGAACGATCCGGCGCTGACCGCCGAGTTCAACTTCGCCAACCTGTTGACCTGGGATCTGGGGCGGGTGGAGGTGATCCGGGGACCCCAGAGCGCGCTGTACGGCAGCGAGGCCATCGGCGGCGTGATCAGCCTGTCCACCGTGACGCCGGAGCGCGGCCTCGACCTCCGTGCCGAGCTGGAGGGCGGCTCTTTCGGTACCCGCCAGTACGGCGCCTCGGCGTCCGGCGGCGGCGACCGGGTGCGGGGCCTGCTGTCGGCGACGCGCTACGACACCGACGGCATCAGCGCCTCGCCCATCCACGACGAACGGGACGGCTACGACAACACCACCGTGCACGGCAAGCTCGACGTCGACGTGACCGACGCGCTCGCGGCGCGGCTGGTGCTGCGCCACAGCGACAGCCGGGTCGAGGAGGATCGCCAGGACTTCGACTTTCCGCCGACCCCGACCCAGGGCCTGGTGGTCGACGCGGACAACGCCACCGAGTCCTCCCAGCTCTATGGCCTCGCGGAGATCGAGGCGCGCCTGCTGGACGACCGCTGGCTGCATCGGGCCGCGTTCGGCTACACCCGCACCGAGTCCGACAGCTTCGCCGACGCGGCGCGCACCGGCGCCGCCGACGGCGAGCGGCGCCGGTTCGGCTACGACACCACGCTGCGGTTCGGCGGCGGCGGGGTGGAGCACGCGCTCACCGCCGGCGTGCAGCACGAGGCCCTCGAGTTCGACAACCTGTCGGCCACGCTGCCCGGCGCGACCCAGAGCCGGGACGACGAGCAGACCAGCCTGGTGGCCGAGTACGCCGTCACCTGGCAGGAGCGGGTCGCCGCGTCGCTGAGCGCGCGCCGGGACGACAACGACCGGTTCGACGACGCCACCACGGTCCGGGCGGCGGCCTCCTACGTGCTGCCCGCCGGCGGCACCCGTCTGCACGCCAGCTACGGCGAGGGCATCACCAACCCGAACTTCTTCGAGCTGTTCGGCTTCCTGCCGGACAGTTTCGTCGGCAACCCGGACCTGCAGCCCGAAAGCTCCCGGGGCTGGGACGTCGGCATCGAGCAGTCCCTGCTCGGCGGCCGGGCGCTGGTGGACCTGACCTGGTTCTCGGCCGATCTCGAGGACGAGATCGTCACCGTGTTCCTGCCGAGCTTCGACTCGACGGTGGAGAACCAGACCGGCACCAGCGAACGGCGCGGCGTCGAGCTGACCGCGGAAGCCCGACTCGGCGGCCGCTGGCACCTGCGCGGCAGCTACACCTACCTGGACGCCACCGATCCGGACGGCGCCCGGGAGCTGCGCCGACCCAGACACAGCGGCAGCGCCAACCTGAACTACGCCTTCCTCGGCGGGCGCGGCAACGTCAACCTGGGCGCACTGTTCAACGGCAGCCAGCGGGACTCGGAGTTCGTCAGCGCGACCCCGGCGTCGGTGGTGACCCTGGACGACTACACCCTGGTGAATCTGGCGGTCAGCCTGGCGGTGACGGACCGGGTCGAGGTGTTCGTCCGGGGCGAGAACCTGCTGGACGAGGACTACACGGAAGTGTTCGGATACGCTGCACCGGGCGCGGCTGGCTACCTGGGCGTGCGCGCACGGCTGTGACCGGGTTCCGGCCGGCGCACTTGCGCCTGACGCCAGCGGTACCATAATACCGCAGCGCAACAAAACGGGGGGCAGGGGAGCTTGTCCGACATCAGTGTTCAGGAGCGCCCCCGCGGGCGCGCAGGGGCCATGGCCAGCGTCTATGCCGTCGCCGTGGTCATGGTGCTTTTCCACGTCGGCGCGCTCGGCGTGTTCTTCACCGGCGTCAGCACGGCCACCCTGGTGGTGGCCGGCACGCTGTACGTGATCCGCGGCCTCGGCATCACCGCCGGCTATCACCGGCTGCTCGCCCACCGGTCGTTCAAGACCTCCCGGCCCGTGCAGTTCCTGTTCGCCCTGGCGGGCTGCCTCGCGGTCCAGGGCGGCCCGCTGTGGTGGGTCGCCCACCATCGCTCCCACCACCGCAACACCGATCTGGAAGGCGACGTGCACTCCCCCGTCACGCGCAGCTTCTGGCACGCCCACATGGGCTGGATGATGAGCCGGGAGGCGTTTCAGGAGAAAGGGGCGAACTCCCGGGATCTCCACCGCTACCCGGAGCTGAAGTGGCTGCAGCGGTTCTACGTGCCGCTGATCGCGGGCCAGGCCGTGCTGCTGTACGCCCTGGGCGCGGCGCTGAACGCCCTGTTTCCCGAATGGGGAACGTCAGGCGCGCAGATGCTGGTCTGGGGGCTGTTCCTGACCACGGTGGTCACCTGGCACATCACCTTCGCCGTCAACTCGGTCTGCCACACCTGGGGGCGGCGACCCTTCGAGACCGGCGACGCCAGCACCAACAACCCGGTGGTGGGCGTACTCGCCTACGGCGAGGGCTGGCACAACAATCACCACATGTATCCGTTCTCGGCGCGCCACGGCCTGGAGTGGTGGCAGCTCGACATCACCTGGTGGCTGCTGCGAGGGCTGGAGAAGCTCCACCTGGTCTCGGAGCTGAAGCTGCCCAAGGCCTATCGCTGAGGCTGCCGCCCCCGGCGTCGGGGGCGCCCGCCGCCGTCAGCGGGGCAGCAGATCGCGCAGGTGCTCCGGCAGGTCCAGCGTCAGCGCCGCTTCCCGCCCGGCCACGCTCATCTTCCGCCACGTCTTCCCGAGTATGCGGGCGAGCTTCGCCGGCGGCTGGCGCTCGCCGAATCCGGCGAGCTGGCGCGCCATGAAGGTCAGGCACAGGGCGTCTTCGAAGGTCTGGGTCTCCGGGTCACCGGCGAGATCCGCCTTCCGCACGATGGCGCCGACCCGTGCCACCAGCGCCTCGTCCCAGCCGCTCTCCCGCAGCAGCGCCGCCGTTTCGGCGGCGTGCCGGGCGGCCAGATCGCTGCGCCAGCGCAGATAGCCGGCCCGGCCGGACGGATAGGAGGCTCGTGGCACCCGCCACCGGTCCAGATGGGCGGCCCGGGCAGCCAGTCGCAGCGCGGGCGACGCCTCCGGTCTCAGACGGTCGACCCAGGCGGCGACGGCGCGGGCGTGGTCCAGGGCCTGCCCGGAGGGATCCTGCCGGTGGCGGGCGTCGATGCGCGCCAGGGCCGCCTGGAAACGCGGGTCGTCCGGGGTCATGGCCGCTTGCGGCGCGCTGGCGCGATCAGCCGGCGGCAGTCGGGACCGGTCGGCCCGGTGCAGCTCGGGAGGCGGGCGGGACGGTGCGGGTGCGGGCCGCCTGAGCCTGGAGAAACGGGCGGCCCCGGAGGTCGGGGCCGCGGCAGGCGGGTCAGGGTCCCGGTTCCGCCGTGATACGGTCGGCTGCCGGGACCAGGAACGGTTACTGCTCCTCGGCCTCGACGGCTTCCTCTTCCAGATCCTCGTCGTCGAGGTCGTCTGCGAGGGTACGGCCGACCAGCTCGATGTACGCCATGGGAGCGGCGTCGCCGGCCCGGTAGCCGCACTTGAGGATGCGGGTGTAGCCGCCGGGGCGCTCCTGGTAGCGCGGACCCAGCTCGCTGAACAGCTTGCCGACCGCTTCCTTGCTGCGCGTGCGGGAGAACGCCAGCCGCCGGTTGGCTACCGAGTCCTCCTTGGCGAGGGTGATCAGCGGCTCCACCACCCGGCGCAGCTCTTTCGCCTTGGGCAGCGTCGTCTTGATCACTTCGTGCTCGATCAGCGACCCGGCCATGTTGCGGAACATGGCCTGGCGGTGCGAGCTGTTGCGGTTCAGTTGTCGACCACTCTTACGATGGCGCATGGCTGCTTCCTGAGTCTTCTCGTTCCGGGGCGCATCTCGCGCGCCGTATGGTTCTTGGTGTCCGGGCCGGCGGGACGCTAGGCGACCTTGTCGTCGCCCCGCAGGCTCGGCGGCGGCCAGTTCTCCAGGCGCATGCCCAGGGACAGGCCCCGGCTGGCCAGGACGTCCTTGATCTCGGTCAGGGACTTCTTGCCCAGGTTCGGCGTCTTCAGCAGCTCCACCTCGGTGCGCTGGATCAGGTCGCCGATGTAGTAGATGTTCTCCGCCTTCAGGCAGTTGGCGGAACGCACCGTCAGCTCCAGGTCGTCCACCGGCCGGATCAGGATCGGGTCGATCTCGTCTTCCTTCTCCTCGGCAGCCGGCTCGCCCTCGCTCTCGAGGTCGACGAACACCGCGAGCTGCTGCTGCAGGATCGTCGCCGCGCGGCGGATGGCTTCTTCCGGGTCGATGGTGCCGTTGGTCTCGATGTCCAGCACCAGCTTGTCGAGGTCGGTGCGCTGCTCGACCCGGGCGCTTTCGACGCTGTAGGCGACGCGGCGCATCGGGCTGTAGGTCGCATCCAGGCGCAGCACGCCGATGGGCCGGCTGTCCTCGTCGTCTTCGAGGCTGTCGACCGGCACGTAGCCGCGGCCACGGGTCACCTTCGCCTCGAGGCGGATGGCGCCCTTCTCGTTGAGGGTGCAGATCAGGTGGTCGGGATTGGCGATCTCGATGTCCTGGGTGAGCTGGAAGTCGCCGGCGGTCACCGGGCCGGGGCCTTCCTTGGACAGGGTGATCACGGCCTCGTCCTGATTGTGCAGGTTGGCGGCCACGCCCTTGAGGTTCAGCAGGATGTCGATGACGTCTTCCTGCACGCCTTCGATGGTGCCGTACTCGTGCAGCACGCCGTCGATCTGTACTTCCGTGACCGCGCAGCCCGGCATGGAGGACAGCAGAATGCGGCGCAGGGTGTTGCCCAGGGTATGGCCGAACCCGCGCTCCAGCGGCTCCAGGGTCACCCGGGCGCGGGTGGCGTTCACCTCCTGGACGTCGATGTGGCGCGGGGTCAGGAAATCGGTTACCGATTGTGCCATTAAAACAGTCTCCTTGAGCTCTCGATTACTTGGAGTACAGCTCGACGATCAGGTTCTCGTTGATTTCCGGGGGCAGCTCGCCGCGATCCGGCAGCCGCTTGAAGACCCCTTCCATCTTGGTGGCGTCCACGTCCACCCACTCCACCGGCGCCCGCTGGCTGGCGAGCTGGAGGGCCTGCTGGATGCGGAGCTGTGCCCGGGACTTCTCGGTCACGGCCACGATGTCCTCCGCCTTGACCTGGTAGGAAGGAATGTTGACCTTCCGCCCGTTCACCAGAATGCTCTTGTGGGACACGAGCTGGCGTGCCTCGGCGCGGGTGGCACCGAAGCCCATGCGGTACACCACGTTGTCCAGCCGCGACTCCAGCAGCCGCAGCAGGTTCTCGCCGGTGGCGCCCTTCTGGCGCTCCGCCTTCTTGTAGTAGTTGCGGAACTGCTTCTCCAGCACTCCGTAGAAACGGCGCACCTTCTGCTTCTCACGAAGCTGGACCGCGTAGTCGGACAGGCGACCGCGGCGCGCCCCGTGCTGACCGGGGGGCGAATCGATCCGACACTTGGAGTCGATGGGCCGGACGCCGCTCTTCAGCAGCAGGTCCGTGCCTTCCCGCCGGGACAGTTTCAGTTTGGGGCCGGTGTAACGTGCCATATCTTTCTCCGAGCCTCAGACGCGGCGCCGCTTCGGCGGGCGGCAGCCGTTGTGGGGAATGGGGGTCGCATCGGAAATGCTGTTGATGCGCAGGCCGGCGTTGTTCAACGCGCGCACGGCAGACTCGCGGCCCGGCCCCGGCCCCTTGACGAAGACGTCGACGTTCTTCATCCCGTACTCGATGGCCGTGTTGGAGGCGCGCTCCGAGGCCACCTGGGCGGCGAACGGCGTGCTCTTGCGCGAGCCGCGGAAGCCGGAGCCGCCGGACGTCGCCCAGCACAGCGCGTTGCCCTGCCGATCGGTGATGGTGATGATCGTGTTGTTGAAGGACGCGTGGATGTGGGCGATGCCCTCGGTCACTACGCGCTTCTGTTTTTTGCGTTCTGCCATGTTCTTGCCTGATTGAACCTTGCTCAGCAGGATCGCGGCCGGGAGGCCGCTCCCACAGTTGATTCATTGCCTCTATTTGCGGATCGGCCGGCGCGGGCCCTTGCGGGTGCGCGCGTTGGTGCGCGTGCGCTGACCGCGCACGGGCAGGCCGCGACGATGCCGCATGCCCCGGTAACAGCCGAGATCCATGAGCCGCTTGATGTTCATGGAGTTCTCGCGCCGGAGGTCCCCCTCGACGACCAGACGGCTGACCTCGTTGCGCAGGGCGTCGATCCGTTCGTCCGAGAGATCGGAGATCTTCATGGACGGATCCACCCCGGCAGCCTCACACAGCTTTTTCGCCGTGGTGCGGCCGATGCCGAAGATGTACGTCAGGGCGATGCCTGCGTGCTTGTTGTCGGGGACGTTGATTCCGGCGATACGTGCCATTCGATAGACTCCGTTAACCCTGGCGCTGCTTGTGGCGCGGCTCGGCGCTGCAGATCACGCGCACGACGCCACGGCGCTTGATCACTTTGCAGCGGCGGCAGATCTTCTTGACTGAGGCTCTTACCTTCATGGTTCGATCTTCCAGTTGCTCGCGGCCGGAGGCCGCTCCTACATTCTTCAGCGACGGACGGTGGTAGACCGGCCGTAGCTCTTCAGGTTCGATTTTTCCATCAGCTTGGCGTACTGGCTGGACATAAGGTGCGCCTGCACCTGGGACATGAAGTCCATCGCCACCACCACCACGATCAGCAGCGCCGTGCCGCCGAGCTGGAAGGTGATGTTGAACGCCACGATCATGAACTCCGGCAGCAGGCACACCAGGGTGATGTAGCCGGCGCCGAACACGGTCAGCCGGGTGATCACGTCGTCGATGTACCGGGCCGTCTGGGCGCCGGGCCGGATGCCCGGCACGTACGCGCCCTGCCGCTTCAGGTTGTCGGCCACGTCCTTCGGATCGAACATGATGGCCGTGTAGAAGAAGCAGAAGAACACGATGCCCGCCGCGAACATCAGGATGTACAGCGGCTGCCCCGGCGACAGCACCAGCGACACCTGCTGCAGCCAGTCCATGCCCGGCGAGTTGCCGAACCACTGCGCCATCGACGCCGGCGCGAGCAGCAGGCTCGAGGCGAAGATGGCCGGGATCACCCCCGCCATGTTGATCTTCAGCGGCAGGTGGCTGGCCTGGGCCTGATAGACCCGGCGGCCCTGCTGGCGCTTGGCGTAGTTCACCGTGATGCGGCGCTGCCCGCGCTCGACGAACACGATGCCGGCGATCAGCAGGATGGCCAGCGTGCCCACCACCAGCAGGGCGATCACGTTGATGTCGCCCTGCCGGGCGGCCTCGAAGGACTGGCCGATGGCTGCCGGGAACCCGGACACGATGCCCGAGAAGATCAGCAGCGAGATGCCGTTGCCGACGCCGCGCTCGGTGATCTGCTCGCCCAGCCACATCATGAACAGCGCGCCGGTCACCAGCGTCACCGTCGAGATGAAGTAGAAGGTGAAGCCCGGCGAGAACGCCAGCCCCTGGTTCGCCAGCGTCGCGGTCAGCGAGGTGCCCTGGATCAGCGCGATGATCAGCGTCCCGTAGCGGGTGTACTGGGTGATCTTGCGCCGGCCGGACTCGCCTTCCTTGCGGAGCTGCTGGAGCGTCGGGTACATCATGCTCATCAGGTTCATGATGATGCTGGACGTGATGTAGGGCACGACGCCGAGCGCCAGGATGCTCATGCGCTCCAGCGCGCCGCCGGAGAACATGTTGAACAGGTCCAGAATGCCGCCCTGCTGCTGGTTGAAGAGCTGCTCCAGGCGGACCGGGTTGATGCCCGGAACCGGGATGTGCGTGCCGATGCGATAGACCAGCAGGGCCATCAGCACGAACAGCAGACGGCCGCGCAGCTCGGAAAGCCCCGCCTGAACGCCCGCCAGTTGTCCCGGATTGGTTGCCATCAGCCTTCTACCTTGCCTCCGGCGGCCTCGATGGCGGCCCGGGCACCCTTGGTGACCTTGATACCCGTGACGGTGACCGCCCGGTCAATGCTGCCGGACAGCACCAGCCGCGCACGCTTGACGCTGCGCTTGAGCACGTTGGCCTTCTTCAGCGCGTCGAGATCGACCTGGTCGCCGTCCACCTTGGCGAGTTCGCTGAGACGGACCTCGGCGGTGCTCATGCCGATCCGCGAGCGGAAGCCGAACTTCGGCACGCGCATCTGCAGGGGCAGCTGACCGCCCTCGAAACCGGGGCGCACGGTGCCGCCGGCGCGGGCCTTCTGACCCTTGTGGCCTTTGCCCGAGGTCTTGCCGAGACCGGAGCCGGCGCCGCGGCCGAGGCGACGCTTGTCCTTCCGGCTGCCCGGACCCGGGCTCAATTCGTTGAGCTGCATCCGTTACTCTCCTTCCACGCGAACCATGTAGTTCACGCGATTGATCATGCCGCGAACCGCCGGCGTGTCTTCCACCTCGACGGTGTGACCGATGCGCCGCAGGCCGAGGCCGGCGACGCAGGCCTTGTGCTTCTTCAGCCGCTTGGCCGTGCTGCGCGTCTGGGTGACGCGGATCGTCTTGCCGCTCATGCGCCGATCTCCTCCAGGGTCTTGCCGCGCTTGCGCGCCACCGACTCGGGAGACCGCATGTTCGCCAGCGCCTTGAAGGTGGCCTGGATGACGTTCACCGGATTGGTGGAGCCGTAGCACTTGGCGAGCACGTTGTGCACGCCTGCGGCTTCCAGCAGCGCCCGCATGGTTCCACCGGCGATCACGCCGGTACCTTCCGAGGCAGGCTGCATGTACACCTTCGATGCGCCGTGACGGGCCGTCGTGGGATACCAGATGGTGGAGCCGTTCAGGTCCACGTCGACCATGTTGCGGCGCGCCGCTTCCATGGACTTCTGGATGGCGAGCGGCACTTCCCGCGCCTTGCCGCGGCCGAAACCGACCCGGCCGTTGCCGTCGCCCACGACCGAGAGGGCCGTGAAGCCGAACACCCGGCCACCCTGGACCACCTTGGCCACGCGGTTGACCTGGACCAGCTTCTCGACCAGTCCTTCTTCACGCACGTCGTCGGTATAAGCCATCGTCAAAACTCCAATCCGCCTTCACGGGCGGCCTCGGCCAGCGCCTTCACGCGGCCGTGATACTTGAATCCCGAGCGGTCGAACGCGACCTTGGTGATGCCGGCGGACTTCGCCCGCTCGGCGATCAGCGCGCCCACCTTCGCTGCCGCGTCGACGTTGCCGGTGGCGCCGCTCCGCAGGTCCTTTTCCAGGGTCGAGGCAGTGGCCAGCACCTGGTCGCCCGCCGGGGAAATGACCTGAGCGTAGATGTGCCGCGGCGTGCGATGGACGGAGAGCCGGGTCGCGCCGAGCTCGCGCATCTTCATGCGGCCGCGCCGTGCACGCCGGAGCCTCGTTACCTTCTTGTCCTTCATCTGCCTTGTCGCCTCGTGTACCTGTTCGGTGTAGGAGCGATCTCCAGATCGCGATTACGTCGGATCGCGATCTGGAGATCGCTCCTACAAGACAAAACTCACTTCTTCTTCGCTTCCTTGCGCCGGATCCGCTCGTCCGCGTAACGCACGCCCTTGCCCTTGTAGGGCTCCGGCGGGCGGAAGCTGCGGATCTCGGCAGCCACCTGGCCGACGAGCTGCTTGCTCGCGCCGGTCACCACGACCTCGGTCGGGCTCGGCGTCTGGACCTCGATGCCCTCGGGCAGCTCGTAGTCGATCGGGTGCGAAAAACCGAGCTGCAGGTTGAGCTTCTTGCCCTGGGCCTGCGCGCGGTAGCCGACGCCGGTGATCAACAGGCGGCGCTCCCAGCCCGTGGAAACGCCGGTGACGATGTTGCTCAGCACGGCGCGGGTGGTGCCGGACTGCGCCTTCGCGCCCGGCTTCTCGTTGCGCGCGACGATCCGCAGCGCGCCGTCCTCCTGCACCACTTCGACGTCGTCGTGCACGGTGTAGGACATCGAGCCCTTGCCGCCCTTGACGCTGACCTGCTGGCCCTGAAGCTGTACCTCGACCCCCTTGGGCAGGTTGATCGGGTAATTCGCAATTCGAGACATCTGTCTACCTCGTCAGAATACGGTGCAGAGCACCTCGCCGCCGACGCCCTGGGAGCGCGCCTCGCGATCCGTCATCACGCCCTTGTTGGTGCTGACGATCGCCACGCCGAATCCGCCGCGGACCTTCGGCAGGCCCTCGCTGCCCTTGTAGTTGCGCAGCCCCGGACGGCTGGAGCGCTTGATCTCCTCGATCACCGGCTGGCCACGGTGGTACCGGAGCCTGACGGTCATCGTCGGCTTGGCGCCTTCCGTGACCTCGTAGCCCTCGATGAAGCCTTCCTGCTCGAGCACCTTGCAGATGGCCACCTTGATCTTCGAGGCGGGCATTTCCACCTCGGGATGATTCGCCTGCTGCGCGTTGCGGATGCGCGTGAGCAGATCGGCGATCGGATCCTGCATCGTCATCTTGCTTCCTCCGCCTACCAGCTCGACTTCACGAGGCCGGGCACGTCGCCGCGCATGGCCGCTTCGCGCAGCTTGTTACGGCCCAGGCCGAACTTCCGGTACACGCCGTGGGGGCGGCCGGTCAGCCCGCAGCGCCGCTGCTTGCGCACCGGCGAGGCGTTGCGCGGCAGCTTCTGGAGCTTTTCCTGGGCAATCCAGCGCTCCTCGTCCGGGAGGTTTCTGTCGTTGATGATCGCCTTCAGCTCGGCACGCTTCTTCGCGTACTTGGCGATCATGCGGGCGCGCTTCTTCTCGCGCTCAACCATGGATGTCTTAGCCATATCTTCTGCCTGTCCGAATCAGTTGCGGAACGGGAAGTTGAAGGCGCGCAGCAGTGCGAGCGCCTGCTCGTCCGTTTCCGCCGTCGTGGTGACGGTGACGTTGAGCCCGCGGATCTGGTCGATCTTGTCGTAGTCGATCTCCGGGAACACGATCTGCTCCGACAGGCCCATGGAGAAATTGCCACGGCCGTCGAAGGCGCGCGGGTTGAGCCCGCGGAAGTCCCGGATGCGGGGAATCGCGATGCCGATCAGCCGCTCGATGAACTCGTACATCCGCTCCCGGCGCAGCGTCACCTTGCAGCCGATGGGCCAGCCCTCGCGGATCTTGAAGCCGGCTTCCGACTTGCGCGCGTTGGTGACGATCGGCTTCTGGCCGGAGATCAGCGACATGTCGGCCACCGCGGCCTCCATGATCTTGCGGTCTCCCACGGCTTCGCCGACGCCCATGTTGAGGGTCACCTTGGTCAGCCGCGGCACCTGCATGACGTTGGCATACCCGCCGTCCGCCATGAGCTGCGGTCGAATCTCGTCGACGTATTTCTGGTACAGGTTTGCCATGTCTGCAAAAGCTCTCAGTCTTCGATGACTTTGTTGGTGGACTTGAAGAACCGGACCTTCTTGCCGTCCTCTACCCGGAAACCGACGCGATCGGCTTTCTCGGCCTCGTCGTTCCAGATCGCCACGTTGGACGCCTGGATCGGCGCTTCCTGCTCGACGATGCCGCCCGGCTGGCCCATCTGCGGATTGGGCCGCTGATGCTTCTTGACCATGTTCACGCCGCCGACCAGCAGCCGGCCGTCCTTCAGCACACGCAGCACGCTGCCCCGCTTGCCTTTGTCGCGGCCCGTGATCACCACCACTTCGTCGTCTTTCTTGATCTTCAGCATCGTCTTGATCTTTCTGTCCGTCTCTGTAGGAGCGGCCTCCTGGCCGCGATGCCTCGGCAAGCGGGTCGCGGCCGGGAGGCCGCTCCTACGTTGGGAATTACAGAACCTCCGGCGCCAGCGAGATGATCCGCATGAAGTTCTCGTTCCGCAGCTCGCGGGTCACCGGCCCGAAGATCCGGGTGCCCACCGGCTGGTTCTGCTGGTTCAGCAGCACGGCCGCGTTCTGGTCGAACCGGATCACCGACCCGTCGGGGCGGCGGATGCCCTTGCGGGTACGCACGACGACGGCGTTCATCACCTGCCCCTTGCGCACGCGACCGCGGGGAATGGCTTCCTTGACCGTCACCTTGATGATGTCGCCGATGCCGGCGTAACGGCGGCGCGACCCGCCCAGCACCTTGATGCACTGGACCTTGCGGGCGCCGCTGTTGTCGGCGATGTCCAACATCGTTTCCGTCTGAATCATCGTCAGAATCCTCTAGCCGAGACGCGCGGGCTCAAACCTCGCGGGCGCGCTCGTCGATGCTCTTCAGCATCCAGGTTTTGGTTTTCGACAGCGGCCGACACTCTTCAACGGTCACGGTGTCGCCCACGTTGCAGTCGTTGTTCTCGTCGTGCGCGTGCAGCTTGGACGAGCGGCGGATGATCTTGCCGTAAACCGGGTGCTGAACGCGGCGCTCGACCAGCACGGTGATGGTCTTGTCCATGCGGTTGCTGACCACGGTGCCGCTGGCCGTGCGCGTCACGCGCTCGGCTGCCCCGCCGGTTTCCTGTCCGCTCTGCGCTTCGGCTGCAGATTCAGCCATGTCGTTTCTCCGCCATAATCGTCTTGATCCGCGCGATGTCGCGTCGGGTCTCACCCAGCAGGTGCGGCTGCCCGAGCTGGCCGCTGGCCTTCTGCATGCGCAGGTTGAACTGTTCCTTGCGCAGCTTGAGCAGCTCCTCGGAGAGCTCCTGGGGCGATTTGTCTCGCAGTTCGCTTGCTTTCATGTCTTCGCTACCTCGGCGGCCCCTACATCAGGGTCCGTTTCACGAACGTGGTCTTGAACGGCATCTTGGCCGCCGCCAGGGTGAACGCCTGCCGGGCCACGTCCTCGGGCACGCCTTCCATCTCGTAGAGCACCCGGCCGGGCTGAATCTGCGACACCCAGTACTCGACGCCGCCCTTACCCTTGCCCTGCCGGACTTCCAGCGGCTTCTTGGTGATCGGCTTGTCGGGGAACACCCGGATCCAGATCTTGCCGCCCCGCTTGATGCGGCGGGTCATGGTCCGACGCGCCGCTTCGATTTGGCGAGCCGTTATACGCCCACGGCTGGTCGCCTTCAATCCGTACTCACCGAAGCTGACCTTGTTGGCGCGGTGAGCCAGGCCGGTGTTACGGCCCTTCTGTACCTTGCGGAATTTGGTGCGTTTTGGTTGCAGCATAAGAGTGCCCCTTTACTTAGAACCTTTCTTCCCAGAGGCTTTCTTGTCAGCACGGACCTGCTCCATACCACCAAGAATCTCACCTTTGAAGATCCATACCTTTACGCCGATAACGCCGTAAGTGGTGTGCGCTTCATAGGTTGCATAATCAATATCTGCACGCAGTGTGTGCAGAGGTACACGACCTTCGCGATACCACTCGGAACGTGCGATTTCAGCACCCCCAAGACGACCGCCAACCTGAATCTTGATACCCTTGGCTCCCTGACGCATGGCGTTTTGAACCGCACGCTTCATAGCGCGACGGAACATCACACGACGCTCCAGCTGGCCGGCAACGTTTTGCGCTACCAGGCGGGCATCCAGGTCCGGCTTGCGGACTTCTTCGATGTTGATGTGCACAGGCACACCCATCATGTCGCTGACTTCGCGACGCAGACGGTCAACATCTTCACCCTTCTTACCGATAACAATACCGGGGCGGGCGGTATGGATCGTGATCCGGGCGTTCTGAGCAGGGCGCTCGATCACGATCTTGCTGACAGACGCCTTAACCAGACGCTTGTCCAGGAATTCGCGAACCTGAATATCATTCAGAAGATTCTTCGCGTAGTCCTTTTTGTCGGCGTACCACACTGAGTTGTGCTCTTTGATCACACCCAGGCGAATGCCGGTTGGATTTACTTTATGACCCATCTGAGCATCTCCTACTTGTCGGCGACCTTGACGGTGATATGACAGGTGCGCTTGAAAATACGGTCAGCGCGCCCCTTGGCTCGAGCTTTGATTCGCTTGAGCGTTGGGCCCTCATCCACCATCACGGTGGAAACCCGCAGATCATCTACGTCCAGACCTTCGTTGTGCTCAGCGTTGGCAATGGCGGATTCAAGAGCTTTCTTGATCACAACCGCTGCCTTCTTAGGGCTGAAAGTCAGAATGTTCAGGGCGTCCTCAACAGCCTTGCCGCGTACTTGGTCAGCGACAAGACGTGCTTTCTGAGCTGAGAGGCGAGCGCCCTTGTACTTGGCTGCTACTTCCATTTCTATTACCTCAGAATCAGCGTTTAGCTTTCTTGTCGGCCGCATGACCACGATAAGTACGCGTTGCCGCGAACTCACCCAGCTTATGTCCAACCATATCTTCGGTGACATAAACCGGCACGTGCTGCTTGCCGTTGTGGACTGCAATGGTCAGGCCTACCATCTCCGGGAAGACTGTTGACCGGCGGGACCAGGTTTTAATGGGCCGCTTGTCATTTGCTTCCAGAGCTGCCTCGACCTTCTTCAACAGATGCAGGTCTATAAAAGGACCTTTCTTCAAAGAACGTGGCACAGCAATTACCTCTATGTAGTCGTTTACTTGGCCGAACGACGACGTACTATCATCTTGTCAGTACGCTTGTTCTTACGAGTCTTATGCCCTTTGGTCGGAACACCCCACGGAGTAACCGGGTGACGTCCGCCAGAGGTACGCCCTTCACCACCACCATGCGGGTGGTCAACTGGGTTCATAGCAACACCACGTACTGTTGGCCGTTTGCCGCGCCAACGTGATGCACCCGCTTTACCAAGCTGCTTGAGGCTATGCTCACTGTTGGACACTTCGCCCAGAGTGGCACGGCAATCTACAAGCACCTTACGCATTTCACCTGAACGCAGGCGGATGGTGGCATACGCCCCTTCCCGAGCAACCAGCTGTACGGATGCGCCCGCAGAGCGAGCCAGCTGTGCACCTTTGCCAGGCTTGAGTTCGACGCAGTGGAT
>DLCH01000055.1:26259-61129 GCA_002480525.1 Gammaproteobacteria bacterium UBA7803 | reverse complement strand
GCGGCCTCCCGGCCGCGATCCCCGTCCGATCGGACCCTGTAGGAGCGGCCTCCCGGCCGCGATCCTCGTCCGCCGGTTACAACGGCCTGAGCTGCACCGGCAGCTCCGCGATCCCCCGAATGAAGTTGTTGGGCGTGCGCTTCACCGGCCCCACCACCTCCACCATGCGGAAGCGCTGCTGGATTTCCTCCCACAGCACCCGGAGCTGCAGCTCGGCCAGCCGGTTGCCCATGCAGCGGTGGATGCCGTAGCCGAATGACACGTGCTGGCGCGCGTTGGGCCGATCGATGACCAGCCGGTCGGCGTCGTCGAAGATCTCCTCGTCGCGGTTGCCCGACAGATACCACATCACCACCTTGTCGCCCTCTCGGATGGTCTTGCCGCCGAGCTCGACGTCGGCGGTGGCGGTGCGGCGCATGTGGATCACCGGGGTCTGCCAGCGGATCATCTCCGCCACCATGTTGGGGATGAGCTTCGGGTCGGCCCGCAGCTTGTCGTACTCCTCCGGGAACTGATTGAGCGCCAGCACGCCGCCGGAGATGGAGTTGCGGGTGGTGTCGTTGCCGCCGACGATCAGCAGCAGGATGTTGCCCATGAACTCCTTCGGCCGGCTCGGCATGTCCCGGGTCGACTCGCCGTGGGCCAGCATGGAGATCAGGTCCGGCCCCGGCGGCTGCGCCGCGCGCTCCCGCCACAGCTCGTTGAACGCGACCACGCACTTGCCGAGCTCCTCGGCCCGGACCTGGGCCGGAATCCCGGCCTCGCCCATGATCTGCGGCGAGGCGGTGGTGACGTCGGACCAGTGCACCAGCTTGCGGCGGTCCTCGTAGGGGAAGTCGAACAGGGTGGCGAGCATGCGCGCGGTGAGCTCTATGGAGACCCTGTCGACCCAGTTGAAGGTCTCGCCCACCGGCAGGTGGTCGAGGATGTCGATCACCCGCTCGCGGATCAGCGGCTCGAAGTTCGCCAGGTTGGTCGGCGCCACCGACGGCGCGACGGTCTTGCGCTGCTCGTCGTGGCGCGGCGGGTCCATGGAGATGAAGTTCTCCAGCACCACCTCGGGCTCGGCATCCTGGTTGGCGATGCTGATGCCGCCCACCTCGGACGAGAACACTTCGTGGTGGGTGTCGACGTACTTGATGTCGTGGAACTTCGTCACCGACCAGTAGGGTCCGGTGCTGCTGTCGGGGCACCAGTGCACCGGATCGTCCCGGCGCAGGCGGGCGAAGTACTCGCCCACGGTGTCGGTTTCGAAGCGTTCGGAGCGGCTGACGTCGATGGACTCGAGCGGCGCGCGCCAGGCGTCGGCGGCGGGCGTGGTGGTGGCTTCCGCCATGGTGGTCTCCCCTTCGTGACCTTTGCTCGAAGTATGCACCGGGCAGGAAAGACTTCAATGGTGGTCCAGGTCGCGCCTGGGCACCTTGATCGATGCCCGGTCGCCTGCCCTGGCCGCGATCTGAATTGACCGTATTGCAAATCATTCTCATTTGCATGAGTATTCGCGAAATCCAAGGCGGCTGGAGCGAGCGATGCGGGGACGGTGGCGAACGGCGGCGGTGGTGCTGGCCATGACCGGGAGTGCGATGGCCGAGCAGACGGGTCCCATCGAGGAGCTGGTGGTGGTGGGTCGGGCCCAGGAATTCTACCGGGTGAACGACTCGTCCCTCGCCACCAGAACGCCGACGGCGCTGATCGACACGCCCCAGGCGGTGCAGGTGCTGACGGAGCAGCTCATCGAGGATCAGGCGGCCCGTGAGATCACCGACCTGTACCGATCGATATCGGGTATCACCTTCTTCTCCTACTCCGGTGTCACCGCGCGCGGCTTTCGTCAGGACGAGATCCGCTACGACGGGGTTCGCGGCGATCCGTTCGCCGGCTTCGCCGTGCCGCAGCTGTTCAACATCGAACGCATCGAGGTGTTGAAGGGCGTTTCCGGAATGCTCTACGGCGGTGGCGAGCCCGGCGGGCTGATCAACTACGTCCTGAAGAAGCCGCAGTACCGCCGCGAAGCGGAGCTGTCGGCCACCCTGGGCAATCGAGCGCTGCGCGGCATTTCCGGTGAGGCGACGGGCCCGATCGGCGATGGCGGCTTCGCCTATCGCCTGGGCGGGTTCTACGAAGAGCAGGACTCGTTCCGCAACAATGCCGGCGAGGAGTCGGCCATTCTCACCGGCCAGATCGCCTGGCAGCTCGCCCCGGAAACCGAGCTGGTGGCGTCCTTCGAGCACTACGACGTGGACCTGGACGGCAACCGGCTGCGCGGCGTGCCGGTCGACGACGACGGCGAGTTCCTGACGGACATTTCCTGGAACACCAACGAGGCCAGCGACTTTCTGAATCTGGAAGCGGACATCGGCCAGCTGATGCTCACTCACGCTTTCACCGAGGACACCAGCCTGCGGCTGGTGGCGCGCTATGTCGACAACGCCGAGCGTCAGCAGTATCACGAATCCCGTGGGCCGGCTGCACCGGGGTCGACCCTGTACCTGCGTGAATTCCGCGACCAGAAACGCAGCTCCGAGGAAGCGTCCGTCACCGCTGATCTGGTGCACCGGCTCGATCTCGGCGGTGCCCGTCATACGCTCCTCCTGGGCGCCGATTACTTCGATGCCAGCTCCAGCTTCGCCGGCCGCACGGCGCGCCAGTTCAACCCGCTCGACCCGGCCGCCAGCCTGGGACCGGTGCAGCCGATCGATCTGCTGAATCCGGTCTACGGCAATTCAGGCATCGACTTCCTGCGCGACGATCTGGCGGCCATCCCCTTCCGTCGCTCGGAGACCGAGGCCGAGCGCTACGGCGTCTACCTTCAGGATCAGATCGAGCTGACCGAGCGGTTCCACGTGATCGCAGGCGCCCGTTACGACGACTTCGAGGAGACCGACGCGGTGAGCGGCGCGTCGGCCCAGGACGACGAGATCAGCTATCGGGGCGGCCTGCTGTTCAAACCGGTCGACGGACTGTCGCTTTACGCCAGCTATGGTGAGGGCTTCCAGCCCCAGGGCATCACCGACCCCGAGGACGGCGGCCCCTTCGGCCCGGAGACCAGCCGGCAGATCGAACTGGGCGCCAAGGCAGACCTGTTCGACGGCGCGATGCTGCTTCAGGTAGCTGTCTACGAGATCGTCAAGGACGGCGTGCTGGTCGCGAATCCCGACCCCGGCGCCGGCATCGGCGGGGTGCCGCGGCTGCTGCAGATCGGCGAGGCCACCAGTGAGGGGTTCGAGATCGACGTGGTCGGCGACCTGAGCGACAGGTGGACCCTGCAGGCCAATTACGCCTACAACGACACCCGCATCACGGGCGGCAATCCGGGTTCGCTCAGCAACACGGTGGGTGACGAGTTCGTCAATGCGCCCGACCATGCCTTCGGCCTGTGGACCCGCTACGAGTTGCCCCGGATCAGCTCGGCCATCGCCGGTGGCCTGGACTATGTCGGCGAGCGCACCAGTTTCTCCGGGCAGGACGTGGACGATTACGTCACCTTCGATCTGTCGTGGATCACCACGCTGGATTCCGGCTGGGAGCTGCAGATCAACGTCCGCAACCTGTTCGACGAGACGTATGCCGCCTCCGGGTTCATCCAGCGCACCGGCCACTTTCCCGGCGAGCCCCGCACCGTGGTGGCCCAGGTGACCCGGCGTCTGTGAGCCGGCGACCAGGCCGCAAGCGGGCACGGCTGTGGTTCGACATCCACTCCTGGGTAGGGCTGAAGCTGTCCATACTCATGAGCTTCATCCTGGTCACCGGCACGCTGGCGGTGCTGTCGGCGGAACTGGACTGGGCGACCCATGCTTCCATGCGGGTGGAGCCGCGTCCCGAGTCCGAACGGGCGAGCTGGGGCGCGCTCTACGCCGCCGCCCAGGCGGCCTACCCCGACTGGCGGATCGGCTTCCTCACGGAGCCGGTCGACCCGTGGTTTGCCGCCCAGGCGTACGGTCACACGCCCCAGGGCCGCACACGGCTCATCGACATCGATCCCTACTCGGCGGAAGTCAGGGGTGACCGTCACTGGCTGACCTTCCAGCGGTTCTTCCGCAACGCCCACCGCCACCTCATGCTGCCCACCCGGATCGGCGTGCCGCTGGTATCGTCGCTCGCCATATTGCTGGTCGTGTCGATGGTCACCGGATTGGTCGTGTACAAGAAGCCGTGGCGTGGCTTCTTCACCAGGCCCCGCTTCAGGAACCTGCGTATCGCCAGCGGCGACCTGCACCGCCTGTGCGGCGTGTGGAGCCTGTGGTTCATCCCCGTCATCGCGCTGACCAGCCTCTTCTACCTGGCTGAGAGTCTCGGCTGGCGGGCGCCCCCCTTCGGCACCGTCGCCGCCGCCCGGGACGTGCCGGGCTCGCTCAGCGCCGCCGAGATCGACCGCCTGGCAGACCGGGCGCGCCGGGAGCTGCCGGGCCTGGACATCGCCGTCCTGCTGCCTCCGCGGCGAGCCGGCGAACCGTTGATCTTTCAGGGCTACACCGACGGCACCTGGCTGGTGCGGCCACGGGCCAGCTATGTCGCCTTCGACCCGGCAGACGGTTCGGTGCTGGGCAGCCACCGGTCACGAGATGCCGGCCTCCATCAGCGGATCTCGGAGATGGCCGACCCGCTGCACTTCGGCTACTTCGGGGGACTGCTGACGAAACTCGTCTGGTTCGCGTTCGGCGCGGTCCTGTCGGCGCTATCGATCACCGGCATCATGGTCTATGGCACCCGGATAGCTGGGCGGCACGCGCGACACGCCGCGGTCCGGGATGCGGCCGGGGTGGCATCGTGAGGGGCTGGGTGCGTGCCGCCTGGCGCGGCATGGGACCTTGGAAGTGGCTCGGCGTCGCTGCCATTCTGACCGTCATCGTGCTGACGCCCGAGACGGCGCAGGGTGATGCGTCGTCCGGCCCGGCGGATCGCACCGTCGCGACTGCCGGCGCCGGCCTGGTTCCAGGGCGCCGCTGACCGGCTGGCGTTGCTGCTGCGGCCGGCGAATCCCGGGGCCGATGTTCCGGTTACGCGTGGCCCGATTCGGCCAGCTGCTGCAGCACGGGCGCGAAGCGTTCGCCCATGCGCCGATAGCCGGCAGGGCTCGGATGCAGGTCGTCCGGCAGGTCGGACGCATCCTCCGCGCCGAACAGCGACAGACCGTCGACGTAGTGCAGCGCCGCATCTCCGGCGCGCCGGCGCTGCTCTACGATCTCTGCGACGATCTCGCGCACCCGCACCAGATTCAGACAGCCTTCGCGGATCTCTTCGTGACCGGCAAAGGTCACGAACCGCCCGTCTGCATTCGCCACGGTGGGGCCGGGCATCGTTTCCGCGCTCGGACAATGGATGGGCGAGATGACGCCGATCGGCACTGTCGGCTTGCCCTCTCGCACGGTGTCCAGGAATCCGTGCAGCGCGGAGGCGAAAACCCGTTCGCGCATGGAATCCATGTTGATGACGTTGATGCCGACTTTGAGGGTGATCACGTCCGCCGCGGCGTCGCGTATGGTGCGGGCGACGAACTGATCGAGGTGGCACTGCCCGCCGAAACCCAGGTTCTGCAGGGCAACCCCCGCTCGGCGGGCCGCCACCGCCGGCCAGATGAGCGCCGGTTCGATGGCCTCCAGGCAATGGCTGATGGAACTGCCGTAGTGGATCCAGCGCCGCCGCGACTCGGGTGCGGCAGGTTCCAGCCGGGCCTGGGGCTCCAGCACCAGGGTCCGAAGCTCGACCAGGGCGTTGTGCGGCAGCCACAGCTCGTAGTCGGTGGGCGTGCCCGTTCCATCGAACCAGACCGTATCGGGCTCACCGCGCTGCAGCTCGAATTCACCGCGGCGCTCACGGTCGAGCACGATGGTGTTGCCCGCCTGCGAACTCGCCGTGTGCAGCTCCCCCGCCGTCTCCAGATTGAAGACGATCGGTCTGCGCTCCGCCGGCGGCGTGACCAGATTGGTGCCCAGGAATTCGACGCCGATGCGCGCCGAGTCGGTGCGGAAACGCAGCCGCACGCCCGACGGCATGCGCACCACCACATCCATCAGCGCCGGCACCTGGGGCCGGGTCCATGCCGGCAGGCGCCGCGGGCTCAGGGCGCCGCCGCGGTGGTCGAAGTCCGGGGCCCCGTACGCCTCGATCGGACTGGGGATCAGATCCTCGAACCGTAGTCGCTGGCTGGGCATGGGTGGCGCGTCCCTCGTCTGCATCCGGTGGCTCGGCCGGAAGACTGCCGGGAACCTGTGTCTCGGCGCAAGCGGCGGCCTCCGCGGCTCGAGACGCCCGGACCCACGTCGTCCGGTCAGCCGCCCGAGATGGCGCCGAGGATGAACAGCGGTTCTTCGCCGCGGGCGATGGCTGCCGGCAGCGCCTCGTCGGGAGAATCGTGGGAGACGTCCTGGTTGCAGGCGAAGATCCGCACCTTGGGACGGCGCTGGCCGGCATGGTCGCGGATGGTGCCGCGCAGGGCGGGGTAGGCGCGCTCCAGCGCGCTGAGAACCGAGCGCTGGGTGACGTCGCCGGTGACCGGCACCATCACTTCCCGGTCGAGCCGGGCCAGCCGCTGGAGCTGGTCCGGCAGCCGCACGCGGATACTCGCCGGCTCGCTCACTTCAGGGTCTGCACTTCCACGGACAGCACCGCCGGCAGGTCGCGGACGATGGGCGACCAGTGATCGCCGCCGTCCGGCGAGCAGTACACCTGGCCGCCGGTGGTGCCGAAGTAGATGCCGCAGTCGTCCAGCCGGTCCACGGCCATGGCGTCCCGCAGGATGTTCACGTAGCAGTGTTCCTGGGGCAGGCCGTTGGTCAGGGCTTCCCACTCGTTGCCGCCGCCGCGGCTGCGATAGACGCGCAGCTTGCCTTCCGGCGGGTAGTGCAGAGAGTCGCTCTCGATGGGCACGACGTAAACCGTCTCCGGCTCGTGGGCGTGGACGGCGATGGGAAAGCCGAAGTCGCTCGGCAGGTTTCCGGAGACCTCGTGCCAGGAGTCGCCGGCGTCGTCGCTGCGCATCACGTCCCAGTGCTTCTGCATGAACAGCACACCCGGGTTCGAGGGGTGCATGGCCAGATTGTGCACGCAGTGGCCCACGTCGGCGGTGGGGTTCGGGATCATCTCCGAGACCAGCCCCCGGTTGATCGGCTTCCAGGTGGCGCCGCCGTCGTCGGTGCGGAACGCGCCGGCGGAGGAAATCGCCACCCAGATGCGGCGCTCGTCGGCCGGGTCGAGGATGATGGTGTGCAGGCACATGCCGCCGGCGCCCGGCTGCCAGTCCGGGCCGGTGCCGTGGCCCCGCAGCCCGGCGAGCTCGTGCCAGGACTGGCCGCCGTCCGTCGACTTGAACAGGGCCGCGTCCTCGACGCCGGCGTAGACCACGTCGGGGTCGGTGTGGGACGGTTCCAGGTGCCACACCCTGGCGAACTCCCAGGGATGCTGGGTGCCGTCGTACCACTGGTGGGTGGTGAGCGGCTTGCCCGTCTCGGCGGAGGTGTCGTAGGCGAACAGGCTCGGCGCTGGTGCCGGCATCGAGCCGTCCTCGGGCAGCTCGTCGAACCTGGGAATGTCCGACGGGTCGATGCCCGGCTGCTCCCAGGTCCGCCCGCCGTCGCTGGAGCGCTGGATGATCTGGCCGAACCAGCTGCTGGTCTGGGAGGCGTAGAGCCGGTCGGGGTCCGCCGGCGAGCCGTTCATGTGGTAGACCTCCCAGCCCGCGAAGTGCGGTCCGGACACCTCCCAGCGCTGGCGTTTGCCGTCGGCGGTCAGGATGAAGCCGCCTTTTCTGGTACCCACCAGAACCCGAACTCCGCTCATGCCGTCCTCCCCCGGTCAGGCCCGTCGACGGTTTTGTCGAGGGCGCAGCATCGCGCAGGCCGGCGCCCCAGGCAAAGAAGGATTCGGCATAAGGGCGTGCACGGTCGGCGGGCGGACGACCCGGTCCACCGCGACGGCGGTCCGGGAGCCGTCAGCGGCGGGGCTGGAGGCCGTGCTGGCGCAGCCGCCACAGCAGCACGTCGAGGCGGTCCTGGCCGAAGAACGGCTCGCCCCGGAACGCGCAGGTCGGCACGCCCCAGTGGCCGGCCGCTTCGTGATCCGCTTCGTTGGCGGCGATCACCTGCTCGAGCCGGTCGGCCTCCGCCTCGGCCCGCGCGTCCAGCTCGGCCAGGTCGAGGCCGGCGCGCCGGGCGGCTTCGGCCAGGTGGTCGCCCTCGTTCCAGCCCGGCGTGGTCCAGATGATGCCGGCCACCTCGTTGGCGAACTCGATGCCGGCGCCGGCTTCCTCCGCGAACACGCCGAGCCGGGTCAGGCGCTGGATGTAGGGTTGTTCCGGCGCGGTTCTGGGGCGGCCGTCGGGCCCGCGCTCCTGGACGATGGGGTCGGGGTTCGCCCATTGAAAGGGCAGGCCGAGGTACTCGGCGACCCGGTGCACGTCCTTCATGAAGTAGCCGAACCACTGGGGGTGCACGGTCTGGAAGAACTCCGGCGTGCGCACGGCGATGGGATACACGGGCCGGAACCGCACGGTCAGCTCGTAGTCGCGCTGCCAGGCCGCCAGTCGCGGCGTCGCCAGGTACGACCATGGGCTGCGGAAGGACCAGAACACGTCGATGGCGAGGGGTTCGGACATGGCGTTCATCCCTTGGGCTGGCAGCGCTCACTGTACCGGAACCAGGGGCCGCGCCCGAAGGCGACGAGGACGGAGACGGCGAAGCAGCACAGGCCGGCGAAGGCCATCCACGCCGACCAGCCCCAGGCTTCCACCACCCGCGGCAGACCGAGATTCAGCGTCAGGCCCGACAGCGGCGCCAGGGTGGCGGTGATGCCGAAGGCGCGGCCGACGCCGTGGGGCGACACGCTCTCGGCGGTCTCCGAGTAGATGGCGCACCAGGCGGGGTAGATGAATCCGGCGAAGAAGCCGGTGGCCGACCAGACCGCCATGAGCACGGTTTCGGGGGTGTCCACCGGCAGGGTGGCGCCGATCAGGAAGCAGGCGCCGGTGCTCACCCCGCCGAAGGCGGTCACGGTCTTGCGCACGCCGGTCCGGTCCGACAGCCAGCCCGAGAGAAACACGCTGCCGGTGAACACGATCCAGAACCAGCTCGTCACGCCGGCGGCCCGGGCGGGCTCCAGCCCGAAGTGCTGCACCAGGTAGGTCGGCACGTAGCCGGAGACGGTGACGTAGGCCAGCGACCAGAACACGATCACCGTGGACAGCGCCCACAGCCGCGGGCTGCGGTAGACCTGCCGCCCGTCGAGGTAGCGGTCCTCGTCCGACAGCTCGGTGACCACCTCGTCCTCGGGCACCGCGTCCGCCGCTTCCCGCAGGATCTGGCCCCGCACCGCCGGGGAGAGATCGCGGTAGAACAGAAAGATGATGAGCGCGGTGACGCCGCCGAGGCCGGCGGCGATCCAGAACTGGGAGCGCCAGCCGGGCCAGATGGGCAGCGTCTGGGCCGCCACCGCCGTGGACATCAGCGCGCCGATGGTGAACGCCAGCGACACCCAGGCGTAGACCATGGCCCGGCCCATGCGGGGCGTCAGGTCCCGGGACGCGGCGTGCACCGCGGGATTCATGCCGGCCATCAGGAAGGTGCCGGTCATCAGCAGCGCAGCGAGGGTGTAGAAGTTCGGCGCCAGCGCGCCGGCGGCGGAGATGACGGCGTAGGCGAACACCGGCCAGATCATCAGCGGCCGGCGGCCGAACCGGTCGGCCACCCGGGACAGCACCACCGCACCGATGCTGTAGGCGATGCCGACGATGGCGGCGATCTCGCCCCACTGCACGAGGGTCTTGTCGAAGTCGTCGAGGATGTAGACCAGCACCGGGCCGACCTTCAGCGCCTCGTACTGCTCCACCGCCCAGCCCAGCACGATCAGTCCGAGCAGCCACCAGCGCAGAGCGCCGGACGGCAGGTGATCGATCCGCCGCTGGCGCAGATAGGACCAGAAGGCCGCGTGTTCGCGCGGCGCGTTGATTTCCGACATGACCGTCCTCCCCCCGGAACCGGCATAGTATCCTGCAACGATCCGCCAGGAGGAGAACGCCATGCATCCCGTCTGTCTGGTCATCGGCGCGGGCGCCGGCATCGGCGGCACCGTCGGCAGCCGCTTCGCCGACGCCGGCTATCACTCGGTGCTGTGCCGGCGCAGCGACCGGGAAGGGCTCGACGCCCTGGTCGGCGGCATCCGCGAGCGCGGCGGCGCGGCGTCCGGATTCCTGTTGAACGCCGTGGAGCCGGACGCCATCGAGGAACGCGTCGCCGCGGTGGAGGCCGACATCGGCCCCATCGAGGTGGCGATCTACAACCTCGGCGCGCAGATCGGCGACCGGGCGCTGGCCGACACCAGCTACAAAGCCTTCGAGACCGGCTGGCGTCTGGGCGCGTTCGGCCTGTTCCGGCTCGCGTCCTGCCTGCTGCCGCTGATGGCGGAGCGCGGTCACGGCACGCTGATCGTCACCTCGGCCACTGCAGCGGTGCGCGGCAACGCCGGGCAGCATTCCCACGCCGCGGCCATGGGCGGGCGGCGGATGCTGTGCCAGACGCTGAACGCGGAGTTCGGCCCGCAGGGCGTTCACGTCTGCCACGTCGTCGTCGACGGCGCCGTGGACGCGCCGGATACCCTCGGCCGGATGCTCGGCCCGGAGCGATTCCAGCAGCTCCGGGAGACCCGCGGCGCCCACGACGGCCTGCTGAAGCCGGACCGCATCGCCGACACCTACCTGCACCTGGCCCGCCAGCACCGCTCCACCTGGACATTCGAGCTGGACCTGCGCTCGTTCTCCGATACGCCCTGGTGGAATCACGATTGAGTCGGCGGTCTGCAGGCTGATCCCGCGTGCGCCGGTGTTGCCGTTGACCGGCTGGATCCGATTCCGGCTTGCCCGCTACCGTTCTTCGAACACCTGTACGCTGCCTTCGGGCACGTTGCCGACGATGATTCGCTGGTTGCCCTGGAACATGGCCGCCCGGACGCCGGGGCCGGCGGCCGAACCGCTGAAGTCCGCGGCATGGCTGAGACGGCCGTCCGTGCCGACGTCGAACACGTCGATTCGGCGGCCGCTCTGTCTGACATGCTCGTTTGGCGTCCGGGTCGCCTGAGTGACCATGAGCAGTCGGTTGCCGTCCGCCGACAGAGAGACCGACCTGGCGCCGCCGCCGACGTTTACCGGATTGCCCGCGGCGTCGTCCCCATCGCGTTCGAGCTGCTGCACCAGAGTGAGGGAGCCGTCGGAGAGATTCCGCTCGAAAACCATCATGGACACGGTATTGGTCGCGTAACCCCGGGAATTGACAGCCACATAGATCTCGTCGGCGCTGACGTACAGATGACGGTCGTCGCTCGAGATGACCGCATCGGAGGCTTCCCATAGTCCTGACAGCTGCTGCTGGCCGATGGCCTGCTCGAAGTCCGCCAGGGCAGAACGGAAACTCAGTTCGCCGGTGCCCGGGTCCCGCGCATAGATCTGGATCTCCTCCGAGAAGCGGTTCAGGAGATACCCGAATTCACCATCTCTGGACAGAATCAGTCTGAGTATCCCTCGCTTTGCCCGGCCGCCGCTCACGGATCTGGAGTCGATGGCTTCGATCAGTGTCAGCTCGCCTGTCGTCGCGTCGCGTTCGAACGCCAGGATGCCGGCGGTGCTCTGATTGAACTGCTGCGCGTTGATGACCTGTACCGGAACGTAGACGTGTTTCCCGTCTCCGGAAACCGTGACGGACTCGGTGTAGTAGCCGGTGAAATCGTGGACGTAGGGGTCCGGCTGCAAGGGCTCCATCCGGCCGGTGGCCGGGTCGAGGTCGACCCGCCACAGGTCGACGATCGAGCGTGCGGCATAAATGTGTCTGCCATCCGGCGTGACGGCGGTGGAACTGGTGTCACGACCGTTACCGAGCAGAGACTGGGAATCGATCGCGGTGAGAGAGCCGGTTGCAGAATCGAGGCGTAGCGTGGTGACGTAGTCATCGGTGCTGTCGAACGGTTGCGATCGGACGACGACGAGATCGGAGCCCGGTACGGGGACGAGTTCTTCGACGCCGGCGATGCTGTGGATTTCCTGGGGATCGAGCAGGATTCGGGGGCCTGCGATCAGGCCATTGCCGGCTGCGTCGAGGTCGAATCGCTGAAGCAGCCCGCCCTGGAACGCCAGGACCCGATCGCCGCCGAGTATCGGACGAACCTCCAGGCCGGCGACGCTGCCGGACCGGATTTCTATGGATTGCGGCGCGCCAAGGGCGCCGGGCGCGGCCACCGGAATACGCAGGAGTGCTGTGCGCCGGTTCTCGATGCCATTCGGATAGAGGTCGAGAAGGAATTCCGACAGGTACAGGTCCCCGCCATCATTGGAAAGATGCAGGTCCGTCGATCGCGCACCGGTGTTGCTCGAGTCGCTGTAGGCCGCGGCGTCGACGTAGCTCAACGCGCCGGTGCCGGAGTCGCGGGACAGCACGGCCACCGAAGCCCGGGCCTGGCCGGGATCGGCGTCGAGACCGACCGTGGCGAGTACATAGAGGAAGGCGCCGTCGCTGCTGCTTTGAATGGCGTAGACGTCATCCAGATTGGTGAGTGGTCCCGGATGGTCCTGTTCCTCGGCGAACCGGCCGGAAGGGGTGAGTGATCCGTCCGTCGGGTCGCGTTCGAAGACGTCGATGTAGTCGCGTCCCGCGTAGATGTGCCGGCCGTCGGCCGAGAACCCCAGTTCATTGGCGTTGGAGAACGCGCCGTCGGATTCAACCGTCGTCATGGCTCGAGTGGCAGCAGTGCGCAGATCCAGGGGCAGAATGGTGTAGTCGGTGCCTGCCCAGAGATAAGCATTCAGGCCGTCCGGCGAATACTCGGCGCGCAGGAACGCAAGATCCGCGAGGCCCTCGTTCTCCAGCACGAACGAATCGATCCGGGTCAGAGCGCCGGAGGCCGCATCCCGGCTGAATCGTTCCACGCGGGTGGGCTCTCGGGCCAGCACCATGATCTCGTCCGTGGCGGCCGCGTATGCGATGTCCATGGGATTGGCAATGCGGACGAAGTCGCTGGTGGCGTCGAACGCGCCGCTTGGCTGATCGAGGATCAGATGGTCGATACGCTAATCGTTCCTCACGCCGCCGCTGGCGATCAGGTAGACGTGTGCGCCGTCGTCCACTGAGACGAGGTCGGTGATCTCGGACGCGCTGGCGACGTGTGCGGACGTTGCCGCGTAGGAAAGCGCCGGCGCAGGCGGCGGAGATGGGGTGGTCGGTGTTGTGGGCGAGGGGCCGCTTCCGCCCCCACCCCCGCCCCCGCCCCCGCAGGAGGTCATTAGCGTGCAGATGGCCCATAAGGCCATAGCCCTGGAAAGTCGTTCGGGCGAGCGCAGCAAACCATCTCCCCTCACTCGATGGCGTTCCGAGTGATCCTATCACTGCGCGTCGCCACCGACGTATCCTGGGCAAACGGGGTGCACATGCGTGGTGGTCGGCGCGTCGATGGAATCCTGGTGGGTCGACCGAGGAGGCGGGTATTGGCGGGGCGTCCTGTCGGACGTGGCGCCCGCCGAGTTGACTGGCGGGCGCGGGCGCAACACAGTTCCGCTTCGCCGCCCGGCAGCGACGGGCTGATCAGCAAGACAACCAGGGGGATGGACGTGTCCGACAGCAACGACAACCAGGAGTATCAGCCGCCGAAGGTCTGGCAGTGGGAGTCAGAGAGCGGCGGCCGTTTCGCCAGCATCAACCGTCCCGTCGCGGGTCCGACCCACGAGAAGGCGCTGCCGGTGGGCGAGCATCCCATTCAGCTCTATTCCCTGGCCACGCCGAACGGCGTGAAAGTCACGGTGATGCTGGAAGAGCTGCTGGCGCTGGGTCACGAGGGTGCCGAGTACGATGCCTGGCTGATCAACATCGGCGAAGGGGACCAGTTCGGCAGCGGCTTCGTCGAAGTGAATCCGAACTCGAAGATCCCGGCGATGGTGGACCGCAGCGGCCCGGAACCGATCCGGGTGTTCGAGTCGGGCGCCATCCTGCTGTATCTCGCGGAGAAGTTCGGCGAGTTCCTGCCCACCGAGCCCGGCCCCCGGGCCGAGACCTACTCCTGGCTGATGTGGCTGATGGGCAGCGCGCCTTACCTCGGCGGCGGCTTCGGGCACTTCTATGCCTACGCGCCGAAGAAGTGGAAGTACCCCATCGACCGCTACACCATGGAGGCGAAACGTCAGCTCGACGTGCTGAACCGCAATCTCGCCGACCGGAAATTCCTGATCGGCGACGACTACACCATCGCCGACATGGCGACCTTCCCGTGGTACGGCGCGCTGGCCCAGGGCAAGCTCTACGAGGCCGGCGAGTTCCTCGACGTCGAGTCCTATACCCACGTGCGCCGCTGGATGGCCGACATCGAGCAGCGGCCCGCCGTGCGCCGGGGCCGCAAGGTGAACCGCACCTGGGGCCAGGAGGACAAGCAGGTCCGGGAACGGCACAGCGCGGCGGACATCCCGGAAGATTGAGGCGGCCGTGGCGCTGAAGGCCACGATCTACAAGGCGGCCGTCCAGGTCGCCGACATCGACCGTGGCTACTACGCGGATCACGAGCTCACCCTGGCGCGCCATCCCTCGGAGACGGAGCCGCGGCTGATGCTGCGGCTGCTCGCCTTCGCGCTGAATGCCGCCGAGGGCCTGGAGTTCGGCCGGGGCATCTCCACCGACGACGAACCCGATCTCTGGCAGCGGGACGCCACCGGGCGGATTCTGCACTGGATCGACCTCGGCCTGCCGGACGAGCGGCGCCTGCGCCGGGCCGCGGGCCGGGCCGACCGGGTGACCCTGTACGCCTACGGACGGCGGTCCTTAAGGATCGGCGGCGCGGTCAGGGCTGTTGGGCGGCAAGCGCCGCCTCGAAGTCCCGCTCGAATTCCGCCATGTGCCGATCCTTTTCCCCGGGGTCGACGAACGCCAGCGGGTTGCCCGCCGTCCGCGCGGCCAGCTTGGCGTGGAGATCGAACTGCTCCGCATGGGGCGCGAGCCACACGTCGACGTCGAGATCCTTCATGCGCTCGAAGGTCTTCCGGTAGTCCTCGACGATCCCCGGATACTGGGGGTCCGGCGCCAGGCGGTTGGCCGCCACCGACGCCGAGCAGAACACCAGCGCCCGGTATTCGGCGTCGCCCTGGCGCGCGGTGAAGGCCCAGCTCGTGCACCCGGGCGAATGCCCCGGCGTCATCACGGCGGTCAGCGTCACGTCGCCGACCCGCACCACCTCGCCGTCTTCGAGGACCCGGTCCACGGCCACCGGCGGGAAGTCGAACTCCTGACGGGATTCCCAGCCCTCGTAGACGCCTTCCTCCAGCGAGTAGCGGTCGCCCTCGCTGGCCAGCATCGCCGCACCGCTGGCGGCCTTCACGGCGGCCAGCCCGCCCGAGTGGTCGAAGTGGGCCTGGGTGTTGAGCAGGTAGCGGATGTCCTCCACGGCGAAGCCGAAGGACTCGATGCTCGCCATGACGTCGCCGGCGCTCTGGGGCATGCCCACGTCCAGCAGCACGTGGCCGTCGTCGCTGGTGAACAGGTACGCGCCGAGCCCCTCGGTGCCGACCCAGTAGACGCCGTCGAACAGCTCGACGGGGGCCATCGGCTCGGTCCAGTTCGGCGGCAGGCCGGAGTCGGTGGCCTGGGCGGTGGCGCCGCTCAGCAGCAGCAGCGGAAGGAGCAGAGCTTTCACGGTGAGTCCTCGTGCGCGGTGAGCGCTTACAATACGTGGCCGTCCCTTCGGCGTCACCGGGAGCGAACTTGAAGCCGGCCACCGCGAAAACCGCCCTGCGGGTCCAGGATCACCTCGGGCCCGGGTATCGGGTCCTCGAGTTCGAGGAGAGCACCCGGTCCGCCGCGGACGCGGCCGCCGCCATCGGCTGCCCGGTGGCCGCCATCGCCAAGTCGCTGGTGTTCCGTCAGGCGGACGGCGCGCCGGTGCTGGTGATCGCCTCCGGCACCAACCGGGTAGACGAAGCCCGGGTGGCGGCCGTGCTCGGCCAGCCCATCGGCCGGGCCGATGCGGACTTCGTCCGCGAGCACACCGGCTACGCCATCGGCGGCGTGGCGCCCGTGGGCCATCCGGCGCCGATCCGGACGCTGCTGGATCGGGATCTGCTGGCGCTGCCGGAGATCTGGGCCGCCGCCGGCACGCCCAATGCCGTGTTCCGGATGACGCCGGCGCAGCTCGAGGCGTTGACGGGCGGGGAGGTCGCCGACGTGGCGAAGCTTCCGTAGGAGCGCCCTCCCGGGCGCGATGCTTTCGGCCGCGATCGCGCCCGGGAGGGCGCTCCTACAGGCGGGAAGGGGACATCGTGTGATGTGGGAGCGATCTCCTGACCGCGAGTCCATTCGACCGTGCACGGATTCGCGATCTGGAGATCGCTCCTACGGGGGCAGGGCAACCGTTTGGGTCAGGTCGCGGATTCGACGCCGGCGAAGAACTGCCGGGTGTTGTCTTTCAGGCCTTCCAGATAGTAGCCGCCCTCCTGCACCACCAGCAGCGGTTTGCCGAAGCCGGCGGCGGCGGCGCCGATGCGGCGGAAGCCGTCGCCGGTGACGGCGACCTTGGCCTGGGGATCCTTCTCGTAGATGTCGAAGCCGAGGGTGAGGATCACCGCGTCCGGGTCGAAGTCGTCGATGACCTTCCGGGCCTGCTCCAGCCGGTCGAAGAACACGGATTCGGGAGAGCCGTGGGGCATCGGCAGGTTGACGTTGAAGCCCTCGCCGGCGCCGCCGCCGCGTTCGTCCTCGTGGCCGGTCATCACCGGATAGAAGTTGGTGGGATCGCCATGGATCGACACGTACAGCACGTCGCTGCGCTCCCAGAAGATCTCCTGGATGCCCTGGCCGTGATGCATGTCCGGGTCGAGGATGGCGATGCGCTCGAAGCGCGACTTCAGCGCCTCGGCGGCGATGGCGGCGTTGTTCAGGTAGCAGAACCCCCCGGCGGCGTCGCGGCGGGCGTGGTGGCCCGGCGGCCGGCACACCGCGTAGGCGATCCGGTCGCCGTCGAGCAGAGCGTCCGCGGCCGACAGGGCGCTCTGGGCGGACCAGTAGGCGGCGTTCCAGGTGTGCTCGCCCACCGGGCAGCTCCCGTCGGCCAGGTACCAGGCCGCTTCCGCCAGCAGGCCGCGGGGCCGGCTGCCGGCACGCACGTAGACGTTGGACATGACCTCGTCGCCCCAGTCCTCCTCCACGTCCTTCCAGCGGGCGTGGCAGGTTTCCAGGAACTCCAGGTAACCGGCGTCGTGCACGCGCTCGATGGGGCCGCGGCCGTGGTCGGCCGGCTCGGCGACGCCGACGCCCAGCGCCTCCAGGCCGGCGAGTATCTGCTCGGTACGTTCCGGGATCTCCAGGGGGGTGCGCATCTGCCCGCGGGACAGGTAGCTGCGCGGAATGTGGCGGCTCTGGGCGGGATGGAAGAAGGCTTTCATCGCGGCGGCGTCGCTCCGGTCATGGCTCGAGGGTGGCGATCATCTCGTCGTACGTGACGAAACCGTAACGCGAGGTGACCTCCTGTTGCCAGATCCCGTCCATCTCCTCGAGCACCGCGGCGCCCAGCACGTTGCGGTGGGAGCCCGCCCGGCCCTCCCGCACCTTGGCGGAATCACTGCCGGGCGGAATGCCCGCGACCCGCTCCGACAGGCCGCGCATCAGGAAGTCGTCGAAGCGGTCCTTGTGGGCGAGCATGAACTCGAGGGAGGTGTGGTGCAGGGTCAGCTCCAGCAGCTCGTCGTCCAGCGCAATGCCGCAGAATCCGGCGACCCGGCGGATCGCCGCTTCGGGATGCTTCAGCATGTGCTCGTAGGCCAGCAGCAGCACGTCCGGGTTGTCGCGCTGCTCCCACCAGGAGATCAGGTGATGCCAGTAGCGCTTCGCCGGCCCGCGCATGAAGTTCTGCTGGGCGAACTCGTCCACCTCCACGGCGCCGGGCTCCAGGAACCAGCCTTCCATGAAACGGTGCAGCGACACCACGGCATCCCGGGGATCCCGCACCGACACGATGTAGCGTGCGCCCTTCGGCACCTCGTCCCAGGCCATGTGGCTCTTGAAGCCGCGCGGCTCGGCCCGCTGCTCGGCGTTGAGGTCGAGGCCGAGCCGGCGGGACGTCTCGATCCACGGCACCACGCGGGAAATGTCGTCGAAGTCCATGTCGCCCCGGGTGCGCAGGGTGTGAAAGGTCTGCTGCAGCCAGGTCGTGCCGCACTTGCCGAACGGTGAAATGATCACGTCGGTCGGCCGCGGCCGGTAGGGCTCGCCGTGTTCCGGCGCTCCGAACGCCTGGCCCAGCCGCGCGTGCAGCTCCGGGATCGAAGTCGCCCTGGTCTTGTCCGTCATCGCCGTCCCTCCACATGGAAGGCCGGAGCATACGACAGGCGCGACCACGGGTCTCGCCCGTCCGCGGTGGGGGCGGGACGGACCGACGTTGCAGCGGACGGTCGGCCCGGTAGGATGGGTCATGTCTTCCCTGCGCCTCAACCCCGTCGTCTTCACCGTCGCGGCGGGCGCGATCGTCGCGTTCTCCGTCTGGACGCTGCTCGACGGCGCGTCCTCGGCCGAAGCCATCGGCGCGGCCCTCGCCTGGACGTCGTCGCGCTTCGGCGACTTCTACGTGTTCGCCATGGCCGGCTATCTTGTGTTCGTGGTCGGCCTGGCCGTGTCGCCCTGGGGGCGCCTGCGCCTGGGCCCGCCGGACGCCCGGCCCGAGTACCCCCTGCTCACCTGGGCGGCGATGCTGTTCGCCGCCGGCATCGGCATCGACCTGCTGTTCTTCTGCGTCGCCGAGCCGCTCAGCCACTTCCTGGCGCCGCCGCTCGTGGAAGGCGCCACGCCCGCGGCGGCCCGCCGCGCGATCGATCTCACCTTCCTGCACTGGGGATTGTCCGGCTGGGGCGTGTATACCCTGGTCGGGCTGTGCCTGGCGTTCTTCTGCTACCGGCGCGGGCAGCCGCTGACCGTGCGGTCGGCGCTCTCGGCCCTGCCCGCCGGCATCGGCCGGGGCGCCTCCGGGTATGCGGTCGAGGTTGCCGCGGTGCTGGCGACGGTGTTCGGCATCGCGGCCAGCCTGGGCATCGGCATCCTGCAGCTCTCGGCCGGGCTCGAGCGGCTGCTCGGGCTGACACCGGGCCGGTGGCTACTCGCCGGGCTGGCCCTGCTGGTCGTGGCCGGCGCGGCGCTGTCGGCGGCGCTGGGGGTGGACCGCGGCATCCGCCGGCTGTCCGAGTTCAACATGCTGCTGGCGGCAGCGCTGCTGGGGTTCGTGCTGCTGGCCGGTGACACGGCGGCGCTGCTCGGTGCCCTGGCCGCCGACGTCGGATCGTACCTGGCCGGGTTTCCGGGGCTGGCCTTCGAGGCCTATGCGCTCGACCTGCCCCGGGACTGGCTGAATGCCTGGACGGTGTTCTTCTGGGCCTGGTGGATCGCCTGGGGCCCGTTCGTCGGCATGTTTCTCGCGCGCATCTCCCGCGGGCGCACGATACGCAGCTTCGTCGCGGGGACCCTGCTGCTGCCTCTGGTGTTCATGATGAGCTGGATGTCGGTGATGGGGAACAGCGCCATCGAGCTAGCCAGCGGCGGTGCCGACGAGCTGGCGCGGGCTGCGCTGGAGAGCCCGGGTTCGGCCATCTACGAGTTCCTGGGCCTGCTGCCCTGGCCGGCGCTGACGGGTCTCGCGGCGACGGTGCTGGCGCTGGTGTTCTTCGTGACCTCCGGCGACTCGGGGGCGCTGGTGCTGGCCAACATGACGTCGCACGCCGACGCCGACGGCGATCACCTGCGCGACGGTCCGGTGTGGCTGCGGCTGTGGTGGGCGGGCGTGATCGGCGCGCTCACCCTGGCGCTGCTGCTCGCCGGCGGCCTGGCCACGCTGCAGAGCGCGGTGGTGGTGATGGGGCTGCCTTTTGCCGTGGTGCTGTGCCTGATGGCCTGGGGCCTGGTCCGGGCGCTGCTGGCGGAGTCGCCGGCCGGGGGCCTGCCGGCCGCTACCGCGCCGGCTCGCCGGACGCCTGATCCAGATTGAGCTCCATGCGCACCAGGGTCGGATCTTCCGGATCCTGCCGCTGCCGGAAGCCGAGGGATCGGGCCAGCGCCCGCATGCGCTGGTTGTCGTGCAGGGTCACGCCCCAGACCATGCCGATGCCGCGGGCCCGGGCGTAGTCGAGTATCCGCGCCATGAGCAGCTTGCCGAGGCCCCGGCCGGCGAGGTGGTGCAGCACGATGATGGCGAACTCCGCCCGGGCGTTGTCCGGGTCCGCCGACAGGCGCACCACGGCGTGGATGTCCTGCTTGCCGGGAATGCCGGCGTCGGCCAGCACCAGGGCCATCTCCCGGTCGTAGTCGAGCTGGGTGAAGCGGGCCGCCATGATGTGGTTCAGGGTGCGCATGGGCTGCAGGAAGCGCTGGCGGATCTCGTCCGGGTCGAGGCGCGCGAAGGCCCGGTCGAGGGCCGGCTCGTCCTCCGGCACGATGGGACGCAGCAGCAGCTCCCGGCCGTCGTCGAGGGCGATGCGCTCCTCCAGCTCCTTCGGGTACGGCCGGATCGACAGGTGGGCCAGCCGGTCCTCGAAGGGTCCCGGCCGCAGGCGGATGCGGGCGTCGACGGCCACCGCGCCGTGCTGGTCCGCCAGCAGCGGGTTCACGTCCAGGCTGTCGATCTCGGGAAAGTCGACCACGAGCTGGGAGATGCGCAGCAGGATCACCGCCAGGGCGTCCAGGTCCACCGCCGGCCGGTCACGGTAGCCCTGCAGGCGCCGGTGAATGCGCGTGCGCGAGATCATGTCCCGGGCCAGCTTCATGTTCAGGGGCGGCAGCGCGAGGGCGCTGTCGCGCACCAGCTCCACCGCGGTGCCGCCCTCACCGAACATCAGCACCGCGCCGAACTGGGCGTCCCGGTGCATGCCGACGATCAGCTCGTAGGCGCCGGCGCGGTCCACCATGGGCTGCACGGTGAAGCCGTCCAGGCGCGCGTCGGGCCGGGACCGCGCCAGATTGTCGGCGATGCGCTCGGCGGCGGCCGCCACCGCCGCGCCGCCTTCCAGGTCGAGCACCACGCCGCCGACGTCGGATTTGTGGGTGACGTCCGGCGAAAGCACCTTCAATGCCACCGGCGCCGCCAGCTCGTCGGCGATGCGGGCCGCTTCCTCGGCGGACCCGGCGACCCGGGTCGGCACCGTGGCGACACCGTAGGCGGCGAGCACCGCCTTCGCCTCGGCATCGGGCAGCCACTGCTCGGCGCCGGCCACCGGATGCCGGTCGAGTATGGCGCGCACCGCGGCGCCGTCGACGGCGATGGCTTCCGGCACCGACGGCGGCGTTTCCATCAGCAGGGTCTGGCTGCGCCGGTAGTCGACGAGCTGCATGAACGCGCTCACCGACTGCCCCAGGGTCTCGTAGGCCGCGAATCCGCGCTCGCGCAGCAGCCGCCGGGCGGACCGGGCGGTCTCGTCGCCGAACCAGCAGGTCAGCACCGGCACCGGCGGCCGCAGGCCGCTCAGCGTGTCGGCCAGCACCCGTGCCGACTCCTCGGCGGGCGCCACGGCGGTGGGGCAGGTGATCACCAGCACCGCGTCCAGCTCCCGTTCCTGGGCGAGCACGGTCTTCACCGTCGCGGCCAGACGCTCCGGCGGCGCGTCGCCGATGATGTCCACCGGGTTGCTGCGTGACCAGGTGGCCGGCAGCAGGCGGTCGAGCTCGTCGATGGTGGCCTGGGAGAGCTCGGCCAGGGCGCCGCCGCGGCGCAGCAGCTCGTCGGTGGCCAGCACGCCCATGCCGCCGCCGTTGGTGATGATCAGCAGCCGGTTGCCCCGGGGCGGGCGCAGCAGGCTCAGGGTGGCGGTGGCGACGAACAGCTCTTCGAGGGTGTTCACCCGCAGCATGCCGGCGCGGCGGAACGCGGTGTCGTAGACCTCGTCGGCGCCGGCGAGCGCGCCGGTGTGGGTGGCGGCGGCCCGGGCGCTCTCGGCGTGGCGGCCGGCCTTCACCACGATCACCGGCTTGGTGCGGGCGGCGGCCCGGGCGGCGGACATGAACTTGCGGGCGTGGGTCACGCCTTCCATGTACAGCAGAATCGCCGTGGTCTGGCGGTCGTTGGCGAGATAGTCGATGACGTCGCCGAAGTCCACGTCGGCCATGGCGCCGAGGGCAATCAGGTGGGAGAAGCCGGCCCGCCGGGCGGTGGCCCAGTCGATCACCGAGGTGACCACGGCGCCGGACTGGGTGACGAAGGCCGGCCCGCCGGGCCGGGCGGGCAGGTGCGCGAAGCTGGCGTTGAGCGACACGGTGGGCGCCAGCACGCCCAGGGTGTTGGGGCCGACGATGCGCATGAGATGGGGCTGGGCGGCCTCCAGCACCTGCTGCTGCAGCCGCCGGCCGGCCTCGCCCCGCTCGGCGAAACCGGCGCTGACGATCACCGCGGCGCGCGTACCCCGCGCGCCGAGCTCGGCGACGATGCCGGGCACCGTCTCCGCCGGGGTGGCGATGACCGCCAGGTCCGGCGCTTCCGGCAGGCTGGCGACGTCGGGGTAGGCGAGCACGCCCTGGACCGAGTGGTGGCGCGGGTGCACCGGCAGCACCGGCCCGTCGAAACCCGACCCGAACAGGTTGCGGGCGATCACCGAGCCCACGGAGCCCGGCCGCTTGCTGGCGCCGATCAGCGCGACGGAGCCGGGACGGAACAGATACTCGAGATTGCGGATCGACACGGCGCGTTCCCACGGTCAGGCGCGTTCAGACTGCCGCGCCGGTGTGACGGCTTCAAGTCGGTCACTGGGCGCCGGGACGCCGGTAGACCCGTTCCACCCGTTCCTCCTGATCGATCAGCTCCTCGCGCATCGGCTGCGCGGGACCCGGCTCGCGGACTACGGCGATGCACTCCAGCTCGACCCGCGCGCCCAGGGCCAGGCCCGAAGCGCCGAAGGCGCTCCGCGCCGGGTAGGGCGCTTCGAAGATGGTCTGGTAGATCTCGTTGAAGGCGCCCCACTCGGACATGTCCGCCAGCATCACCGTGCACTTGACGACGTCGGCCATGGTCAGGCCGCTGGCCTCCAGGGTGGCGCGGACGTTGCTGAGGGTCTGGCGCGCCTCGGCCGCCATGCCGCCGTCCACGAGAGTGAGGGTGCCGGGCTTCACGCCGACCTGTCCGGACAGGTAGACCGTGTCGTCGACGCGCACCGCTTCGGAGAACGGCAGCCCCTCGGGCATCACCCCGGCGCCGTCGAGGTGCTCGACCTCGGCGGCCCGGGCGTGGGCGCTGAAGGTCACGAGCAGCAGGGCGAGAGCAGTGGTTCGAATCGGCGTCATGGTGGGGTTCTCCGCGTGATTACCGGCACTCTACCCCGGTCCGGCGCGGTCCCCAACCGGCGCCTTCATCGCACCGGCCCGCCGGTCATCAGGGCGTCGGCGGCCGCGTCGATGAAGGCTTGGGCGCAGGCCCGCATGTGGGCTTCGCGCGCGGCCGGCAGGCCCCACTCGCCCATGTAGCGGGCCGCGGCGGACGCCACGTACACCTGCCAGAGGGGCAGCCGGGCGTCGTCGAGGGGCGCGTGCCGCCGGTACGCGGCCGCGAAGCCGGCGGCCGCCGCCGGCCCGAACAGGTAGGTGAGCTCCAGCATCGTGCAGGCGACGTCGGACAGCGGGTCGCCGAGCGCGGCGTCCTCCCAGTCCAGCACCGCGCCGAGGGTGTCGTCGACCCACAGCAGGTTGCCGGGCCAGAAGTCGCCGTGCAGCAGCCGCGGCGGATCGTGCCAGGCGGTGTCGTCGCGGGCGGCCAGCCAGTCGGCCAGCGCTCGGCGGTCCGGCGTCAGGAACTCGAACACCTCGGGGCGCGGGTCCAGGCGCAGCGGCAGCGCCGGCAGGCCGTTCTGCGCCACGCCGTGAATGTCCGCGAGGGTCCGGGCCATCACCGTCAGGCGGTCCTGCAGCCGGTCCGGCGGTATCTCCGTCGTTCCGTCGGCGAACGCCATGGCCAGGAACGCGCCGGTCGGACTGTCCGGATCGGACTCGGCCGCCAGCGGCTCCGGGACGGGGATGCCGGCCCGATGCACGGCCCGGGCGAGGGCGAACTCGCGCCCGACCGGATCGTCCCCGGGGGTGGTCCAGGCGTGGCTGCGGAGCTGACGGACCACCACGGTCCGGGGCGCGCCGTCCCGGGGGGCCAGGTCGAGCGCATGCACCACGGCGGACACGCCGCCGGTGAGCCGGCGCGCGTCGAGCAGCCGGGCGCCGGGCATCAGCCGTTCTGCGATGAGGGCCAGCGAGTCGTCCACGATCGGCGCATCCCGGGGGTCATGGCGGGAGGATACCCGCTGCGGCCCGCCGGGGCGCCTGCACTTCTGCCGGGGCGCCTACACTGAAGGCATGGCCATGGCATCGGACCGCGCCCTCAAGGGCATCCTCCTCAGCAACGCGGTGACCCTCGCGCTCGCCGTCTGGCAGCAGTGGACGCTGCTGCAGCTCATGTGGCCGTTCTGGATGCAGAGCGTGATCATCGGCTACTACGCCCGCCAGCGCATGCTGAAGCTGCGGGACTTCTCCACCGAAGGCCTCACCATGAACGACCGGCCGGTGCCGCCGACGCCGGCTTCCCAGCGCCAGGTGGCCAACTTCTTCGCGCTCCACTTCGGCGGCTTCCACCTGGCCTACCTGGTGTTTCTGGTGATTTTCTCCACCACCGCGGACGCCGGCGGCTTCGTCGACGTGACCAACGAGACGTCCGGCGAGGTCAGCCAGGTGTTCGTCGGCCACACGCATCCGCTCGACGTGCTGGCCTGGCTGGCGCTGGCGGTGAGCTTCCTGTTCTCCCATCGCGCCTCCCACCGGGAGCACGTGGCGGCGGATCTTGGGGGCTGCCCCAATCTCGGCACCCTGATGTTCATGCCCTATGCCAGGGTCATCCCCATGCATCTGACCATCATCTTCGGCACCCAGATCGGCGACGGCGCCGTCTGGCTGTTCGTGCTGCTCAAGACCGGCGCCGACGTGGTCATGCACAAGGTCGAGCACCACGTGCTGCAGCGCGGCCGCAGGCAGCCGCAGCAGGCCTGACCGGGAGCGGCCGTCAGAGGCCGAGCACGTGGCGCGACATGATGTTGCGCTGGATCTCGTTCGATCCGCCGTAGATCGAAGCGGCCCGGTTGTTGAAATAGAAGGTCGCCCGGGTGACCGCGGCAGCGGGCCCCACCGGCTCGGCGGCGCCCCGGGCGTCCACCACCTCGGGCTGCCAGGGCAGCCCGTACCAGCCGCAGGCTTCCAGCGCCAGGCCGGACAACGTCTGGGACAGCTCGGTGCTCTGGACCTTCAGCATGGAGGCGCTCGGCCCGGGCGAGCCGGTCCGCTCGGCCTCGGCGAGGCAGCGCAGCTCGATGGCCTCCAGGGCCAGCACCCGGGTCTCCAGGGCCAGGACCCGCGGCATCAGGTCGTCGGCGCCGGCCTCCGCGGCGAATCGCTTGAGATCGCCGATGGATTCCAGCAGTCCGGGCGCGCTCGCGCCGCCGCCGCGCTCGAACTCGAGCAGGTACTTCGTCACCGTCCAGCCCTCGTGTTCCCGGCCGACCACGTTCTCCTGGGGCACCCGGACGTTGTCGAACACCACCTGGCACTGTTCGGTGTCCCCGGAGAAGAAGCGGATGGGATGACGGCTCACTCCCGGCGTGTCCAGATCGATCAGCAGGAACGTGACGCCCTGCTGGGGCCGGTCGAAGCGGCCGGTGCGCACCAGGCAGAACATGCGGTTGGCGTAGTGGGCGTGGGTGGTCCAGATCTTGGTGCCGTTGACCACGTAGTCGTCGCCGTCGCGCACCGCCCGGCAGTCCAGCGCCGCCAGGTCGGAGCCGGCCTGGGGCTCCGAGTAGCCCTGGCACCAGAAGTCGTCGCCGCGCAGCATGCGCGGCAGGTAGTAGTCCTTCTGGGCGTCGGTGCCGTGGCCGAGCAGCGCCGGACCGAGCATGCCGATGCCCATGGGCGAGACGGGCGGTGGGCCGGCCTTCGCGCTCTCGCAGGCGAACACGTAGCGCTCCGTCAGCGACCAGCCGGTGCCGCCGTAGGCCTTCGGCCAGCTCGGCACCAGCCAGCCGCGGTCGAGCAGGATGCGCTGCCACGCCATGCCCGCGTCGTAGTCGCAGTACACGCTGGTCATGTACCGGCGGGCGGCCCGGAGCTCGTCGGTGAGCGCGGTGGCGAAGAAGTCGCGGACCTCCTCGCGAAACGCCTCGATCCCCCGGTTGTCGATGTCCGCCATGACGCTGTTCCTCCACTGTCGAGCCGCGCATGATACCCGATGGGGGCGGCCCGGCCCGCCGGTCGCTGTCAGGTCCGGCGCCCTGCACGGACCGGGATCAGGCCCTAGACTGAATGGATCGGCGAAAGGATTCGCGAAGGACGATGGTGGAAAGGGAGCTGCAGCCCTGGTGGGTGCGGATCGGCGCGGGCTGGGGTGCCGGCGTGCTGGTCGCGCTCGTCATGGTTCTGACGACCGCCCTGGGCGCCTGGCTGTATACCCAGCGGCTCGCCCAGCTCGAGTCCGTCACCGCCATCGTGGCCAATCAGGCCCGGGCCCACCTGCAGTCCTGGATCGACACCCGGCTCGGCGTGATGCGCCTGCTGGTGATGCGCTGGCCGGAGCGGTACGCGGAGGACCCGGAGGCGTTCCGGCGGGACGCCGAGCTGCTGCTGCAGCGCCTGCCGGGGATGCTGGCGCTGAACTGGGTCGATGCCGACGGCGTCATCCGGCTGGTGACGCCGGAGGACGGCAACCGCGCCGCGCTCGGCGCCGATCTCTACCAGCACAGCTCTGCCGACGTCGGCCGGGCGCTGGCCGAAGCGGACCGCAGCGGCCGGCCCACCCGTACGGGCGCCCTGGAGCTGCTGCAGGGCGGACGGGGATTCGCCTTCTACTGGCCGGTGGTGGACGGTTCCGGCGCCACCCTGGGTTTCGTCAACGGCGTGGTCCGGGCCCGGGAGCTGGCGGCGGCCGCGCGTCTCGAGGACGAGCTCGCCAGCGACTTCCGGGTCGAGCTCGCCGACAGCGACGGCGCCCTGCTGTGGCGCAGCGCCGACGGCAGCGACTGGCGGTTCGCCGCCACCCGGCGGCTGGACATGCCGGGCGGACCGGACCTGCATCTGGTGGTGGCGCCGACCCCGGAAGCCATCGCCGACGAGACCGGGGTCGCCCAGATCGCGGGGCTGCTGCTGATCAGCTATGTGGTGGCGGGCCTGCTGGGGCTGGTCACTTTCTTCCGCGCCCGCGAGCATGCGGCGCTGCAGCGCAGCGAACGGACCCTGCGCGAGGTCATGGACCTGTTGCCGCACCCGGTGTACGTCAAGGACGACCAGGGCCGGTTCTCCTTCGTCAACCGCGCCCTCGCCGATCTGTCCGGGCGGACGGCCGCCGACCTGATCGGGCACGGTTCCGACGTGCTGCCGGGGGACCGGGAGGAGAACCAGCGTCACGACGTCGCCGACCGGGAAGCCCTGGCCGCCGCCGAGCCGCTGCCGGTGCGGCGGGAGTCGTTCGCCTCGGGCCAAGGCCAGCAGCGGGTGCTGGACGTGGTGCGGGTGCCCTTCGTCGACCCCGCCAATCAGCGGTCCAGCGTGCTCGGCATCGGCGTCGACGTCACCGAGCGGCTCGCCAGCGAGGCTTTCGGGGCGCGGGTGGCGGGCGCCCTGGAGCACGCCGGCGAAGCCATCACCGTGCTCGACGCCCAGGGGCGGGTGGTGTTCGCCAATCCGGCCTTCGTCGACATGATGGGCTACACGGGCCGCAGTGTGGTCGGCCTGCCGATGTCGGCGTTCGCCGTGGCCGGCAGCGAGGACAAGTCCCTGCTGCGGGAGATCGCCGGCAAGCTGGCGCGCGGCGAAACCTGGAAGCAGCGCTATGCCTCCCTGTGGGAGGATGGTGTCGAGCGCGTGCGCGACGCCACCGTGGCGCCCGTGCGCGACGACGCAGGCAATGCCATCGGCTTCATCGGCGTGATTCGCGACGTCACCCGCGAGCAGCAGCTCGAGCAGGAACTGCGTCAGTCCCAGAAGCTCGAGGCGGTGGGGCAGCTCGCCGGCGGCATCGCGCACGATTTCAACAACCTGCTCACCGTCATTCTCGGCTACGCCAGCCAGCTTCAGGAGCATGCCCGGGCCGGAACCCCCGAGGGCGACGCCGCCGTCGAGATCGAGCGCGCCGCGGAGCGGGCGGCGGATCTGACCGAACGCCTGCTGACCTTCGGCCGGCGGGGCACCCGCCGCGCCGCGGTGGCGCACATGAACGACGTGGTGCGCAGCCTGGCGCCGATGCTGACGAGACTGATCGGCGAGCAGATCACCGTTCAGCTCGACCTCGACCCCCGGGTCGCCGAGGTGGCCGCCGCCACCAGCGAGATCGAGCAGATCGTCGTCAACCTGTGCGTGAACGCCCGGGACGCCATGCCCAGAGGCGGGCGCCTGCGGCTGTGGACGCTGCAGCGGGAGGCCGGCTCGGCCTCCAGCCTGGTGCGCCCCAACCTGCCGGACGGCGAGTACGTCGTCATCGGGGTCACCGACAGCGGCGTGGGCATGAGCTACGAGGTACAGCAGCGCATCTTCGACCCGTTCTTCACCACCAAGGACATCGGTGCCGGCACCGGGCTCGGGTTGTCGACGGTGTACGGCATCGCCGAGCAGCGTGGCGGCGGCGTGTTCGTCGACAGCGCTCCGGGCAAGGGAGCGACCGTCGCCGTGTGGCTGCCGGTGGCCCAGCCGGACGAGGACGGCGAGCCGGCCGCGGGCGGCGACACCGAGGGCCGGGTTCACGTCGGCGCGCGGGTGCTGGTGGTGGAGGACGAGCAGAGCATCCGCGAGATGGTCGCCGAGGCCCTGGAACGTGCTGGCTACACGGCCACCGTGGCTGCCGACGGCGAGCAGGCGCTGACGCTGGCGGAGACCGCGGGAGACATCGATCTGCTGGTGTCCGACGTGGTCATGCCGCGCATGAACGGCCCGGAGCTGCGCGACCGGCTGCTGCAGCGCCATCCGGATCTGCGCGTGCTGTTCGTCACGGGCTATGCGCCCCAGACCGGCGGCGCCGCGCCGCGGAGCACCGACAGGGTGCTGCAGAAGCCGTTCCGGCTCGGCGAGCTGCTGGCGGCCGTGGCGGATCTGCTGGACGGCAGGGCGCGCCGGCCCGGAGGCTGAGTCGGAGGCACGGCTGCGCACGGACAGTGGCGGCCGCGCCGGGTAGACTGGCGTTTCCGTCAACACCCCGATCGAGGCGCCCATGAAGCTCGGACTCATTCCCGTCAACATCGGCATCGACGATGCCGCCCGGATGATCGGACTCGCACAGCTCGCCGAGAGCGTCGGTTTCGAGTCCGTGTGGACCTTCGAGCACGTGATCGTGCCCGTCGACTATCAGTCGAAGTATCCCTACAACGACTCCGGCAAGATGGGCGTGGAGCCGGAGACGCCGTTCATCGACCCGCTGATCGCGCTCACCGCCATCGCTGCGGCGACCAGGACCATCCGGCTCGGCACCGGCGTGAACATTCTCTCGGAAGTGAATCCGCTGCTGCTCGCCAAGCAGACGGCGAGCCTCGACGTGGTCTCCAACGGCCGCTTCATGCTCGGCGTCGGCATCGGCTGGCTCGAAGAGGAGTTTCGCGCCATGGGCGTGCCCTTCGAGCGGCGCGGCGCCCGCTTCGACGACTACGTCGCCGCCATGCGCAAGGTGTGGTCCGGCGAGGTGGTCGAGCACCAGAGCGACTTCCTCGACTGGACCGGCTTCAAGAGCTACCCGCTGCCCCGCCAGAACCCGATGCCCATCGTCATGGGCGGCAGCAAGGGCAAGATCTACGAGCGCATCGCCCGCCACGGCAACGGCTGGTTCGTGCCCGGCTCCGATCCGGCCGCCCTCGGCGGTCAGATTGCCGAGATGCGGGCGGCCTGCGAGAAGCTCGGCCGCGATCCGGACGAGATCGAGATCACCTGCATGTGGCCGGGGCAGGGCGGCGTCGAGAGCCTGCAGGCGCTCGAGGCGGCCGGCGTGCATCGCGCCGTCATGCTGCTGATGGGCCTCGGGCCGGATCCGGTGGAAGGCATCCGCCGCATCGGCGAGGACGTCATCGCCAGGCTGTGAGCGGGCGCATGGTCCGGATCCGGAGTGCCCCGTGAGCCAGCCTGTCAGGCACGTGCTCGCCGCGGTGGTGACCGCCGGGGTGGCCTATCTGCGCTGGACGCAGCTCGTGCCCATGCTGGTGGTGTGGATCTTCGTGTGGCTCATGGTGCTGGCGCTGCTGCTGGTGAATTTCCAGGATCAGGCGTTCACGGCAGTCGAGCGGGCCGCCTACGTCTACGAGGCGTGGTTCGGCGGCGACCCGGAGGATCTGCTGGGACCACCGCCGGAGGCGGCTGCCGACCCCGGCACGACGGACCCGCCGCCGGCAGCGGACCCGGCCAACAGCGGCGACGGCGCACTGCACTTCGACGACGGGGACATTTCGTCCTGGCTGTGGCGCTACTGGGCCCTGCTGTCCCTGGCAGGCTGGATCCTCGGCGGGCTGCGGACGCTGGTGTTCGGCCCGAGAGAACCCTGGCGGCTCGGCGCCAAATTGAAGGTCGCCGCCGGCGTGGCGGCTCTGGCCAGCGCCGGCATGTTCGCCTCGTGGCTGTGGGGCAGCGAGACGTTCAACGGCGGCCCGCTGGGGTGGGTGGCCCTGTTCCTCGGCGTGCCGCTGCTGGCCTGGCTGGTCAGCGTCTGGAGTCTGTCGGTGGCCCACCTGCTGGACCGGTTCGCCGATGCGGCGGGCCGGTCGCTGGATCAGGCGCCCGGATACCAGATCGGCGAGGACCAGGCCCGGTCCTGAATGGTCGCATGCATGTCCGCCCGGGGCTCGACGCCGGCGCGGATCGCGTCCCAGGTCGACCACCGGCACTTCGGATTCTCCAGCACCCGCACGTAGTAGAACGCGCGCTGGGTGCGGTCGAAGGTCGGGTCCCGCCACACGGTCCTGAGCTCGCCGGCGCCCCTGTCCGGGCTGATGGCGCAGGTTGCGAGGTCCACCGTCGCGCCGTTGTCCGGGCAGCGCCCGGTGTCCGGGTCCACGGCCAGGCCGTCGGAGCAGGCCACGTCGAATACCGCCTCCCGCGCCTCGCCGTTCTCGATCCAGCCCTTGATGATCTGCAGCCGCTGCAGCGGCGCGCTGTCGGCGTCCCGGGCGGCCCAGACCAGGAAGGCCGGCGCGTCGCCCTCCGGCGCCGGGGACAGGTCCGCGCCCATGGGCACGCCGTCCCGGTAGGCCCGGGCGATGGCGTCCGGCGCGGCAGCCAGCGCCTCGTCGATGCCGTAGCCGGCGAAGAAGCGCACCGGAATGTGCGGGCCGCTGGTGGAGAAGGTCTCCTTGCGGCGGAAGGCGTCGAAGATGTCCCCCCGGGTGTTCGACTCCGCCCATACGCCGGCCAGGCCCGAGGCGCCCCAGTACTGGCTCGCGGCGGTGGCGTACTGGGGATCGTCCGGCGGTGAGTTCGGCAGCGGCACCGAGCCGCGCTGCCAGGGCTCGATGTCGGTGAATCCGGTCTTGGACCAGTAGTTGTCCTCTTCGAAGGAGCCGGCGGCGTTGTGGGTATCCGACGAGCCGATCACGCCGAACTTGTACGGGTTGACGTCGCGTGCCTCCTCCATGAGCAGGCCGTTGAGATACGCCTCGCGCACGTAGCTGCCGTTCGGCTGGCTCGGCAGGTTGCTCGCCACCCGCAGCGGCATGATCTCGAAGTCGGCCCACTCGTCGTTGGGCGACAGCAGCGGATGGGTGTCCGAGGTGCCTTTGACCTGGGTGTTCTCGACGATGGGCTCGTTGCGCATGCGGATCTCGGCGTAGGCCGCGTCGATGGGGTCGCCGGCGAAATTGGTGGTCTGGAACATCCAGCCGTCGGAGCCGTTCGAGTTGTGGGGGATGGCCACGGCGTCCATGCCCTCCGCCCGGCGGGCGTCCATCCACGCCCACAGGTCCTCGGGATTCAGCGAGTCGAAGCGGCTGAACGGCGTGGCCGGCGCCTCGCTGCCGCGGAAGATCACGTTGCGGTGCAGGTTCTGGAACTGGGGGCCGGAGCTGGTGTACTCGTAGCCGATGAACGCGGTGAAGTTTCCGGGGTCGTTGTGGCGCTCGGCGGCTTCCACCACTTCCTGCCAGGCGCTGCGCATGACGTCGCGGTCGTCCAGCACGTTCTCGCCGCCCTCCTGCTGAACGTTCTGGATGTAGCCGAGCAGAGCGGCGAAGGCGGCGCCGGCGCCCTGGGCGTCGACGGCACCGCGGATCGCGTCGGCCACCTCGTGCTCGGCGTGGGGCCCGCCCGGGTTTTCGGCGATCTCGCGCATCATGCCGAGCAGGAACGCATGGTCCGTCACGCCGAGGAAGTCCAGCGGCTTCTTCATCTGCATGCGCAAGCCCGTGGCGTGCTCGATGGCGCCGCCCTTGGCGAACGCGTAGGCGTCGTCGGGATCGCGGCGGGTGCCGAACAGGTACGCGTCGAAGGACAGGTTGGTGTGAACGTGCAGGTCGCCGAAGTACGGATTGCGGTCAGGGTTGCGCGCAATGCCGGCCGGGCCGCTGCCGGACGGGGCGTCCGCCGGCGCCGGCTGGGCCGCGGCGTCGGGCGCGTCGGCGTCGTCCGGCGGCGAGCAGGCGCACAGGGTCAGCAGCACGATCGCTGCCGCGACGAATCGAGTAGCCATGATTCCTCCCCCCCCCGAGGTATCGATGTCCGCCGGACTTTAGCGCGTCGAGCCGGTGCTTGGAACTCGACGCCCCAGCCAGTGCATGCTGATCAGCAGCACGACGTACATGCCCGCGGCGCAGGCGTAGGGCAGGGCGGGCCCGATCTGGTAGAGGGCCCCGCCGATCAGCGGGCCGAGGGTGAAGCCGAGCGGCCCGCAGGATCCCGCCACGCCGGCCACCGCGCCCTGCTCCTCGGCGGACACTGCGAGAGAGGCGCCGGCCATGAACGCCGGCCCCGCAAGCCCCATGCCCAGACCCTGAATCATCATGGCGGCGGTCAGGCCGAGCTGGGTCTCCAGCAGCGACATGAGCGTGAACGCGACGATCAGCAGCGGCAGCGCCAGGCGCAGCAGCGTGAAGGGGGCCAGGCTGAGGCGCTGCACGATGAAGCCCTGGGCCAGCAGCGAGCAGCCCGCCGAGGCCATCATGGCCAGGCCGAAGGTGCGCGCGGTGGCGGCAGCGTCGAGATTCAGCGCGTCCTGGAAGCGGAATCCCATGGTCTGCTGCACCAGCGCCATGCCGGTGAACATGGTCACCCCGACGATCACGAAGGCGAAGATCCGCGGGTCCGTGTAGCGCATGCGCGGCTGGCGCTGCCGGGGCTTGTGGCGGGGCGGCTCCGGCAGGAAGCGCCAGGCGAACAGCCCGGTCAGGAAGGCCACGCCGGCCATGACCCACAGCGGGGTCAGCAGGGTGACGAACGCCAGCGCCGCCACGGCCGGGCCGAGAATGGCCCCGGCGTTGTTGGCAGCCCCGGCGGCGCCCATGCCCTTGGTGCGGTTGGCGGCATCGGTGATGTCCGCCATGTAGGCGTTGGCGGCCGGCATGGAGGCGGCCATGACCGTGGCGTGGGCGACCCGCGCGGCGACCAGGGCGAGAAACAGCATCCAGCCGGTGAGGGCGCCGGCGAGCCCGGCGTACAGCACCGAGTTGAACAGCACCGTGCCGGCGGAGAAGCCGAACAGGCCGACCAGAATGACCCGCTTGCGGCCCCACTGATCCGACAGGCGGCCCCAGATGGGGGTGGCCAGGAACACCGTCAGCGCCGACGTGGCGATGATCGAGGTGATCTGGAACTCGGACAGGCCGATCTCCCGGCCCAGCGGCGCGAGCACGGGAAACAGCACGGTGAAGCCCATGCCGATGCACACCAGCGAAGCCAGAAGGATCCGCCGGGCGTAGACGCTCGAGAATTCCTGCACGCAAGTCTCCTGTCGGAACGCCAGTCTAACCGATGGCTGGCATGACCATTGCTCCCCCACGGGGTACATGTGCTGAATACGGAGGTTTCATGCGACCGACGTGTAAATACTGCAAATCCCTCGGACTCGGTCTGGCGGCGGCGCTGCTGGCGCCCGCCGTGGCCGTCGCGGACAGGGTCGGCGGCGCACCGGCCGGCCACGGCGCGCTGGACGACGCGGTCAGCGCGGACCGGCTGCTCGGCGGCGACGTGCACACCGTCGCCAACCCGGTGGGCAGCGTGCGCGACCTGATCCTGAACGAGCGTGGCTCGGCCGTGGCCTACGTGCTCTACGAGGTGCCTTATCCCTACGCCCTGAGCGGCGCCGACGACGGGTTCGTCCGGTTCGACAACGTGGCCGTCGAGGACGGCGCGACCCTGGACACCGTGCTGCGGATCGACGACGGGGCGGCACGGGGACCCCGGGAGCTGACCCTGAAGCGCAGCGAGGCGGACCACCGGATGGTGTCCCGGCTGCTCGATGATGCCGTCGCCTTCGCCGATGGCCGGCACATCCGCGAGGTGGAGGACATTCTGGTCGACCGTCACTCCGGCGAGCTCCTCGGCTTCGTCGTGAACCGCAATCCGGACGCCTGGTTCAACGACGATCCCCGGCTCATTCCGCCCCACAAGGTGACGATCGGCCCCGACGGCAACGTCACCACCGATGCGGAGTTCGAAATGCTCGCCAGCATCGACTGACAGGCGCGGCCACGTGACCGCGCCGCGGTCACGTGCCGAAGCCGGCGCGGGCGCCCCGGGGTGCCCGCGCTTTTTTTTCGTGCCCGCCGGCCGCGTTGCGCCTGACCCGGCGTCGGGGCAATCATGGCGTTCTTTGCGGACAGGGAGAGAGACGGCATGTACGAACACGGCATGATGACGCCGGTGCTGGCGCTGGTGGCCTGGACCTTCGTGATGTGGCTGTGGATGTACGCCACCCGCAT